>JANRIL010000048.1:0-137266 GCA_033764955.1 Cyanobacteriota bacterium | reverse complement strand
TCCGACTGTTTCCTTCTAGGGGGATGGAAAGCATAGAAAAGCTGATAGAGATCGCACTATATTTGGTAGAGAAGGCATCATTCAGAAACTGGTTTACCAAGTGCTGTTACTGTACTAGCTAATCGTCGAATAGGCTGTAATGCTCTAAAGGTAAGACCGATCGTTTCAGGTGTGTTCCCCGCGAAATTTTCGTTCAGACTCTTGGATGGGCAGGTCGTTGATGCTAGCAAATCGACGCATCATCAAGCCGTTGTCCGCAAACTCCCAGTTTTCGTTGCCATAGGATCGATACCAGAAACCTGAATCATCATGCCACTCATACTCAAATCGCACAGCAATTCGATTATCCATAAAGCACCAAAGCTCTTTCTTAAGACGATAGTCCAGTTCTTTTGCCCACTTACGTTTTAAGAAAGCTCTAATTTCTTCACGCCCACGCAGAAATTCAGCCCTATTGCGCCACTCGGAATCCTCTGTGTAAGCGAGAGCAACTTTTTCAGGATCGCATGTGTTCCAGGCATTTTCTGCGGATTTCACCTTGGTTTTGGCGGTTTCTAAAGTAAAAGGTGGTAGGGGAGGTTTTGTTTCCATCGCTGTTTGTCATCCTATCGTTTGCTTGCTAACCCAATCAGTTCTTGCCATTAGCTTGATGTTCCCATTGGGTTGTTTTATTGTTAATGATCCCGAAACGATCCTGACTACCATTTCTTGTAAGGCAAAAACTTACCATTCATCGTCACTTTGACCCGATCCCCCTTTGGATCTTCTTCTTTTTCAATGTCCAAAGTGAAGTCAATCGCGCTCATGATGCCATCCCCAAACTTCTCATGGATCACCGCCTTCATTGGCATTCCATACACCTGCATGATCTCGTAAAATCGATAAATCAGGGGATCGGTAGGAACCAGTGGCCCTAACCCCTTCACCGAAGAGTCAGTCAGTTCCGGCACAAGATCTTCGCTCAATCCCAAGGCATAGAGTAACTTACTTGCTTCCTCAACTGAGGCAGTTGCTTGTCGATAGATCACAGCGGCAATCCAGACTTCATCCCGACCGATCACTTGCTCCAGATCAGTGAATGTAATCCCTTTGGCTTTTTTGGCTGCCAAGAGTGTTGCGGTAATTACAGAAATTTCCGTGTTTGACATAGTTTTCTCCTTCATCACTTAGATAGGTCTTTCGGCAGGTTGTATGCCCGCATCAGTGAAGTCGCTACTGAATACGGGACTCTTCTACAGTACGGGTTTCATGGGAAAGATGTTGTTCCATTGCTGCTTTCAGTCCGTGATAACCCGGATATTGATCCAATTCCTCCCGGCGGCGCGGGCGGGGAAAGGGTACATCCAGCACTTGAGCAATGCGCGCCGCCGGCCCCCGCGTCATCATGACAATTTGATCAGACAAGAGCAGTGCTTCTTCAATGCTGTGGGTAATCAGAATTACGGTTTTGCGTTCTTGCTCCCAAATCCGTTCAATTTCATCTTGCAGGAAGCCACGGGTGAGAGCATCCAATGCCCCAAACGGCTCATCCATCAACAAAATTTGTGGATTAATCGCTAGTGCCCTAGCAATGCCCACCCGCTGTTTCATGCCGCCAGAGAGTTCATGGGGATGTTTGGCTTCCGCTCCTCGCAGCCCCACCAAGCCAATATAGTTCTGCACAATCGACTGTTGTTCAGGGATCCCCATCGCCGGATAAACGGTTTCCACAGCAAACCGAATGTTTTCGGCAACCGTCATCCAGGGCATCAGCGCGTAATTTTGAAAGACTACACCCCGATCGGGACCTGGGGCAGAAATCGCTCGACCATTGATGCTGAGTTGCCCCGTGGTGGGTTGAGACAATCCAGCAATAATACTCAACAAGGTAGATTTGCCACAACCAGATGGCCCAATGATTGAAACAAACGTGTTTGGCAAAACTTCTAGGTCAATATTAGCGATCGCCAGAAATGCCTTTGAGGCGCGACCCAGCCCTCTATCTACTAGACTCGTTCGTCCTGGAAAGACTTTAGAGACATTGTGTAAGGACAAATGTGCTGTGGTTTCAGGTGAAGGAAGCATCAATTTAGAATTCGAGGAGTGCATAACTAAAACCTCTACTAAGACTTTTGCCCAAATGAGACCCAATGTTGCAGCAAACCAAACAATCGATCCATCAATAATCCCACCAATCCCACAATCAGAATGGCCGTGATAATGCTAGTAATTTTCAGGTTATTCCATTCATTCCAGACAAAGTAGCCAATCCCGCCGCTGAGCAAAATTTCTGCTGCCACAATCACCAACCAAGCAATACCGAGACTAATCCGCAACCCTGACACAATATTCGGTGCCGCCGCCGGTAAAATCACTTTGGTAATGGTGCGCCAACGAGAAGCCCCTAGGGTGCGAGCTACATTCAGATAAGCTGAATCCACATTGCTCACCCCAAATTTGGTATTGATCAAGGTGGGCCAAATGCTAGTAATCGCAATCACAAATAGAGCCGTTTTTTCGGAGTCTCGCATCAACGCCAGACCCAACGGCAACCACGCCAAGGGAGAAACCGGACGCAGAATTTGAATAAATGGATCAACAGCTCTCGATACGACTGGAGATAACCCAATCAGAATACCTAAGGGAATGGCGATCGCCGATCCAATCAAAAATCCGCCTAACACCCGCCGCAAACTCGTCAGCAACAGCAGTCCAACCCCCTGATCATTGGGGCCATTGTCAAAAAAAGGATTCGAGATCCAGAACCAGAAATCAGCAATCGTCTGACTGGCGGAGGGCATAATCGGCAGAAATAACTTTAAGGTTACGCCTAACTCCCACAGTCCCAAGAACACCAGCAAAATCACAATAAACAGCAGAAAAGCCTGTTGATCGGTATTGAGTTTGGATAACTTTGCCCTAGCTAAGGTAAGTGGCAGTACCTGATGCGTCATGGCTGAAAACCTCGCTAAACCTTGAATTTTTCGATCTGTTGGTTTACATAGGCAGAGGGATCCTGGGGGTCAAACGTATCGTATTTTAGGGTTTCCGAACGCTCGGCAACGGTTGGGGGCGTTTGACCCAATTCCTTTTGGAGTTCCGCCGACAAATCGGTTAGAAAGATATCTTGAGCAATTTTGGTGTAGTCTGCCTGCTCTAGGGGCATGAACTCCCACCGTACCAACTGCGCGGTAATCCATTTGGCAAAACTCTTCCAGGGATAGGGATCAAACCCAATCCGATCTGGAACATTTTGGGTGTTGCCTAACCCATCCTCAAACTTACCCGTGAGCACAGCCTCAACGACGGGCAATGGCTGGTTGAGATATTTGCGCTCAATCAACGCTTTAGCGATTTCCGGTCGGTTGGCTGGCGTATTGGCGTAGGCGGCAGCATCAATAATCGACTTATTGACTGCTCGGAAGGTGTTGGGGTTGGCATCAATCCACTGCTGGCTAGCGGCAAAGGCACAGCAGGGATGACCATCCCAAAGATCTTTGGTGAGTAGGTGGATGAAGCCAATCTTCTCAAATACGGCGCGCTGATTGAAGGGATCCGGCATGAGCATGGCATCAATTTCCCCGGCTGCCATTTTGGCGACGCTATCGGGCGGAGGCACGGGGGAGATCTGTACATCTTTATCAGGATCTAACCCGCCCGCTGCCAAATAATAGCGGATCAGCATATTGTGCATCGAAAAAGGAAAGGGCACACCAATCCTGAAACCTTTGAAATCTTTGGCCTCTTTGACGGTATCTTTGTGTTTCAAGGCAATAGTTATGGCCTGTCCGTTAATATTTTCAATACTGGCCAGCTTGATGGGAAATGCCGCCGACCCTAATCCCAAAGTGATGGCAATCGGCATAGGGGACAACATGTGATAGGCATCTAGTTCTCCAGCAATTGCCGAATCGCGGACAGCAGCCCAATTGGGCATTTTTTTCACCTGAACATTTAAGCCATACTTGCTGTAAAACCCTAAAGGCTCAGACATGACAATTGGTGTCGCGCAGGTAATCGGAATAAACCCGATGGTTAAATCCTTTTTCTCTAAATTTGTCGGAACCTCAGCAGCATGAGACGGATGATCTGCCATCTGTTGCTGACCGTAGGTAGCCGTACCAATCAGGGCTGCGGCCACCACAACTCGCTTTAAGAACTCCCGACGGCTAAAATCACTGTTGCGAATCGTATTGTTAAAAAACTCGGTGGCCTGAACCCCAAACGCCGCGGCAAAGACCTGATCAAGACCGCCTGCTTCCCGAATTAATGACTGATAGAAACGCTCACGCTCTGGGTTGCCACCGCCAATTTGACGTAACAACAAGGCTTCTTTCATTTCTACTTCTGTCAAGGTTTTTGCTAGGGCTAGCACCTCAGGCTGATATAAGCCCATCCGGACCAAATCATCCATCAACTCTGCCGGGTCATGGGGCATCCCCTCAGCCGCTTGCCAGTGATCCTGAGGAAGATGGGATCCCCCACAGGGACAAAGACTGAGCTTGACTTGAACCTGAGATCGGGCTTGGAGAGGTAGCATAAATGGCTCCGGTCGGTGAGAATAGCATTGGGTCTGTTGCCTTGCAAGATATCAGGGGAGCCTCTGGGATAGCATTGCAACTCTTTTGGCAAGAGTAGGACTTTCTTTCGGTTTTAAGGGTGCTAGGCCAATCGCAACCGTACAGAATTACGCCAAGACTGGGGCGGGTCGCCATGCAGGTGTCGAAATTGGCGAGTAAAATAAGCAACATCTGCATACCCAACCTCTAGGGCAATTTGCCGTACTGATCGATCCGTTTCGCACAGCAACATCCGTGCCTGAGACATCCGACGTTCTATAATCCAGCGCTTGATGCTATAGCCCGTTAGCTCTTGAGCCAGGTTAGTCAAATAAGCAGGAGAATAGCCCACTCTTTTGGCAACATCACCCAGGCTGATAGGTTGTTGATAATTGGCTTCAATGAAGGCAAACACCTGTGATAGACGGGAACACTCTGGGAAAAATCTAGTCTCTGCTTTACTGTGCAATAGAGGCTCACGGAAACAAGATTGCAATTGAGCTTGCCGTTCTAAACGGGTGGTAATAGCTGCCAGAAATTGATCCACACTACAGGGTTTGGTTAGATAGTCATCTGCTCCCATTTCCATACCCTGGCGGAGATCAGCCATGGTTGCTTTGGCAGTCAAAAAGATGAAGGGAATGGCTGTTGTAGCTGGATGGCAACGAATTGTTGATAGGACATCATAGCCATCTAGATCAGGCATCATAATGTCGCAGATAATCAGATCAGGGGAGTGTATCTGAGCCAGCTTAATCCCGATCGTTCCACTCTCAGCCTCGATTGCACAAAATCCCTCAAATGTTAAACATCTGATGAAGATATGTCGAGTCTGTTTCTCATCTTCGATCACCAGAATTTTTGTCATAATTTCTTGGGCACAGGGTGGCCTGTGTGATGTAGCATAAGGTTTAATCTTTAGGTTGTAGCGGTATTCAATGATCCATTTAGTGTAAGAGAATACATAGCCACACCCATTGCTTGATTGGTTAGTAGCCTTAGTGATCATGCCAAAACATTATTGGATACAGTCTTCCTCAAACCAGGCATTAAATCAGACATCCTATCTGATCGATTCTTGTATCTCTGCTTCTCCCTCACCACCGGAAACGGATCTAGAAACTCTACGCCGCCAACACGAATTGATTTTGAACTCGGTGGGAGAAGGAGTCTATGGGTTGGATCTAGAAGGGAAGGTAACCTTTGTGAATCCGGCGGCAGCGAACATGATTGGCTGGGACATTAAGGAGCTGATTGGTCAGTCCATGCATTCGGTTCTGCATCACTCCAAACCAGATGGCCGACCTTACTCAATACAGGAATGCCCGATTTATCAGGCATTTCGAGACGGAAGAATTCACCGCGCCAATACAGAAGTGTTCTGGCGCAAAGATGGCTCCAAGTTTCCTGTGGAATATATCAGCACGCCCATGCAGAATCAGCATGGCGAAGTGATCGGAACGGTGGTCACCTTTCAGGACATCACCCAACGCAAGTGGGCAGAAACGCTGTTACAACGAACCAATGAAGAGCTAGAGTTGAAGGTTCGCAATCGCACGGCAGAACTCCATCGCGCCAATGAAGAGCTACAGGAACTCAGTGAACTCAAATCACGCTTTGTCTCAATGGTGTGTCATGAGTTCCGCAATCCCCTCAACAACATCTTGCTGTCGGCGTCATCCCTCGATCGCTATGATGCACATCTATCTCCTGAGCAGCGCCGAAGCTATATTCAGGGAGTCAAAACTGATGTAGAACGCATGACTCAGATGATTAATGACATTTTAGTGATTGGTAAAATTGAAGCGCATAGACTGATGATTCAACCCGCCTCGATTGAATTAGTGCAGTTTTGTCAGGCATTAGTTGTAGAAATGCAGATTCCAACCAACAAAAATTCACTATCCATCATTAGTCGCCATCGACATATAATTGCAGAGTTAGATGAAAAATTGTTGCGATCGATTTTGACAAATATTCTTTCTAACTCAATCCGCTATTCTCCCAATCAAAGTCCGATTAGTCTGAAATTATCGAAGCGTAGTGGCCAAGTTATCTTTCAGATTAGTGATCAAGGCATTGGTATCCCACCCGAAGATTTACCCCATCTGTTTGAGCCTTTTCATCGCGGCAAAAATGTCAGCAATATTCCTGGGACGGGATTGGGATTGAATATAGTCAAGCGCTTCGTAGACTTACATCATGGAAAAATCAAGGTGGATAGTAATCTGAATATAGGAACAACTTTTACAATTACTTTGCCACTCACATACGGCTCCCCATTCGGTTAAGGTTTTCTCTCAATATGTAATTTTGACAGCAAATCCTTAACTCCACCAGTGTTGAACGCTAATGATAAAACTTTACAATTGAGAATCTGAGACAGTCAGATTCATCCAATGGATAAAATTCCTAGTTTGGCGTATTACAATTTAGATATACATAAATTTATCTAACAGTTTTTTCCGTAAATCCTTGGAATCTCCACCCATTGCAGGATTAAATACACCATCATAACTATATATGGTCATTCCAATATAATACTTTTGTGGAGCCAAAATATTATATTCTCGCTTCTTTTGTCCGCTATTAAGTTGTCGTTCAACACTGGTGGAGTTTTGCTATATTTAAAAAATTGGAAGAATGACAGTTCGGGCAGATAAACATAGCTCAAATAAGAAATGGAAATAGTATCATTACTCTAGGGGCATTACCGTATTTTAGAAATTGAGGTCTTGTGGAGGTTCGCCAAAAGGACTCACAGCAAGAATGTCGTCAATCTTTAGCAGGTGGCGGGGTGGAATGATTGGATTTGGACTGCCAGAGACTCCAGATGGCTAGGGATCCGGAGAGACTGACCAATAATAATGTGACAAACCATAGTCCAGCAAAAGTGGTCGAGGTAGTGGCATCGATTCCGGTTTTTCCCAGCAAATAAACATAGGTTCCTTCCCGCACCCCTAGGCCACCCAGGCTAATCGGCAAAACACTTGCTATTGCCGCTAAACAATAGATCAACATATAGCTACCTGGTGATAAGGTTATACCCAAGCTGTGACCAATCAACACATGAATTCCACAGTTAATCACGTGAATAGCTAGGGCATAGCCCCCTACTTCACTAATCAATCGGGGATCCCAATATTGCCGCAACTGCTGAATCTGAGGCCAACGATCCTCCAAACGATGCAAAACCAGGGGCAAAATTGCCCAACTACCATAAATTCCTGCTGCCAAAACCGTCACCAATCCACCCGTGAGTTCTCGCAAGGCGGGGGTTGCCAGCGCTACCCAGCCCAGAATAGCCAGCGCCAACTGCACCATCAAGCCACTGTAGCGATCCACTAACACAGTCCAGGCTGCCAACCCCTTTTCCTGAGGGGATCCCCCCAGCCCATAGGCTTTGCCGACATCTCCCCCGACAGCCGTTGGCAAGACCAACCCCAAACAAAGTCCTGCCATATACAATTGCCAAAATCGCCCAAATTTAATATGCGGGAAAAACGGGCGTGATACCACTTGCCAGCGCCGAGCCGTCAAGGTTTGGGAAAGCCCTAGCAAACCTATTCCTAATCCCAACGTGCTTAACGAAAATGTTTGTATTTTATACAACAATTCCCACCAATCGACCTGATACAATAACCCACCCATTAATGTGATTGTGATCACTACTTTTACTACGAATTGTGTTCGCTGAACTCCTCTTCGCACGGATACCCCCGTTTGAGGAAGCGGATCTACCACACTGCTTCTCCTATAACCGAATGACCTACTTATCTTCTTCCTTCATACGATCTTAAGGGCTGAGGTTTCTTCCCAACTCTCCGCCTGTAGAGCATTAAGCGGAGCCCCCAAGAAGGGATCCCCTTCCCCCTCCAAAAGCTTGTCCAAAATGCTGGCCTGATAGTTGCTAAATTTTACGTATCCGTGTGAGAGAATCTCTAGGAACTAGGTATGATGATAATATTACGGATAAGCCAGCCAGAGGGTGACAAGTGGATATTCAAAAGAAGTTGTTGCTGATTGATGACGACCCCAACTTAATTTTGCTGGTCAAGGACTATCTGGAGTTTCGCGGCTACGAGGTGATTCCGGCGGGCAATGGCCGAGAAGCTCTTGAGGTCATGAGTGACTTTACTCCAGACTTGATTATCTGTGATGTCATGATGCCAGAGATGGATGGCTATGCCTTTGTAGAGACGATTCGCTCCAACTTGGCTACGGATTGGGTACCTGTTATTTTTCTCTCGGCGCGAGGCCAGACGGCTGACCGTGTGCGCGGCCTAACCACCGGGGCAGATGTCTATATGGTCAAGCCGTTTGAGCCAGAAGAATTGGTCGCTCAGGTCGAATCTTCCCTCAAACACACCGATCGACTTCTCCAGATGCAGAATATCGGCTTACAGCCCATCATGCAGTTGGATCCCAAGATTGAGTTGACCCCGACTGAAACTCGTGTCATTCAATATGTGGCAAAAGGCATGTCGAACCGAGAAATTGCTGAGGCTCTGAATGTAAGTCAACGCACCATCGAGAGCCACGTCAGCAATATGCTGGGCAAAACAGGTCTACATAACCGCACTGAGTTGGCGCGCTGGGCTATGGAGAGTGGAATTGGCAAAAAACAACGTATGGCCTAGGGGCTACCACTCTCACGGGTAGAGGATGATGATCCAGAAAACGATCTGGTCATTTGCCTAAAAATAAGCTAGCGTGTATGTCCATTTGTACTGTTATCCTACATTCATGCTTCTGCTGGTGTAGCTCAGGGGTAGAGCAGCTGATTTGTAATCAGCCGGTCGGGGGTTCAAATCCCTTCACCAGCTTGTATGACTAACTCATTCGTTACGTCTATTTCCCTTGTGAGAAGAGGCTCAAAGGACTTCTCGTATAAGCAGACAAGTTGACTGAAACGGACAGTATGGAACTGGATATCACGGCAAAAACCTCCACAATTCCGGTTATGGCTAAGGATAAAGTTTTTTTACTAGCCTTCTCATCCATTTTGTAACCATGTTATTTAATCTATCTCTGGTAAATACTAAATACAGCAGTTTCCACCGTGAGTGGATACGATAAATCCTTTTCAGGGTATGGTTTTGGCTACTTCCTTGGATGTTGGGGTATTGTCGCTAGGGGTTAAGTTCCATCAACACCTGCCGCTCTTCCAACTCAGCTTCGATGGCCTGAATTTGGTGACGAATCTGTTCAATCTCTGGGATCCAGTTGAGAGTGATTTGGTCAAGCGTGGCAAAAAGAGGGGAAGTCAGCAACCCCAGTTGAGCCTCCACATCGGATAAAACTTTGCGGTAGAGATCGGCTAACTGGTGAATATCCTTCACTTGTTGGTTAAGCAAAACCACAATGCGGTCAAACATCTCGGCTTTTTGGGCAAATGAAGCAGACTGGGCAAATTGTACCCGCAGCCGAACCGCCTCCTGCATCAAGGCTCGATTACGCTGAACTTTGTTCTCCAACTGGTTGAGTTCCGCTAGATAGGTGCGTTGGTAGGCTTTTAGCTCTCGATAATGACGGCGTAGATGAGGGGGCAAATGGTGGATAGAGGATTGGGTAGATAAGGGATCCCTAGAGCCACTATGCAGCCAACGCCATACCTGAGCTAGGAGAGCTGTTATATCCATTTCCCCCAACCTGTCTTACTGGTTTACTCGGTTGTATTTAGGCAGCTTTGAGCGTGCACGTTATCCGACGGCTTTCGTCAGCCAGCCTGCTCCCAGCAAAACACTGATCCCCAAAAATAGGGTCGCTACTGTCCAGGTGAAACGGTTGAGGTTCTGCTCCGCACTTTTGACACTGGAAAATAGCTGGGCTTGCCCGCCAATGCCCGCCAGTCCATCCCCTTTTGGGCTATGTAACAAGACCAAGACAATCAACAAAACCGCTGAAGCAGACCAGAGAAATTCAAAGAAGGCAACCATAGTAGCAATACCCGAAAACTAATACTTTTGCTCATCTTAACTGGAGTTATCCGGTCTTTGGCAGACAATCCTCAGGATCAGAGGAGTATGAAACCCCTGGATAGCCAGACTTCGGCGGATGTTATGCAACTGCTTGCCGATCTCAATCAGCAAGGCATCACCCTGGCTTTGGTGACCCACGATGCAGATGTTGCCAAACAGGCTTCTCGCCTCATTCGGGTGCAGGATGGAGCGATCCAGACGGGATCCTAAGCTGAGCTTTTTGCAAGCCCCTTCATAACCTCTATAAATTGATAAATGCATCGGTGGCCTCGATCAAAGCACTGCGAATGCCCGGTTCGGTCATAGAATGGCCGGCATCAGGGATCAGATGAAACTCAGCCTCCGGCCATGCCCGATGCAGTTCCCAGGCGGAAACGGGCGGACAAACCACGTCATAGCGCCCCTGCACGATCACCCCTGGAATATGGCGGATCCGCTCCACATGACGGAGCAGTTGATCATCGGGATCCAAAAAGCCGTGGTTCATGAAATAGTGGCATTCAATGCGGGCAAACGCTTCAGCAAATGCCTCCCCCGCAAACTTAGCCATCAAATCAAGGTTGGGGATCAGCTTGCTGGTGCTGGCTTCCCACACTGACCATGCCTGCGCCGCTCTGCGGCGAATAGCCGGATCCTCACTGGTCAAACGGCGGTAATAAGCTGCCACGAGATCCTGGCGTTCCTCTGGGGGAATCGGCTCCAGATACTTTTCCCAGGCATCGGGATAGACATAACTGGTTCCTTCCTGATAAAACCACTGAATCTCTTTTCGTCTCAGCAAAAAGATCCCCCGCAGGATCAACCCACGGCAGTGATCCGGATGGGTTTGGCTGTAGGCCAGAGCGAGTGTACTCCCCCAACTGCCCCCAAAGACTACCCACTGTCGGATCCCTAAATGCTCTCGAATCCGCTCGATATCCGCCACCAAATCCCAAGTAGTGTTCTGCCTCAGTTCGGCATGGGGAGTGCTGCGTCCACAGCCCCGCTGATCAAATAGGATCACCCGCCATTGTTGAGGATCAAAGTATTGCCGATAGATGGGATCGATCCCCCCCCCTGGCCCTCCATGCAAAAACACCACGGGCTTGCCCTGGGGATTCCCACATTCCTCCACATAGAGGGTGTGTAGATCAGAGACGGCTAGGGAGAATTGGTGGTAGGGCGTAATGGGCGGGTAGAGTTCTCGCATCCGGCAAGGGATCCCTTCACAGCTTAGTATTGGCTATTAAACACCGACTCGCCAGGGAAAGGGAATCCGCAGCAGCTTAACGGCGGCTATCTAAAATCCCCACATCATTGCCGTCCCGATCCACCAGCGTGAGGGGAAAGCGCAGGATGTCGGAGGGGAGCGCCAACCAGGATCCCCACTCGCGGCGACGAGCCAGCTTAGCGTCTGGCAAACTATAATCATCTGCCGCTCCTACATTCACCTGATAGCCCATATCAGCAAAATGACCCGCCGATATGATGCTCAGGGGACGGGATCCCCCATTGGCGGCATTGAGATATCCGGTCATCAATTCGTTATCAAAAATCGATTCCTTCCAGTGACCATCCCGTGTCCCCGCTCCACAGGTAGATCTTTGGGCATCCGGCAGATCTTCACAATCTTCCACAGGAATATCGTCATCCGGCCCACTCAGGATTTTGTATTGAGCTACACCGGAGGCTCCAATGTAGCGGGGGTTGTAACCGGGGGAGGGAGAAGGATTCGGCGTGGGTTGAATGACTGGAAAAGGTTCACTGCCTTCCAAGAGACCAAAGGTATCCCACAGTGTGCCCAGACCTAACACATGCCCCATTTCGTGCAGAATCACGGCATCTAAATATCCGGTCGATTGCAGGTTGGCCAAATCCGCACTGTCAAACTCCATGATGCCGTAGATGGTTAACTGGCTGTCGTTACGCAGATAACAGGGGCCAGCTTGCCCCAGGATCCCGCCCACGCCATCAATACTGGGAGCTGTGGCGTCGATCAAAATATCATCCACAACCTGAGCCGTAAAGCGGGCAACACAGCCCCCCGCTCCCCGCCGTCGAATAAACCGCACATCCGGTAGATCGCCCGTGATGATGGTTTCCCATTTAGCGGCGGCTTCTGTAAAAATTTGTTGCTGACCCGCACTCAGGCTGTTGTCAGGGAAGCGAACTTGAATGTTGTAGGCGGAGGGATTGGCTTTGGGATCCACTTCTAGACTTGTCGGGGCAATGTTGTCCGAGAAGGGGCTATTGGCTACGCCGGTTGGGGATCCTCCGCACCCCGTTACCAACAGGCAAAAGGTCAGGATCAACCCCAGATAGGTTGCTAGATAGCTGGGTAGACGATTCTGCATAGCAGCAACTCCGGGGGTGGGGAAGAACCAACAAGCTTTAATGCCTAGGTTTTATCACAAGAGGGTCTGTTCGCCAAAATAGCTCTCTCATAAAACAGCCAGTGTGGAGGTATTAACGGATCCCAGTTGCAGGGCATAAAGATTGGCATAAACCCCTTGATGTTCCAACAATTCTTGATGGGATCCCCGTTCCACAATTTCCCCCTGTTGAATCACCAAAACCTGATCGGCACGAGCCACAGTGCTGAGGCGGTGGGCAATCACAAAACTGGTGCGGTTCACCCACAAACGAGCCAGGGCTTCCTGCACAAGGCTTTCGGTGCGGGTGTCCAGACTGCTGGTGGCTTCATCCAAAATCAGGATGCGCGGATCCACTAAGACCGCTCTGGCGATGCTGATCAGTTGTCGTTGTCCCTGGCTGAGATGGGATCCCCGTTCCCCCAAGACGGTGGCATATCCCTCCGGTAACTGGGTGATAAATTCATGCACATTCGCCACTTGGGCGGCGGCTTCGATCTCCGCTTGACTGGCGGTGGGTTTGCCAAAGGCGATATTTTCGGCGACGGTGGTATTGAACAACAGGTTATCTTGTAGCACCATACCAATTTGCCGCCGTAGACTGGCCTGGGTGACGGTTCGCACATCATAGCCATCCACTTGAACCGAGCCTTCCAGGACATCATAAAACCGTAGGATCAGGCTGATAATTGTGCTTTTCCCGGCTCCGGTTGGCCCGACGAGAGCGATCATTTGCCCAGGTTTTGCTTCGAGACTGACCTGTTTGAGGATCATCTGATCCGGTTGATAACCGAAGGAGACCCCTGCCAACGTAACCGCTCCGGTGATGGGGGGCAGTTCTATCGCCTGTGGATCGTCCTGAAGGGCGGCAGGTTCATCCAAGAGACGAAAGATGCGCTCGGCTCCCGCCAACGCCGACTGAGCCTGGGTATAAAATTGACTGATAATTTGAATGGGGCGGAAAAACTGTTGAACATAGAGCAAAAAAGCCGTCACGGTACCGACGGTGGCGGATCCCGATACGGTGAGATAGCCGCCATAGGCTAAGACAGCTCCGGTGGCGAGGGTATTGAGAAAGTCAATGGAGGGCAAAAACGCCGAGGTAATTTTGACGGCTTCGACGTTGGCATCACGGTTGGCTGCATTCAGTCGCTTAAATTCATCAATGTTCAGTTGCACACGGTTAAAGGCTTGTGCCTCCCGCACACTGCCCAAATCTTCTTCAATGCGGACGGAAAGATCTCCGATGGTCTGGCGGGTTACCCGAAAGCGGCTGCGTGCCCACCGAGAAAAAAGCCCCGTAGTGACGATCATCACAGGCACAACAAAATTACTGACAATGCCCAGTTGCAGGTTAATGGCGAACATGGCGATAACAATGCCCACCAAGCTAAACAGGTTGCCCAGCATTTGCGCCACCCCCTGCCCAAAGGTTTGGTTGACCACACTGACATCGTTGAGGAGACGACTCATCACATCGCCCGATTCACTCCGGTCAAAATAACTCAGGGGCAGGCTTTGGATTTTCTGAAAAAGATCTTGGCGCATCGCGGTTAACAGGCGTTGCATCAGGGATCCCACCCGCAGAATTTGCCCCCGAATCGCTA
This sequence comes from Cyanobacteriota bacterium, assembly GCA_033764955.1. Lineage (GTDB taxonomy): Bacteria > Cyanobacteriota > Cyanobacteriia > Thermostichales > Thermostichaceae > JANRIL01. Next base: position 122,789 of record JANRIL010000048.1, on the reverse strand, counting down.
CAATCCCAGCGATATAGATGGCCGCAAGCGCCACCATCATGCTGAGCAAGCCCCAAAGACGCCCTTGCCCAATCAGGTGATCCACCGACCAACCAATTAAAAAAGGGCCAAGGGACTGGGTAAAAGCCCCCATCGCCACCAGGGTCAGGGCCCAAGGGATCTCTTGCCGATAGGGTCGCAAATAGTGCAACATTCGCCACAGGGCTGGGATCTGGTGGTGGGCTTGCTGGTCAGAAGTCCCGATCGGGTTAGCCATTCTCATCATTTTTAGGGATCCCCAAACGGGTCAAGTTCTCTATAAGCCAATCTTTCAGGGTGACTTTTTCGATTTGCCTTTGCCACTGGCTTCTGCTGCGGCTAATTCGGCATCCATTAAGGTTTGTCCGGTGGCCGCCAAATAGACATCATCCAAGCTGGGGCGAGACTGACTGATGCTGAAGATGGGCAGCCCGACGGAATCAAGGTGGGCCTGCACCTGCGGGATCCCTCCCCCCGCTTTGACCACAAGGTTTAGAGCATTTCCCTGGGCGGGATTGATCACAATCTTTTGCACAAAATCCAGGGATTGGAGGAGAGTGGCGGCCTGATTCGCCTGGTCAAGGGGAGTAAACTCCTGAATTCTCAGCGTCAACCGATCCCCCCCGACTTCTGCCTTGAGTTGGGCTGGGGATCCCTGGGCAATCACCCGTCCTTTATCGATAATCGCCAAGCGATCCGCTAACATATCTATCTCTTCCAGATAGTGACTGGTGATCAACACCGTAACGCCCATCTGCTTGAGTTGCCGCAGAAAATTCCAGATGGTCAGACGGCTTTGAATATCCAGCCCCACCGTGGGTTCATCCAGCACCAAAACCTGCGGTTGATGCAGCAAGCCCGCCGCCAGATCCAACCGTTTGCGTAATCCTCCCGAATAAATGCCCGTCAGATCATCCGCCCGCTCCGTCAAATCCAACAATTTCAGAACTTCGGCAATGCGCGACTTGGCGACCGCACGGGGCAGATGATAGAGATCCGCTTGTAGTTGCAGCAACTCTCGCCCCGTTAACACTTTATCCAGAGCCACCTCCTGAGCGACAAACCCCAGTTTTTGGCGAACGACACGCGGCTGTTGATTGACCGGGATCCCGCCCACTAGGATTGTCCCTGCGTCCGCCCGTTGCAGGGTGCAAAGACAGTGCAGGGTGGTGGTTTTGCCTGCTCCATTTGGCCCTAACAAACCAAAGATCTCCCCCGTTTCTACGGCAAAAGATACATCCGCCACCGCTACCGCTTCGCCGTAACGCTTGTGTAAATGCTCAACCAAAACCGCCACTGACATAGACTGATGCCGTTATTACTGAGCCAGACAAAAACCAGAATCCCGGAGGATCTGCTAACACGCTATCAACTTTCCACGGGACAATGCTAAGGTTCTCTCATCCCAACCCGACCGACTCAGCCAACCTACAAGGCTAGAGATTGTGGGATCCCTCTCCCCCTGACCCACTATGGATGCACACAATCGCCAACTGTTATTGCTGAAAATTGTGATTGGGGCAGCCTGGGTGGATGACACCCTCGCACCTGTGGAACAACAGTATTTGCGGGGATTGTTGCGACAAAATCATTTGGCAGACAACCTGGAGCTACAGTCTTTGCTCAATCATCCTGTGCCTTTGCCAGAGACAGAACGCTGGATTGTCGATTATCTGGCTGGGGCTACCCTTGATCAACGCTCCCAACTCTCCGCTTCAATCCACAATTTGATCATGGCAGACAGTCAGATTAGTGCCGCTGAGCAATCTCTGATGGCTGATTTTCATGAATTGTTGGAACAAATTCAGGTCAGACCGGATGCCGCTCCCGGTTTGGTCAAAACCTTGGGGCAACTTTTCAAACAGGTTCTCCACAAAGCATAAACATCATCAGGTAAACCTTCCTAGAAAAGGGATCCCTCACCGTTCTAGTGATTGAATAATCAATGGGGTTTTGTGATTGGCGGATCCCCTCCCATCAGCGGTGGGCAGCAGTCCTCAATTCAGCGCAAAAATGCAGCCAATGCGGACATATTGAGCGAGGGAATCGCCCGTCTCAGGCTGAATTTCGGTGTAAGAAGTGTGGGTATGAGTGTCATGGAGATTACAACGCTGCGGTGAATATTCGTGAGGATTTTCTAAAGCTCAGGGCATCAGTCAATGTGCCTATTGTGGTCTACCCAGAGATGGGAACTTGAATCACAAGCCCTATACCCTTGTGGGTGGGGTTGTTGACTTCTAGATACTCTACCGTCACCACACCCACAAAGACTCCTGTCTGCCATTTCACCAGATTCAACATTCACTTGAAAATGCTCGTTCCACTTATCTTGACGTGGATGAAAAAAACGAACTTCTACCGCATGAAGCAGCTCAATATTTTAATTGAGCCAGAGCTTGATAGATACTCGATTCTTGGCGGACGATATCTTGAAAAAGGGCAATTTGTTGGCGACAACGGGCTAAATTGTGGGATTTTCGGTCGGGATATTGGCCGGGATCCCAAGCCCAATAGTAGTCATCAAAATAATCCTGCAAAAAGCGCATGGCTAGCTCTAGGGTGATCAACTTGAGACCCTGCACAATCAACTGCTGATCTAAGTCTTTTCCAGTAGTGGTGGCACTAGCAGCCTGTTGATAACCCTTGAGGCTGGCAACAAGGGCGGGCAGATGCATCTGGGATTGCTGGGTAGTCCAGGAGCGCAGGGCATCCCCCAATTCCAGATAGAGATGATGGCGCATAACGGTATCAAAATCCAAAAGCCCGCTTACCCGTCCGGCGGCATCAAACAGGAAATTAGAAAATTTGAGATCGCCGTGAATCAGTTGGCTAGGGATCCCTTCTATGAAGAGGCTAGGCACGCTGGAGAGCAAAAAATCAGCTTCTGGGGCAATTTCTGGAGGGATAGATTGCTGACGGAGTTGTTGCCAGATATAGGGGGTGTCATGAAAATGAGGAATTTGAAATTGTGGCTGATAGTCCAGTTGAGCCAGTAGGTGATGCAGTTGGGCGGTGGTGGCTCCGGCTTGTTCCAGATAACCAATGTGGGGCGGTTTTGGATAACTGATTCCAGGTAGACAGTTCATCACCCGCCAGAGAACCGAGGTGACGGGATCCTCCTGTAGGTGGGTATGGAGTTCGCCAGTGGTTGTCAGCAGGTAGGTGGGGGTGGGTAGACCCTGTTGGCGGAGAAAGGTTGCAATGATTTGCCCATCCTGAGTGACCCGTTCATCAAAAATGGGATGTAACTTTTGAGCAATAAAAACTCCTCGCTCGGTTTGTAATCGCCAGGTTTGTTGAATTAACCCGCCGTCAAGAAGCTGAGCCTGCCGTGGTGCTCCCAGATCAAAAGCAGCCGTCACAAGCGGGATCCAATAAAGGTTGGGGGAGGTTTGGCCAACGGTAACTGTTGTCATCAGACTATCCAATCTACTATCGATGGTGATCACCTTCAGGATCGAGTTGAGTTAGGAACGTCCAGGATGGATTTCAACCTCAAGATTTCTGAGGCATACTGCTAGCAAACCCCTGGGGATCCCTGGATTATGGCTAGCGCTGCACCTAAAAATTTACCCAAAAAGTTACCCGGTGCCCCGCCAATCGCTGGAATGGTCAAAGGGCGGATCCCGTTATCGTGGGTGGTGGTACTTCCTTTCATGGCGCAAATTACTCTAGTGGTAGGGGTCGTCGGCTATATTTCCTTTCGCAATGGACAGTTAGCCATCAATGATTTAGCTGAACAACTGCAAGAAGAAATTGCCGAATATACCCTTGATCAGTTACAAGATTATGTGGCAGATCCACTCTTAGTCAATGACCTGAATGCTCAACAACTGCAATTGGGATCCCTTGATCTGCAAAATATTCCATTGTCCGATCGCTATCTACTGACACAGCTTCAGTATTTTAATCAGGTTAATTCTATTTTTATTGGGCAACCTAACGGTCACCATCGGGGAGCGACTTATTTAGAAGGAAAGCCTGTTATTTCCAGTGCGGGATCCGATAATGGTAATAATCGACTCAACCGTTGGAGTGTGGATCCACAGGGAAAACGGCAAAATATTGTCCTCACTTCAGAACAACCTTTTGATCCTCGTCAACGCCCCTGGTATCAATCAGCACTACAAGCAAAAAGCCCTATTTGGAGTGAAATTTATCCCAGTTTCCTGGAGCAGGAGTTGACTATTACGGCAGCTCGACCTGTATATGACAACCAAGGAAAACTATTGGCCGTAACAGGCAGTGATCTACATTTATCGGGTATTCAAAAATTTCTCAGCCGCCTTTCGATTGGGCGATCGGGCAGCCTATTTATCATGGAGCCTTCGGGTTTATTAGTGGCGATTTCTACTCCAGATCCAGTGGTTTTGAAATTGGGGCTTGCCCTAGAACGGTTGACAGCCGAATCGAGTGGGAACTTAAGGATCCGTGAAGCTGCTCAATTTCTGAAAAAAAACTACCCCACTCTCGAAAAAATCCGTCAATCTCAACACCATCAACTATGGATTGATCAAGAGCGATATTACTTGCATATCAGCCCCTTTCAAGACAACAAAGGGATTGATTGGCTAGTGGTGATTTTAATCCCCCAGGCCGATTTTACTGAACATATTCAACGCAATAGCTATATTACGCTTGCGCTTTGTCTCTTTGCTTTCTTGTTGGCTACCGCATTAGGAATGACCACCTCTCATTGGATTACCCGTCCCATCCGTTTAATCAGTCAAATGACTCACAAGATGGCAGCAGCTCAGTGGCAGCAACCCTTACCTTCTCAGCGAATTGAAGAGTTTGATCTGCTGGCAATGTCGTTTAATGAGATGGCTCTCCAGCTTCGACAGTCTTTTGTAAAACTGGAAGCCAATAATGCCGAATTAGAGAGTCGAGTACAGCGGCGTACTAGGGCTTTAACCCGCCAAACTGAAGCCAGCAAACGGTTGAGCCGGATCGCTCGTTTATTTGTAGAACAGAACCTAGAATTAGCTATTCAGGGGAGTTTGCAGCAGATTGCTGAGTTCATTCAAGCGGATCGCTCTCGCTTATTTGTCTATGTCAATAAAGAGGGTTTAATTCGAGAAAGCTATGAATGGACGGAGCCAGGGATCCCTTCTTCATTGGAACAATCTCAAAATCAATCGCTCGTGAGTTTCGGACGTATTCTTCGACAAATGCAGCAACAGCAAATTGTTCGTGTCGATAATACAGAACCCAGCTCATCTCAGTCTTCCCAATTTAATTATAGTGAATGGCATAATCTCGGCATTCAATCGATTCTCTATATCCCCTTACATTATCAAGGGGAATTAAGAGGTATTTTAGCTCTGGAACGACTAAAATCTCCCCAGGAATGGATGGACAATGATATTGATTTTGCCAAAACGGCTGGTGAGATCATGAGTTCTGGTCAGGCACGTCGGCAGGCAGAAATGGCGTTGATTGATCAGCAGGTCAAACTCAGTTTGGCTCTACAAGCTGCCCATATGGGGGTTTGGGACTGGGATATAGAAACAGGAACAGAATCATGGTCACCAGAAATGGCGGCTCTCCTGGGAATTCCACCTACCAAGGAAGTAAATTTTGAAAGTTTTTTGCAATGTGTGCACCCTGAGGATCATCAGAAAATCAGTCAGGCTCAAGATCAAGCACTGCAAAATGGATCCCAGTATTGTGTGGAGTATCGGGTGGTTTGGCCAGATCAAAGTGTGCATTGGTTGATTAGCATAGGAGACTATAAACGCAATGAATTTGGTAAAGCTGTTCAACTCTCAGGTGTCTCGTTGGACATCACAGCTTCTAAGGTTGCGGAACAAGCTCTTATTGCCAGTGAAGCCCGTTTTCAACTGGTTACGGCCAGCATTAACGAAGGCATTTGGGATTGGGACTTAGAGACTAATGATGTGTATTTTTCTCCACAGTGGAAATCAATGCTGGGGTATAGTGATGAAGAAATTCCTAATCTCTTTTCTTCCTGGGAAAATCTAGTACACCCTGAAGATATTGATGGTGCACTTAGTAAAGTTTTTGCTCATTTAAGGGGGGAAAGTTCTGCCCTTAATTTTGAAGTGAGAATGCGTCATCGTGATGGATCGTATCGCTGGATATTGTCTCGTGCCAAAATTACCCATCGAGATGAGTTGGGTAACCCAAAACGACTGGTGGGATCCCATACGGATGTTACCGAGCGCAAAATAACTGAAAAATCCATTCACGATCAGCAAACATTTCTAAATCGATTGATTGATACCTCGCCGGATCTAATTGTTGTAAAAAATTGGGATAACCATACTGTTTTAATCAATCAAACAGCAGCTAATTTCTTTGGCAAGACAGTGCAAGATTCTTTAGGAGATACCTCTGAAGCGTTTAGTGCTGAAGATTGGCGGAAATGGTTGCTGGAAACTCGCCAAGTTATTGTATCGGGTGAAGATGTTCAAACCCCTGAAGAATGCCATTGGGATGCGGCGGGAAAGGAACAGTGGGTGCAATGGGTAAAGCGGCGCATCATCTTACCCGCCACGGGTGAACCCTGTGTGTTGATGATTGGGATGGATATCACCCGCCGCAAGCAGGCTGAAGCGGCTTTAGCGGAGAGTGAAGCCCAGTTTCGTGGCATCTTTGAAAATGCCCCCATGGGTATTACTCTTGATACCCTGGATGGAAAAACTCTGCGTGTCAACCCCTTTTTAGCCCAGCTCCTAGGCTATTCCGTCGATGAGTTAATGCCAATTCATTTTCATCACTATACTCATCCTGATGATGTTTTGGCGGAAGAAGTTTTGTGGAACGATTTGATCGCTGGAAAAAGAAACTATTATCAACTGGAAAAACGCTGTGTTCGCAAAGATAAACAAACTATTTGGACACGATTGACGGTTGCACTGATTAACGATCAACAGGGATCCCCTCAGCTTAGTCTGGGTATTCTAGAAGATATTACTGCTCGCAAGAAAATAGAAGAATCAATTCGACAGCAGCGAGAATTTTTGGTGACCCTTCTGGATACATCACCGGATCTCATTGTAGTTAGAGACAGACAAAATCGAACTATCTTAGCTAATCTAGCCTATGCTCAATTTTATGGACTTAATCGTAACCACTTGATCAATTCTCTTGAATCCGAGCATCTGCTGGCGGAAGTTTGGCAGCAAGTAATTCTGGAAAATCAGCAAGTTTTATCAACTGGACAAGAACTGAGATCTGCAGAAGAAAATCAGGTTAACCAGCAAGGAGAGGGACGGTTCTTGCAGTGGATCAAGCGCCCCATGCAAATCCCTGGGGAGGATCAAGCCTGTGTTTTAACCATTGGAACGGACATCACGGAACTCAAAAAAGCTGAGCAGATTCAACAGCAGGCACGCGAAGTGGCGGAAGCTGCCAACAAAGCAAAGAGTACATTCTTAGCCAACATGAGCCATGAACTGCGAACTCCTCTCAACGCTATTCTTGGGTTTAGTCAATTGCTCTCACGGGATCCCCATCTAACTGACAAACAAAAAGATACCGTAGCTACTATTAACCGTAGTGGAGAACATCTGCTCAACCTGATTAACAGTGTTCTTGATATGGCCAAAATTGAAGCGGGCAAAATTGTTCTGCAAGAGTCAGCTTTTGATTTGTTAACAATGCTCAAAACTCTACAGGAAATGTTGAATGTGCGGGCAAAAGCCAAAAATATCTATCTTACCTTTGATCTCGATCCCCAATTGCCAACAGCACTGATCACTGATGAAAATAAACTCCGACAGGTTTTGATTAACTTGATCGGTAATGCCATCAAGTTTACGAAAGCGGGTGGCGTTACCCTTCAGGTTCGGCAACTGGCTAAGGGGGATCCCTGTACCATTCAATTTGCGGTGGTGGATACGGGCATGGGCATGACACCTGAAGAATTGTCGATGCTTTTCCAGGCTTTTGTGCAAACCGATACCAGCAAAAAAGTCAGTGAAGGCACAGGTTTAGGCTTGGCTATTAGCCGAGAATTTGTCAAATTGATGGGCGGTGATATTCACGTCACCAGCCAAAAGGGACAAGGCACCACCTTTTCCTTTCCTATTCAAGCCAGACGAGCGGAACCTGCTCAAATCCAAGATACGGGATCCCAACCCAAGGTGATCGGGTTAGTGGCTGGGCAGCCCTCCTATCGCCTCTTAATCGTGGATGATAGACCGGAAAATCAGCAGGTTTTGGCCGAACTGTTGAGACTAGTTGGATTGAACCAGATTAAAACCGCCAGCAATGGGCAAGAGGCCATCGATATCTGGCAAGCTTGGGATCCGCATTTGATCTGGATGGACATTCAGATGCCCGTCATGGATGGGAATGAGGCTACCCGTTACATCAAAGCTCACTTGGGATCCCGTTCCACCAAAATTATTGCCCTGACGGCGAGTGCCTTTGAGCAAGATCGAGCCACCATTTTAGCCAATGGCTGTGATGATTTTGTTGGAAAACCCTTTCGAGAGTCGATGATTTTTGACAAGTTAAGCCAGCATCTTGGCGTACAATTTGTTACGGAAAGTGCGCCTCCTTCCCCTAGCGCTGTTGCCTCTACAGCCCGTGAACTGACCTCTCAAGATCTAGCTGTGATGCCCCGCGATTGGATTCAGGAATTGCATGAAGCCGCCACCAAGCTCAACAGCAAAAAAATTAACCAACTGCTAGCAGGGATCCCTGGGGAGCATGAACATCTGACCATTTCTCTAAAGACAATGGTCAAGAAAGTGCGGTATCGAGATTTGGTTGCCCTGACACAGCTCAGCCAGACGGAATAGTGGGCTATCGAGCAGAAATCAAGGAATTGATAGAATCAATGGGAGCAAGAGTAGAGTATCTGCCACCATACTCGCCGGAGTTTAATCCGATAGCAATGATAGAGTCAGAGATGAAAAACTTAGAAAACGTTATTTTCAAGCACTGGCAAAGCAATGAATGGTAGGCTAGAAGCCTTTCGGAACCATGTGCTGGATCAACTAAATCTAGTGTGAATGTTACTAACCGACACTAGCAATAATCTGTCCAATATCTTTAGGAGTTGCACCTGTTGCCAACATTGCCCGAATTAATAGTTCGATGGACACCGAATCATCACCATTTTCCGCCTTGGCAATCCGAGGTTGACTGGAGCCAATCTTAGAAGCGAGTTCAGCTTGAGTCATCATTTTTTGCCGCCTATCCTTTAAGCTGCGGCTGAGAGCTAACTTGATTTCAACAAAGATAGTTTCTTCCGATGTTAACTCTAAAAAATCTGAAACTGTCCCAATTTTCCAGCCTTTAGATTCTAAATATTCTTTCTTGACTGGTTTCATTATTTTACTCCTGTTGGTCAATATTGTATTTACCAAAACGCTTTTTGCAAGTCTCAATTATGCTTTTAGACGTTGATCTCGTTGTTTTGTTAAAAACCTCAAGAATCAAGATTGCATCGTCATCAATCCGATAAAGGATCCTCCAATTTTTATCTCCATCTCGAATACGCAGTTCATGACAGTGAATTCCTATACTTGGCATAGGACGCGAATGTGGTAGTCCAAGTGCTTCACCTTCCTGTAATTGCCTAAGCAGGAAACCTGCTTCTATCCGCGCTTCCTGACTGAAAGGTGGAGTCTTAACCTCACCGTGCAGCCAAGCTAAAGGTTTACTTTGATCTCCCATAGTGTGCTTATATCATATCTGATATAACAATGTATCCCTATTGTCTAATACGTCCATGCACCCGATCGGCGCAAGCCTATCTGTTGAGCATTCAAGGTTACTAGCGGCGGCTGATGGGCAACGTTAGCCCTCAAGTTCTTGGTTGGGGCTGTTCATGAGGATTGTCTGTTAGCGGCAGAGCTAAGTTGCTCTCAAACCTCTCCTAGATAGCTTTTTGGGGAAATTGTAGAGCAAATGCAGTTAACAGATCTTGCTCTTGGTGGTATGTTCAGGTGTGCATACGATAATTGAGATGTTTACCAATAAAATTGAGACAAGGCAGGAGCCAATCTCCGTAAACATGGTATTGACTTTGCTAATGTGGTGTCTGTTTTATTGGATGATCTGCCAATTACTATTTAATGAGGAATGGTGTGCCACGATCGGTGTTAACGTTACGCAGAGTTGTTCGTGAAAAACTCGAACGTATTGCGCGATGAGATGCTTGCAGAAGGCTAACCATTCAAATGCAGCCGATGGATGAGAGCTGCTGGTGGGGTTAAAAAGTGATCTACCGCCGCTGCGTTTTGCTGTTATCGAATTGGTGACAGACCTGAGGATTTTATAGGATTTGTTTGTGGCTCTTACCCTTCGCCCATTGCTGACCCAATCACTATCTAGTGCTGCCTTCGCCGCCTATGGACAGGTGATCTATCCGCAGCCAGATGGCAAAGCTTTTGATCAGCACGATGCCCAGCTCGTGCTAGATAAGGGATCCCCTCGTTTTTATTTGATGCGTTTAGGGGCGAGAGGGCGGCGATTTGACCGCATCACTCAGCATCGTCGTTGTACCCAATGCCTGGGATCCCTACATGCTCAGCCTTGGTTGCTGGCGGTGGCTCCCCCCTCTCCTCAGTTGGATCCCGATCAGATTGTGGGATTTCGGATCGCTGGGGATTGCTTTGTCAAGCTTCATCTCGAAACATGGCATGCGGGGCCACTGTTTGCCGAACCCGCTTTTATTGATTTTTATAACTTAGAACTAACCGATACCAATCTAGTGGATCACACCACTGTTGATCTGCAAGAAACCCATCAACTTACTTTTGAATTTCAGTAATAGCTGTGCTCCTATCCTGCTCTAAAAAGGAGTTTCTTGCTTAGGTCGGGAGGGCTGTTGCTTGAGATGGCGTAAAAACTCTCGTAATTCCATCTCGTTGAGTTGATGCCGAGATTTTTTGTGAAACCGAGATTCTAAAAATTCACGGCCTTCTTTTGGTCCCCAGCCAATTCGCTGTAGCTCTACGTCCGACTGAGCAATAATTTCTGAGAGATCCTCTGGCTCTGTGAGGGGTTCGGGTAATCGGCTTAACAACTCAGGAGGGGCAGGTATCGCCACCTCAGGTTTTGTCGGCATCGCCCAACTGGTCGGGATCCCATTATCCGGCAAGAGGGGAGTAGCATCCACATTGAGAGCAGCGAAGGGGGGAGAGGGCTTAGTTTCGGGGGGCGTTACCGGCGAGGCACTTAGCCCAGCGTGGGTGAGGGCACGCTGCAACGCAGCATCTTCGGCTTCTTCCACCGTCGTAGATCCCGCTAAACCCGAAGCCAGGACGCTGTTATTCAACAAAATTTGCACTTTGACAATATAAATCCCTTCTTCAACCCGAAGCAAATCACTGATGATGCTGCCCATAGGATAACGATCACGAAAATGATTCAACATAATGAAGGCAGACAAATGAGGTGAGTAGGAAGATCTCAGGGCACAAAAAGTGGGAAAGACTTGCTTTTTTGCGCTGACTAGCCGCAAGAGTGCTAACCCCTTGACTGACCCCAAGGATGACCAATCTATTTGTTATTGTGTCGTGCCCTTCCTTGATCAGCAACCACTCCCTGCCAGAGGAACATTCTGGTTTGAGAGGGTTACCAATTCTGGAAAGCTCTAGAGATCATGCAATCCTTGGGCAATTCCCTGACAAATACCTGTAAAAAAATCCATGTCCAGTGTATCTATGCGGTCGCTGGACAGGTGGTAATGGGGGTTACGCAGATGGGCGGTATCCGTCACCATCACGGCCCGATAGCCCGCGTCCCAAAAAGGGGCATGATCACTGGCTCGAATATCGGCTAGTATCCGTCCCCGATCCCATGTCGGTAACCACTGGCAAGGGATCCCCACGTGCTGGAGTGACCGTTGCAGATGGAGCAAGTCCGGCAGGGTGGGCAGGTTGCCAATCAAGCCAATAAAATTTCCCTGGTCAGGATAGAGCCGCTGCAAAAGTGGGTGAGGGTAGTGCTGGGATCCCGTGGATTGGTTACAATACCCCAACATTTCCAGAGAAAGCATGAGGCGCAGGGGTTGTTGTTGTCGTTTCAGGTGTTGAGCATAGGCTTGGCTGCCCAACAGACCATATTCTTCCAGATCAAACGCCACCAGCCAAATGGGATGGCGAGCTGGATGGGTGGCAAAGAACCCTGCTAGTTCTAGCAGAGCGGCTATTCCTGTGGCATTATCGTCGGCTCCGGGGCAGGCGGGTACGGCATCGTAGTGCGCCCCAATCACAATGGGGGGATAGCCATAGGAATTGCCGGCAGGCAAGGCCAAAACCAGATTGTGGTGAGTCTGATCATAATAGCGAAACTCATGGCTCTCCACCTGACCATAGATCTGCCATGTCTGCCGAATATAGTGCTGTACCCGCTTATGTTCATGAGGTGACCAATAGGGATCCCGTGGTCGTGCCACCTGCTCTAGGTGAGCCAAGAGGCGGGTTTTCAGGGGGTGAAAGGGGATCCTCATGCCTAGGCAAATTGCTGATGGATTTGACGAGCTAGGGACACATCCAAATAAGTGGTTTGCCCAGGATCCCCAGCCAGACGACGGAAGGGCAGATGGGGATCCCCTAGATGATCGAGCACCAAGGCGGCTCCGCCAAAGTCTTGCTCTTGGGTATAGTCATTCACGGTAACGATGGTGGTGAGTCCCGCCTGCTGAGCAGAGATCAGGCCATTGGCCGAGTCTTCAAAAGCTAGGCAGTCTCGCGCCTGCAAGCCCATTTGCTCCAACACATAAAGATAAATATCGGGAGCCGGTTTTTTGGCAGGCACAATGTCTCCCGCCCCAATCACCTCAAACCAGGTCAGCCCATCCGGCAAAACACTTTGCAAAAGTGCCGTCACATTAGCGGGCGTGGTGGTGGTGGCAATCGCCAGCCGCAGCCCTTGGGTATAGGCTTCCTGCAAGAACCGCCGCACCCCCGGACGCAAGGGGATCCCGCCTGTTGCCAATAACTCTGTGTAGATGCGTGTCTTGGCGGCGTGCAGCCCAGCGATAAAGGCTTTCCCATCGGCGGGGGGAGAAAAGGAGGGTTGGTAGCGATCGATAAAAAATTGGATGCGTTCCTTGCCTCCAGTCACCGCTAACAACTCACCGTAGAGAGGGATTGACCATTGCCAGTCTAACCCCGCCTCCGCAAACGCCTGATTAAACGCCAAGCGATGCCCATCCCGTTCGGTATCGGCTAGTGTGCCATCCACATCAAAAATCAGGGCTTGTAGTGCCGCCATAACCTTGGGAAGTTGCGCTTCGACAGTCCTCAACTTACCATCTTCTTGTCCTGAGCTGGGGATCCCCTCTCTAGCGGGATAAAACTCCTATCAGCCGTCCAAATAGGGCTTGAAATTCGGCAAAGGGGATCCCGCCGGCGGCATCGGGCTGGACTTGCTCCACCATGGTGCGGAGACCATCCAAAATATAGGCTTCTTCCACCGATACTTCATCATCGGCGTAAATTAGCCGAGTCACCACCTTCAACAAATACTCTCGTTCTGCTACCGTCGGGTGGCAATTAAGGTACTCCTGAAAAGAACGGCGGTAGTCACTGGGCGAAACAGGGGTTTGGATCCATTGGCGAATTTCGGGGTGATCCTGAAGCCCCAAATCCATAATCACCTCTCGCAGGGAGGGAATCTCTTCCGGCTGTAAGCGCCCATCTGCCCAAGCTGCCCCTAAGACGACCTTGAGGGTGGTTACCGCTTTTTGGGTATCTAGCGGTGTATCGGTTGGGGTGTGAGGATCCGTCATGGGGAGACTCCAGGCGTGGGGGAATGTGGGGAAAGGATCCCTGGCTGGTGAGGGCTTGGCTCGATTATGCCATTCTCATTGTGGATGGGGGCGCTAAACTTGAGGGATCAAGTGGGTCTACGCAACCCGCCACTGACGCCGGGCTTGCCGATAATCGGATTCAGAAACCACTTCTCCGGCAAATAGCAGCTCGATCAAGCGATCGAGGGCACTCAAATCACTCTCATCAAACTGGTGGGTAACCAACAAACATTCAATTTGCCGTTCCTGTTGATAGGTCAACGATCCAGTGCAGGCAATGGTTTCTACCAAGGATTGGAGGGGTTGGGAAGTTAGGCTTTTCGTCACTTGCTTTCTCCAGGGACTCATCTACACTTATTGAGTCATGGATTCCTAGAGGCGCAGTTGAGAGGGATCACAGGGTGAGGGTGACTGGCTCCCCTCCTGCCCAGATCCGGCTCCAACCCTGGGAATTTTATGGTGCTGCCATGTTTCTGTTAAACAAAGCTAAGGGGGTTCGGATCCCAACCCTTCTTTAGGTCAAAGTAAAGGTAAATCACTACGTCAGTACCCCACGCCACTGCCTATCACGGAGCCTAACTTATGATCACCCCTGCTCAACTGTTAGAAGCTTATGCTGCCGGAGAGAGAGAGTTTACGCTTGTGGATTTGCGGCGTGCCAATTTGTCAGGGGCGAATCTGAGCGGAGCCAATTTGCATCGTGCCAACTTAGCCGGAGCGAACCTAACGGGAGCGAACCTAACGGGAGCAAATCTGCGGCGCTCCATCCTCATCGAAACCAACTTGACCCAAGCTAACCTCAGCCAAGCGGATCTCCGACGAGCCAGCCTCAACTGTGCTACTTTGCGGGGCACCAACCTAGAACTGAGCAACCTGAGTTGGGCTACCCTGACGGAGGCAGATTTACAACAGGCCAACCTGACCAAAGCCAACTTACAACGAGCCGATTTGGTCAAAGCCCTTTTGCAGGGGGCAATTTTGGCAGAAGCCGATCTAATCAGCGCCAATCTGACCGGAGCCAATTTGAGTCAGGTGGATCTCAGCACCGCTAAGCTGCAAGCCACCGAATTGGCAGGCACAAACATGCAGGAGGCGATCCTGCCCCCTGGTGGGATCCCTAAACCTGTGGTGACGGTGATCGAGCTTTGAGAAGAAGCGGTCTGACCTGGTTGCTCTCCCCATAGCCAGTTTTTTATGGAGGATTTCTGCAGGATTTTAGGCCGACCCCATGCCGTTTTGTCCGGCATAGATAGCCGCTCCCCCCAATTCATCTTCGATGCGTAAAAGCTGGTTATATTTGGCGATCCGTTCACTGCGGCAGAGGGATCCCGTTTTGATCTGTCCGGCTCGCGTGGCCACCGCGAGATCGGCAATCGTGGTGTCTTCGGTTTCACCGGAGCGGTGGCTGATCACCGATTTGAAGCCCGCTTGAGTTGCCAGTTGAATGGCGGCAACGGTTTCGGTGAGGGAGCCGATCTGGTTGAGTTTGATCAAAATGGCGTTGGCTGCCTGCTGATCAATCCCCTGCTGCAAGCGGGTGATGTTGGTGACAAACAGGTCATCTCCCACCAGTTGCACACGGGATCCCAGACGGGCTTGCAACCCTTGCCAACCGGCCCAATCTTCTTCCGACAGACCGTCTTCAATAGAGACAATCGGATACTGGCTGATCAGTTTCTCGTAATAGTCGGTCATTTCAGCGGCGCTATGGGCTTTTCCTTCCAAGTGGTATTGCCCCTCTCGATAGAGTTCTGTGGCGGCTACGTCCAGAGCAAGCGCAATATCTTCCCCTGGTTTATAGCCCGCCTGTTCAATCGCCAGCATCAGCAGATCGAGTGCCGCCGCATTGGAACTCAGGTTGGGAGCAAAACCTCCTTCATCGCCGACGCTGGTGACCAAGCCTTGTTTATGGAGAACCTTCTTCAAGACGGCAAACACTTCGGCTCCGTAGCGGAGGGCATCCCGAAAGGTGGGAGCACCGACGGGCACGATCATAAACTCCTGAATATCAACGTTGTTGTCGGCGTGCGCCCCCCCATTCAAGACGTTCATAAGGGGAACGGGCAGAAGATTGGCAAAAGGCCCTCCCAAGTATTTGTAGAGGGGTAGACCTAGGGCGGCGGCGGCAGCCTTGGCGGTGGCCAGAGATACCCCCAAAATAGCGTTGGCTCCCAGGCGACTCTTGGTGGGGGTGCCATCCAAGTCAATCAGCTTTTGATCGATCTCCGCCTGGTTGAGAGCATCTTCCCCAATCAATTCCAATTGGATAATATCTTCAATGTTTTCAACCGCTTTCAATACACCCTTCCCGTCATAGCGGCTGGGATCCCCGTCCCGCAGCTCGTGGGCTTCAAAACTGCCGGTAGAGGCTCCACTGGGCACCTGTGCCAAGCCCGTGGCTCCATTTTCTAGCCCCACTAAGGCTTCTAGGGTAGGACGACCCCGTGAATCCAAGATTTCATGGGCAGTAATCCAATCAATCGCCGTATCCACAACGTTTGCCTCTCATGATGCTATCCAGACCCTAGAGTAGTAGATCCTGGCAGGGATCCCCTACCACTCCAGAAATCCTTAATCTCTCTGGTTGATGCAGTGGGGGATCCCTGACCAACTGGTTCCTAAGGAAATCTTTTCTCGTTAGCAATCATTAGCGCAAAAAAACAATTTTCTATGTATCTGAGGCTACGATGACTCAGGATTCGCTTGCGCTAGTCTACAGCATGGTTATGGGTATTCCCCAAAAACTTCTTCACCCAACTGATGGGCAGACATGACAGAAACTCAGGCGCATTCTTTTCCATCCACTGCTTCTGAAAATACTTCCGACAACCAAGTTTTAGAATTTCGGGATGTTGCTCTTCAATTTCAACAAAATGGGCAATCTCTATCGATTATTCAAGGGGTTTCTTTTTCTCTGCGTCATTCTGAATTCATTTCGATTGTTGGGCCAAGTGGCTGTGGCAAAACCTCTCTACTACGGATGGTGGCTGGACTCACCCCTGTCGAGATGGGTCAACTGTTGTTTCGCTCTCAGCCCATTCAAGGATCCCTGAATAGCGTAGGGATTGCCTTTCAAAATCCGGTTTTATTGCCCTGGCGAAATACCCTTCAAAATGTATTATTGCCTCTAGAAATCGTCCAACCCTATAAACAAACCTTTCGGCAGAAACTACCAGAGCATATCACGGCTGCTCAGGAATTACTGGCTACTGTTGGTCTGGATGGATTTCAAAAATATTATCCCTGGCAATTATCGGGGGGCATGAGACAGCGGGCTTCTCTCTGTCGAGCACTTATTCACCAGCCGGAGTTGCTCCTGCTTGATGAACCCTTTGGAGCTTTGGATGCCTTCACACGGGAGGATATGTGGGTGATGCTTCAGCGATTGTGGCAACGCACCGGCTGTACTAGTATTTTGGTCACCCATGATTTGCAAGAAGCCGTTTTTCTCTCCGATACAATCTATGTGATGAGTCCCCGTCCTAGTCAGATTGTCCTCCGGTTACGGGTAAATTTGCCCCGCCCACGCACCCTGGAAATGTGCTTAACGGATGAATTTTATCACTTTGTTGCGGAAGTTCGCAAGCATATTCATCGCAGCTATTAACTGTACCCATTATTTTTTGTCTTTCTCTTGGGTTAATATCTATAATTTAATTTGTGTAGGTCACCCTCATAACTTTCAGGAAAAACTGGCTATGAGTTCCCTTAAAAAATGGATGCAATCTAAGCAATCGGCTATCATTTTGCCGACAATCACTACCTTGATTCTATTTATTTTGTGGGAAATTATTGTTCGATTATTTTCCATTCCTAACTTTATTTTGCCTGCTCCCTCGGCGGTGATAGTGGCTTTGTTTTCCTCCGGTCAAATCTTAATCAAACATGCCTTGCAAACCCTTATGACAACGGTAGTTGGTTTTGTTTTAGCTTTGGCTCTGGGATTGCTGCTTGGATTTTGGATTGGCTTCTCAAAAATTGCCTATGCTATCCTTTACCCTCTATTGGTGGGTTTTAATACGATTCCCAAAGTGGCTCTCGTGCCGTTGATGGCGCTTTGGTTTGGGGTAGGGGCTGTTCCAGCCATTCTCACCGCTTTTTTGTTGGCCTTCTTCCCAATTGCGGTCAATGTTGCGGTGGGATTAGACACGGTTGAACCAGAAATGCGAGATGTCTTAAAGTCACTGGGAGCCTCTCCCTGGGAAATTTTTGTCAAAGTCGGATTGCCGCACTCAATGCCCTATCTATTTGCCTCATTAAAAATTGCTATTTCATCTGCTTTTATTGGATCTGTGATTTCGGAAACCGTTGCTTCTAACGGCGGATTAGGGTTTGTTATTCTGACTGCTAGTTCTCAGTTTGAAGTAGCTTTAGCATTCTCTGGACTGCTGGTTCTTTCTGCAATGGGGGTTATTCTCTATAGTTTTTTTGCTACACTAGAGCGCTATATCATTCACTGGGCGAGATAAATGACTCCTGCTAATGTTTAGTGTGGGGATCCATGCCATTTAGAATCAATAATCTACTAGGCTCAAGAATCGATTACGATAAAGAATGGGATAACGAAGTAAAGATTTCTCCCCAAGCAGGATGAACAAATCTCAAACCGAAAGTGGAGCCAAAGCCTATCAACGACATGATAGTGAATGGAGAGTTAAACCTTATTCCGATTGGCATCGCACCCTCGATCGCAAGTTGTTAATGATCGATGTTGATTTTATTGAGTGGCGTTATCGAGAGGGTGAATTGATTCCAGTTGGGGTCATGGAAGTAACGCGGGTAGATCATGATAAACTCGTTACCCCAGCTTATTTGGCTGCTATCATTGACCGTTTTGAAAGTCGAGATCTCCAGGCAAAAGCAGCTCGTCAGGTGGCGGCAGCCTTAGGAGTAAACGCCTTTATTGTTTTGTTTCGGGAAGATTGTCGGGAGTTTTGGGTCTACAACTTGACTGACCCTTCCCCCTGGCAGCATCTCCTCCCCGATCAGATGGAAACTTTTCTAAAAGCGCTAGGATAGAGATATGACAGACCCGTTCCAATCTTTCCCCTATTCCCGCTCAACTTGAGCCATCCAACCCTTTAATCCCGGTCACCTCGTGGCTTTTTGTTTACATCCGTGTTTTTGATAGATCAGGATTTATAATTATAATTAAAGATTTGTTCAGAAGCCGCTTCTTGTCGGAAGGATCCCTTATGCCTGCTAGCCGTACCAGTACTAATGGTCAATCAAAAGTTGAGGAGAATGCCACCGATAAGCCAATCAGCCATAGTGGTCTAAATCTAATGCCAACCCCAGCCGAGACTCCCTCAGGGAGTGGATCCCAGGGAACAGCCGTCAGCCCAACTCCTTCGGCTAGTTTTGGGGAGCGTCCGCTAGCCACAGGGAGCTTCAAAGTCGTGGCCATGATGGGGGATCGTCCAATTGGGGCAGGTATCCTAAAGATTGTTGAGATTACCTCCGATAACCGTCCCATCACCGCTGGAGTTTTCAAAATAGCCAGCATGAATGAGAATCGTCCGGTGGGAGCCAATCCCTTTAAGATTGCCAGTACCTTCCAAAACCGTCCAGTGGAAGCTACCACTTGGAAAATTGCCCATTCTATTTTGGATAATCGCCCCGTGGAAGTTAGCCCCATTAAGTTTTCTTAACCACGTTTGGTTGAGAGGTTAGTTACTTAGTCATCCACGACAATCATCCACAATGGGATCCCTATCCATCCTCGGAGGGATCCCTGTTTTTTCTGGGGTTTTTCTGGGGGAGGCACTACAAAAGGCTACGAATTTTGCAAAATCAAGGCAACTTCCTTAGCAAAGTAGGTGAGGATAGCATCAGCTCCGGCTCGCTTCATTGCCAGCAGCGACTCTAGCATGACCTTTTTGCCATCAATCCAGCCCTTTTGATCCGCTGCCTTGATCATGGCGTATTCCCCACTCACGTTGTAGGCGGCAATTGGTAGGTTGCTAGCTTCTTTGAGCCGCCAGATCACATCCAGATAGGCGAGGGCGGGCTTGACCATCAGGATATCGGCTCCTTCCGCTTCGTCCAATTCTGCTTCTTTGAGAGCCTCGCGGATATTGGCGGGATCCATCTGATAGGTCTTTTTGTCCCCTGCTTTGGGAGCCGATCCGAGGGCATCGCGGAAGGGACCATAATAGGCAGAGGCATATTTGGCGCTATAGGCCAAGATGCTGACATCGCTATAGCCATGCTCATCCAGGGCTTGCCGAATTGCCCCCACGCGGCCATCCATCATATCCGAGGGAGCAATGATGTCACTGCCCGCCTCCGCCTGCGAAAGCGCCTGCTTAACCAAAATTTCCACCGTTTCGTCATTCAAAATGACCCCATCTTTGACGATGCCATCGTGCCCATCGCTGTTATAGGGATCCAAGGCTACATCGGTGATGACGAGGATCTCCGGCACAAGCTGCTTAATCTGACGCAGACAGGTTTGGATCAAACCCGTGGGGTTAAAACTTTCTTGTCCAGTGGGATCCTTTTTGGCTTCTGGCACAACCGGGAAGAGGGCAATCGCCGGGATCCCCAGATGGGCTGCTTCTTTGATCTCCTCTAGCAACCGATCGGGAGTATAGCGGTAACATCCGGGCATTGATTCTACCTCCACCCGCTGATCATCCCCCTCCATGACAAATAAGGGATAGATCAGATCCTGCACGGATAGCTGGGTTTCTTGAACAAGACGGCGCATAGCCGGGGTACGCCGCAGGCGACGGGGACGATAAATCAGATCTTCTAACATGGCGAGGGATATCCTGCTCGAAGCAGCAGAAGCACAGTCTAGCCTCTTATTGTGCCATGCTTATCAGGCCAACAACCGTCGGCAGCCAACTCCTGCTAGGCAAGCACCATCCATCGAGATCGTTGGGTAGCCTAGAACACCTAATCGCGGCTTTTCAGGGATCCGCTTCGGTTGCTATAGTGAGCCTATAGTTGCAAATTAGTCTTAGGAAAAGGACTTGAGCAGAGGCATGTTGCAGGGGGCTGTTGTTGAACTAGCTGGCGTGAGTAAGTGGTTTTCGTCCCAAGGTAAGCCTGCTGTTGCTGATGTTTCTTTTCAACTGCCTAAAGGAGATCTATTGGGTTTGCTAGGGCCATCTGGCTGTGGCAAGACGACACTGTTGCGACTGATTGCTGGCTTTGAACAGCCGCAAACCGGCAGAATCTGTTTGGGAGATCAGCAGGTGGCGGGAGTGGGTATCTGGATCCCGCCGGAACGCCGCGATGTGGGGCTGGTGTTTCAAGATTTTGCCCTATTTCCGCATCTCACGGTAGCCGAAAATGTTGGCTTTGGCCTTACTACTCGCCAAACAGAGACCAAGAGGCGGCAAAAACGGATTCACGAAGTCCTGGAATTGGTGGCTTTGCAGGGGTTGGATAAGCGCTATCCCCATGAGCTTTCCGGTGGACAACAGCAACGGGTAGCCTTAGCCCGCGCCCTCGCTCCCCATCCGGCGGTTATTTTGCTAGATGAACCTCTTAGTAATTTGGATGTGCAGGTGCGGCTTTATCTACGGGAAGAGATTCGCAAGGTATTAAAACAAACCGGAACCTCAGGAATTTTTGTGACCCACGATCAAGAAGAGGCACTGGCGATCTCGGACTGGGTAGCCGTGATGAGTGACGGACGGATCGAGCAGTTGGATTCTCCTGAGAATATTTATTGGCAACCCACTAGCCGCTTTGTGGCCGAGTTTGTCACACAAGCCAATTTTTTGCCCGCTACCTGGCAGGGATCCCATTGGCAGACGGAGGTGGGAAATTTTCCGGCTCAAGGGGAAGCCACGGTTTTGTCGGGGGAAGTGATGATTCGCCAGGAAGATCTGCTCCTTCAGCCGGATCCCGATGGGCGGGTAGTGATCCGAGATCGGCAATTTTTAGGCCGAGAATATGCCTATTGTTTGGCTACCGGGACAGGTCGAGAGTTACATGTTCGCTCCTGTCGATCGCTAGCGGTGGGTAGCCGCGTCCAACTGTCTGTGGATCAGGTGAAATATCAGGTTTTTGCGAACCAGACTTAACCAATCAAGGGTAGGGCTGTATCCATAATTCTGTAGATGCTCTTCTTGTGCTTGAGTTTGGCTCTTTAGGGTTGTTTGACAATATTTTCTACCCGCTCACGAATAGCAAGCAAATTTACACTCAGATCCCGACGTAGTCTTCGCTCCACCCAGTTCACAGGCAGATGACGGGGTGGCAAGACTTTCAGGGTGTAAGAGAGTTTTGTCAGGGGAGTAGCCAGAGTTTTACTAGGGATTAAATCCCAACTTCCGGCAAAAATCTTGAAATCACCTTTGTGTTGAGAAAAAGCAATTTGGCTGGGATATTTTTCTTCTAACTTAAGAACTACTGTTGCTGAAAATTTAGCAAACATCACTTTCTGTTGACCCACCTGTCTAACCAACTTACAGCCGTCTTCTTCCCCCACGACTGCACTCTCTACCAGATTGGGAATAAATTCGGCCAAACATTCATAGTCTGTCAATACTTGCCAAATTGACTCAGGAGGGGAAGCAATGGGAAGGGAAGCTGTAATCTGTCGTTGCCGTCCCCCCAAATCTGTCACAGCTACGTCCACATCTCCCGTAAGATCTTCCTCTAGATCCGCTTCCAGCCGTTCGGACTCCTCGTGATCGGCTGGATCGGCCAACGCGGGATCCCCTAGCTGGATGAGGAGTTCCCCGTCGGGTGATAGATCCGGTAACGGATCCTGTGGTTCAGGCATAGCTTGGTTTTCCTGGAACCTGCTGATCAGCAGGGGTGGCTAGGGCAGATCCTACCTTAGCCTGGGGATCCGGCAGACTTTTCTTGCCAAAAGCGCTGATAGTCGGCGGGGGGAATAGCCCCTCGGTACGCTCCACAGTAGTACAGGGTTAGGACGGCTTGATAAGCCCAATCTTGGGGAGAAACATCGCTAAACGGGTTAGGCAGTTGGTCGGCTTGATCAGTGGCACAAGCCTGCAACACTTGCTCCGGGGTCAACTCCGGCTGAGCAGGAAGGGGGGAAGCGGGGGGTTGCGCCCACACAGGGGATCCCAGTGGCATTCCGCCCGCCAGCAGCAGGATCCCTAACCATCGGCTCAGCATATGCACATCTTGCCAGCAACATTTTTATCAGGATGGCAAAAAATCCTTGGCTTGTTTAGGCGGGTTGGCGCAAATACTCCACCAAAGCTCGCAATCCCAGGGTATAGCTGGCTAGACCAAAGCCACTAATTTGCCCAACCGCTACCGGAGCAATCCAAGAGTGGTGACGGAAGGATTCGCGGCGATACACATTGCTGATATGAACCTCCACCGTTGGTAGTGCTACCCCAGCAATCGCATCTCGCAGGGCTACGCTGGTGTGGGTATAAGCCGCCGGATTGATCAAAATTCCCTGCTGGCTGGTGAGAGCTTGATGGATGGCGTCCACCAACGCTCCTTCGTGGTTAGACTGGAGAATTTTAAGCCTGACCTGCAACGGTTCGGCCAGTTCTAAGAGAGCCTGATTGATGTCTGCCAGGGTAAACCGCCCATAGACCCCCACCTCGCGGATCCCTAGGAGGTTGAGGTTGGGGCCATGCAGCACCAAGATATGGAGCGGATCGTCTGGGAGTAAACTAGCCACAATGTCTGGTCTACCTGTCTAGACAAGTATCTATTAACCATAAAAGCTGAGCAGTATGCGCTCAGGCAGTCAAAAAAACAATAAGCCCCAGAAAGGTCAAAGTGGAAGAGTCTTATCGCTTGGGATGGGTGTGGTCACGGACTGGAATGGGGATAGGCACAGGCTGAGGCTGGGGATCCCCAAGCAGGCTGTCAATTACCCGCTCGACCCATTCCCGAATCTTTTCTAGAACCTGATCTACCCAATCCATGCCTTCTGCCTCGTTTTTCAGTTTCAGCTAACTTGGAACCCGCAAGCTGCAAACGGTAACTTTAGGATTTTGATCTTAACTTGACCCGCTGGGATCCGTCAGTAAACCCTCGAAAGTGTTCAGATTTTTGATGAAAAATCTTGCGCTTTGGCTGGGCTGGGTTTTAGCTGGCTGGTATCCTGCTTCGTCGGTTGTTTAAGAATGTTAAGCTATTTTATCTCTCTACCCCTTCAGATTATCTTGTTTCCAGAAGGATTGTAAAGTTTGTTGTGCAAGTGCGGCTCTTTTCTGAGAGGAGGAGCGCTGATGGCTTGGATGATCGGCTTTTGGTTAGGTTTGGCGCCAAGAATCCCAATCCGGCGGTGCAGATGTGGATGAGGATCCCTGGATGTCTGTTATAGCTAGGAAAGCGGCCTCACCCAATTTATGGACATTATTCTCTGTCACCTAGCGGCGGATTTCGATACCCTCGGAGCGGCGGTGGGAGCCTCTCTCCTCTACCCCGGATCGCGGATCGTCTTGAGCGGTGGATCCCACGGTTCGGTCAGCGATTTTTTGGCCATCCACCGCGATGCTTATCCCCTACTGGAGTGGCGGGCAGTGGATCCCAACTTGATTCGTCGCCTCATCCTGGTGGATTGTCATGATCCCCTGCGGCTGGGCAAGGCAGCCGCTTGGTTAGCCCGTCCCGATGTGGAGATCCATCTTTACGATCATCATCCGTTACCAGAAGGTCGGGATCTTTCTACCCTGCTGGGCAAGCCTCCCCATCTGGTTTGTCTGGAGCCTGTCGGATCCACCTGCACCCTGATCACCGAAAAGCTGCAAGCAGGGGGTCAAGGAGTCAGTTCTGTTCATGTCTTGGCTTTGGCCTTGGGGATCCATGCTGATACGGGATCCCTCACCTTCGGAACCAGTACCGCACGGGATGCTCAGGCGTTGGCGTGGCTGATGCAGCAGGGGATCCCGATGGAGGCGTTGGAACATTATCTTGAGGAGGGTTTATCGCCGTTTTTACAGGATTTGTTGACACAAGGACTGCAAAAGATCCCGGTCAAGGAGCGGTCTGGGTATCGGCTGGCTAGTTGGGGTCTCGACTTGCCCAGCTTTACCCCTGGGCTGGCGGGTTTGGTTATGCATTGGCTGGATCTGCTGCAATTGGATGTGCTGATCGTGGTGGCACGGCAGGGAGAACGCAGTAGTCTGATTGGGCGGTCTCGCCATGAGTTTGCTCAACTCCACACCCTCATGCAGCCTTGGGGGGGAGGGGGTCATGCGCGTGCTGCCGCCGCTACCCTCA
Organism: Cyanobacteriota bacterium; assembly: GCA_033764955.1. Classification (GTDB taxonomy): domain Bacteria; phylum Cyanobacteriota; class Cyanobacteriia; order Thermostichales; family Thermostichaceae; genus JANRIL01. Next base: position 97,849 of record JANRIL010000048.1, on the reverse strand, counting down.
AGCCACCCCCAGCCCTTCCGGATCCCCACCAATGGGCGGAAACCCTCTTGCAGTCAATCCTGTCGCGGATCCCACGCCCCTTGACGGCAGCAGATCTTATGTCAGCTCCGGTGCGAACCATTCGCCCAGAAACCACTGTGGCCGAGGCCGCACGAGTCTTGTTGCGCTACGGACATTCGGGTTTGGTTGTTGTTAATGAGCAGGCCGAATGGGTAGGTGTGATCTCCCGCCGCGATCTGGATATCGCCCTTCACCACGGTTTTGGTCATGCCCCAGTCAAGGGCTATATGACCAGTCAGGTCAAAACCATTCAACCGGAAACCACACTGCCTGAGATCCAAAACCTCATGGTCAAGTGGGATATTGGTCGTCTGCCTGTGATAGCTCATGGGCATCTGGTGGGGATCGTGACCCGTACCGATCTGCTGCGCCACCTGCACGCCATTCCTTCCCCTCTGCCGCCACGATTTTCCCCCACCGCTGCCACCTCCTCCGAAACCTGTCCCCTTGCCCTTCCCCTAACTCGTCTGTCTGCTCTGCACCAAAAAATAGTGGAGCAAGCCACCCAAATTGCCGATCAAATGGGGATCCATCTTTATCTGGTGGGGGGGGCAGTGCGGGATTTGCTGCTGAATCGCTCCACGGATGACTTAGATCTGGTGGTGGATGGCCCCTACCCGCTACTACCAGGGGAAGCCCAACTCCAGGGCTGGGGGGTCAAGTTGGGAAAGGCGCTACACCAGCATTTTCCAGAAACCAAGCTGCACATCTATGGCAAATTTCAAACCACAACCTTGCTTTGGCCGACGGGCATCGAAATGGATATTGCCAGTGCCCGCACCGAATTTTACCCCTATCCCGCCTCCCCGCCCGAAGTGACGATGGGATCCATTCAGCAGGATCTCTACCGCCGCGATTTCAGCATCAATGCCCTGGCTCTGCAACTGAATGGAGAGCGGCAAGGTCAACTGCTGGATTTTTTTGGGGGTTTAGAAGATTTGCAGCAGGGGGTGATTCGGGTGCTCCATGCCAACAGTTTCGTGGAGGATCCCACCCGCATCTATCGAGCGGTTCGCTTTGCCACTCGCTTGGGCTTTCGGGTGGAGCCGCAAACCGTCGGCTACCTTCAACTGGCCATCACTAGCGGCCTGCATGATGCGGTGGGTGGAGATCGCCTCAAACAAGAGCTGGCCTATATTTTGAGATCAACCCACTGGCCGTTAGCTCTCGAACAATTGGCGGCATGGTCGGCGCTCCGCTGTATTCATCCCGATCTGGGTTGGTCGCCAGAGACCGCCAAGCAGGTTAAACGAATTGGCTATTGGGTCTATCATTTTGCCCGCCATTATCCCGAATTGGGGCGACAGGAGATTTGGCAGCTCCGCCTGGAGCAATGGCTGAGTGCCCTGCCAACAGCCTCTGAGATTGCCAGCCGCCTCCATTTGCCTTACTCCAGCATTGAACGATTAGCCCGTTTGCCTGAGTTACGAAAAACGGCTTTAGAAATGTTGACTTCCACCACGCCTATTAGCCAAATCACCGCCTATCTGAATGGACTATCCCTAGAGGAGGTTCTTTTCCTAGCCGTAAACGGGCAAACCCCAACTCGTCGCTTGCTATGGAGCTATTTGCAGGATTGGCGGCGGCGCAAACCCCTCTTGAATGGTCATCACCTTCAGCAAATGGGATATCGCCCTGGCCGTCATTTTGAGACTATTCTCAATGCGGTGCAAAAAAAAGCTCTCGACGGCGAACTGACTTCTCTGTCGGATGCTGAGGCTTACGTCCAGAGCCATTTCCCCCTTTCCCAACTACAATCCACCCAGGGATGATTCAGGATGGTAAGGGGCTGGAAGGAATGCTTGGTTGAGAATTAGTAACCTAATCAACAGCAACAATCTCAGAGCAAGATTGGAGCAAAAGCCTCAGCAGGGATCCAGAGAAAGAAGGGGCTAGTCCATTTGGGCGTGGAGATTGCCAACGACCAAAATCAGCAAAAACACAAAAAGAGCAATCAGAGTCATAGTTACCATGAAACCGATAGAGGACAAAATGCTAGAAGAAAGTGCAAAATTCAGTTGCCAACAGGCAGAAGGGGAGTGGTCGGATCCGGCTCGACCCTATAAAGATTTGTATCGAGATTTGTGTCTAGAATCACACAATAGCACTTTTATCGAGAAATGGATCTCTCTTTTGGGTTGTCTTCAGGGTCAGGGGGTAGGGATCCCCAATGGGCGGGGGACTGACCCTGCCACTATTTTCTGGATATTTTCTGAGGAAGTTGCCAGTATTTTCTGAGGGATTTGTAAAAAATCTCCTGGGTTCGAGAGAGGCTGCTTGCCTTGCGCTGACTTAAAAACCTAGACCTTAAGACAAATAACTGATCTTGCCCTTCCCAAGCTGAGTTACGGCAAAGTAGGGAGGAAGCGGATTTCTGAAGGAGCGCCGGATATGACCAAAAGCCTGCTCGACCAACTGCGTGAGATGACCGTCGTGGTGGCTGATACGGGAGACATCAAGGCTATCGAAACCTTCAAGCCACGGGATGCCACCACCAATCCCTCCTTGATTACGGCAGCCGCCCAAATGGAGCAATACCAAGAGATTGTCGATCAAACCCTACGGCAATCCAGACAGGAAGTGGGATCCTTGGCGGAGCGCAAGGAGGTGGTTTCACGGGCAATTGATCAACTGGCGGTTGCTTTTGGACTACGCATTTTGGATATTGTGCCGGGGCGTGTTTCCACCGAAGTGGATGCCCGACTTTCCTACGACACTGAGGCTACTGTTGCCAAAGCCCACTATCTGATTGAGCAATACAAGGCGGCTGGAGCGGATCCCAACCGCGTCTTGATCAAAATCGCCTCTACCTGGGAAGGGATCCGTGCCGCTGAGATCCTAGAGAAAGAGGGGATCCACTGCAATCTCACCCTCCTGTTTGGACTGCACCAAGCGATTGCCTGCGCCGAAGCAGGGGTGACGCTGATTTCCCCCTTTGTGGGCAGAATTTTGGATTGGTATAAAAAAGAGACGGGTCGGGATAGCTATCCTCCTCATGAAGATCCGGGGGTACTGTCGGTGACGCGCATTTATAACTACTTCCGCAAATTTGGCTTCAAAACCGAGGTGATGGGGGCAAGCTTCCGCAATATGGGCGAAATTACCGAGTTGGCGGGCTGTGATCTGCTGACCATCTCACCTGCGCTACTGAATGAGCTACAACAAGCCACTGGAGATCTGCCTCGCCGATTGGATCCCAGCAAAGCCCAAGCGATGGAGATGGAGAAACTGCTCATGGACAAGGCCACCTTTGATCGGATGCACGCTGAGGATCGGATGGCCAGCGACAAGCTAGAGGAGGGGATCAACGGCTTTTCTAAAGCATTGGTGGCTTTAGAGAGTTTGCTGGAGGCTCGCCTTGCCAAACTGGAGGGATCCGATCTGATCACCCATGCCGCTCAAGATGTCTTTCGGGTCTATGACCTGGATGGCGACGGCTTTATCACCCGCGAGGAATGGATGGGGGTGGATCTGGTGTTTGATGCCCTTGATGTCAACAAAGATGGCAAAATCACGCCCGAAGAAATGTTGGTGGGGTTGGGGGCGGCGGTTTATCTACGCTAAGCCCACTAACAGGCTAGAACCCTGACCCCGTTGCTCCTGCTCAGGAGGGTCTGAGCATCACCAGAATCGTTAAGTAAGGCGTAAGGACAGGGATCCCTACGCCTTTTGCGTTGGTGGCTGGGGATTGGTCATATCAGGGATGTAGGGGGATAGCTGTAGTCGGTTATCTACACTTACGTAAATATTTGGTAATTTTGGACATCAAATTCTCTTAGAATAAAAAATAAGTGGTAACCAAAAATGTTTAGAATTCTTTATGAAGATATTTAGATGTCCCTCCTTGGGCGTTTAACTTTTGTTTGCTTGATCTGGGTTTTTATCTGGTTGGCTTATAGTTTTGTTTTTTGCTATAAATTTTTCCACATAACTCTGAGAATGCTTATTGGGTAAAGGGATCCCAATTTGTTATTTTTGTTGAGTTGGATTCTTTGTTTTAAGGAAGAACAGAAATGTTCGTGAAAAAAGTAGGGCAATTGCTTTCGATGAGCGGGCTAGCCTGTATGTCAATAGGGATGGGCTGGATGACACAGGCTTACAGTCAAACCCTGGATGGATTTGAAAAAGCAAAAGGCTGTAATAACATTGCCATTTTGTTGCCAGAAAGTGATTCCTCAGCGCGTTATGAAGCCTATGACCGTCCCTTGCTAGAAGCAGGACTAAAGGCGGCTTTACCTGAGGTCACCATTTCCTATGCCAATGCCAACAACAATGCCGCCACCCAACAAAATCAAGCAGAAGCGGCTCTGGCGAAGGGAGCCTGCATCATGATCTTGGATCCAAAAGATTCCGATGCGGCGGGAGCCATCGTCTCCCAGGCCAAAGCCAGTGGTGTACCCGTGATCTCCTATGACCGTCTGATTCAGTCAGATGATCTGGCTTTTTATGTCTCGTTTGACAATTTCAAGGTGGGTGAGTTGCAAGGGGAGTGGATTGCCAGCAACTATCAAAAAGGTGACAAGCTGGTGATGATCAACGGATCCCAAACCGATAACAACGCCATTCTTTTCCGCGAAGGAGCCATCAGCAAGCTACAACCCCTTGCCGATCAGGGGGAAATCGATATTGTCTATGACCAATACACCCCCGACTGGAACAATGCCACAGCCCAAGCCAATATGGAGGGTGCCCTCACCAAAGAGAAAAATGACGTGCAGATTGCCTATGTGGCTAATGATGGAATGGCCAATAGTGTGATTGCGGCATTGCGTGCCCAGCAATTGAATGGCAAGGTCTTGGTGACAGGGCAAGACGCTACGGTGGCTGGCATCCAAAATATTTTGACCGGCGATCAAGGCATGACGGTTTACAAGCCGATCCCAGCCGAAGCCCAGGCTACGGTTGATCTGGTGGTCGCTCTGGTCAAGGGAGAAGATACCAGTAAAATTGCCACCACCAGGGTGAAAAACCGCAATGGAGTCGAAATCCCCTCGCTACTCCTCTCTCCTGTTACCGTCACCAAGGATAATGTGGCCGATACGGTGATTAAGGACGGATTTGTCAGTCTGGAGGAGGTCTGCAAAGGCTTGCCCTCCGGTACGGCGGGGTTGTGCCCATAAGGGTGCTGCCCAGAACTGGCTTGAGGGATCCCGACTCACGCAAACTGGGCTGGGATCGACTGGTTCAGTCTCGTCAGCCCTGGGCTGGGGATCTCTTAGCCAAAGCTCCCAAAAAAGCGCAACACAAGGTAGGTCATCACACGGCTATGGTCAGTCATATCACGCAAGGATCCCCTCCCCCCCGTTTGGCTTTGCGGGGCATCTCCAAAAGCTTTGGAGCCATTCAAGCCCTCAACAATGTCGATTTTGAGGTTTCTGGCGGAGAAGTGGTGGGTCTGGTGGGGGATAATGGTGCTGGAAAATCCACTCTAATTAAGGTCATGTCGGGAGCCTATCAACCGGATGAAGGTCAAATCCTGATTGAGGGCAAACCCGTTACGTTTCATACCCCCCAAGAGGCCACTCGCCACGGCATTGAGACTGTCTATCAAGATTTGGCTCTCTGCGACAACCTCGATGTGGTGGCCAACCTTTATTTGGGACGAGAAGCTAAGCGATCCTGGATCCCGTGGTTGCTAGAACCACTCAATGAGAACGAGATGGAGCGACGCACACTAGAAGTGCTGCAAAAACTCGACGTAAAAATTCGCTCGGTGCGCTTACCGGTGGCTGCTCTCAGTGGTGGACAACGACAGTCGATTGCCGTTGCCAAAACTATCCTACGGGATCCTAAGGTGGTGCTCTTGGATGAACCGACAGCCGCCCTTGGGGTCGCGCAAACTCGCCAAGTCTTGAACCTAATCAAACGCTTGCGAGAGCAGGGATTGGCAGTGGTGGTGATCTCCCACAACTTACACGATGTGTTTGAGGTGGTGGATCGAGTAACCGTGATGCGTTTGGGGCGGCGGGTTGCCACTTTTGATATCCAAACCACAACCTCCGAACAAATTGTGGCGGCCATCACCGGAGCCTCCGGCGGGGATCCCGAACCGGAAGTGGGGGATGTAGCGGCCTAGGATCCCTTGTCGATGCCAAGGCAAGGCATTGACGGATCGTTGTTGCCAAATCTTTAGCATTAGTTCTTATCGTGATTGAGGGTTTCAGAACTTTATTTAGCCATGAGTGAAACGCTTCCTTCCCCTTCCGACTCTTCTCCTCCTACCCCTGCTACTCCTCCTCTCCAGGGGTTGGCAGGTACCGTTCCTATCGAAGCTAAACCCCTAACCTTCAAAGATTTGATTCGCTTAGATTTAGGGTTTATTCCTGTTATTCTCACCCTGATTGCCATTGTGATTTACTTTCAAATTGCTACGGATGGGGTGTTTTTGGATCCACGCAATCTCTCGAATCTGCTCCTGCAAATTGTGCGGATTGGTGTTTTGGCCGTGGCTGCCGTCATGGTCTTGTTACTGGGAGAAATTGATTTATCGCTGGCGGCTGTCTCCAGCGCTTGTGCCGCGATTATGGCAGTTTTATCAGAACGGTTGGCGTGGCCACCTGTCTTGGCGATTGGGGTGGGCATTTTGTCGGGCACGCTGATGGGTCTGTTGAATGGCTTTTTTATTGCGATTCTACGAGTTCCCTCTTTTATTGTGACCTTGGCGGGCAGCATTGCCTATGCCGGATTGGTGCTATTGGTGCTTGCTCCCCAAACCACTCTGATTATTCGAGCCGAAACTATCCGTGTCCTAGGGGGATCCGGCATCTTTTTGGATCCCATTTATGGCATTGGCCTTCCCGTGGTGGCGGTGGGGTTGTATGCGGCAGCTTTAATTGGCAATCATCTCAGTCGTGACAGCTTGGGGCTGAAAACCCGCAGCCGCCTAGAGCTGACTCTTCAACTGGCAAGCTTAATAGTGGTGGTGGGATCCCTGCTGTATCTGCTGGCTCAGTATCAGGGAGTTCCCCTCTCCTTTGCCATCATGATGGCCATTATCATCCTGTTTTGGCTGATTACCACCCGCACAAGTTTTGGTCGGCACATCTATGCTGTGGGAGGAAATGCTGAAGCGGCTCGTCGAGTCGGCATCAATGTGGTGGGGATCCGTTTGGCCATCTTTGCCATTGCCTCCACCCTCGCCGCGGTGGGAGGCATTTTAGCCGCCTCCCGTGCTACCGCCGTTGCGTCCCAGATTGATCCCACCCTGTTACTCAATGCCATTGCCGCTGCGGTGATCGGCGGGGTCAGCCTGTTTGGGGGGCGCGGCTCGGTTTGGGCGGTGATTTTGGGATCCCTCGTGATCGGCAGCCTGGAGAATGGCCTTACCCTACTTAACCAAGATCAAGGGGTCAAAAACCTGGTACAAGGGTTGGTTTTGTTGATGGCGGTGACGCTGGATGCGGTGGTGCGCCGAGCCAACATGGTGAAAGGTCGCTAGCCAGTCGTTTTGTAGGACGAACCCAGACCGCTATCAACCCATCTAGAAAGCTCTATAGGACACTGGCTAGAACAACATCCACCATCAGGACGGCTCCAGCGAGTGCCAACAGTCCTTTGATCATATTTTTTTCCCGTTGAGAGCGGTGGGCAGGCTTTTGCCAAAGCTTGAGGAAGAATTGCTGAGTTTGTTGCCAGCCGATCCGCCATGCTTGAACCGAGAGGGAGAAGGAACCAATAGGGGATCCCGAAGCTTTTCCAGAGACCAAAGCCAAGCGATGAGCATGAGATTTTGCTAAAGCAGGAGCAGTCAAAAATTGATCAGGCTGAACCGACAAGCGAGGCTTGGAATTCATAAAAAATGGGTTCCTGAGAATGCTTTTTCTATATTGTCAACATACCCGGAAACCTCAGGGAGAGTGTCCCCCACGATGGGGGGATCCCGTGGCTATCAGCTTCATTCCCCAGGCTAAAAACTTTCCAAAAGGGGGCCTAACCGGGATAACAATGGATCCCGACTGTAGTCAGGCTTAGCTGGAGTGGGCTGGGGAGCCTCTACCGAGGGTTCTCGCAGGGCTTGCACAGCCTGGGCAAGCTTACTCAGTTCTTTTTCTAATTTGGGTAGGCGTTGTTGCCCAGACTCCAAGCTTCTCAGGCGTTCGTCGAGAGCTATGAGTTGCTGTTGCATGATGGCGATGGCCGGATCCGCCAAAACAACTTCATTCACAACCGCGTCACTCTCAGCTCTCCCAACGGCGGAGTCCTCCCCAGGCAAGGTGGCTGGAGGAGTAGAGGCCAAAAAAGCCCGTAAAGCCTGTTTGCATAACTCACTGAAATTGCCAGAGGATAGGGATCCCACCTGCAACTCAATCCGTTCTAATAACTCCAGATCATCAGCAGAGCTAAACGACACCGTAATTTTTTTGGTGGTAGCCATAACTTCTATCCCTGGCTCAATAGGCTGCGCTCGAATAGCTCCATGCTCCCTCCATTAGGGGGTATTTCCCACCGATGATAATTGCACTTCTCCATAGATATATTGCCCCAGGGCGTTAGCGGTGCGGGAGTGTTCCGCTAAGTGCGGGGTGAGGGCAGCTTCCTCCAACAAAGGCCGCAGATCGTCCCAAAAGAATTCACCTCCTCCCCCCGTCACAATCACATCGGTGGCTCGTTCCGGCAGCCAAGCCAACAGTCGTTGAGACAGTTCGCGGGCAAATTTTTTGCGCAGCTCCGGCAGGATATCATCCAAAGGAGTCGGTTTGGTTGCTCCCCGTGGACGATAAAAGCGCTTGCCTTGAGGACGATTCACCCCTTCAATTAAGGAAAGGGACTGACTATCCGCCCCCGGAATTTTCTCGGCCACCTGCACATAAAATTCATTCATACCAAAGGATTCACTCATCGAAATTCCCCTGGCAAAACGAAAGCGATCCACCATTAAGAAATCTGTGGTTTGATGTCCAATATCAATCACGGCCACCGATAAATTGCTGAAATAGTCTTTCTTCTGTCCTTCACACCAAATCAGGCTGCCATACCCCTCTGGCATCACCCACACCTGTTGGATAGCTACGGCTCGATCTTGACCACGAAAAGCCATCACATGGGGGCCTTGTAATAGGCTAGTAATTTCTTCTTTTTCTTTGTCAAACTGTTCTTGTGAAAGATAGGGGATCCCTAACACCACCAGCAGATCTTGCTTGAGATCAAAATTGCCAATACAGGCAAAAACTTTGATCAGAGCATCGGCAACTTTGGATTGTCCTACCCCCAAATTGGCACCAAAATCGGCGGCTAATTGACCAATGGCATATCCTTTGCCTTGATATTCCAACCAAATATCGAGTAGCGGATCCGAGGGACGAAAAGCAAATCCCCCCCGCCGAACTTCTTCCACAGAGAGGTGGGCAACATTGGCAGGAATCAATACAACATCTTCGGGCTGACGGCTAATGCAAGCCTTGGTGGAGGTACGTCCCAAGTCAATGCTCAACAACTGAGCGGATGGGTTTTGGGTGGGGGTTTTCGTGCTCATGATCTGCTGAAACCTCTCATATTCAGGGGGGTTTGGCCATCAACATCTTGCAAAAATCCCTTGTGAGAGTAGTATTCTCCCCAATGGGATCCACACGGCTAGCAAGACAGTTTAGCAAGCCACTCAAACGCTAAGTATAGGGATCCTCTTGAGAACCCCTAGCCCTACGACACTACCATCATTTGATCTTGTTTGTGATGGGAGAACCAACTGCCTTGGTAACAACCGAGGGAGCAGCCACGGGTTCCAACCCCAATTCAAGCCAAGATAGGGATATATCAAGCTGTCGGAGGTTGCACCGCTTTTTGCAGAGCAGATAATCCTATTTCCGCAGTCATGGCTAAGATTGCTACAGGAATTGCCCCCACCAATAGAATGGCATTGTCATAAAGGGCAAACCCCAAGGTAATAAAAGTTCCCAGTCCTCCTCCCCCAATAAAAGCAGCCAGCGTAGCACTAGCAATCACTTCAATCGTGGCGGTTTTAATCCCTGCAATCACAATGGGTAGCGCTAAAGGAATCTCAACTTGCCTAAGCACCTGTTGAGAAGTCATTCCTAAGCCAAAAGCGGCCTCCCGAATCGCGGGTTCAATTGTGCGAAAGGCAACATCGGTGCTAATTAAAATAGGGGGTATGACCAGCAGGGTCAAGGCTAGGATGGAGGAGGTAAAAGTGAGGCCAAAGTAAGGGATCGCCAAAAATAAAATCGCTAAGCTGGGAATCACCCGTAGGGTATTAAACCCATTCATCAAAAGGGCAGAGGCGACTTGCGAGCGGGCACTCAATAACCCCAAAGGCAGGCCAAGTCCTAAGCCAATCCCTAAAGGCACAGCCACCAGTTGTAGATGCTGAAGGAGGGCTAACCATAAACTATCGGAATGGCTAGCCGCATAGCTATAGGCCTGCTGAAAAACCTGAACCATGGGCTACGCAAGGGATAACTCCCCTTCAGTGTAGAGGAAGCCATTGCCTACGGCTACGCCTAATCATCAGGAATAAGAGAGAGCAACCGATCCCCTACTATTGGATCTTAAAATTGGATTGAATGGCCAGCATTTTGTAGCAAGGATCCCTTCTCATGGGTCGCGGATTTGGCAAAAATCTCCCGCAACGGCAGTCCCCCCAGCGACGAAGGGATCCCGTTGCTGCCGCCCCCAGCAACCAGGAATTAGTGGGAGAAACCCTTGCTCCCTATGTGCGTAGCCTGCCAATGGTGATTGAGGCCATGCTTGATCTGGCGGAGGTTTCCGCCGCTGATTGCCTGTATGATTTGGGTTGTGGAGATGGTCGGATTGTCATCGCCGCCGCCCGCCGTGGAGCCAAGGCCGTGGGGATCGAGCGGGATCCCAAGCTGATCGAGATCGCTCAGGCAGAGGCAGTGCAGGCAGGGGTAGCGGAGCAGGTGAGTTTTTGGCAGGCTGATTTGCGGACGGTTGACCTGAGCGTAGCAACGGTGGTTACCCTCTATTTGTTACCCCGAACTCAACTTGCCCTACGGGAGAGACTGCGCTCCCAATTACGCCCTGGCAGTCGAATCGTCACCCACTCCTTTGATTTGGGAGATTGGCTCCCCACGCGGACGACTGGGGTGGCTGATGTCATCAACACGTATCCCATTTATCTCTGGCAGCTTTAAGCATAAACAGCCCTCCGCTTGCTTTAGCGGGAAAATGGGCTAGTCAAGGCAAACGGACGGGAAGTATCAGCGGGGGAAAGCTGGATAATGGATAATCCCTGTTTGATCAAGGTGTCTTGGGCGGCACTGGAAAGGGCATAGGGCCAGACCACATATTTAGTATTGATATAGTCCTGCCCTTTCTTGGCTAAATTCACCTGTTCTGACAACATCCGTACATCTGGTCCACGGCAAATCGTCGATTCGGCTCGCCGAATTCGCTGCATCAGTTGACTGAATAACTCCTCTGGTTGTTGCACAAACACAACAATCGCCACATCGCAAGGGTTGTAATAATTACCAATGCCACAGAGCAACATTGCTTCGCAGCTTAAAACTGCCGTTTCGTTGTCCCCCAGCATCACCACCGGATAGAGAAATGTCCGTAAGTCCTCCGGCTGCCAATGATTAAAGGAGTGGCTATCCACATCCCCCCGCACCCAGGTGGAAACACTGGGGAAAACGGCCTCACTCAGCAGGCGATAGACTTCCTGGGGACGACCCAACCAGCAGAGGGCATCTTCATAAAACAACTCCGATTCCATCAACAAGGAGCGATCCAGCAGGGACATAGCCAACCCAGACGACAGACTTTGCTCTAGATTAGCCACTTCTGGCAAGGGATCCCAAGCTTTACGGATGCCTCTTTGCCCAATCGGCGCGGTTGAGATGAAATTTTTCCGTAGGGATGCGCTTGTCCACCAGGAAAAAGAGTCGCCAGACTAAAGGCAGCGATGGCAGGGGCAGCCTTGCCCCCATCGGGTGTGATCTTGTTAACTTCCTAAACCCCTAGGGCTAACTTTATGATGAAGCAAGATGGTGGGGTCACCAGCAATAGCCCCTTGCTTCTGTCGAGGTTTGATGTTGAGAGACTATGCTTGCTTCTGACCGAGAACTTGACCCTCACTCACTTTCAGGAAAGGTGATGGATCCCCCTGCCGACATCAAAACCAAAACGGCTGAGTTACTGCGGCTTTACCAGAAGCAGCCCTCTCCGACCCTACGCAACCGCCTGGTGGAGTTAAATTTGGGGTTAGTGCGGAAAGAGGCGCATCACTGGCGCAATCAATGCAACGAGGGGTATGATGACTTGCTGCAAATAGGCTGCCTGGGGTTGATTCAAGCGATTGAACGATTCGATATTTCCCGCGGGCTGGCCTTTAGCTCCTTCGCCATGCCCTACATCCGTGGGGAGATTCAACACTATCTGCGGGATAAGAGTCCGACCATGCGGATCCCGCGCCGTTGGGCGGCTCTGCACCGTCAAGTCAAAAAAACCATTGTCCAGCTTCGGCAAGAATTGGGTCGTCCCCCCTCGGAAGCGGAAGTTCGTCAGGCTCTCGATCTGAGTGAAGCAGAATGGAGGGAAATGCAACTGGCTCAACAAAATAGCCTGCTGCTCAGCCTGGATGCCCCCATTCAGGTGGATGAAGATAGTGTTTCTCTGGGAGATCTCGTACCCGACAGTCAGTATCGCAGTTTTCAGCTAGCCCAGGAGGATGTGTTGCGGCTGCGGCAGGCTCTCGAAAAGATGGAACAGCGCACCCGCACCATCCTGGAGTTTGTCTTTTTGTATGATCTGACCCAAAAAGAAACCGCCGAGCGGATGGGCATCAGTGCTGTCACCGTCTCTCGCCAGGTCAAGAAGGGCTTGGAGCGGCTCTCCAAACTGCTCAACCAAGATATTTTTTGAGGAGGGATCCCTTTTTTGCCTAGATCAGTCCTTGATCCAAGACTTCACGGGAACGGGCAATCGCCGCCCGCAGGTTGGCGCGTTGCGTATAGCGCATGGTCATAGCAGCGGTGGTATGACCCAGCAGATGTTGAATATGCTCAGGGGCAACCCCATGATCCAAGAGCAGGGTGGCAAAACTATGGCGGAATTGGTGGGGGGTTTGCTGCCCAGGTTCTGCTTCGGTGAGCTTCAAAACAATGTGACGCAGCCCGTCATAGGTGAGGGGTTTGCCCTGATAGTCGGCGCAGCGAGATTGGGAGACAAACAAAGGATCCGTAGGGGCAGAGAGTCCGCGTTCCTGCTGAAGATAGTCGCGGAGCAGATCGGCTAAGGGATCCCCCACGGCCACCGAGCGAGGTTTGCTGCCCTTACCCGAACGGATATCTAAAGTTGATCCTTCGGGAGATTGCTGAAAGTCCTGCACTGTTAAATCCAATAATTCCTGAGCGCGAAGACCGCATTCCAACATGACCCGCAACAAGGCGGTATAACGCAGTGAATGGCTTTGGGCGCGGGTTAGCACTCGTTGCAGCAAGAGCCGATCCAGATCTTTGGGCAAGCGGGGGGGGAGGCGGGCGGCGCGAATAACCTGGGTGGGCAAGGGAGGCTGGCAATATCCGCGAGCCTGCGCCCACTCAAAAAATTGCTGGAGAGCCAGCCGCTTCAGGTTGTAGGTGGCAGGGGAAGCCGGAGGATAAATCAGGGATCCCGCTTTGTTTTTGAAGGGTCGTCCTTTCAAACTATTCAAAAAAGCCTGAATATGCAGAGGTTGAATTTGATCCAGTGGCAGTTCACAGGTGGCGGCAAACTGAGTCAAGGCCATCTGGTAGGTGCGTCGGCTGGCTTTGGCTAAATCCCGTTCCCGTTCTCGCAAAAATTGGCTGATGAAGAGTCCGACGGGCAGGCTGGAGGAGGAGGCATTCATCAGGGGTTGAGGAGGATGGAAATGGTCATACTTCTATACCATTCATGAGGGATTCTCGTCATGGTTGTCTTTTGAGATAAAGTGAATAACTATTCATGCTGGAACGGAGAGACTCAATGCCGGAACTCCCCCAAATATACTTGTTTATCGCCGCTTCTTTAGTCCTTCTTTTAACTCCTGGGCCGGCTGTTCTCTATATTATTGCCCGTAGCGTCAATCAAGGAAGAATGGCTGGCTTTGCTTCGGTTCTGGGTTTGGAGTTGGGTACTCTGTTTCATGTGGCGGCGGCAGCCTGCGGTGTTTCAGCCCTGCTATTGTCATCGGCATTAGCCTTCAATATTGTCAAGTACCTGGGCGCAGCTTATCTGATTTTCCTGGGCATTCATAAACTGTTGTCCCGTGAAGACGCACAGCGGGAGAAAATGGCTGGGCGAGCCAGCTTGCTGCAAATCTTCTGGCAGGGTGTCATTGTCAATCTATTGAATCCAAAAACCGCTTTCTTCTTTTTTGCTTTTCTCCCACAATTTATCGATATTTCCAAAGGGAATGTTACCTTGCAGATGTTATTTTTGGGGGGCTTGTTTGTATTGTTGGCAACGATCAGCGATGGAATCTATGCCCTATTGGCTGGATCGGTTGGCCATTGGTTCCAGAAAAATCAGCGTTTTTTGAAGGGTCAGCGCTATTTTGCAGGTGGTGTGTATATTGGTCTGGGAATAACGACAGCTTTATCGGGTTCAGAAAGCAAATGAAATCCGTCGATTGGCAAGGGATGGTGGATAGCACCTCCTTAACTGCCCCCTTGAAATCCTCTGAATGGTTGTCGAAACAACCCGCTCCCCAACGGATCATTGGGTTAACCGGAGGCATTGCTACGGGCAAATCAACCGTCGCCCAGTTGCTTCGGCAGCAAGGGATCCCCTTGGCGGATGCGGATCAATTGGCGCGACAGGCACTCACCCGCGGATCCCTGATTGAGCAACGGGTGATCCAGCATTTTGGCACTGAGATTCTTGATGAGCAGGGATCCCTAAATCGCCGCGCTTTGGGGCAAACCATTTTTGCTAATCCTGAACAGCGCCGTTGGTTGGAGGAGCAAATTCATCCCGTTGTCCGACAGGAGTTGTTTTTTTTTTGAACCATTATGCTAGCGCCCCAACCGTTTGCTTGATGATCCCACTACTTTTTGAAGCCAATATGACTGATTTGGTCAACGAAATTTGGTTGGTTATCTGTACGGCAGCCCAACAGCGAGAGCGCTTGCAAAAACGGGATCCTGATCTCTCGCCAGCCGATCTTCAGAACCGTCTGCTCAGTCAGTGGCCCCTCAGCCAAAAAATTCCCCAAGCGGATCGGGTGATTGATAATTCGGGATCCCCATTGGATTTGCCCAAGCAAGTCATCGCCGCGCTGGGTCATTTGGGATCCGATTGAGAGATGGTTGGCTGCTCGCTCCTCGAAAAAATCTTATAAGGCTCCGGCAGCGGTGCTGTCTAAGACTCCCCCCGTTAGATGACTGGTGATATTCAGGCAACGCAGGACAGGAAACCCTTCTGCCCCTTCAGGATAGTCAATCACTGTGACGGCCCCATTCCCTTGCTTAAATAGCCAAAACGCTTCTGGGGAACGATCAAAAAGCTGACAGAGAATTGCTTTGTTGATGGCATCGTGGGCGACCACCAGCGTAGTCAGATGGGGACTCTCCGCTGATGGGTTGGCTAGGGTTTGAGCCGACTTTTCCAAGATGGTATTCCAGGCTTGTTGAGCGCGTTGCCAAACCTGTTGCAGATTTTCTCCGCAGGGCATATCCACCGTCGCGGGAGCCTGCTGCCATTGTTCCAGTAGCCCAGGATATTCCGCTTCAATCTCCCTTTGCAGTTTGCCCTCCCACTCTCCATGACAGATTTCTTGTAAATCGGGCAAAGGCACCAGATCTAAGGGGGATCCCAACTGGCTAGCATGTTGCTGGCAAATGGCCATAGCGGTTGCCCAAGGGCGCAACAAAGGGCTAGAAAAAGCCAGATCAATGGACTGGGATGCCAAAAAAGCGCCGACTTGCTGCGCCTGCTCCTCTCCGGTGGCATTGAGGGGGATATCTTTTTGTCCCTGAAAGCGTTGTTCACGGTTCCACTGAGTCTCCCCGTGGCGCACTAACAGCAAACGCAATCCCCCTTTTGATTGGGGCAAGGGATCCCCTAAATGATGGGTGAGGTTGAGGGACTCTAACTGGGCGGGATGGTTTAAACCGTGGGGAAAGTTCAGAATTGATAGGGCACAGTTATCCTGCCCGAAGCGGTGGTAGTGCTGGCAATGAATGCCCGTGCTTGCCCCGATCAAGGCGCGGTTGATGCCACTGTGTCCGACAACCAAAATGGTCATGGGGGACGGATCCGACTCTTCATCCCCATTAGGCGAGATCTTCTCCATTTCCTGCCCAAGATAAGTCCAAAAGTCTTGAGCCTGTTGCCAGAGATCGACCACCGGATAGCGTTGGTGGAGAGACAGCAAATGGGGATGGTAGCGCCAGCGTTGATGATCCTCTGGAAATTTTTGCTTGACCTCGGCAAAAGTCAATCCCTCCCAGGCCGTCAGATCAATCTCCCGCAAGAGATCGGTGCTGACGAAAGGGATGCCGTCACGTTCCGCCAGGATGATCTGGGCGGTTCGCTGCGCCCGTTGCAGGGGGCTACTGAAGGCCAGATGAATAGGCAGCGGAGCGAGAGCTTGGGCGACCGCTTGGGCTTGGGTTTGGCCGTGATTCGTCAGCACCGCCTGATCGGAGCGCCCCTGGATGCGTTTTTCGATATTGAAGGTGCTTTCACCGTGGCGAACGATCACAACTCGCAAGGGTTTTTCTCTCATGGCAGTTAAACTCGACACCCAGCAGCTACAAAAGTTTACCCCTCCAGGGTATCGCTTGATCCATCGAGGTGGAGGGAAATTGCTAAGTGAATGAAAAGGGATCCCGACAAAAAGCTAAAACAGTATCGAATTTGGAAGTTTGTTGAGGGTATAGCAAGGGAGGGCGTTCAACTACTAATAATCTCACCCCCAGTTGAGTGGCTGCCGCCTGTTTAATGGCAAGTCCTCCACTTTCTCCCGATGATTTTGTGATAACGGTATCAACTGCTAAGTCCCGCCAGAGGTCGATTTCTTGAGTCAGTGTAAGGGGTAGCCGCAAAGGAATCAACTGTTCCCTTGAGAACCCCATCGCCATGGCTTGCCCTAGAGAGGAAGGCAGGATTCTCGCCCAAAATTGACTAGCGATTAACCAGGGCAAAAAATAGGGCAAAGCCTTCACGCCAACGGTTAATAAAATACGTCGGTGACATAAATAATCATCCTGCAAAAGGGCTGGCCAATCGGGAACAACCTCCACCTGCGAGTTAACGGGTAAGTAGGGTCGTTCAAACCGCAAATAGGGCAACTGATGGTGCTGAGCCGCTTGGATAGCCAACTGGGAAATTTGGGTAGCAAAGGGGTGGGAGGCATCTACAATCCATTGGATAGAGTATTGGAGCAAAAACTTATCCAGCGATTGGGTATCCAAACATCCCACCCAAAGGGATCCCTTACACCCTTGATAAAGTCGAGTAGCCGTGGGGGTTGTGACGGTGACAACCCAGGGATAAGCTGCCCCATCCAGCAGATGAGCAATTGCCCTACTTTCTTGGGTTCCCCCAATCAGCCAGATCATGCCGAAGTCGGATAAACCCGCTCTGCCAAGGGAACATAAGATTGATCCCGCAATCCGGTATAAACCTGGGTAGGGCGGAAAAGACGGTTATCGGAGAGCTGCTCCCGCCAATGGGCTAACCATCCAGCCACCCGCGAAATAGCAAATACAGGGGTAAACAAATCCTCCGGGATCCCTAACTTGGCATAGACCAAACCGGAATAAAAATCGACGTTGGGATAAATGCCTTTGGCTCCCACCAATTCCTCACAGACCTTTTCCACCTCTAAAGCAATGTCATAAAATTTGCTATGTTCCTTGCCGGTGAACATCGCTTCCGCAAACTTTTGTAGAATGATCGCTCGCGGATCTTTAACTTTGTAGACCCGATGGCCAATCCCCATAATCTTTTGTTTTTTAGCTAGTTTCTCCTCAATAAAGGGGCGAACATTTTCTACCGAACCAATTTGTCGCAGCATCACCATCACCTGTTCATTGGCACCCCCATGCAATTGTCCAGAGAGGGTGCCAATGGCAGAAGCAATCGCGCTATAAGGATTGGCTAATGTGGAAGCCGTCACCAATAAAGCAAAGGTGGAGGCATTCACCGTATGTTCGGCGTGCATGATCAAGCAGGTATCAAAAATTTTAGACAGTGCCGGATCCGGAACTTGCCCCGAAAGCATATAGAGAAAATTAGCGGAATGATCCAGATCATCGCGGGGAGGAATCGGATCGTTGCCTTGCCGCATTTGATGAAAGGCAGCCACTAAAGTGGGAACTTTGGCTAGCAGGCGAGTTACGGTGCCAAATACATAATCATGGGAATATTCTTGAATCGGATAAAATAAACCCAAGGCAGCCACACAGGTTTGCAAGGCGTCCATCGGGTGACCAGATTCAGGAAAGGATTTGATCATGTCGATGATTCGGTACTTGACGCGACGATGCCCAACAATAGCCTGTTCAAATTCTTCCAGATCGGTCTGAGTGGGTAGGTGATCATAGATCAGCAGATGCGCCGTTTCTAAAAAGGTACTATGGGTGGTGAGTTCGGTAATCGGGATCCCGCGATATTCCAACAATCCGACTTGCCCATCCACAAAACTGATGTTCGAGCTAGTAGCAGGCACCCCCTCTAACCCCGGCTTGTACTCCCCTTCTGCCATAATCCCGATCCTTTGTTCCTAGCGTTTTGTGAAACGTGGGCTGTCCGCTAGATTAGAGCAGATTGGTAAGAATGTCAGCTAGTTTGATGACCGAATGCCAGAAAACTAGCCAGGGAAGGGGATTATAGGGGGAGCTACTAGGGTAGGTTGCCCTCGACATTCTTCTCCTAGCCAACCAACTAACCCTTGATCATCCTCAACTACCTGTTCAAGAAGCTTAAACGTAAGTCTACCAGGAGCTTCAGAACTATTGGAACCTCTCAAGATTCTGAACAGAGGTGTCATCGAGATTAAAAGAAACTCACCTATTGGCACGATGTGCTTCTGCATATTCACCTTGTTCAAATTTTATTGGTTCAAGACGGTTGCATCTATTGATCATCTGAGGTATTAGTGTTTGTAGGATATTGACTTCTTCCGAGTTTTACTGAATATACATTGCCATAAGCAAGCGAAGTCATTCAGAAATTGCTCACCACGCTAGCGCCTGCAAGAAGCTAATAAAGGATTAATGATGCTCCGTTTTTACTAAGCTCAAGAAATATGGATGTCAAAACTGTGCTCATTAATTCCACCGCAATCAGCTATGAAGACTTCGGAGATGAAGTTATTGTTGTTTATCTAGAAACAGGTCTTTATTTTAGTCTGAATCAGTCAGGAACACAAATTTGGAGATTTCTGGAAGAGGGAATATCACTGGATGAACTCATTAGTAAAATACCCCAGGTTTTCAGGGATCCTCCACTTGGGTTTGCTTCTGATGTAAAAACATTTTTGGATCATCTACACGAGTATCAACTTATTATCATGAAAGATAGCCTTTCAGATGAACTAGCTACTAATCTTACCACTACTGAAACTACAAAAATCGTCTACGAGGCTCCAAAGTTAGAATGCTATGCTGACATGCAGCATCTACTTGTCCTTGATCCCATTCATGAGGTTGGCGAGGATGGGTGGCCGATCGTAACCAAAAATTGATTATGTCAGAATATGACCCTAGTCATAAAGTATATTGGGCAGTCACTGAGCAATTTCAAAAAATCAGGGACATTTCTGACATAACGGTAAAAAACTACTTAATAGCTGGCTACCATATTCAGTTAAACTTTATTGGTTCATCATTGGTTGACTGCCTCACACCTGCTTTTGCCCATCTATCATGGAAACCATCGGATCAAGAAAGCTCATCCCAGTCAAGTCAGCCTGCCTTGACCATTTTTATCTGGGATGCCCACTCAACAAATATGGCTATACCTAGCCTGGGAATTTCTCATGCTGACTATTGGAGTGCGGGACAAGTTGCGAACAATTGTAAAGATCACATTAAAGTAACAATTGGCACTCAACCTAAAGTCATCAATATCTTAGATTTCCGCTCTCAGCAGGGCATATTTTGGATGGAAAGCATCCATGATTTTGAGAATTATGATATTAGTTATGAAAGAGCTGCACCGCTTGTTAGGATACTGCTCTGGTGGCTAGAAAGGAAACAGTTGTTTTTTTTGCACGCTGCGGCAGTTGGCACTTCACAGAGCTGTATTTTAATTGTAGGAGATGGTGGAGCTGGTAAGTCAACCACTGCCTTAGCTTGCTGGCATCAGGGTATGAACTATATCAGTGATGATTTTTGTATGGTTTCATTAGAACCTGATCCAAGAGTTTTTAGCTTATACAACACAGGAAAACTTTCTCTTAACAGTCAAAAACTCTTTGAAAGATTGGATCAACCGCTACCTTCTTTCTCTTTTTGGGATCACGAGAAAGCAGTGTTATTCACTGCACAACATACCCCTGAGAGAGTTATGCCTTCATTACCAATTAAAGCTATACTGATGCCACAAATCGTGGATAGTCATTCTAGTCAGCTAATACTTGCTAGCCCGACTCAAGGGATCCGTACCCTAGCCCCTAGCACCTTAAGAATTCTAACATCCTTAGCCGGATCAAGGGATTGGACTTTCACAAGTATAGGTAAGCTAGTTAAGCAGTTGCCTGTTTATCAGTTTAAGGTTGGGCAGGATCTAAAAGCAGTTTACCAGTGTGTTTTTGATTTATTATTAAGTTAGCTATGAAAGTGCTTTACTGGTCCGAGCAATTTTTCCCAGACATTGGAGGAGTTGAGATCCTATCATCTGATCTGATCACTTACCTCTGTCAACAGGGGCATCAGTTTTGCGTTATTACCTCCAACAAAGTTCGTAAATCAGATCTTCCAGACAGCACCAATACTAATCTTTCCGTACATCGTTTCCCATTTCGTAAAATCCTCGATGATCATGATCTCAAGAGAATGAAAGATCTAATTACAATAATTTGTGAGATCATCGTTAAGTTTAATCCTAATATCTTACATGTTAATACTCAATCTCCAAGTATATTCTTTTTTGAAAGAATAATAAGGATGTCAAAAATCAAGGATATACCTATTCTTTATTCTCTTCATTCACCACTTAATCCAATTTTTCACCCTGAAATTACAATCAACTCGGAGTCCATAATTACAAAGGTTTTAAGTAAAGCTCAGCGAATAACTGCCGTATCAGAATCACTCATGAAGGATTTTTTAGCGGTTTTCCCCGAAATCTCTCATAAGGCTGAACTTGTCTATAATGGTCTTTATATTCCTGATGCTATCCCCGAAACAATTACTTTTAGTCCCCCTAAGCTATTATGTTTGGGTCGTATTGTTCCACATAAAGGATTTGATTTAGCAATAAAAGCTATGCCCTCAATTTTAAAAAAAATTCCAGATTGTCAACTGATCATTGCAGGCGGTGGACCAGAAATGCCTGCTTTAGTTGATCTTGTTGAGGCTTTAGAGATTAGCAACCAAGTTAAATTTTTAGGATGGGTTGAAAAAGATAAGGTAGCCGCATTGCTAAACTCTGTTAGCATAATTTTAATGCCCTCTCGTTGGAATGAACCTTTTGGTCTTGTGGCTCTGCAAGCAGCTCAGATGGCAAGACCAATTGTTGCCACGCGAGATGGTGGGATCCCAGAAATTGTTGTGGACAATGAAACGGGCTTACTGATTGAGCGAGATGATCAGCAAGGGTTAGTATCCTCAGTTATTCATCTGCTTGAGCATCCACAAATTGCAGAAAATATGGGTCTAGCAGCCCGTCGCCGCTCCATAGAAATATTCAGTTTAGATCGTTGTGCTAGCACTTTTAGCCGCATTTATCAGCAATTGGACGGAGAAGGATTTCCATGAAACTGCCGAATCTGTTAGTTATTGGTGCACATAAAGCAGGCAGTTCATCCCTATACCACTTTCTTGCCCAACATCCCGATATTTATATGAGTCAAATTAAGGAGCTTCGATTTTTTAATAAAGACTTACCATGCTGGCAAAATCATAATCTAATGTCTACCCCAGAAGTGAGAAAGTATAGTCAGTTTTTTGAGGAGGCTAAAGAGGGTCAGCTATGTGGAGAAGCAACAACTGCATATCTTTCTTGCCCTAACGCTCCCCAGCGCATTAATAAACTCATCCCTCAGGTGAAACTTCTAGCTACTCTTCGTCATCCTGTTGATCGGGCTTATGCTCACTTTAACCATGAAGTTCGTTTAGGTAGAGAGTCTGGTTTAGATTTCTATTTGGCGATGAAGAATAGCTCAGAGGCGGGTCCTTTTAATTATAGAGCACGAGGCATGTACTTCAGTTGCCTCAAACGATATTACAATCTTTTTGATAAAGACCAAGTTTTGCCCATTTTATTTGAGGATTTAACCACACACGTTCAAGAAAAACAAGTTGCAATTCTTGAAAAAATCTTTTCCTTTCTATCAATCTCATCTTTTGACATAAAGTTTCCTCACTCAAATCCGGGCTGGATCCCCAAGTTTCCTCTCTTAGGTCAAATTCTTTTTGGTAACCTCTTATACAGAAAAGCTTTTGTATTCATTCATGGAAGAACAATGTTTAACCCTGAACTTGAACCTTATGTACAATGGCCTCTCCGCCTATCTCATTATTTACCCAAACAAACCATTCCTCCCCTAGATTTGGATATGAGAGGAGAACTTACTGAATATTTTCGTGATGACATTCTTCATCTTCAGGATTTGATACAAACTGATCTATCAAGCTGGTTGAATTAACTGAACCTCTCACCACATCTTAGTTGTGAACTTTAGATATGCACTTATCCAACCTATTCCAAGTTAGTGTTGTTATACCCATGTATAATGGTGAGCTTTATATTCGTGATGCTATACAATCTATTCTTGATCAGGATTATCCTGTTTTAGAGGTTATTGTTGTTGATGATTTTTCTACAGATCAATCTGCTTCTATTGTTCAATCATTTGGAGAACCTGTTCACTATGTTAAGCAGGGATGTTGGGAGTCAAAAGATAGCGCCTCCGAAGCTCTTAAACAAGGGATCCGTCTGGCTCAGGGAAATTATTTAGCTTTTATCGATGCTGATGATATTTGGCTGCCTCGAAAGCTATCTGCACAAATAGATGCCATGCAGAAGAATCCAGACGTTGATATGGTTTTTGGTCATGTACAGCAATTTATTAGCCCAGATCTAAGTGAACAGGAGCGTTCTAAACTAAAAGTTAACGAGCAACCTGTCTGTGGCTATCTACGAGGGGCAATGCTGATCAACCGTTGTTCTTTTGAGAAGATAGGTGATTTTGATAGTGGATTTTTTATGGATTGGTATGCCCGTGCTCAAGACCAAAAACTTGTTGAAATGATGTTGCCTCAAACTGTTCTGTTGCGGCGGGTGCATCAGAATAACTTGTGCCGACGAGATCCTGCCCCAAAATATTTTCCAGGAATCCTCAAAAAGATCTTAGATCGGCGGCGAGGTTGGCATGAAAACTAGAAATTATCAAGGTAACAGCCTGCCCAATTCTAGCCAGAAGCTTCTCTTGACGGCAGCACTATCAAGGGATCCCAAACAAGTAGGGTCAGCCTGGACAACATGGCGTCAATATGAAAGCATTGACAACCTTGATGCAGGTAGTTTGAAATTAATTCCACTTTTATCATATAACCTTGAAAGTTGTTCCATTCGGGATGATTTAACTCAGAAATTAAGAGGCATCCGCCGTAAAGCTTCTTTTAGTAATCAACTCCTATTTTATTTTGCTCAACAAGTTATTGACGTAATGGAACATCAAGGTATACCCATACTGTTTCTTAAGGGATTTTCCCTAGTGGCAGATGGTTTTTACTCTAGCCCTTGCTTTCGTCCGATGCAGGATATTGATATCTTGATTCCATCTAATTCTATTACTCTGGCTATCAATATTTTGTTAAATGCTGGCTGGCATATTAAATATCCGGAAATCATGAATCGAATAAACGAAACTCCTAAGGATATGATTCAATATCGGTTTGGTTCTATAGCATTTCATAATCAATATGGTTATGAGATTGATCTACATTGGTTTCTGTTTCCCGGTTATGATCCTTGGCAAAGAGCAAAAACAGCTTACTTCCAAGGGAGGGAAATTCAAACTCTCAATAAAATAGATTTGCTATTACATGTTATCTCACATGGATTGGCATGGAATGATGTTCCACCTCTACGATGGATTGCAGATGCTTGCATGATTTTTGCTCATTCTGAATCTATTAACTGGCACGAGTTAATCCAAATAGCAACCTGCTCCCATACTTTGCTATCGTTGCAAGTTGGCTTAAAGTTTCTGCATAACCTTTTACCCGAATATCTTGCTCAACAGCCAGAATATGATTTAGTTGTTCATTCTATTTCAAAGATAAAAATATCCTGGCAACAGACGGCTTTACTATGGGGTATGATGCATCCCTCTAAACCCATTCGGGTTCTTAGCCTAAATATAAAAAACTATCAAGTGGCTTATCACTACTACTGTGCCAATTACCCTTGCCAAGCTGATTTTGCTAAACCGGATTGGATAGAGTTCTTACGAGTGATTTGGAATTTGCCGTATCGTTCTCAAGTTATCGCCTATTTGTTCAGTTCAGCATGGCGACAATTCTCGATAAAATAATCCTGTTTTTCTGCGTTTACTCCTATTCTCTGGTAGGGTTGTGCAGATTGATGTGTTGTGGGTGTGAGGAGTATGATGTCGCAAAATTGGGGAATGCGCGCCTATCGGGTGCCAGCTTTGTCTTTGGCGACGGGGGATCCCTTGTTCTTGTCGTTGGTCATTCCTACTTATAACGAAGCGCATAATCTGAAACCCCTGATTGCCCAGCTTAGTCAGTTGTTAGATCCTATTCTTGCCAATCAATATGAGTTGGTGGTGGTGGATGATGACAGCCCGGATCAAACATGGCAAGTTGCCGAATTTTTACGAGCAGAGTATCCGGCCTTGCGTGTACTGCGTCGTCAGGGAGACCGGGGACTGGCGACTGCTGTCTTACAAGGGTGGCAACTGGCGCGGGGGCAGGTTTTGGGAGTCATCGATGGAGATTTGCAGCATCCTCCCCATGTCTT
Source organism: Cyanobacteriota bacterium (assembly GCA_033764955.1). Taxonomy (GTDB): domain Bacteria; phylum Cyanobacteriota; class Cyanobacteriia; order Thermostichales; family Thermostichaceae; genus JANRIL01. The sequence goes on along the minus strand of JANRIL010000048.1, from coordinate 72,688 downwards.
GCTAGATCTAGTGGCAGCTATGCAGGCAGGATCCGATCTGGCGGTTGCCAGTCGCCATGTGGAAGGGGGTGGGGTCAGTCAATGGAGTGTTGAGCGGCGGATCATTTCGCGGGGGGCACAGTTAATTGGTTTGATTCTTTTGCCAGGGATCCTAGGGCGGGTGACGGATCCCTTAAGTGGATTTTTTTTAGTGCGGCGGACAGCGATTGCGGGGAGAGATCTCTATCCCTTTGGCTACAAAATATTGATTGAAGTGTTGGGGCGGGGCAGCATCAGCCAGATTAGCGAAGTGGGTTACGTCTTTCAAGAACGACAGGAAGGGGAAAGCAAAATTTCTTTACAGGTTTATGGGCACTATCTCCAGCATCTTCTCTATTTACGGCTCTCTCTTTGGCCTATCCTGCGATTTCTGCGCTTCGGATTAGTGGGCTGCTCAGGGGTTTTGGTGGACATGAGCTTGCTCTACCTATTGCATGATGCGACGGGCTGGGGATTTGGCCTAGTAGCCAGTAAATTGGTGGCAGCAGAGTGTGCTATCCTCAACAACTTCTTGTGGAATGATCTCTGGACATTCCGAGATATTACCCGTAAACAACCGGGATCCCATAATCGGCTGAAACGGTTGGTGAAATTTAACGTAATCTGCTTGCTGGGTTTAGGAATTAACTCGCTACTCCTGATTATGTTAACGGATGGGTTGGGTATTCACTATTTGTTGGCAAACCTGTTGGCTATTGCCACAGTCATGTTTTGGAACTTTTATCTCAATCTGCACCTTAGTTGGCGAGTTACCGACGTTAGGAGAGAACTTAGGACAAAGTAGAGACCTAAGAATCCTTGCCAGCCAAGAATATGTCTATGGAATGATGTTGCTAATCAACAGCCTTGATCTCGCCGCTAGAAATCTTTTCCACAATCGATTCGAGCAATTCATGCTCTTCCGGTGAAATTGTTTTGTCATCCACCACTGCCATCATAATTTGTCGTTGTTCATATCGGGTTAGCTGTTTATCTTCTAGAGCGCGTTCTACAAGAGCTTTAAGTTCAGGAAATTCCACAATTTAACTCCCTGTAATTAACGGGTAAAGATTAGGATAAAAAACAGTAAGAACTCATACCAAGACAGGTGTGAAGCCCTCTTTTTGTAGTCTGCCAGCAAATAGCTCCGGCGACAACGATGATCCTAGTTAGCTATTCTAGCAAGCGCTCGGCCAATAAATCTAACCCATGTCCTGCTTCACAGCGATAACGATAGCCATGCTGCTCCAATAAATCAAGGGTAGCCAGTTGTTCTGACTCGGGTAAATTCGCAAATTCTAGGTTGATTAGATAGGGTTGATAGGTTGAAAAGTCAAGCTGCTTCAAAATATGGTAGTCCATGCCCTCAGCATCAATCTGTAAGACATCCATTTGTTTAACATGATGCTTGACCAACAGCTCAGCAAGCGTTAGCCCTACCACCTGTTCCTGAACCAAATAGGGTTGGATTTTCTCATACAGAAGACTATCTTTGCGGATACCTCCTAAGCGATTCTCATCCTCTCGCACCGATGCAATTCCCGTTGTCCAATCCGGTAGGGATCCATCTTCTACAATGGCTAAGGGAATGCGATGCATAGTCACCCAACCTGAGCTTTCCGTGATAGCGCAGGCTTCCAAAATAATTTGAGGATAGGGTTGATAGGTTTGACAAAGGAGGGCGTATAAATCAGGCAATGGCTCCACAATTAAGCCGGACCAGCCATACCTTTGGACAGCAGGATAAATGGGATCAAACTGCTTGCCATCCATGCCACCAACCTGCACAAAGAAAACATCCTTTTTTTGATGCAGTTGAGCAAATTTTTGGGCGCGATACCCCTCGTCAAAATAACTAATTTTTTGAATGGGATTATTTTTTTCTGCCATCTGAAAAGTAGCCTAATTGGGTACAAATTTTCTATGGATCGGAGCGGTTGTCTCCAATAAGGATAGGATATCCCTGCCCGATCTTCCAACAGGCGGAGTGAAAGGGGGAGGCTTCCCTCTGGTCAGTTGTCTCTGCCTGCTCTATGCTCGTTTCACGTCATGGGTTTGGGCGATATCATGCTAAGGCGAGTCGGGGTGATAGGCGGCGGTCAACTGGCTCAACTGTTGGCGCTCGCTGGTCAAGAACTGGGGATCCAGATCTGGATCCAGACCCCCCATCCCCATGACCCGGCGGTCGGGGTTGCCAGCGGAGTGGTTTGGGGATCCCTTCAGGATGCGGAGGCCACCATGCGCCTAGCCGAACAGGTGGAGGTGATTACCTTTGAAAATGAATTTGTGGATGTGAGTGCTTTGCAAAAATTAGCCACCCAGGGGGTTTGCTTTCGTCCTTCCCTGGCGGCGCTGAGTCCTGTGTTGGACAAATATCAACAACGGTTGTTTTTGCAACACCTGGGGTTGCCCACTCCCCCCTGCCTCGCCATTTCCCATCCCCCCACCCCCCAACAAATTGCCGACTTGGGCGGATTTCCCTTGGTGGTCAAGGCGCGACGACATGGTTATGACGGCTTGGGCACTCAAATGGCTGGGGATCCTGAGTCATTACAGAAAATCCTCCATCAGATGGGATCCCAACCCCTCCTGCTGGAAGCCTACATTCCCTTTCAGCGAGAACTGGCTATCGTGGGGGCGCGTTCCGCTAGGGGGGAGATCGCTCTCTATCCGGTGGTGGAGACGATCCAGCAAAATCAAGTCTGCCGTTGGGTGGTAGCTCCGGCGGCTATCCCGCCCTCGGTGGAAAGCGTGGCTAAGGCCATACTACAAACCATCCTGGAACACCTGGATGTGGTGGGGCTGTTTGGACTGGAGCTATTTCTCACCGAACAGGACAAATTACTGGTCAATGAAATATCTCCGCGCACCCACAACTCCGGGCACTATACCCTGGATGCCTGCGCCACCTCCCAATTTGCCCAACATCTGCGTGCCATCGGCGACCTACCTCTAGGGGATCCCCACCTCACCTGTTTGGGGGCGGTAATGGTCAATCTGCTTGGTTTTGAAAACGCCGAGTCGGATTATCCTCAGCAACGGCAGGCTCTGGCTGCTCTACCCCAGGCTCATCTCCATTGGTATGGCAAATCAATCTCGCGGCCAGGGCGTAAACTAGGTCATATTACGCTCCTTGCACCACCGGATCTGGCAGCACAAGATTGGTCAGCCTATGTTCGACTGATCACACAACAGGTGGCTGAGCGTTGGGATCCCTCCTGGCAACCCTTTCGGTGACCATTCCACCTCACGCTACCCAGAGGGGGGGGATCCCTGTCGAGAAGCGGTTTGTTCCAGAACCCAGGCCAAATAGCTAGAACTAACGGCACTGGCAGGAATCGCCAGAATTTCTGGCTCTTGATAGGGATGCAGTTGCCGCAATCGCTGCTCAACACCCACATAAGCGGCGGCGGTCGTTTTCAAAAGGATCAACTGTTCGGAAGAACGCTCTAGGGATCCCTGCCAGCGATAAATTGACTGCATCGACGGCAAAATCTGGGCACAGGCCACCCATTCTTCCTCCACGAGGGCAGTGGCTAAGCGCTCCGCCTGATCTGAGGTGGCTACTGTGGTCATGAGGATCCAGAGAGAAGATGCAACCGCCATCGCATTTATATTGGGCTTATTTATGCTTAAGCTTGGGCTTTGCCGCCCTCCGGCTGAGCCAAAACGGTTTGGCGGCGTTCTTGCTGTCGACGGGCTGCTTTCACCATTTCCTCTACGACAGCACGGGCTTGCTTCATGCGCTCTAGGCTATTGCGATAGAGTTCCAGATCTCGCTTCACCCGTTCCCCACTAAAACCAAGGGGGATAGCCATCTCGGTCACAAACGGCTCAAGGCGCGATTCACTTTCGCGGTTCAGAGCCTGCTGAAGCAGGTCATAGCAGGTAAACAAGCCAATCCCCAAAATGCGGCTGTAGGCATAGGAGCCAGAACGCATCCGTTCCAAAATGCTGCGGATCCCTCCCACATCCATCGCGTCGTTGCGAAGGGTAAGCAGGGATAACCGTTGCTGCGGATCGGCGGAGCGCAGGAGATCGAGTAGGGTTTGGGCGTCCTGCCGCAAAACCTCTGGTTTTAGTTGCAGGGATTTGCAGAGCGCCTGATAAATGGGATCCCGCTGATCAGAAGGCTGGTAGCCCTCCATAAGTGCGTCGTAGACCGTTACCAAGCCTAGGGCAAAAAACGGATCGTAAACAAACTGAGCATTCACCGTCACCAGATGGAGTTCAACGAGCAACTCCTCAATCACGCGACGATACACAGAGTTGATGGGACGAGCATAAGCCCCAAAAAAAGCGGCTTTGGTGGCAGAAACGGTACGAACAGGATTCACAGGAGGGAGGATCATGAATTTAAGGATTTTTCTATTGTCACCTGCCAAGGACAGGACATCAAGAGCGTGACGGATAGGCCATCTTCCGTGTGACTGAGATCAGACATAAAATTTGATACTCGTTAGATACTGAAGACCTCACATATTGAATAGTCACCTAACCCGAATGGGGAGGAGCAGAAAATCCGCATGGAAAGGGATCCATCAAACCGTGGCGATGTAGCTGACATTCTCACCATTGCTAGGGGCGCTAGCCTGCCTCGTCTGGAGGATGGCTAGAGAACCGAAAGATCGATAATTTTACTAGTCCCTTCGCAAGTTAGTCATGCTAGCTTAGCTGTGTTTATTTTTGAATCAGATCGTAATGATCAAACTTTTAAAGATCAAAATTTAAGGGCAAAGCTTTGCACTTTGACCATATTGTCTGAGAAAAATACTTTTTTCAGCAGTATTTGTGAAAGGTTTGATGAGACCTGGGGTTTCGGCTCCCTCTAAGATATCAATGATCGAAACCAAGAGAAGCTCAAGAATCTGCCAATTTAGAGAGAACAAGGGTGAATCATGCATAAAGTTGCTGTACTTGACGATTCTCGTGCTTGGTGTAGTGCGGTTGAGTTAGCCCTGAGCGATATATTTTCGGTTAAAACTTTTGAAGATACCTGCGAATTTATCAACCAAGTGGAATCGTTTGATCTGGCGATGGTTGACTATGCCCTTTTTGCCTCTCGCTTCCATCGGTTTCATGATGGATATCAAGTGATTTGCCACCTGCGGCAAGCCCTAGCCAATCCTCCTCTGTTGGTTTTAGTGTCTGCTTTTGCCGATGACGATCTAAAACGCTCTGTCACTCAAGCCGATGCCTGCCTGGAAAAAGCGGATGGCCTGGGCGTGTTGCGCCAAACCCTACAAACCTTGCTCTCCCAAAAATTGCTCTCTCCCTCGACCAAACGTTAAGCCCGCCCTATCCCTGGGATCTCTGTGACGGATAGGGGTAGCTGATCATGTGGTGATAGCAGCGATAACACCAAGTCAGGGTCAAAATAACGTTATCGTAGTTGCGAGAGTCCGCTCTAGGGGCGGATGATGGGCAGTAATGTGTGCGGATGGGGAGAAAGCAGCATGACATTTGATTGGTTTCGCCGTCGCTTTGCTAAAGAAACTCCTCCACCTTCTCAGCCACCGCCTGCCGAACCGGAACCAACCGCTTCTACGGCTGAGGCTGCCCCCGCTGAACCGGCTGATTTACTAGCCTACGCCAAGGCTGCCTTTGCCAATGTAAAAGCTCAGCAGATGGCGGCAGAAACCGCTCTTCCCACTTCTGCCCCCCCCGATACCCCCCCACAAGACATCGGGATCCCGCCTGCCGATCCGCCTGCTGTCATCCCCGAAACTGAAATTGAGTCTCAGCCGATTGAGGCGCTAGTAGACAACCAGCAAGCATTGGATCCCCTAGAGCCGCTCCCCTCAGCCGTCTCTCTCTCTGAGGGATCCCCCAACGCGCCAACCTTTTTTGATTTGGCGGCTAAGGCAACCGAGCGGCTAGAGAAACTGGAAGCCACCGCTATCCCCGACCCCCCCCCTCCACCTCCGCCAACCCCAGAGGATCCCACCACCCAGCTTGCCTTTGATGCCGGATTCCGTTGGTCAGCCGAGATCTTGGCGGCTCAAGGGCGAAAAGCCGAAGAAATCTCGGTAGAAGAAATTACCTGGCTACAAAAACTGCGGCAAGGATTGGGCAAAACCCGCCTCAACCTGATCAATCAACTGAAAGCTCTCGTTGGACGTGGGCCGATTGATGCGGATGCCGTCGAGGAGATCGAAACCCTTCTCTTGCAGTCCGATGTGGGGGTCAACGCCACGGATCGCGTCATCGCTGCCCTGCAAGAGCGGATGCGGCGGGAAACCCTCCCCCCCGAAGCAGCCGTCAAGTATCTGAAGGAACAGATGCGCCAGATGCTTGAGATTGGGGATCCCACCTTTGCTCCCACCCGTGATAGCCTCAACATTTGGCTGATTGTGGGCGTGAATGGAGCAGGCAAAACCACCACTATTGGCAAAATTGCTCATGTCGCCCAAAAATCTGGCTACCGATCTCTGATTGCCGCCGCTGATACCTTTCGAGCCGCCGCCGTAGAACAACTCAAAATTTGGGGGGATCGCTCCGGTGTAGAGGTGATTGCCAACCCTGGACAAAATACGGATCCCGCTGCTGTTGTCTATGACGCCATCAGCGCGGCTCAAGCCCGACAAACGGAATTATTGCTGATTGATACTGCTGGTCGTCTGCAAAACAAGAAAAATCTGATGGAGGAATTGACCAAAATCCGCCGGATTATTGACAAAAAAGCTCCCGATACTACTGTAGAATCTCTATTAGTTCTGGATGCCACCCTCGGACAAAATGGGCTGCGGCAGGCCGAAGTATTTGCTCAAGCTGCTCAATTAAGTGGGGTTGTTTTAACTAAACTGGATAGTACCGCCAAGGGGGGAATTGCCTTCGCTATCACTCAACAAATGGGGTTGCCTATCCGCTTTATTGGAGCAGGAGAAGGGTTGGAAGATCTCAGGCCATTTTCTAGCTATGAGTTTGTGGAGGCTCTTTTAAGTGAGTATTAGTAAATAGCAGAGATCTAAAAGGATAAATCTGCACTAGCCCCAAGTAATGTTGCATTCAAGTAATGCTAAATCGTAGTGATACAAGAAGTTGAAGATTCTCCCAATAAAATTCTCCAACTTTTTGGAAAAGGATAGAGTTTTTCTGACTAACCTTCCAATCCGTTGTCTAAGGATATTGTTTGATCTGATAGAAATGATGTGGTCACAACTTAAGATCCTGATTTGTAAGCGTAAGACTAGGATAGCAAGAGGTCTGCAAAAGTTTATTGAGATAGCCATTAACTTGATTGATCAGGCTCAACTCAAAAGCTGGTTTACCAAGTGTTTCTATTGTATTGAATGGTTGAGGGAAGGGTTGTATTGAGAATCAAGTTGGCTTGCCAGGAACAAAAACAAATTATCATGTGGCAAGGATTGATTTGTCTACAAAATCTATTGAGCTTATCTCTAGACTCAATGACTTTTTAAGGCCACTTTCATGAAAATTTAATTCAGGGATCCATTACTCTTGAATCTGTGGATGCTTAATGGTTCAGTTTGTTTGGGGAGTTGGTATGACAATTCAACTGGTTGTTTTTGATATGGCAGGGACAACGGTTCATGATAATCACGATGTCAGTCAAGCCCTGATCCGCGCCTTTGCCCAAATTGGTCTAGTCATTGGTCTGCAAGATACCAATCCCGTGATGGGTTATCCCAAGCCATTGGCGGTTCAGATGCTCTTGGAAAAATATGGATCCCCTGACCATCCCATCAGCCAAGAGCAGGTGAGGCAGGTGCATGAGCTTTATCGGCAGGCAATTCTGCACTTTTATGAAACCTCGCCCAGCGTAGCGGAAAAAGATCACGCCTCACAGGTGTTTGAATCTCTCCGTCAGCAAGGGATCCGCGTTGCTCTCGATACTGGGTTTGATCGATTGACCGCCGATACCCTCCTCAAGCGGCTGGGTTGGTTGGCAGGTGGGGTGATAGATGCCAGTGTGACCAGTGATGAAGTGCCTAGAGGTCGTCCTTACCCAGACATGATTTGGGAAGCGATGCGCCGCACAGGGGTGGAATCGGTCATGCAGGTGGCCAAAGTGGGGGATACCCCTTCTGATCTGGAGCAGGGATCCGCAGCAGGGTGTGCCTATGTGATTGGCATCACCAATGGATCCCATGACCGTCAGGCGCTACAACCCCACCCCCATACCCATTTGATTGATGAGCTGGGGGAACTGTTGCCAATTCTGGGTATTTCTGCTCAAGCAAGGGTCTAGGTTTTTTTCTTGAGATCCCGTGCCATCGTGCGGAACTTATCCAGATCAGAGCTGGTGGAGCGGCGCTGAGGTGAGACCGACGGGGAATTGGTCTGCGAGACGACTGGGGATCCCTCTGGGGTGGCGGGAGCGGACTCCTCACTTAAGACAATGGCTTCTAAGGCCGACACCTGCTGCACCACTTCAAACTCTTCTTTAGTTCCCAACGACACAAATGTCCGCTTGATCAGGCGGGGAGTTCGCATGTAGTCAATATTGCCTAAACTTTTGGCCTCATCGGGTGCTAAGAAAAAAGCTGCTTTGGGATCCTTGGTCTTGGGTTGAGGATCGGCCATTGGCTCGGCTTTTTGCTCCTTCTGCGGTCGGTTAAATAAGCGTCTGAGAATACCCACCATAAGCTGATCCTTTCGGCTGTGCGATGCAAGTGTGAATTTTTGTTGATTTGCTCTTCAGAATAGCACCTTCTGACCGTTCGGTTCTCACCTCGGTGTTTTAAGAAGTTGGGGTGGCTGCGGGATGATAAACGGGTGTTAACGTCGCCTTCAAGTGGCAGGCGGTTTATCGGATCTATAGTTTAGGAAGTTTGGGAGTTTAGGCAGTATTCAAGGGATCCCTCCTATGAGCTTCACCTCAGCCAACTGGTTTCGTCAGATGCGCCGTTATCTGCCTCTGGCTATTTTGCTGCTCGTGCTGGTGGTGATTGGTTATTTTGTTGGCCCAAAACCCCAGGATAGTTCCTCCCCCAATCTGGCCACTATCCCTCCCTTGCCGCAACATCCTCAGATCACCGTCGCCTTCAATCAAACCCGCGAATCCGTCTATACGGATCCCTATCGACAGGTCAAGCGCTATGGGGTTGATTTAGAAAATTTTGTTATTCAAGCGATCAATTCCGCTCAAAAAACGGTTGATATTGCCGTGCAAGAAATGAATTTGCCTTTGATTGGGCAAGCTTTGGTCAAAAAGCATCAAGCGGGAGTGAAAGTAAGATTTATTACCGAAAATACCTATACCCGACGCTGGAATGAGATCGCCGGCGAAACGGACGCAGATCTGGAGGGTTTGGATGAACGGGAAGCTGTCAAACTCAGCGAATATCAAGATCTGATTGACATCAATCGAGATGGCAAGCTCTCCGAACAAGAAGTAGCCGAGCGGGATGTTTTGGCCATGTTTGATCAAAGTAAACTACCCTGGATCGACGATACCGCCGATGGATCGAAAGGGTCAGGATTGATGCATCACAAGTTTGTGGTGATCGATGGCCAAAAAGTGGTGATGGGATCCGCTAACTTCACCCTTTCCGATATGCATGGTGACTTTCATGAAGCAGAAAGTGTGGGGAATGCTAACCACATGATCCGCCTACAAAGCCCAGAACTGGCTACCGTTTTTACGGATGAATTTAACCTGATGTGGGGGGATGGCCCCGCACAAAAACCGGATAGTCGATTTGGGGTGAATAAACCGGAACGTCCGATTCAAACCGTCAGGATCGGAGATGTCAATGTAGGGATCCATTTTTCTCCAGCAGGGGCTAAAACTAGCTATGCCGATACTACCAATGGAGCAATTGCTCAAACTTTAGGCAAAGCCAATCGCACGGTCGATATGGCCTTATTTGTCTTTACGGATCAGGGGATTGTTGATCAACTCAAAAATTTGCGGGATAACAAAAAAATAGAGATTCGTGGCATGTTTGATCCTGGTTTTGCCTACCGTGATTACAGCCGTACCCTGGATATGTGGGGGCTCACCTGGCTGAAGGACTGCACCCTTGATGCGGAGCGACAAGCCTGGAAAACTCCCGCTCAATCCGTCGGGATCCCTAAAATTGCCCCCACCGACAAACTGCACCACAAATTTGGCTTGGTGGATGCCGCTACCCCACAGGCCACCGTGATAACGGGATCCCACAACTGGTCAGCCGCCGCCAATAACCTCAACGACGAAAACCTCCTCATCATTCCCAATCCAGTGGTAGCAGCCCACTTTGCCCGTGAGTTTGATCGGCTGATGACCGATGCCTTTTTAGGCCCTTCTCGCTCTTTGCAGCAAAAAATTGCCGAACAAAAAACTGCCTGCCCCAATCCCACCCTGGCGGAGGCGAAAGAACCCAAGCCAAAACCCAGTAGCCCTCCCGCATCCTCACAACCCGCCGCTAGCAACGGGCAAGCCTCCGTAGCCCAGCCTATTCAGGCACGTACTCTAGCATCCGGTCAAGCGGCATCGGGATCCCGAATTAACCTCAACACCGCTAGCTTGGAAGAACTGACTCAGCTTCCTGGTATTGGCCCTGCCCTAGCCGAAAAAATTGTGGCCGCCCGTCCCTTCAAATCGCTGGAGGATCTGGATGCCGTCAGTGGTATTGGCCCCGCCAAGCTGGAACAACTCAAGGATCAAGTGGTTTGGTGAACTCGATCTACCTACCCTGCTGGCGTTGGGTAGATAACAATAAGTTAATAAGTTGTGCGGCGGCAGATAACCTCGATCTCTCATCGATAACCTCACCAACGCAGTGTTAGCCCTCTTGATGCGGTAGTGTCACCATATGGTTAAGATAAAACATTAAGAAGCACAAGATCCCTTTGCACAAAACGTAAATATGCTGAGGTCGCTAAAAATTGAAAACTTTCGTTGTTTCCAAACGTTCGAGCTTCAGAAGCTTGGCAAGTTGAATTTGCTTGTTGGTACTAACAATAGTGGTAAAACTTCAATCTTAGAAGCTGTTCAGCTTCTTACTTCTCAGTCTAATCTTGAATCGTTGCAAAAAGTAATGATCGGACGTGGTGAATATATTTTTAGTGATGAACGGGGTGGTGGTCGCGAGCTAGATGTTCGTCACCTGTTTTACGGTCATGAAATTGATGTGGGAAGTAAATTCTCAATATTTGGTGAAAATCATGACAATAGAGAAGGGATAACTGTATCTGTAGAACATACAGGACAACTTAGCACGTTTAAGGATTTGCGAGAATTTGCATTAGTTATTGAGTGGTCAAGGTACGCAGGTGAAAATATAAAACTGCCTTTGTCTTCTGGAGAGGGACTTCCTGTAGCTTATATTAAGCGAGTTCGTAAAGATTTTAGTCTTTCAGGATTAAGAACTCAATTTGTAACATCATCTTCTTTGACACCCAAAGGCATGGTGAATTTATTTAATAATGCCGTCTTGAATGCTGAGGAGGATTTCGTTATAAAAGCACTTCAAACAATTGAGCCAAAAATAGAACGAATTGCTCCAGGCACTATTAAACCCAATGAACCCAGTTCACGTTGTGGTTTCGATGTGCGTTTATCTAAGAATAGTGATAAGGATATACCTATCGGAAATTTGGGGGATGGAATATGGCGAATGCTAGGACTTTCGTTAGTCATTGTTAATGCAAGGAGTGGTGTTTTATTAGTGGATGAAATTGATACTGGGCTTCACTTCAGTGCAATGTCTGATATGTGGAAATTAATATGGGAAACAGCTAAACGGCTTAATGTTCAGGTTTTTGCTACAACTCATAACAGTGATTGTTGGACAAGCCTTGCTGCAATTGCAAGCAACGAAAGCCCAAGTGAAGAGGGCATTACAATTCAGAGAATTGAGAAAGGTAAGCAACACAGTATTGTTTTTACGGAACGACAAGTTGTAATTGCCGCTGAAAGAGGAATTGAGGTGCGGTAGAGTATGGTTGATATTTACTCAAGAGTCCTTCTCGTAGAGGGAAAACAGGATCGTTTCGTAATACCAGAACTAATTGAAGCTAATGGTGTGAATTGGGGAACTCGGAAAAACCCAGTTGTTTTTATTCGTGATTTTGATGGTTATCAAAAGTTAGTCGATCCAGATGTAATCTCAACCGAACTACAAGCTTCTGGGCTTTCTGCGCTTGGAATAATGATTGATGCTGATGATAATCCTACAGGACGTTGGCAAAGCATTAGAAGTGCAAGCTTGAAAAGCATTCCTGATCTTCCAGAGGTTTTACCCGATGATGGCTTAATACATGCTACGCCTACCGGAATCCGATTTGGAATTTGGATAATGCCTGATAACAAGATGTCTGGCATGTTGGAAACCTTCCTGACTTACATGATTCCAACAAACAGTGCAACACTCTGGCAGTTTGCTCAAACAGTAACTAACGAGGCTAAAGGTAAAGGCGCAGTATTTACAGACCCTCATCTTGATAAAGCTAACATTTATACCTGGCTGGCTTGGCAGAATCCTCCAGGGCGGCAGCTACATCAAGCGATTATGGAACGCATTTTGCATCCTAATCACCCTAATGCTCAGAGATTTGTGACTTGGTTTAAAACTTTGTATGACTTGATTTAAAGTGCTTTTTAAGGAATAGATCAACAGTCTTCACCTGAAGAAAATATTTCCGCATGTCACAATCGAGGAGTAGAAGGCTAACCTCCTGCTGCATCCGCCACCATGTGCAACGGGATTGTTAGCCCCTTTCAGCGATAGAGCTTCCTAAGTTCTGCCAATCCAAAATCACGAGTCACAATTGGAGTGTAGCCAAGTTCTTCTCGCGCTTTACGATCAGTGAAGGTCAGTTCCTGCCCAATCAGCCGAACCATTGTACGAGTAATCGGCGGAATGCCTTTACGCCTCGTTATTCTCCAAATTGCTGCTATGAATCCGGCGATATTCCAGGCAGCCCATCTCGGAATACTCAAGCGCCCCGGCTTGACTCCGGCCATCTGTAGTAATGTCGTCACCCACCTGTGAAACTGTACAACATTGCCATCACTCGGGAAGTAAGCTTGTCCCCCAGAACTCCGTTCCGCCGCGAATATTGCCCCATGGCAGACATTCACCACATGAGTCGTCATGTATGAATACTGACCCTGATCGATCCAAATGAATTGTCCGGTTTTTACTGCCCTTATCAGTTGAGGCAGTACGTGATCCCCATTACCCCAAATCCAAGATGGACGCACCACAGCGGTTTTAAATTTGGCTCCGTTTGCTGCGATAACTCTTTGTTCTGCGAGACTTTTGGTAGCAATATAAGGAGAAAATTTAGGTTGCTTGAGTGGATAGGACTCATCAACCTGAAATAGAGGTTGGCGATCAAAAACGGAAGCTGCTGCACCTACCTGCACAAAGGAAGGAACATTCGCTGTTTGTGCGGCGGTCAGCGTATATTCAGTCCCAAGCACATTGGTTTCATAGAAAACTTTGTATTCACCCCAAATACTTAAAAACCCTGCAATGTGGAACACAACTTCACACCCTTGCATTCCCTCAATCATCGCTTGTTCATCCCGTAGATCGCCGCGAACTGCTCTAGCACCCAATTGAGTCACTTGCTTCACAGCTTGTTCGGATCTGGCTAAAGCAATCACCTCATCCCCTCGATCGCGCAACATCTGAATCATGGTGCGACTGACAAACCCAGAGCCACCTGTAACAAAGATTTTCATATAAATTTCCAGAGCATTCCGTTGGTTTCGGCTCCAGCCTAAGCTATGGAGTATACTCCACAGTCAAGCATCAATTTCTAAATTTAGGTGGCAGCAATGTTAATCGGCGAGCTATCACGAAAAACAGGCTTGTCAAAGGATACGATTCGTTTTTACTACAAGATGGGGTTAATTGAAGCAAAAGTCCGACAAGCAGAGACAAGAATATATCTAGACTTCAGCCCAGATATGCTGGAACGAGTTGTCATGATTACACAAGGAAAATCTTTAGGATTCACCCTGAATGAGATTAAGCATCTGGTTGATACCTGGGGAAACGGTTCCGTGCCGATCTCTAAAAAGTTAAAAGTTATCGATCGTAAGCTTGACGAGATCGATGAAAAAATGTAGAAACTTGAGGAAATTAAGCTTTACCTGAGTGGCAAGTGTCATCGAATTATGGAAGCATCAAAGGAGTCGGGAGTCTCCTCCATTTCGCCATCTCATGAGGGTTAAGCGGAATGGGAAAGACCACTAGATAAGCTTCAAACTATCGCTATACTCCCTAACTTGCGGGCTAACCTGAAGTTATCCCCATCGATCGACAACTCGATAGATTCACAGCAAAGATCAGGGGGTTCTTCGCAAAACTCTCAGAGATCTCGACAAGCTGGCTAAGCTCCTGCTCAGAGGGATCTCAGGCTGCCCTGGCTGAATGAATGGGGTAAGTAGTTTCCATTCATCGCTAAGGATTTCCTGTGAGAAAGAAGATTTCGATTTTGCTTAGCCTCTGCCTAGGGGCATTGTCGGTTCCTTTCCTGGCTAACGCCGCCCCCGATAAAATAGCGGAAGCGGAGGCATTGCTGGCGGCGGCGGCTACCGCCTCTGGACGTCCTGCCTATTCGGAAGACACCGCTGTTAGCTTCAAACCCAGTGACAATGTATTTTTGAAAAGTGCCTTGGCCGTGGATTTTACTTACAACAAGGCGAATGTGACCCTGCCTTTGTTCAAAGGCTTTTCCCCCAACGGTGACACCGTATATTACATCATCACTGAGGCATCCGACTTTGCGGTTGCTCAGGAACTAGGGGTGAACTTTGCCCCCAAGATGAAGTATGTGGTCGGCACCGAGGGGGCACAGACCGTCACCCTCCAAGATGGCCTGATTCAGTTCGTTGGAGATGTCGATTTTTCCCCGACTTATCAGGTCGAAGCGGGATCCCCAGCGGCTTTCCCTCCCAAGGTGGCCAAACCGGGAGCGATTGCGGATGAAGCCTGGTCTTCGATGGTTGTGCTGCCCAGTGGGGTGGTGATCAATGCCCAGATTGTCCATAACAAAACGGGCAGCCACGACCGCCTGTTAGCGGTCGATACCCAGAAGCTGACGGTAAAAATGTCCCTCCTAGATGGGTTCCAGGACGGAAAACAATATTTCTATCATTTGGTCACCGATGTTTCGGCGGATGTGCCAGCCGTGTTGGAAAAAGGGGTCTATGCCCCACGCTTGGCGGCTATTCCCACCTTCGGTCAATCTACCCCCGATCAGCCTTCGGCTCTGTTGGGGTTCTCCCCGGTCTTGAATGGGATCAGTGATACCACAACCGGACAATTTCAAGGGTTTGTCGCCTCCCTGCTGAATGGAGGAATTGATCCGATTAACGTCTTCCCGATCCCGCCTGACAACACCGATGCCTCGGCTCAAAACAATTACAGCCCCCTTTGGGATGCCCATGTCAGCATGTGGACAGAAGAAGCTATCCGCACCAATCAAGTGCGCCGTATCACCTCCTTTGCGGATCTTGATCAGTTGGTAAAAGCCGGATTGGTCACGGATGCCTTGATCAACCCCCAAGGCCCTGGCAACCCCTGGCTATCGGGACTGCGATCCACCAAGGTCATCATCAACTGTCCCGTCATCGCCCATCCTGCTCTCTAAGACCCCAGGGATCCCCTTGGGGATCCCTAGATAGCTGGCTGGTGAAAATGGAACCCCCGCAAGCTTTGGCTGCTTTGAGTCAGAGCTTTTTTTATCCCTTCCACTTCACTTTCGGCAAAATCTGCTTTTCATCGACGCGATCCCGGTATTTGAGGGCAAAGTTTAGCAGAGAATCCAACAGAGAATCCGAGAGGTAGTGGGGCTGTAGCCCTAAATCAAGGAGATTGGTGTTTTTGGCGTTAAAATAGTGTTCTTCCGCTTCAACCCGTGGATTGTCTAGGTGATCAATCTCCACCTTTAGCCCCAGGGCACTACTGGCTTTTTGCACCATAGTGGCGAGATCCCCCACTGAAAACATTTCCGTAAATTGGTTAAACACCCGCATCTGACCCCGTTCCGCCGGATGAGCAATTGCTAACTCAACGCAGCGCACAGTATCTCGAATGTCCAAAAATCCGCGGGTTTGACCACCCTTGCCATAGACAGTTAAAGGATGCCCCACTGCCGCCTGAATGCAAAACCGATTGAGGGCTGTCCCAAACACACCATCATAATCAAGGCGGTTGATCAAGACCTCTTCTACCCCTGTCTCTTCGGTTAAGACCCCATAAACCACCCCCTGATTGAGGTCGGTTGCCCGCAGCCCCCAAATCCGGCAGGCAAAGTGGATGTTATGGCTGTCATGCACCTTGGAGAGGTGGTACATTGAGCCGGGTTGTTTGGGATAGGGGAGCGTGTCTTTGCGCCCGTTGTGTTCGATGGTGATGTAGCCCTCTTCAATGTCGATGTTGGGTGTGCCATATTCTCCCATCGTGCCCAGCTTGACCAGGTGGCAATCGGGAAAATCTTCTTTCATGGCATACAAGACATTCAAATTGCCCACGACATTGTTGACCTGCGTGAAAACCGCATGTTCACGACTGATCATCGAATAGGGAGCGGAACGCTGCTCTCCGAAGTGGACAATGGCCTCCGGTTCAAACTGGTGGAGAGTCTTTGCCAAAAAGTCATACTCGGTAATATCGCCAACAAAGATCTCAATGGATTTGCCACTGATGCCCTTCCAGCGATCTACGCGGTGTTCCAGTTGAGCAATCGGGGTGAGGGTATCCACCCCCAGTTGTAGATCCCAGAGGCGGCGCACATAGCTGTCGATGATGCCTACTTCGTAGCCTTTGCCGGAGAGGTGAAGTGCGGTTGCCCAGCCACAGTAGCCATCGCCACCTATAATCAGGACCTTCATAAAAATCGACTCCAGCAAGGGGAAACAGAAATGAAAAAAGAGTTGAACTTGAATCTATCAAGTTGTGGGATCCATGACAATCGTTCGAGAGGCGCGCTTGGCTAGCCTACAAATACCATCCCCCATTATGCCAGATTGCCTCCTTGCTTTTGCTTCCTCCTCTCAATCAATGCCTTATCTAATCTTTCACAAACCTTATGGGGTGCTTTGCCAGTTTACCGAGGAAGGGATCCCCCGCCCTACCCTAAAACACTACATTCCGATCCCCGATGTCTACCCGGTGGGTCGCTTGGATCACGATAGCGAAGGGTTGGTGTTTTTAACCGATGATGGGCCGCTCAATGCCCGCTTGATCGATCCGCGCTTTGGTCATGAGCGCACCTATTGGGTACAGGTGGAAGGGATCCCGACCCCTGAGGCGTTGCGGGCGCTCAGTAAGGGGGTGATGATTCAAGGCAAAAAAACCTTGCCCGCCCTTGCCTGGGTGTTGCCAGAAGCTCCCGATCTGCCCCCCAGGGATCCGCCCATTCGGGTGCGCCGCCACATTCCCACCACTTGGTTAGCCATCACCCTGCGGGAGGGACGCAATCGGCAAGTGCGCCGCATGACTGCCGCCGTAGGGATCCCCACCCTGCGGTTGATTCGTCAGCAAATTGGCCCCCTCCAGTTGGCAGAACTGCCGTTGGGGGAGTGGCGTCACTTGAGTCCGGTGGAAGTTAAGCAGTTACGCCAGTATTGTTTTTCCACCGAGGGGAGATGAACGCGGTATCCTGACGGAGGAGTTGTGCCAATCGCCATGAACGAGGGATCCCCCCGCCCACTCAGCCACCGTCCCCCCACCGGATCACGGGATTTGTTGCCCCTAGAAGTGGTGCAGCGCCAGTGGGTTGAGCAGTGTTTGAGCGAGATTTTTCGGCGGTGGGGCTATCAGCAGATCATTACGCCCACCCTAGAACGCTTGTCCACCCTGACGGCGGGTGGATTGATCCAGTCCGAAGCCTTGCTGCAACTGCGGGATGCGGAGGGATCCCCGTTGGGCTTGCGTCCTGAATTTACCGCCTCGATTGTGCGGGCTACCGCCACCCGCATGGCTCAATCCCCTTTACCCCAGCGATTGTTCTACCACGGCAGCGTCTTTCGTAATGCCCCTCAAGAACAGGAATTTTTTCAGTCGGGGGTGGAACTGATTGGGGCGGCGGGATGGCAGGCGGATGCGGAAGTGTTGCTGGTTTTATCGGAAGCGTTGCAGGCATTGCCCTTGCCCAACTGGACGCTGATTTTAGGAGATATCGGGGTTACCCAGCGGTTGCTCAATCTACTGTCGCCGACAGCTCACCTCCCAATTCGGCAGGCGATTGCTCAACTGGACTATGTTTATCTGGAAACCGCCCCACTCCCCGAACGGGATCGGCAAATTGGGTTACAAATTTTGAATCTACGGGGGCAGCCCAGTGCCGTACTCCACAAGCTAGGGCAACTGTCCCTGCCCCTACCCCAACAGGAGCGGGTACAAGACCTACAACGGGTTTGTCAGGTTTTGGAACAACAAGGGGTCAAACTAGTCTTGGATCTCAGCCTGTTGCAAAGTTTTGCCTACTACACAGGCATTGTTTTTCAGGTGAGTAGCCAGCAGGAGATTATTGGCATGGGAGGACGCTATGACCAGCTTTTTGCCCTCTACAGCCCCAGTCAAGTCGATCAGCCAGGGATTGGTTTTACCTTGCTCCTAGAAAAACTGCAACGCCAACTGATCCCAAGCGCTACCCTTCCCCAAACCCTGCCCAGCAGTCAACGCCTGTTAGTCGCCCTGACCCCCGACGCTTTTCCCCCCGCCCTTCATCTGGCGCAAATGTGGCGACAACATCAACCCTCCGCCATCATCGAACTGGAACTGCTCAACCGCTCCCCAGAGGCTCTAGAAGCCTATGCCCGCCAGCGGGGGATCCCTGAAATTGTTTGGGTTCAGGCGGACGGCAGCACCCACACCAGCGATCTCTCCTGACCTATCCCCCCGATCAAAAATCAAGGATCCCAACATAGCGTAGGGATCCCTTGGCCTCACCTATCTTTCCATAACTCGAACCGATCTCGTCCTTCAGAAGGAACCAGAGGATTAACCAGATTCTGAAATTAACGGGTAGGAGTTTGTCGGAGTAAGCAGGAGTTCAGAGCAAAGTTCTATAACAGACCTACATCCATACCAGGACGACCTGTGGCTAGTTCAACTTTGACAATTCTGCCGCCAGATTTTTGAATCCGTTGCTGCTCTTTGAACCAGTTTTCGTAGGGGACAAGCTTAGTAAAAAAGGTATTTTGCAGTTCCCGTTGTGTCCGAATCCGAGTTTGGCTGGGCACACAGGCCGTAATTTTGAACATCCGCATAGCTGGCTTCCAGGGTAAAGGAATTAAAGGGGTAGGTAGTTGGGCTAGCTTGTTCGGATCCGGTGAGAGCATCAGAAGCCAACAAAGCAAGCCGTCCTCATCAGGAAAATTCCGTCTTTCTTGCTGTAGCAAAGTTTCTGTACCAAAACGGGCAGTACACCCCAGAAAGCTCGCGTACCAGAGCACACCAGATCCCTGTAGCAAACTGCCCGCTTGGTTAGGTCAGACTCGCGTGAATCCAACCCATTGCGCTGTCACACAACTAGCTCAATCCAGAGCAAATGTAGTCGAAGTAAACGCCCATTTCTTTGCCAGCGTCAGCACCCACCAAAGCGGCGGTCACTTCTTTCATGGCTTGAATGGCTTGGATGGTGGCTCCCACGGGCACGCCCAAGGAGTTGTAGGTTTCCTTCAGACCGTTCAATACCCGCTCATCCAGGATGGAGGCATCGCCCGCCAACATGGCATAGGTGGCGTAGCGCAAATAGTAGTCCATGTCACGAATACAAGCGGCATAGCGACGGGTGGTATACATGTTGCCACCGGGACGGGTTAGGTCGGAATACAACAAAGCCTTAGCTGCTGCATCTTTAACGATGGTGGAAGCATTGGCCGCAATGGAGGCCGCCGCCCGCACCCGCAGTTCACCCGTGGTAAAAAAGGCTTTCAGTTTGTCGATAGCGGAAGTATCTAGATACTTCCCTTGCACGTCATAACTGTTAATGACAGAAGTAATTGCGTCTTGCATGTCAAATGTCCTAAATCTCTGTGGTTAATCAAGTCAGATAGATCTCCGGTCAATAGATCTCCGGTTGGGATCCGCACCGCTTCACCAAATGGGTGAAGTCTTAGCTCATGGCTCCCACCACAAAGTCAAAGTAGTAGCCAGCTTCGGTGGCATCATCGCCAGACAGCAGTCCGGTGGCCACTTGCTTCATTTGGCGAACGCTCTCCGCTACAGCCGGGATCGGGGTGCCCAAGGAGTTGTACATTTCCCGCACACCCACCAACCCAATTTCTTCGATGGGGGTGACATCGCCAGCGATCACGCCGTAGGTCACCAAACGCAGGTAGTAGTCCATATCCCGCAGGCAAGTGGCAGTCATTTCTTCCCCGTAGGCATTACCCCCAGGAGAAACCACATCAGGACGCTTTTGGAACAAAGCATCCGCCGCTTGCTTGACGATCCGCTCACGGGACTCGGTTAAGACTTGTACAATTCTCAACCGCTTCTCGCCTGTTGAAACGAAAGACTTGATCCGATCGAGTTCACCAGGGCTTAAATAACGCGCTTCAGCGTCCGCATTCACAATTGATTTCGTGACAACACTCATGGATATCCATCCTCGAAGTCGATTCTTTCTTAAAGAGTACGGCAAGCATACCCGCCAGTTATTGTCGGGCATGGAGGCTATCGCCCGTCTCAGTTCTTCATACTTCTTAAACCTTTTCCCAGAAAAGGTGGGGAAGACAGGAGAGAAAAGTCCTCTGACTGAACCTACCCAACAGATCATCACAGGACAGTTACAATTGTTCAAGGTTAAGCGCCGCTCTCGGATGTTCATCGGCTGGTAGTTGAGGTAGACATGGCCAACTTCACCCTTATCCCCCAACCGGATCAACTGATTCGGGCCACTGCCGCCCATGGCAAGATTCGTGCGGTTGGCCTGATTTCCACCCAATCGGTGATCGAAGCTCGCCAGCGGCATCACCTCTCTTTTGTGGCAACCGTCGCCTTGGGACGAGCCATGAGTGCCGGATTGCTGTTAGCCGCCACCCTTAAACAACGGGATGCCCGCATCAGCCTACAGGTGCAAGGAGATGGTCCCCTTGGCAAGGTATGGGTGGATGCCGGTATGGATGGTACGGTACGGGGGTACGTGCAAAACCCTGCCATTGAGCTACCCCTCACCCCCGATAGCAAGCTGGATGTGGGACAAGCTGTCGGTCGCTATGGCTATCTGCATGTGCTGCGGGATTTGGGCTATGGCTATCCCTACACCAGCACCGTGGAGTTAGTATCTGGGGAGATTGGGGAGGATCTAACCCAGTATTTAGCCACCTCTGAGCAGACCCCCTCGGCGGTGTTGTTGGGAGTTTGGCTGGATCGAGAAGGAGTTAAGGCTGCCGGGGGGTTATTGTTACAGGTGATGCCGGGAGCGCCTCCGTCCCTCATTCCTGAGATGGAAGGGCGGCTGGCGGGAGTGGAAGCCTTGAGCCCTCTGCTCGCGGCGGGGAAAACCCTACCGGAAATTCTGGAGGGATTGCTGGGGGATCTCGATCTACGAATTTGGCCGCAGGTCAAGCCCATCCGCTTTCACTGTCGGTGCAGCAGCAACCGCGTCATGGGCGCGTTACGCATGTTGGGCAGAGATGAGTTGATGGACATGATCCAAACCGACAAAGGGGCGGAGGCCACCTGCCATTTTTGCAACGAGGTCTATCGGGTGTCGGAGGCGGAACTGGAGCAACTGGTGGCGGAGTTGAGTGCCAGTTGAGGGATCCCAGTCTGCAGTGGGATCCCAGGCTGCCGAGTATAAACTTTTCTATAGAATCTTAAGGAGATTACTGCCAATCATCAGGATCAATTTAATTAAACTAATCGATCTCATAAACAAAGTAATAATCAACAAACCATTAACAGTGATAACTTATGATTAACCAGCAAGTTCTTACTGAAACCGCTTGGCTTATCAAAGAAGTTGTTTGTGCTCCTTGAGTTGGGGATCCCTAAATGTGGGGTGATCTAACCCAAGAAAATCGAAATTCACTGGATGGGTAAAATCCTTGAGGGGCGGCAGTTTTGCGTTCACTTAGGTTTTATCCTCATCGAGAATTCAAGAGACATTGCAGGAGCTAAAAATCATCTGTGCTGGTAAGTATAATTGCCAGTCGGTTTGTTTAGGGGCATCTTGTCATCCGTGTTCACATTCAATCAGAGGTAGATCAGAAAGTGTCTTATTCTCAAACCAAAAGTCAATCAAAGGCTGGGTACCAAGCCGGGGTTAAGGATTATAAATTAACCTACTACACCCCTGACTACACTCCCAAAGATACCGATGTGCTGGCTTGTTTTCGGGTTACCCCGCAACCGGGTGTGCCCCCCGAAGAAGCGGGAGCGGCGGTAGCGGCGGAGTCCTCCACCGGAACGTGGACAACGGTGTGGACGGATCTGTTGACCGATTTGGATCGCTACAAAGGTCGCTGCTATGACATTGAGGCGGTTCCAGGGGAGGATAACCAGTATCTCTGCTTTGTGGCCTATCCCCTCGATCTGTTTGAGGAAGGCTCCGTCACCAATATGCTCACCTCGATTGTGGGTAACGTCTTCGGCTTTAAGGCTCTGAAAGCGCTTCGTCTAGAAGATTTGCGGATCCCGGTGGCCTACCTGAAAACCTTCCAAGGCCCCCCCCACGGCATCCAGGTGGAGCGGGACAAACTCAACAAATATGGCCGTCCCCTCTTGGGCTGTACCATCAAGCCGAAACTGGGTCTATCCGCCAAAAACTACGGTCGGGCCGTTTATGAGTGCCTACGGGGTGGTCTGGATTTCACCAAAGATGACGAAAATATCAACTCTCAGCCCTTCATGCGCTGGCGGGATCGCTTCCTGTTTGTGCAAGATGCCATTCAAAAGGCGCAAGCGGAAACCGGAGAAATCAAAGGCCACTATCTGAATGTGACTGCTCCCACCTGCGAAGAGATGCTGGAGCGAGCCGAGTTTGCCAAAGAACTGGGCACTCCCATCATCATGCATGACTATCTGACGGGTGGCTTTACCGCCAATACTACCTTGGCGAAATACTGCCGTCGCAATGGTTTGTTGCTACACATTCACCGCGCCATGCACGCTGTGATTGATCGGCAAAAGAACCACGGTATTCACTTCCGCGTTTTGGCTAAGTGCTTGCGGATGTCGGGAGGGGATCACCTCCACTCCGGTACGGTGGTGGGCAAACTAGAAGGTGACCGCGCGATCACCCTCGGTTTTGTCGATTTGATGCGGGAAAACTATGTGGAAGCGGATCGCAGCCGTGGCGTCTTTTTCACCCAAGACTGGGCTTCGATGCCAGGTGTGATGCCTGTAGCTTCCGGCGGGATCCACATTTGGCACATGCCTGCCTTGGTGGAGATTTTTGGGGATGATTCTTGCCTACAGTTTGGCGGAGGCACCCTCGGCCATCCCTGGGGTAACGCCCCTGGGGCAACCGCCAACCGCGTGGCTCTGGAAGCCTGTATTCAAGCCCGTAACGAGGGGCGCAGCCTAGCCCGCGAAGGCAATGATGTGATTCGGGAAGCCGCTCGTTGGTGTCCTGAGCTGGCGGTGGCTTGCGAACTTTGGAAGGAAATCAAGTTTGAATTTAAGGCGGTGGATACCCTCTAATGGGGCTTGCTTGATTCCTCAACTGGCACAGGCACGGTCGTTCTTCTATCCAAGCCCCTCCCACAAGTTGTGGAAAGCCCCTATGAATCTCAAGCAAATTGCCAAAGACAGTGCCAAAACCTTGATCAGTTATTTTACTTATCAAGCCATGCGAACTGTCCTAGAGCAGTTAAGCGAAACGGATCCCCCGCAAGCGATGTGGTTACGCCGGTTTTCCTTCGGAGAAAATAGCCACATTCAAGAGAGTGAGATTTATCTAGAGGAGCTTTTGCGAGAGCGACCTGCCTTAGCCTTTCGGATCATGACGGTACGTGAACATATTGCGAGTGAGATTGCTGATTTTCTGCCAGAAATGGCTCGAACGGGCATTCAAGAGTTTAATATGCAACACCGTCGCCAGCACCTAGAGCGGGTTACCCAGCTTGAATTTACCTCCCCTTCTGCTGCCGATTACCCTCCGGAGGGAGAAGGGGATCCCTAAACCCTGACTTGTTCTCTACGACTGAATTGTCTACTACTTTATTTCGAGGATCCCATGCAGACTTTACCGAAAGAGCGGCGTTACGAAACTCTGTCCTATCTGCCTCCTTTGACGGATGTACAGATCACCAAGCAAGTGCAATATATCTTGGACAAAGGATACTTTCCTGCGATTGAGTTTAACGAGACCTCTGAACCAACCACCTACTACTGGACGATGTGGAAATTGCCTTTGTTTGGCGCACGTTCTACCCAGGAAGTGTTGAGCGAAGTGCAACAATGCCGCAGTGCTTATCCCCACTGCTATATTCGCGTGGTGGGTTTTGATAACGTTCAACAGTGCCAAGTCTTGAGCTTTATTGTTCACAAGCCCAGTGGCATTCGCTAAGCTCCGTTGATCACAAGGTCGTTCAGGGTCTTTGCATAAGCAACGGATTGTCCTGTTAGGAGTATTTTTCTTATGGGGGAGGGGATGTCAAGTCTCCTCCTCATTTTTTAGCCCTACCATCTAACCTTCAGATTTTGAACGTCTTAGGCAGGAAAAGAGTCTTATGGGTAGTAGGCATCCTTGAGAGTGCTCATCCCCAAATAGGAGAGACAAACATGAAAGGTTATTTATCCGCGATTGTCTGCTTAGGCACTCTATTCAGTTTAGACACTGGAGTGCAAGCCGAATCGGTTAATGGTCGAGGCTATGTGGCCGGATTGGGTTCCGCTCATGGGTGGGGTGTAGTACGGGGTTCGGGGACGGTGACAGGCCAAGGGGTGGTGGTCTACCGCGATGCCGAGGGAAACATCCAAACTAAGCGGGGAACTGGCACCGTGTCGGGTCAGGGAGTGGCACTGGGATCCGGTGTGGCCACAGGTACAGCTAGAGCTTTGGGTCGGGGAACCGCTTCTGGCCAGAGACATTATCGCTAGGGGTTAAGCGGCATCAACACCTGCTGCTCCTCCAACTCAGCTTCGATGGCCTGAATTTGCTAAGGGTTTTTCCTTTGTATAGAGCCCACAGCATCTAAAATATAATCGCGTCTTCCTAGTTAGAGAGAGTCGCTAGGTGGCTTCGGATCTGAGGCTCGAATAAAAACATATACCCTGTTCAAGGGTTAATCAACAGGTTAAGAGAATCTTCTAGTGAAACAAGATCTTCTTGAATTGTTTGCCAGATGATAGACATATTGACTTGAAAATACTCGTGGATCACAATATTTCTCATTCCACGCACATCATCCCAGGGAATTTCAGGATGTGAAGCCTCTAAGTCAGGGGGAATACCACGAACGGCTTCACCAATAATGGCAAGGTTATACAAAACTGCCTTGATTGTCTTGCGATCATTTTGAAACTGATCGAATGTAGTATCGTTAGTGAATTCTCGGATCTCAGCAATGGCAGCTAGCACATCTCTTATTCTATTTTGCCAATCTCTAGAAGGCACGAATCGCCTCCCGGAAAACGGGTTCTTGTAGATAAGGTTTGAGAGAGTCAGGTGTACCCAGATCAACGGAACTCTCTAAAATCTCTTCTAGATATCGTTTTAACCGTACAAAGGTAAACAACCCAACCGGACGATCAAACTCTACTAGCAGATCGATATCGCTGTCTGTTCGTGCTTCATCTCTTGCCACTGAACCAAAGAGTATCAGAGACTTGACACCAAAATCCTTCATGGTATTTTGGTGCTTTATTAATAATGTAAGAGCTTCCTGTTTTCGCATCACTTAACCTACATTGTGTTAGTTGGTTGATATAGCCTTATCCCTAGCTTTGCTACCAATGCTCCAGTATTAAACCCTCTATATGCTCAAAATCAGTATCATCAGTCACTAGGATCCAGCTATGTTCAAGACACTGAGCAGTAATCCACACATCATTCATTGGAATTGGTCGCCCCTTGCGCTTCAATGCTAACCGTGTTTGGGCATATAGTGTTGCTGTTTCTCTGCCTAATGGCATCACTTTACAAGCGGATATAAATTCTAGATAGCGAGGTAGATTATGAAACGGACGTGTTGAGTTTTGTGCCCCAAATAGCAATTCTCCGATGACAACTATTGGCAGATTTAATTCTGGTAAAGCTAGTATCTTTTGTGTAATTATTGGGTGTCCATTCAAAAAGCGAATCGCAGTAGAAGTGTCAATTGCAATTTCACCACTCATTCAAATCTACCTGCCGAAATTCTTGTGTAATTATTTGCTGAAGTTCTTCTGCTTCTGAATCACTTAAGATGCCCGCAAATTTTGCCAGGGGATGGTGTTTGCGTGTCGCCTTAATCCGATGCAAATAATCTAGTAGTATCTCCACTAGATCATCGGGAGCTTGTTCGAGTTCTTGAATTAATTGTTCGCGGTTGTTCATGGATTTAAGGTTCTCCAGAGAACTAAGATATCTAACCCTCGTCTATCTAAATCCGAATTCTGACGGTTTGTTGTGAATAAATAACCTTGCCTCACCCAAAGAGTAAGACTGCTAAGAATAGTATAACGGATCCCTACCAACCTCAATCTGACCTGTCACTGCTGCGGCAATAAGGGCGGCACGGCGTTCTTTGAGTAGTGTGATTGTATTTTCTGTTTCGACAATAGTTCGATCAAGGAGTGAGGTGCTATCGCGAATGTAATCTATGATAATTTGTTGCTCACCAAGTGAAGGTAAAGTAACTGTCAACTGCCCAATTACCTCAGTGTCAAGCCTTCGAGTTCCGTGAGTCGCCATATCCATAAGTGAGATGATATATTGCTCATTTCCTCGAAAAAAATCGCGAAGGTAATACGGATTCAAAGAGCTACGACAACGTAATGCTTTCATATCCTGATTGATTGTGATCGGTGCAGTTGTCACCGCTGTAGGAAAACTATGAGCTAGGATCATACCCCTTACTACAATCAGCACAGCTTCTGGCTTAATTAGGTGAAGAGGGCTTTCGGAAAGTGCGAGTTCGCTAACATGATCCTGTGCATCACTAATCTCATCTTGTTTCATGTCCTTTGGAGAAACCCAAGGAATCTCTCCGTCCCAATATTCTCTTGTCTCAGTGTTTGGTGTAGCACCACTTGTAAAATCAACTAAGAATCTGAGGGCGACTATCTTCCAATGATCAGGGATCCCCCCCAACCACGGGATCCCTGAGTCTCGCAGAGGAACACTGGGATCCAGACCACGGGTAACGGCTTGGGTGATCAGTGCCCGCCGCTTTTCGGCAAGTAGTTCTAACAGTCGCTCTTTGGCAGCAATTAACGCATCGATCCGTGCTGTCTCTCGATCTAAATAGTCAGCAATTGCACGTTGTCTTTTATCAGAAGTGATCGTTACTAATAAATTCGAAACATCTTCGGTAGAAACTGCCTCATAAGTGCTTCCTGTTGATACAAAGCTTAGTTGATAACGCGCTTCATATAATGCCCACCAACCAAAGCGATTATTCCATTTATTGCTAGGTCTTATAGCACAAAGTCCTCTTCCGATTCCGTAGTCTTGATCTGCCAGATTGATTTCTCCAACTGGTGCGCGTACCGAGAATAGGATGTCCTCAACTTGAGCAAGTTTAGTAGAAGTTCTACAGTAAACCTTTGGACTTGGAATTGTTGCTCCAAAATCAGCTGTACCCTGAAGAAAAGGTACTCCGTCCTCTGGCAGGTTTGAGTATTCTGAAGACGGTGGAGATTGCCCCATTTCAATGTGAGCTAGGAATTTCAACCGGACACGTTTATTTGACCGAATGCTTGTCACTCTGTCACCTCTCTTAGGAGTCTCAAAATCTCCTCTTCCGCCCGCTTAAGATCCGCATCAATTTCTGTCAACGGACGTGGTGGTGTGTACTTATAAAAATGTCGGTTGAAATTGATCTCATAACCCACCTTATCCTTGCTCCGATCCATCCAAGTATCCGGCACATGCGGTCGTACTTCCCGCTCAAAATACTCCTCAATATCCTCCGTCAGCGGCACATTCTCAAAATCCCTCAAGCTCGAATCCGCCTCATATCCCTCACCCCCAGCCCCTCTACCTCTGGGAGAGGGGAGAAAGACCCGCTCTGCATCGGGATCC
The DNA here is from genome assembly GCA_033764955.1 of Cyanobacteriota bacterium. Taxonomy (GTDB): domain Bacteria; phylum Cyanobacteriota; class Cyanobacteriia; order Thermostichales; family Thermostichaceae; genus JANRIL01. Next base: position 44,575 of record JANRIL010000048.1, on the reverse strand, counting down.
GTCTGGGTAACCACATCCCGAAACAACTTTTGCTCCGTCTTTTTCCACTTGGAGCCATGCTTGCGTAACAAACTCTGGATCTGTTTCCATACAGCATTCCAATCCAGCACGGGATCCCGCCCCAACCCCGCATCAATCGCCTGAATATCATCCAACAAGTGAGGGCAAGCATCCAAAAACCGTGCCTTCTCCTCAAACGTCATCTGATAACGCAGCCGCAATGGACGCTCCACCGTCACCCGCGTATAGCCAAAATCCTCATTATCAAAAATCTTAGAGCGCTCACCATCCTCGAAATTGCCATAAAGCTTGACGATCTCAGCGATCTGATCAGCCGTAATATGACGACGCTTATCTCCCAAGCTGCGCTTGCTCTCCTCACTGCCCCCCGCCGCCCAAAACCCCCGCGCATCCACAAGCTGGATCTTGCCCCGCCGCCGTTCTTCCTTGCGATTGGTTACGATCCAAACGTAAGTACCAATCCCCGTGTTGTAAAACATCTGCTCCGGTAGGGCGATGATCGCCTCCAACCAATCGTGTTCGATAATCCACCGCCGAATCTCACTCTCACCGGATCCCGCCCCACCCGTAAACAATGGGGATCCCGAAAACACAATCGCCAAACGGGATCCATACTTCTGTTTATTTGGTGCAACTGGCTCAAACTTAGCGATCATGTGTTGCAAAAACAACAGGGATCCGTCATTGATCCGGGGCAAACCCGCCCCAAAGCGACCATCAAAACCCCGACTCTCATGCTCCCGCATGATCTCTTTTTGCTGCTTTTTCCAATCCACTCCAAATGGGGGATTCGTCAGGAAATAATCAAACGTCTCATCCTCAAATTGATCCTCAGTAAAGCTATCCCCATACCGAATATTCTTGCTGCTGCCATTTTGATTGATCTGCTTCATCAGCATGTCTGAAGCCGCCGTTGCAAACCCCCGCTTATAGTCCTGCCTAAACACATAGAGCTTTGCTGCCCCATGATGTTCCCGCAAATAATTCTGTGCCTCTGCCAGCATCCCCCCCGTCCCACAGGCAGGATCCAGCAACTTACGCACCGTTCCTGGCGTTGCCAGCAGATCATCATTGATAAATAGAATATTCACCATCAGCCGAATCACCTCACGCGGCGTAAAGTGATCCCCAGCCGTCTCATTAGCCAGTTCATTAAAACGTCGGATCAGATTCTCAAAAATCAACCCCATCTGCTCATTCGGCACCTGATCAGGATGTAAATTTACATCCCCAAACTTCGAGACCACCAGATAGAGAATGTTCGATTCTCGCATCTTCTCGATTTCATTCTCAAACTCGAAATACTCAAAAATATGTCACACATTACTGGAAAACCCCTGAATGTAACTCACCAAATGCTGAGCAATGTTATCGGGATCCCCCTTCAGCCTCTCAAAATCTAGTGACGAGTGATTATGAAAGCGTTGTCCAGCCGTTTGGTCGAGCATCCGATCCAGCGCCTCTCCTTCCAGCCTGCCTCCCTTATGTTGCTCGTACTTTGCTAAAACCTTGCTCTTACTAGGAGCCAAGATACAATCAAACCGCCGTAACACCTCGGCAGTATCACCCGCTCGTACTGAGGCGGACGGTACGGCCCACGCAACAGATCAGCGATCTGCCAGATTAGGCTGGAAAAGTAGTTGTGATCAGGCATTGCAAGTAGGCACGCTCTTCACAGAGGGTAGGAACATCCAACCAGTCTAGTCGCTGATTGTACAGCCCTCTCCCGCCTGAACAGCAAACAACTGGGATCCAGTGGTAGTAGTGCAACCCCTCAGCCAAGACCTTATCCAGGGCATCTTCTAAAGCACTAGAGAGGAAAGAATAAAATACTTCAGTCACGACTTGTCTATAACCACCCGACTTAGCTCGCCATCTGTAATTGTTTGAGGCGATAACCCATGCCATGCACTGTTTCGATCAAATCCTCTGGGGATCCGGCTAGGCGTAATTTTTGCCGGAGGGTTTTGATATGAGCTTTGACGGTTTCTTCTTCGGGAGATTCTTCGGTTGTCCAAATGCGCTCAATCATGAAATGCCGACTCAACACCCGTCGTCCGTGGGTCAAAAACAACTCCAACAGAGCTAATTCTTTGGGGGTAAGTCGCAGAGGAGCATCGGCATAACTCGCCTCGCATGTACTGGGGTTAAGCTTGAGATCCCCCCAGATCAAGAAACGGGAAGGAGGCAAACTTCCTCTCCGTAACAAAGCCCGAATTCGCGCCAATAACTCTTGCAAATCAAAGGGTTTTACCACATAGTCGTCTGCTCCGGCATCCAAACCTGTGATTTTGTCGGTGCTTGTGTCACGGGCGGTTAACATCAAAACGGGCAACTGAAATCCCCGTCCGCGCAGTCGTTGGCAGAGGCGGATCCCGTCTAAGCGAGGTAGGTGAATATCCAAAAGCAATAACTCATAGGGCCAGGCGCGTAAGCGTTCCCAGCCATCCTCTCCATCTTTGGCAACATCCACTTGATAACACTCGTCCTCAAGGGCATCCGCCAGGGATCCCGCTAGGGCTTGGTCATCCTCGATAAGCAAAATTCGCATAAGCAAAAAGGTTGCTGTTGACTCTCAGAGTCCCGCAAGTTTTTTCTTGAGGTTGTATTGGTCGCTACAACTGGGCAGACGGGCATAGCAGGCGAGAGATTCCGCTTTAATTGAAGGGAGGGCGTGGCATGTCTGAGGAGGGGTGGCCTATGGGGGGGCGGGGCAAACAGCTTCACACGAGGGGGGTGCGGGCATGGCTAGCTGGGGTCGGCTTGCTGATGCTGCTGAGCCAGACACAACCAGCCTGGGCAATAGAAAGCTACCAAGTCCAGGTTTTATCGGAAGATCCAACCGTTTTGAGCCAAATTCAAACCCAAGTACCGGATGCCTATCTGGTGATCACCCCGGATCAAACCGTGATTTTGGCAGGAACCTTTTTGAACCGCATTCATGCGGAGAAACGGCGGCAAGCATTAGCGGCTTTGGGCGTGTCTGTCCGGGTGGTAGCGGTTACGCCGGGGGATCCCCCCCTCACTCCTGCCGTTCCTCCCTCTCCTTTGGCTACTTCTCTGGCTACACCTTTGCCAGGGACTCTGCCGGAGCGCCGCTATCGAGTGATTGTGGCTGTGCCGACCAGCCAAGGGGAAGAACTCACCAATCAGGTCAAGCGATTTTTCCCCCAGGCTCAGCCCACCACCTATCAAGGAGAGGCAGCTCTGCAAACGGGCAGTTTTTCTCAGCTTGCCCAAGCCCAAGACCAAGTGAGTTGGTTAGCCGCTCAGGGGATCCCGGCAATGGCGGTGGCGACAGCTTCCCCCCCAGCTAGTTCCTCTCCCGTCTCCCCGCAAGCTTCCCCCCCGCAAACTGGAGAAGAATTTTGGGTTTTGGTGGCGGATCCCACCGGAGAGCAATTGGATCTTCTGCAAGCCCAACTGCCGCAAGCGGTTCCCCTCCTCTACGATGATTTACAAGTTGTCAAAACGGGTGGCTTTGCCAGTGAATCGGAGGCACAAGCCCAACTGCAAACCCTCGCCCAATTGGGCTATGAAGCAGGGGTTTTTCCAGCCGATCTGCGGCGCTCCCAACCCATCTTGGCGGATCTGGAGGGATCCTCTCCTACCCCTTCCACTATGGCGACAGCGCCATCTCCGCCGGCAACTTCTCCCCCTTCTGCAGAAGGAGCATGGTGGGTGATCGTGACGGATATCTCCCAACTGGCTCAAGTGCAAGTCCTCGCTCCTGACGCCTTCATTCGTCCCTACCAAAATCGTTCCGTTATTCAGGTGGGCACCTACCGCCTGCGACAAAATGCGGAACAAGCCCTCAAAACCCTGATGGCCGCAGGATTAGCGGGTCAGATTGTGGATCCTGCTTCCCCATAACTCTCCACCACCGCTTGGCGGTGGCTTTCTAAAAGTGCCTGAGTTAGTCGAATCGTTTCCGCCTCCAGTTGCGGAGCCGTTGCCCAAGGATAGGCCAGTTGACAGGGATCCTGGGCAGGCAAAAAGCTCAGTTGCTGAACAGATTCAGCAGAAGGCTCAGACAACACAAGGGGTTGGGTTAGCCGTTGACAAAACAACGGATGAAGGCGCTCAGGTAAAGCCACCGCATAACCGGGACAAGCCGCATCAAACATGATCACGCGATCCGACTTCCAGAGATTGCAGGGCTGACAGAGGGGTTGTAGGTTCGCAACGGTATTACTGCCCCCACGGCTGATGGGAATGATGTGGTCTTGGCTAATTGCCTCTGGAATCTCCCGCCATGGACGGCCACAACAGGGGCAGCCAGGATACCACTTGAGCAGTTGCCAAAATTCAGGGGTAGCGATCTGCCCATCCGGATCGTACCGGGTACGTCGTTCTTTTGCCCGTTGACTACGGCGTCGCCGCTGCTGCTGAGCCGCGCAGGTGGGGCAGGGATCCGGCGGAAAAAGAAAGCTATCGTAGCACTGTAAGCAGGTATACACCTCTGAGCCTCTCCCTTGACAACTGCCAAAAAGCAGCCAGAAGGGGAAAACCTCCCCTATCTGACTGCTCAGTTCATAGCTGAAGTTTCTTAGCCTCCCTAGCCCTAGGGAGTAGGGGATCCCTGCTTAGCTTTGTCGAGAGCCTGCTCAAAGTTTTGCAGTGGCTGGGCTCCAGAGAAAGCAAGTCCATTCAAGATGAAGTACGGGGTTCCGCCAATGCCCAAATTTTCGGCCATCTGCATATCCTGTTCAATAGCCGCTTGAGCCTGCTTGCTCTGGCGATCTTTATTGAAACGGTTGAGATCTAAACCGAGCTGACCCGCCAGTTCTTGATAATACTCCTCACTCAGACGGCTTTGGTTCTCAAACAGGGCATCGTGAAACGGCCAAAACTGACCCTGCTGGTTGGCCGCCCAGGCGGCTTGAGCGGCAGACATCGCCTGGGGATGGATATTGGTTAGGGGTAAATGCTTATAGACAAGGGTGACTTCCTGCCCATGCTTTTTCATGAACTCTTTAACTGTCTGATAGGCTCTGGCACAGTAGGGGCACTGGAAATCGGAGAACTCGATCAGCACGAGCTTTTTATCCGGGGATCCCGTCACGGGAGAGCTGCCGATCACCGCTTGGGGGTTGGACTGCATTTGTGTCGTCAGATCTTGGCTGGCTTGTTTGAGGCGTTCCTGCTTCTCCTCCTGATAGGTCTGCACCGACTCGATCAACACCTCAGGATTATCCCGAATGATCTGCAATACCTGTGCTTCTAGGTCACCGTCAGCAGGAGCAGTCTGCTGGCTGAGGCGGCAACTGGATAAGCCAGCCATCATTCCCACCAGCACAACCCAGGTGAGAGCCGCTCGTAGCCAGCGCGAGGCCAATAGGCTCGTGAATAGGTTCATAGGAGACTCAGTTGTTTGGAACGTTGTAAGCAGCTTAACAGACCCTAGCCAAGAAATCTTGTTGGCTGGGATCCCCCATCGGTAGGGGATTAGCTTTGCCCAGCCGCTTGCAGTTGTTCTTTGATCCGTTGCAATTGGCTAGCCCAGCGGGGATCCGGCTGCACGGTTGTCGCCGCCACTGCCACACCAGCACTGGACTGGGAACGCCCCCCCCGATTCTTTTTCTTGCCCCCTGCGGCGACCTTAGAGGAAGCGTCTTCGCTGCCCTCGCTAGCCTCTTTCTCCCGCAAGCGGGGGGTAGGGCTGGGGGAATCGGCTCCTTCCTCGCCGCCTTCCCCTTTTTCGCGGGGTTGAGCCACTTCTATTTTCAGCGTGTTCTCACCAAACTGATAGCCATTAAATTTGGCAATGTATTGCTCAGCCAGCTCATCGGTGGCCACGGTTAAAAACCCAAAACCTCGGCATTTTCCTGTTTTGCGATCCCGAATCACTTTGGTCGAAACTACCTCTCCTGCTGCCGTGAATAGATCCTCTAGGGACTGACGCTCCACGTCTTCAGGCAAATTTCCAATATAGAGACGCACGGACATAGACACTAAGGCTCCCTACAGAAAGAACAGGATGGTAAAGCGACTAACGACAGTGAGAAAATTCACAAGATTTTGCGATGGTCATGGTCATTGGCCGGCAAACTAGGACAGAAATATTGAGGATGACTTTTCCATAATCATAAAATAATCTTTAAGATCATTTTCCGCAAACGGGAAAAAACATTGACAAATCTGAAAATCATGGATGCTTTTGTTAAGATACTTTTTTCACCCGTAGGGCTTAGGAAATGGAGAGGATCCAACCCAAACAACAATCTGCCTGGAGCAACCCCCTAACAGCAGTCAATCCGATGCAATGGCTGAGTTAAAACGTTGATTAGGTATGGCATCCAATTGCCTCTCCACTAAAGAATTGAGGATTTTGTATCGCATGGCAGGTTGATCACCATTACGAAAAATCTTTTCTCAGAAGTGCTTTGCTAGCTTAGCGTGTTTTCTGGTCTATGCACAAGTTATTTTTCTCGCACAATTTTTATTCACTATCAATGATGGTTGCCACCGGATTGAAGTCGGAGCGGGAGAGTGTCCGGTCAGGTGAGATGGGCAAGTCACGATGGGTAAAGGCGCGGCCTCCATTGCCACTATAGTCCGCCACCTGTTGCCCCTGCCCTCGCAAAAGATATTTGTAAGTGACCAGTCCTTCTAATCCAACAGGCCCGCGAGGAGGCATTTTTTGCGTGCTGATGCCCACTTCTGCCCCAAATCCATAGCGGAAGCCATCGGCAAAGCGGGTGGAGGCGTTGTGAAACACCCCTGCCGCATCCACGCGATCCAAAAAGGTCTGAGCCACCACGGGATCCTCGGTAACAATCGCCTCCGTATGACGGGATCCATAGGTTTGGATGTGGTCAAGCGCCTCCGCCAGACTATCCACCACCCGAATTGCTAAGATCTTTTCGCCATATTCCGTTTGCCAATCCACCTCGCTGGCGGCCTGCATCGGCCAAAACTGTTGACTGATCGGACATCCCCGCATCTCCACCCCCGCCGCCGTCAGGGCTTTGCCCACCATCGGCAGAAAATCGGCGGCAATCCCCCGATGAACCAGCAGCGTTTCCAGCGCGTTACAGGCCGCCGGATATTGAATCTTGCTATCGAGGGTCAGACGAACCGCTTGGTCTCGATTGGCTGCTTGATCGACATAGAGGTGGCAGATGCCATCGGCGTGACCCAATACGGGAATGCGCGTGTGGCTTTGAATGTAGCGAACAAAGGCATTGGATCCCCGTGGCACGATCAAATCGACCCAGCGATCCAGAGAGAGTAAGGCTTGAATCTCAGCCCGACTGGTCAACAGTTGCACAGCCCCCTCTGGAAAACCCACCTGTTCTCTCAACGCCGCTTGGAGGATCTGAGTCAGGATCTGGCAGGTGTGGAGAGCCTCCTGCCCTCCCTTTAGCAAAACACTGTTTCCGGTCTTGATCGCCAATGAAACAATTTGAGTGACCGCATCGGGACGGGACTCAAAAACCACCCCCAACACCCCCAACGGATAGGTGCGTCGTTCCAGGATCAGCCCCTCATCCAATTCGCGGACAAAATGCACTTGTCCGACGGGATCCGCCAACTGGGCAACAGTCTCTATCCCGGCGATCATGCCAGCCAGCTTATCTGCATCCAGTTTGAGGCGGGCAAAGGCAGCGGGGGAGAGTTGCTGCTGTTTCACCATGTCGGCAGCTTGACTGAGATCCTGCTGATTGGCTGCCAAAATCTCTGAGATATGGGATCCCAAGGCTTGAGCCATATTCTGAAGCGCCCGATTGCGCTCCTGACAAGGCAGCAGAGCCAAAACCTGAGCGGCTTGACGGGCTGAGCGCGCCCGTTCTTCCAAATCCGTTGTCCGTTGATCGGGGGTGGGGTGGGCAGGGATCCCCATTTTCAGGGAATCCTGGCTGGAGTCTAGGGAAAGTGGGGAAGGAAGCATGGCATCACGAAACATAAGGAGGAAACGGGTGGAAGGGGGGCTAGCCCAGCCAAAACAAAGAAATTATAAATTTCGGTGGAACAACCACCCAAAACCGCGCATTTTGTCATGGCTGCATCATCTTAAGCCGAAAGCCCTGTGCTAGGTTGAGCTAGTTTAGCTAAGATTTAGCCTAAGCTAGCCAGTGACTTGCCCAGTCATCACCAGTCATCATTAGATATAAGCCTATCTGTCCCTACGTTTAGGACTTGTCTTTGCAGGAGACGAACATGAAGAAGCGCGGATTTGTGGTCAGTGCGACAGCGGCGGTTTTGACAGCGGTTACCCTGGTGGGGGTACAGCTCTCTACCCCTGGTTGGGCGGGCTTTCGTAGTGATCCCAAAGAAGTCGTGGATGAGGTCTGGCAAATTGTTAACCGCGAATATGTGGATGGCAGCTTCAATAACATTGACTGGGAAAAGTCCCGCCGCGATCTGCTCTCGAAGGAATATGCCAAACCGGAGGACGCTTATGAGGCGATTCGAGAAGCCCTCAAGGCATTGAACGATCCCTACACCCGCTTCCTGGATCCCGAACAGTTTGCCAGTATGCAGATCGACACCTCTGGGGAACTGACAGGTGTGGGCATCACCTTAGGGATGGACGAAGCAACTGAGCATCTGGTAGTAGTTTCCCCCATTGAGGGATCCCCAGCCGATAAAGCAGGCATCAAGTCCAAAGATGTGATCACCGCCATTGATGGCAAATCCACCGAGGGGATGGATGTTAACGCGGCGGTTAACCTGATTCGGGGAGAGCCAGGCACCTCCGTCACCCTGACTATTTTGCGAGACGACAAAGACTCGATGGATTTTGACCTGAAGCGGGAGCGGATCGAGCTAGCCACCGTCAAATACGAAATGCACCGCGAGGCTGGCCAGCCCATTGGTTATATTCGCCTCACCCAATTTTCCGCCAATGCCGCCGAAAAAATGAAGGAATCCATCCGCAAGCTGGAAAAAGAAGGGGCTGTCGCCTATGTGCTGGACTTGCGCGCCAATCCGGGCGGCTTGCTCTATTCCAGTGCGGAGATCGCCCGCATGTGGATGGACAAAGGAGGGATTGTTTCCACAGTCAACCGCCAGGGAGAACAGGATCGTCTCAATGCCAATAGTGGGGCGATGACCGACAAACCGCTGGCGGTCTTGGTGGATGGCGGCTCCGCCAGTGCTAGTGAAATCTTGTCGGGGGCTTTGCAGGACAACCAACGGGCGATCATTGTCGGAACGCAAACCTTTGGCAAGGGGTTGGTTCAATCGGTTCACTCTCTCTCAGATGGTTCTGGGTTGGCGGTGACGATTGCCCGCTACCATACTCCCAAGGGAACGGACATCAACAAAAAGGGGATTACCCCCGATATCAAGGTGGATTTGACCGAGTCGGATCTGGAGAAATTGAGTGAGAACCGCGATCTAGTGGCCACACTAGAGGATCCGCAATATGCGGCGGCGATCAAAGCCCTCCAGCCTGCTATTGCCGCCCGTCAAGCCAACGAGGTGGTCAAGTCCACATCTTTGTATGTGGATAACTAAAGGGTAAACGCCAGGATCGGCAAACTGGGGGAGTCGGGCATGGGTGCACTGCAAGGGCGTGATTTGTTGACATTAGCCGATTTGACCCCTGAGCAGTTAGAGCATCTGTTGCGGGACGCCGCTTTGCTCAAGCAGGAGAAGCGTAGCGCTCGTTTGCAGGGGCGACTACTTGGCTTATTGTTTCATAAGGCTTCCACCCGCACGCGGGTCAGTTTTACGGCGGCCATGACTCAGTGCGGCGGCAGCGTGATTGACCTGATGCCCAGTGTGATGCAAGTCAGTCGTGGGGAACCGTTGGCGGATACGGCTCGCATTTTGTCCCGCTACTTAGATATCATTGCCATCCGCACCTTTGCCCAAGCCGAGCTGGTGAAGTTTGCTGAGTTTGCGGATATTCCGGTGATCAACGCGCTTACCGATCAGTTTCATCCCTGTCAAATTTTGGCGGACTTGTTAACCATTCAAGAAAACTTTGGGCGGTTAGAGGGGTTGACTTTGGCCTATCTTGGGGATGGCAACAATGTTGTGCATTCATTGCTTTTGGGATGTGCCATGACGGGTTTGTCGATTCGGGTGGCTACTCCCGTTGGCTATCAACCCGATCCACAGGTGGTCAGTCAGGCCAAACGGTTGGCAACCCAGGCGGGATCCAGCGTAGAGGTTCTCACGGATCCCCAGCAGGCGGTGGCGGGAGCGCAAATTCTCTATACCGATGTCTGGGCCAGCATGGGACAGGAGCAGGAGGCCGAACAACGGCAGCCGATCTTTTTGCCCTATCAGATCAATGAGACGCTCCTCACCCAGGCGGATCCAGAGGCTATTGTGCTGCATTGTTTGCCTGCCCACCGCGATGAAGAAATTACGGATGCGGTGATGGAGGGATCCCAGTCCCGTGTTTGGGATCAAGCAGAAAATCGACTACATGCCCAGAAGGCGTTGCTGGTCAACTTATTGGGGGCTTGAGGCAGCAGGATAGGTTGGCGGTGGCGGAGGGTTTCAGGTACAACTGGGAACAAATACCCTGTCGGGATCCGACGCCATGGTGCAGCCTTCTTCTCTGGTCATTTGTGGCTACGACCAACTAGTGGCACAAACCATCGAGGTGCTGATTGAGTTTGGGCGGACGGCTCTGGTGGTGGATCTGAAACGACCGGAGGTATTGCCGGAGGGCTGTCAGTTTTTGCAGGCTGACTTTCGCCGTCGGAGTGTCTTAGAGCAGATTGGAATTGAGCAGGTGCGGGTGGTTTTACTGCTGCACGATGGCGATCAAGACAATTTTGAAACTGCTCTCCTGATCCGTGAACTCAACCCACGGGCGCGCATTGTCTCTCGCCTGTTCAACCGCACCTTGGGTCGCTATTTTGATCAAGCCATTCCCAACCATTTTTCGTTGTCTACCTCCGCCTTAGTCTCACCGGCTTTTGCCCTGCGGGCGGTTTCGGACGAGTTTATTGGCTATTTTGCCCTGCCCGATCTCAAAACGGAGGGAAACTCCGACCTCCCCCCTGCTCTGCCAATGCAGGAAAAAGCCACCCGTGTTGAGGATCCGATTCTTTCCCCAGCGGAAAATTCTACCCTCTGGAATATTGTGGACTTAAAAATTAGTGGAACTTCTCGCCTGTTGCGGATGCCCCTGGAAGAATTAGAAGACAGTTTCGATGTGCGGGTGTTGTTTCATTATCCTGTGGATCAACTGGCGGACTTTTCCCCCTACCGTGTCTTTGAGGATTTTGATTACCGCGCTCAGTTGGCGGAAGGGGATCAAATTGTTGTGATCTGCAAGGCTGAGCGCTATTTGCAGCTATTGGAGCGCAATGGTCGCAAGCAATCGTCGCGGGTGCAGCAATGGGCAGCAGGACAGGGATCCCGTTTCGATCAGTCTCGCCCACGCTCTTGGTCAACCAAGCTCTTTACAACGATACAAACCCTCTGGCAAAAACGGCCTACCCTCTCGCCCCTCAACCAGTTTTTAACCCTGGCTCTGGCCGTCATGCTAACCCTGGGCACCTTCAATTTTATCAGTATTGGCAAAACCCCTGCCGATGCAATTTTTCTGACCTTGACGGTGTTGAGCGGAGGCTATGGGGATATTGGGGATTTTCAGGAGCCAGAAACCCCCGTTTTGGTTAAGTTGCTAGCCATCCTGCTCACCCTGATTGGCACCGCTTTAGTGGGCTTGGTGTATGGGTTTGTCACCGATAAGTTAGTCAGCAGTCGGTTTGGCCTAAAAAAATCGGGGATCCCTCAATCGGATCATGTGGTGATTGCGGGGCTGGGTCGCTTAGGTTACCGGATTGTGCAGTTGCTGCGCCAGATGAGCTATGAAGTGGTGGCCATTGAAGCTAATCCTGATAGTCCGCTCATCAAAGCGGTTCATCAAGAGGGGGTAGAAGTGCTGATCGGAGATAGTGCCCTACCGAGTACCCTTGCCCAAGCCAATCTGCCAGCCGCCCGTTGCTTGATCTGTGCCATCCCCAATGATTTATCTAACCTAGAAACCGCCCTCACCTCCCGTAGCCTCAACCCCATGCTACGCAAGATCATCCGTATCTCGGATCCACAGGTGGCTAAGCGGATGCAGCAACACTTTCGAGATTTAGGGATTAGCTATAGCCAAGCCACCTTAGCGGCCCCTGCTTTTGCGACAGCAGCCTTGGTTGGTTCTGTCTATGGCACAGTCAGTTGGGATGGGCAAACCCTCTTGGTTACCCTCCTAGAAATTACCTCCCGTTCTCCCTATTTGGGGCAGTCTTTATCCTCATTGGCTCATCAGTATGATTTGGTCATTTTGGTGGTGCAGCCCCTCGATCAACCCAGCATTATTTTCCCCAAAATAGCAGGTGAACACAAAGATTTAATTTTGGGACAGGGGGATCGCCTTTATATTTTGGGAGCACTGGGATCCCTGTCTCGTCTGGCTCGTCGCAAACCATTTCCTGATGAATCCTATCGAGTCAAGCTACTCAATTACACCAATTCCTATTTTGAGAAAGATATTGTAGAGGCGATTGCTTTTCACTCACGAGTACCTGCTGAAAAAATTCGTCCCCTTCTCAAACGCTTGCCGGCTGTGGTCAGTCCGCCTCTACCACGAGAAAAAGCCCTAAAATTGGCTCGTCAACTCAAAAAAATGAGCACCCAAATTGAAGTATTCACCGAAGTCATTTCACCTAATGAAAAGACCCTCCTTCCCTCAATCATTTCGTTACACTGACCTACACCTCTCTCCTAAAGGAAGCCGCCGCGCTGCCACTGAGTTCTGGGTTTGGGCAGCCCTCAACCGGAGATCCTGACTCCAGCCATCGGGATCCTCACCGCAATTGTCACAAATTTCAAAGACTGGTCTAGCAGCCTTGCACTGGCTTGGTAGAGAGTGGCAAGATCAGGCTTGCTTAAATCTTCTTCATTCTCTGGCTTGCTATGTCTCTCTCTCCCGCCGCTGCGCTTTCCCCTCCTCCTGCCACCCAACCCCTAATTCTGCGGGCAGCTAAAGGCGAGAGGCTTGAGCGTCCCCCCGTCTGGATGATGCGGCAGGCTGGACGCTATATGCGGGTCTATCGAGAATTGCGGGAAAAGTATGGGTTCAAAGAAAGCTGCGAAAAACCCGAGTTAGCTGTGGAGATCTCGCTGCAACCTTTTCAGGTTTATGCCCCGGATGGGGTGATCATGTTCTCCGATATCTTGACTCCCTTGGATGGCATGGGGATCCCTTTTGATATTGTCGAGAGCAAAGGCCCGCTCATCGATCAACCGATCCGCACGCAAGCTCAGGTGGATCAGGTGCGCCTGCTGGAACCTGCCGAAAGCCTGCCCTTTATCCGCGAGATTTTGCAAACTCTGCGGCGAGAAGTGGAGGGAAAAGCTACCCTGCTGGGTTTTGTGGGATCCCCTTGGACGCTGGCTAGCTATGCCGTGGAGGGGAAAGGGTCAAAAGACTACGCCGTGATCAAGGAGATGGCCTATACCCAACCCGAGATGTTGCACCAACTGCTCAGAAAATTGGCGGATAGCATTGCCCGCTATGTTTGCTTTCAAATTGAGGCGGGGGCACAGGTGGTGCAGTTATTTGATACCTGGGCGGGTCAACTCACCCCTAGTGACTATGAAACCTGGGCATTGCCCTATGAACGGTCGGTCGTGGAGCAGGTGAAGCGGGTTTATCCCCATACCCCCCTTATTCTTTATATCAACGGTAGTGCTGGCTTGCTGGAGCGGGTCGGTCAATCGGGTGTGGATATTTTTAGTCTGGATTGGATGGTGGATATGGCAGAAGGACGGCAACGGCTGGGATCCCTGGCCGTGCAGGGCAATCTAGAGCCGATGGTCTTGCTGGGATCCCCTGATCAAATTCGCCAGCGCACCCTAGAGGTGATCCGCAAAGCGGGCAGACGCGGTCATATCATGAACTTGGGTCATGGCATTCACCACACCACCCCCGAAGCCCATGTACATGTTTATTTTGATACGGTGCGACAAGCAGCTGAGCTATTAGGGGATCCCTAAATGGCCACGGGGCTAAGACCTGCCAACAACCTTCAGTAAAACGGGTAGACTGGGTGGACAACAAGTTACGAAACGCTGTCGGTCGGGATCCCATGGATGGTCAGCAGCCGGAATAACTCTTCCTGGGGGACTAAAGTTTGGGCATCGATCTGCGTAGCTTTGTATTTTTGGATAATTTGCAACCACAATATGCCAGCTATCTGGGTACGGTGGCCTACGGATTTTTGCCCTTACCGGGGGACACTTCCCTCTGGATTGAGATTTCCCCCGGCATTGAAATTAACCGTATCACCGATGTTGCCCTCAAATCGACGGCGGTGCGGCCTGGATTGCAGGTAGTAGAACGGTTGTATGGGTTGTTAGAAATTCATTCCACCAATCAAGGGGATACAAGAGCCGCTGGCCGAGCGATCCTGCAAAGCTTGGGGGTAAGGGAGCAGGAACGCTTGCGTCCCCGTGTCATTTCCAGCCAAGTGATTCGCAATGTGGATCCCCATCAAACCCAATTGATTAACCGAATGCGGCGGGGGCAGATGTTGTTGTCGGGGCAAACCCTTTATGTTTTAGAAGTAGAACCCGCTGCCTATGCCGCCTATGCCGCTAACGAAGCCGAAAAAGCAGCTCGCATCAATATCTTGGAGGTGCAACCTTTTGGAGCCTTTGGGCGGGTTTATTTGGGGGGAGAGGAGCGGGATATCTTAGCAGGTAATCAAGCGGTGCTGGCGGCTCTTGAGGGTTTGTCCGGTCGGGATCCCTTAGCCCCCCTACTGGATCGCTGAGCTTGGTCGTTAGGTCGGAATCTATTTCAAGCACAGCTAGGACTCATAGAATAGGTGAATAATCAGCCTGGGGAATCACAACATGCAAAGCCAGAATGTCCCTTCGATCCAGAGTCTCTTTGAAAGTCGCTTAGCAACTCTTGAGCATTGCTTAAGGTTAGCCCAAGCTCACTTTTTGGATGACGAATCCTTCCTTCAAAAGCGTATTGCGGCTGATATGTTTCCCCTTGGCACACAGATTGTATTCACCTGTAATCAGCCACGCAACTTTGCTCTTTGGTGTCAGGGTAAACCTGCCAGTAATTTGGATCCGGAGGTCATGTCTCTCGCTCAGGCCTACGAGCATATAACAAACACGAATAAGCTACTTTTAAGTATTGATATTGAAGATGCAAAGCTAGCTGAGATAACACGCATCGATTTGGGACAGAGCCTCCACATCGAGCTATCAGGTAACGCCTATGTGAATGAATTTTTGATTCCAAATTTTTACTTCCATTTGGTCACAGCCTACGCCATCCTTCGCATGGCTGGTGTACCGCTTGGAAAGCGGGATTACATGATGCATCTAGTGCCCTTAATCAGAGCAAACCACGGATGAAGCAGGTTACCGGCGGGAGCAAGTGAAACAACAAAGCACAGCTAGTAGCAACAATTATCTCTTCCCGATTTTCAGGATTAAGCGGTAGAGAGGTTGAAAGAATGTTAGGACTGACCATCAAGCACACTCGACTGTATCGAGACATCAAGGAAGAGGCTTTGGGAGAAGGCATCCAAATCGGCGAACAATGCGGGATCCAACGCCCACTTCTCTGATTGAGGGATTAAACAACACCCTTAAACAGCGGATCGGAGTCAGGTAAACTTCTCTATGGAGCTTGATGTCTGCTTCTATCGTTCACAGCTAGAGTTTGCCGTCAGCCCTAAAGCTCTTTCGGGGTGGGTGATGTTCTTGCTAGCCACCTAACACTGGGTGGCAGCGGACGGACGAAAGCTGCTGGTCTTGAGTTCGAGGTTGTCTACCACTGCTGATTTGAGTCGATAGATAGGTTCCACCCAATCAGTTCTGTTAGCCTGCCCAGATAAAACGCCCAGTTAACATGACTAGTGAAGCAGCAATGGGTTAGGGGTTGCGATGAGCATGAGTGCCGAGTTTCAGAATAATCTTCAAAATAGTGTGCAGACCCAGATTATTGAGCAGGTTCGCCAACTTTACAATACGTTTCCCTTCCCGCCCGAACCGCTCTCAACCGTCCCTCCTCCAGGCTGGAATTGGCGCTGGAGTTGGGTACAAGCCCATGCCTTTTGTACGGGATCCCATCCAGGGTCGCGTCCGGTACGCATTTTGGATGCTGGTTGTGGTTCCGGCGTCGGGACAGAATACATTGCTCATCAAAATCCAACCGCCGATCTCTGGGCTTTTGATTTGAGTGAAAACGCTTTAGCGATAGCTCAGTCCCGTTGTCTACAATCGCAAGCTCCACCCGTGCAATTTCGAGAACTGAGTGTTTATGATATCGATCAATTGCCGGGAACCTTTGATTTTATAAATTGTGTGGGTATGTTGCACCATTTACCGGATCCTGTGGCGGGATTACAGGCATTGGCAAGTAAATTGGGGGAGGGAGGAATCCTCCATATCTTTGTCTATGGGGAACTAGGTCGTTGGGAAATTCGGCTTATGCAAAAAGCCCTGCGTTTGTTAGTAGGAGGTGACGAAGATATAGCTTTTTCCCATGTGGATCAGTTACAAAAGGGATTGGTGGCAGGGCGAAAAATTTTTGAGATTATGCCCGAACAAAATCGCATCTTGCAACAAGAGAAAGCTCGTTGGGCTGTTGAGAATAAAGATGACGAATGCTTTGCCGATATGTATTTACATCCTCAAGAAATTGACTATAATATCGACACACTGTTTGAGTGGATTGATACTAGCCATCTCGAGTTTTTAGGATTTTCTAATCCAAGTTTCTGGCAACTGGAAAGACTGTTAGGTAAAGCCCCTGAATGGCTGGCAGAAGCTCAACAATTACCTCGACAACGCCAGTACCGCCTAATTGAGCTTCTGGATCCAACGGTTGCTCACTACGAATTTTTCCTAGGTAAGCCACCCATTCTGAAACCAATGTGGACACCCGAAACGATAGGTTCTGCTATTGCTCATCGGAGTCCTTGTTTGGGTCGCTGGCCTAGCCAAAGTGTTTTTAATTATGTTTATGATGCTATCAACTTGAGTGATGGAGCTTATCAATTTCTTCTCAAAGTGGATGGGCAAAAAACAGTGAACCACATCCAGAAAGACCTCGAGCTAGAACGGGGAGAAGGGATCCCTGAATCAACCATTCACGATCTGCAACGTTGGCAGGTATTACTTTTAGAGCCATCTCAGCATGACTAAATTTATCTTAGAGACGGATCATTATCATATTGCTTATCATGTCAGGCTCAGCCATAAGGCCAAACGAATTCGCCTGCATGTATCTCAGCCGGATCACGTTAACGTGATTATTCCTAAGGGGTTTGATCCTCAGGGGATCCCGGCCATTTTGCAAGCAAAGCAAACATGGCTTCTCAAGACTTGGCATGATTTGCAAACGGGGCAACTATCGGCTCCTGCTAGCTTTCCTAGGGTGATTGACTTATTAGCAATTGACCAACAATGGCAAGTCACTTATGAAACTTGGCATGAATCATTGGATCAACCTGCTCATCTTGAGCAAAATGATTATTTATTGATTTTAAGGGGATCCCCACATTGGGAATATTATCAAAAGCCTTTGCAGGGTTGGCTTAAGCAACGAGCCGCTGACTATCTTCTTCCTTGGCTAAAGGATGTTAGTCAAACGCTAGGCTTGTCCTACGTTCATGCCTCGATTCGGGGACAAAAAACTCGTTGGGGAAGTTGCTCTAGTCAACGCAAAATCAGTCTTAACTATAAACTTCTCTTCCTGCCTAAAGATCAGGTTCGCTATGTGTTGATTCATGAACTGTGCCATATTATTCATCTTAATCATTCGTCCCAGTTTTGGCAGTTAGTCAAGTCCTTTGAGCCCAATTATCTGCGACTCCGACGAGATCTGAGGCTCTCCTATCGCTGGATCCCCAATTGGCTAGAAGCCTCTTAGCAATCAGATATTTATATGGCTAACTGATCGGTTCGGGAGATGGTCACCCAAATTGCCAAGAAAGAAATTATCCATGACCCGTATCTCCTGTTTTTATTGCGGGCTTCCCTCTGATTGTTACCGTGGATCCCAAACGATAGTGATGATAGTGATCGGAACCAGTGTCTCTGCTTATGCCTAGCTTGAGGCTTCATGCTTCAAGCTGGGTCTTTTTACCAGTATCTTTCCCAGATATATTGCATAAGTATGGCGGAGTAGATGGAAGGAAAATAAAAGAGGTCAGATTAGCTGACATTCCCTGCCTAGAGATATCCAGTTTCAAAGATGTAGAATATTCCTTGGGAATGCGACGCTTCTGTATCAAATAGATCACACAAAAGTTTGTTGATAAACCATCTGTAGCTGCTCCAGTTGGTCTTTGCGATTGGCACGCCTCAATAAACGAATTTGCTCTTCAAAAATCTGACGGGCTTCGTTACGGCTAATGGGATCAAAAACTAACTCCTCGTCGGGTGAGGTTTTGCTGGGTTGGGGATCCCGTAGGGCAAAAGAAACCCGAAAGAATAGCCGCTGAGCATAAAGAGTCGTGAATAAAGCCTGCCTTTCTCCAATGGTACACAGGCTATAAAGCAAACCAAACGTAGGATGATTCAAATAGGTTTCTTGCATGTTCTCAACTACACAATTCAGTCCAGCATATTGCCCGATTTCTGACTCTCCCCATCCCACAAAAGTTCCGCTGGGCAGCCCCTGATGGGGTTATTCACTTGCTCTCAAGATAGTCAGAAGTAAAGCTAAATTTACTAACCTGAGACGGAAGGCTTTCTAACCTAGGAGAGCTTAGCATTTCTGCCAAGAGAGGCGGGTGGGAGATCCCAGGTCAGGAGGGTTTATGCTGAAGTAAAGTGTACCTCTCGTTGGCGCGGTTAGCGCAACTTTACTGAAATGGCAAGATCCTGTGTCGTGTATCGGCGGGCGCAATTTGCGGCCAGTCATCGCTATTGGATACCCGAATGGTCCGAAACGGAAAACCAGGGGCACTTTGGGGCTGGGGCGCGCTTCCCTGGACATGGACATAACTATGTCTTACAGGTGGGGTTGATCGGTGAGGTGGATCGATTGGGCATGGTTCGCAATCTTTCGGATGTCAAGCAGGTGATCCGCCAACAGGTGTTGCAGGATCTCAACTTTGCCTATCTGAATGAGGTCTGGCCAGAATTTCAGCAGGCGTTACCCACCAGTGAATGGATTGCCCATGCCATTTGGCATCGCTTAAGCCCCCATTTACCCTTAGTTAGCCTCAAACTCTATGAAGACCCTGAACTGTGGGCGGAATATCGAGGAGAATCTATGAAAGCTTATTTAACGGTCGGAAGCCATTTTAGTGCTGCCCATCGCTTGGCTCTCGACGAGCTGAGTATGGCGGAGAATACGGAAATTTATGGCCCCTGCGCCCGTGTGCACGGACATGGGCATAACTACATGCTGGAGGTGACCGTTGAGGGCGACATTCATCCGCGTACGGGCATGATCGTCGATCTGGCAGCTTTGCAACAGGTGATTGACCAGCAGGTGGTGGAGCCATTCGATCATCGCTTTCTCAACAAAGACATCCCTTATTTTGCGGAGGTAGTGCCAACCGCCGAGAATATTGCCCTCCGCATCCAGGAATTATTGACCCTGCCCATTCGTCAGTTGGGAGTACGCCTGCATCGGGTTCACCTCCAAGAAAGCCCCAACAATAGTAGCGAAGTGTATGGCGAATACAATCCGGAAGGGGATCCCTTAGCCACCCCTACCTTGGCCTATGCTGGATCTCATTAAACTGACCGCGCAGGTGAGTGCCCTCGGCCAGCACCTCCAACAGGAGTCGTTGGCCAATCAGCAGCGTCTGCAAAAAGCAATGGCTGCCTTTGAACAGGCCAGCCGGGATCCCTATCGTTGGCAGGAACGCTGGCAAACCTGGCAAAACCACCTAGCCTTTACCGTGGCGAGTCCGCAGGAGGCTATCGAGTGGGTGGAGTCGATTCCAATGCCAGTGGCTCAGCATACGGTCGTCGCCACCGATGGATCGCAAATAGTCCCCAGCCATCATGAGGTGGCCTATTGTTCGCTGATCAACGTGGGGCGGGTGGTGTTGCCCTACGGCAATGGCCGTTGGCCTCTCTTGGATAGCCTGCCCCTCCTCTTTTATCGCAGTGGGGATCTGGGGCAGAGTCGCGGCATTGGGGTGGAAGATCTGCTGGCATTGCGGCGTACCCAGGCGGAAATGGAGGAACTCACCCAGTTGGCGTTAGCCGCCCAGGGAGCAGCTCCTCTGTTGGCGCTGGTGGATGGCTCCTTAATCCATTGGGGGTTAGATGACCTCTCTCCCACCCAGCAAAAGGAATGGCTTGCTCCCCTCTTGCACAGTTATGACCAATTGCGGGCAGCCGGGATCCCGGTAGCGGGCTATGTGAGTGCCTCCCGCAGCAGTGAGGTGGTGAACTATCTGCGGGTGGGGTTGTGTCCCTATCTGGGGTGTGATTGTCAGCATTATTGTGCTGAAGCGGCTCGTTATCCCTGTCATCCTTTTGCCCCCTTGAGTGATCGGGTGTTTTGGGCCAGCCGTCTCAGCCCAGGTCAACGCAGCTCCCTCTGGCAATCGGGGGCAAAACTTCTAGAGCTTTATGGTGACCATCGGATTATCTGTTGCTATCTGCATGTGGGATCCGAAATTGCCCGTGTGGAAGTGCCGCAGTGGGTGGCCAGGGATCCCGATCTGCTCAGCCAAGCGTTGGGGATGATCCTCAGCCAGGTGCAAAAAGGTTTGGGCTATCCGGTGGCTTTGGCGGAAGCCCATCATCTGGCGGTGGTGCGAGGGGGAGATCGGCAGCGCTTTTTTGCTCTAGTGGAGCAGGAACTGCGGCGGAGTGGATTGACGGAAATTGCCGTCTCTCGCAAAGAAGCCCGCAAACGCCAGGGAATTGCTTAAGGATCTGGTCAGGGGTGGGCAATCTTTGCCTAGCTTGGTTTTGGGCACATTATCCCCCTACGATTGTTCAGCGTCGTTCCCGAAACCAGTCTTGCAGCAGTTGCCGGCACTCCGCCTCCAGGATGCCCCCCATCACCAGGGGTTGATGAAAGAGAGCCGGACTAGCTGGCAGATTGAGGACACTGCGTAGGGATCCCGTTTTGGGATCATCGGCTCCATAAATCACCTGATCGAGACGGGCTTGGGAGAGAGCCGCCGCACACATCGGGCAGGGTTCTAGGGTTACATACAACCGACAGCCGCTCAGTTGCCAACGCCCCAGGCTAGCCCCCGCTGCTCTCAGAGCCAAGATTTCGGCATGGGCGGTGGGATCGTGATCCCGTTCGCGCCGGTTGGCGGCAATAGCCACCACGTGATCGTTGTCGGTGATGATCACGCATCCCACGGGGATCTCCCCATCTGCGCCCGCCAAGCGAGCCTGTTCAAGCGCCAGTTGCATCCAGGTGGTGTGGGGAGTCAAAGGGGTGATCTGAAAAACAGCGTCTTGTCTATCCAGAAATTTTCTACCAGCTATTCATCGCTTAGGCACTAGCCTTGATGATCACCAAACAAACCCAATTGATCGGCAGGAGCAGGGATCCCCTCCTGGCTGGAGTGGGAGAGGATTGGAGAGCGTAATCCCAGAGCAATGCGACTATGCTTCTCGACTTGTTTCAGCACTTGGCGCGCCCGCTCAATCACCAGAGGGGGTAATCCGGCCATGCGCCCCACTTCGATGCCATAGGAGCGGTCGGATCCCCCCATTTGTACCTGATGTAAAAACACAATGTCATCCTCAATCTCTTTAACAACCACCTGACAGTTCACCACATTGGGGAGGATTGCTGCCAGTTGATTCATCTCATGATAGTGGGTGGCAAAAATAGTACGACTTTGAATCTGTTGGGCTAGATATTCAGCCACAGACCAGGCAATCGAAAGGCCATCAAAGGTAGCCGTACCACGCCCAATCTCATCCAATAGAACTAAGGATCGAGAGGTAGCATGATGCAAAATATTGGCAGTTTCATTCATCTCAACCATAAAGGTTGACTGCCCTGTAGCTAAATCATCCACAGCTCCCACCCTGGTAAACACGCGATCACAAATACCCAGTTCGGCAAACTTGGCAGGAACATAACTGCCCATCTGCGCCATAATTTGGATCAGCCCGATTTGCCGAATATAAGTAGATTTGCCAGACATATTGGGACCGGTTAAGACCATCAAGTCTGCGGATTGTGGGGTTCCTAAGGTAACTGAATTGGGGACAAATAAACCCGTTGGCAGAGATTGTTCGACTACAGGATGTCGTCCATTGACGATATTGAGGGTGCGATCGGTCGTGATCTCAGGACAGCAATACTGACGATAAACAGCTACTTCTGCTAAGCCTGCTAACACATCAATTGTTGCAATCGATTGGGCAATCATACGGATTTGGTCGGCGTGGGATCCCACGTTTTGACGCAATTGCAAAAAGACTTCGTACTCCCGTTGATTGAGATCGGTTTGAGCATTGAGGATACGGGCTTCTCGTTCTTTCAATTCGGGAGTGATGTAGCGCTCTTCGTTGGTGAGAGTTTGCTTGCGAATATAATCGTCTGGTACTTGTCCTGCTTTTGCCCGACTAATGCTCAAATAATAACCAAAAGCTTTGGTAAAGCCTACTTTTAACGTCGAAATTTGTGTGCGTTGTCGTTCGATTTTTTCCAGATTGGCAATCCATTGCCGATCCTGTTCCACTTGCTGGCGCAGGTGATCCAATGCCTTATCCACCCCTGCCTGAATCAATCCCCCTTCTGTGACGATGAGGGGGGGAGTAGGGACAAGAGTTTGTTGAATGATCTGACTCAGTTGCTCCAGTTGCGGATCCACCTCTTGCAGGGGTTGCAACAGATCTGAAGTAGCGTCACTCAAGATCTGGGCAAGCCGCGGCAATTTGGCCAGCGATAATCCCAGCCCTAACAGATCGCGGGCATTGGCGGTTCCCGATCCGGCGCGTCCGGCCAGCCGTTCTAGGTCATACACCGCTTCCAAGAGCTTTTGCAGTTGACTGCGCCGTTCCCCGTTGCCTGCCAGTTCCGCCACAGCCGCCTGCCGTTGCCGAATCGGTGTGGGATCCAAAAGCGGTTGTAACAGCCAGCGGCGGAGGGCGCGTCCCCCCATCGCCGTTTGGGTGCGATCCAGCGCCCAGAGCAGGGATCCCTGGAGGGTGCCATCCCGCACCGTTTGGGTGAGTTCCAGATTGCGGCGGGTGGCGGGATCCAAAATTAAATAATCAGTGAGTTGATAGGCGTGGGGCAGTTGCAGGTGTAGATCCATCCCTTTTTGGGTTTCCCCCAGATAGGTCAGCAATCCCCCCGCCGCCCGCACCCCTAAGGGCATCCCGCTACACCCCAATCCCTCTAGGGAGCGCAGGCGAAAGGTTTGCAGAAGGGTGGTACGGGCTTCGCTGAGGGCAAAGGGTTGTTGGCGGCAGAGGGTATAGCCAAAGTGATCGGGCAGATCGGCGGGCAGAGGGGATCCCTTTTCGTGGGGGCGCAACAGCCGCAGGTGGGTGACTTCATCCACGGGCAGCAGAATCTCGGAGGGATTGAGGCGGGTCAGTTCTTGGATCAACCGATCCTGTTGGCACTGTTGGGTTAGCCCAAATTCCCCGGTGGAAATGTCGGTGTAGGCCAGTCCCCATTCTAGGGCGTTGGGGGAGGTAGGGTTCTGGGGGAGGAGAACCAGGGCAACCAGATAGTTATTCTGCTGGGCGGACAATAACCCCTCTTCCAAAACCGTGCCGGGGGTGATCACCCGTGTCACTTCTCGCCGCACTAATCCTTTGGCTTGGTCAGCGGGTTCCATCTGGTCACAGACAGCAATTGCATAGCCCTTCGCCACCAGTTGGGATCCGTAGCGCTCAAAGGCATGGTGAGGCACTCCCGCCATCGGCACTCGCCCCACCGCCCCCGCCTCCCGCCCCGTTAGGGTCAGCTCCAGTTCCCGCGAGACGGTATAGGCATCTTGAAAAAACGTCTCGTAGAAATCCCCCAGGCGATACATCAAAATGGCGTGGGGATATTGCCGCTTCAGATCGAGGTAATGCTGCATCATCGGCGTCAAGAGTTGGCGGTCGATGCGTAAGGGATCCCAATCGTGAGCCGGATCCGGGGTGGCAGCGGTGGGCCGATCGGAGGAAGAGGTGGACATAAACCCCGTCAAACACAAGCAAGACTCCTGCTAGCATGGCAGATTTTTGCCGCGCTGCCTGGGCGGGGGCGGCCATAGCCTATTTCCCGATACAAAACCGACTAAAAATGTGATCCAAAACCGACTCATTCACCTCATCTCCGGTGATTTCGCCGAGGGCGTGAATAGCAGTCCGTAGATCAATCGTCCAAAAATCAAAAGGAAGATCCTGCTGAATAGCCTCCTCCACCTGTTGCAGGCTGGCTTGAGCACGGAACAAGATGGCTTGATGCCGTTGGTTGATGGTGACCGATTTATCCGTGGGCGCAATCTTTCCCTGATAGGCCATCTCCTGAATAGCAGTTTCTAACTCCCTAATGCCAATGCCCTGCGACGCTATCGCCCCGATGGGCGGGGGGATCCCCTGCGGTAGCACCACCTGATCAAGAGGAACTTGATCCACCTTGTTGACCACAACCAGCAAGGGACGGGCTTGGATCGTGGCAAAAATGGTTTGATCATCCTCCGTCCAGCCAGTGGGTGCCTCCACCACAAAAATCAACAGATCAGCGGTTTGAGCCAGCCGTTGGCTGCGTTCCACCCCCAGCCGTTCCACCGGATCTGAGCTAGCGCGGATGCCGGCAGTATCCAGCAGTTGCACCGGGATCCCGTGCACAACGAGCTGGGATTCCACCACATCACGGGTTGTACCCGGTAGATCGGTAACAATTGCCCGATCTTGACCGCTCCAGGCATTGAGGAGGCTAGATTTGCCCACATTGGGGCGACCCACAATCGCCACCTTGAGTCCTGTTCGCAGCAGCTCTCCGTGGGGGGCGGTGGCCAAAAGCTGTCTAATTTCCGCTTGTATCTCCTCAAGTTGCGCCCACCAAGCTGAGATATCCAGAGGAGGTAGATCCTCGGCAAAGTCAATACGGGCTTCGATCTCCGCCAGCAACCCAATTGCCCTTTGGCGCAGTTGCCGAATCGGTTGGGCTAATTTCCCCTGTAAGCCCGCTACCGCCATCTCAGCCGCCTGCGGAGAAGCCGATCCAATCAAATCGTGGATGCTCTCCGCCTGGGTCAGATCCAAGCGTCCATGCAAAAAAGCCCGTAGAGTAAATTCTCCCGGCTGAGCCAGTCGGCATCCGTGGGCTAGGCAAGCCTGAAGCGTCCCCTGTACGGCCATGATTCCCCCGTGGCAGTGCAACTCCACGACATCTTCACGGGTGTAGGAGCGGGGAGCCTGCATCCAAATCAAAAGAGCTTCGTCAATCCGCCGTCCCTGGCTATCTCGAATCCAGCCATAGATCACACGGTGACTTTGCCAAATTGGGGATCCCTGGGGAAGAAAAACCTGTTGGGCAATCGGCAGGGCTTGGCTACCGGATAGGCGGACAATCCCAATGCTGCCTTGGGCGGGCACTACGGCGGTGGCAATCGCCGCAATTGTATCGGCAAGGGCGGTAGGGTGGTACATGGGGAGGGATCCAGGAGGCTTCCTGTTTTCATCATGACCGAGGGATCCCGAATTTTCGGGTTCATTTAGTCTGGCAAGTCTGGAGTCTGTTATCAATTCGATAACGCTGAAGGTGTGCGGCTGCAAAGAACCTTGAACTCAACACCAGGATCTTTCACCAGTCCGCTCCAAACGAATTGTTGGACATCTGGCACCAACGGCAAACGGCGAATACGGATACGGCTCGGTTCGACTGTAATCGCTGATCCTTGCTCTAAATCCCCCTACACTCAGCAATGACTATCCCTAAAAGGTCTGTGAGTGGGTAGTGCCCTAGAGGTAATGCTGATAAATTCATCAGGATGCTTATTGAGAATGAACGAAGCCTATAACCCCCATTCCATCTGCCTATTCTCAATAAGCTAGGTCTGTAGCCTACCTTCCTATTTCATAGCCATTACTGGAATAGGACTACCAGCGTTAATTCTCAGGGTTAAGGGCGCTCTTCGATATAGACCGGGATCCCTTCCGCCTCGGAACGCCGCACCTCCTGGGTTGTCGCCTGAGGAATAGCGATTGGCAGAGCCACTGGAGCCGCAATAAAGCAACTGGCGACGGGTAGCGCTTGCTCCAGATCCTCGAGGGGACGGGGAATGATCGCCACCGCGTGCAGTTCTCCGATGCGGGTGGCTTCATACATACCCGCTTCAATAGCAATCCCGACATTCGCCACCGAACCGCGAATCACCGCCGTGCATAGACCATCGCCGATGGTTTCGTAGGCCACCAGATCCACCTCGGCGGTTTTGAGCATGATGTCACATCCCCCCACCATCGCCGGAAAGCCACGGGTTTCCAACAGCCCTACCGCCTGTCTGCTGACGCGGCTGTATCCTCGCACTTGAGCCAGATCGGAGAGGCGGTTGCTGATGGGCAAGACGGCTTCCAGGTTGGCTAGGGGGCGCGGGATGACCAACGAGGAGATGGGCAGGTCAAATTCCCGTTTGGCAACCTCAATCCCTTCTTCAATGGCAATTCGTACATCCGCTACGCCCCCCCGCACCACGGCGGTACAGTGGCCACCGGAGATTTTCTCGAATCCAATCAGGCTTACCCCAGAGGATTTGAGCATGACGTCCGCAATTCTGACGATGACCGGAAAGCTTCGGGTTTCGATTAAGCCTAGGGAAGTTTCCATGTCCGCTTACCTGTTCCAAAAAGGAATGTCTGGGTCGGTTCCTCAGAGATCGGGGATCCCATCCTGTTCGTTCAGCCCGAGTTGCTGACGGAAGGGGTAGATTTTGGAGAGTAACCGATTCAACTGTGCCTGTCCTAACACATGGGAGGTAGATTTGGGGGCGGGTGGAGGGGGGTCGTTGGAGATCCGCTCCACTTGGGCAACGGGAGAGACGGGCAGAGGCTTAGCCGGGGGATCCGTACTCGTTTCAGGGCTAGGACGGCTGCCATCCCCGACCATCGAACCGGGGGGGACAACCTGGGCGGGTAACACCGAAGCATTCCAGATGGTTGAGGAGGAACCAATGCAAGCATGGGATCCCACATGACCACGGCCAATCAAGAGAACCCCGGTGCCTAAAGTTGCACCGCCCTCAATGACTAAGGATCCGGCATGGGCGTGCAGAATGGATCCCATCCCAATGCAGACCCCAGCCGCAATCTCGATGTAACTATCGGGATCCGCCTGCAACAACACACCAGGGGCAATGCCAACACCGGGGGCAATCCGTACATCACCGCTCATGAAGTAACAGGAATCACTCAACGGATCGGATGCGGGCAGATACATGGACATGGAAGGCTCCGAGCTAAGCATCGATCTGGCAAAGGATAGGTATGAAAGTTTTGCGAGATCTTCGGTCAGATAGGGTGGGGAAAACAGCCGATCAACAAGCCGTTAGCGACTGGGGGTTTGAATCACCTGCTCCAGCACCCGTCGCTTGGCTTTGGTATCAATGCCCAATAGCCGTACATATTCCCCTTGGTGTTCCGCCAAACAAGCGGCTAAGGCGGCCAACACTTCTGGTTCACGAGTGGACTCAATCGGCGCACAGCTTGTCCAGGAACTCGTGCGGAAACGTCGTTCGTTGGCGTGTTCGGTGCCGATGCGGTAGCCCTGCGCTAACAGTTGTTGAACTTGGCTGATCACCGCCGGCGGCAGACTAGCAGCACTGGCGGCAGCAAAACTGGAACTACTGGCAAAAGGAGCAGGGTCGGAGGAGGGGGCACTGGATCCCCCGCTAGCCACCGCCGCCGCCCCACTGGGGGTTTGCAGGGTTTGTTCTAAAACTCGCCGCTTGGCCTTCGGATCAATCCCAATCAGCCGCACGTACTCCCCGCTGTGTTCGGCGAGGAGAGCCTGGATCCCCCCTAAAATATCTGCGACGCGATCTGAGGAGATAATGGGGGCACTCTTCCAGGAACTGGTGCGGAAATGCCGCTCATCGGCGTATTCCAGGCCAATCCGATAGCCCTGAGCCAGCAAACGTTGCACCTGATCGGCCAATCCACTGCTGCTTGTCCCACCAGTGCTGCCTGAGGGAGCTGTCGGCATCCCGACTTTACTGGAGACCGTTGTCTGCACTGCTCCAGCGGGGGTTTGAATGATTTGTTCCAAGACCCGCTGCTTGCGCTGGGAGTCGATGCCGATCAACCGCACGTAGGATCCCTGTTGATCCGCCAAAACACCCTGAATGGCTGCAATCACTGGGTTAGCTCCCTGGCTGGGGATGCCGGACACACTCTGCCAAGAACTGCGGCGGAAGTGCCGTTCATCGGCGTATTCTAAGCCAACCCGATACCCTTGGTTTAACAAATGCGCCACTTGCTCCGTCCAGGTTGCGCCACTTGCTGCCGCTGCGCCAGAGGATCGGACGGGAGCCGCCGGAGGAGAGGGAGCCAGGGAAAACTCCACGACGCCAGAAGTGTTGGGGGGGGGATCCCCTGGGGATTGAATGATTTGCTCCAGCACCCGCCGCTTGGCTTTGGGATCGATGCCGATCAAGCGCACATACTCTCCCGCATATTCCGAGAGAGCTGATTGCAGTGCCCCGATCACCTCCGCCTCACGATGACCGGAAATGGCTGCCCCACTCTTCCACGAACTGGTGCGGAAACGCCGCTCATCGGCATGTTCGGTGCCGATGCGATAGCCCTGCGCCAAAAGCTGACGAATTTGTTCCCGAACCTCACCACTTAAACCGGAAGCGTGGGTGTTGCCGTTACCATTGGAAGGATAATTCATAGAACTTACCTGCGGGTGTCCTGAAGAAGCTTGCTGAAGCTCATTGCGAATCGGGGTGATGCAGACCAGATCTTTGGCACAGTGATAGCCCTGTCGTAGGGCATCGTTGATGCGAACCACATGCTCGGCAAATTGAGCATCACTGTCTTGCACGTCGGGGAGACGATCGGCCTCCTCTTGGTTGGTAATGATGGTTCCAGAGGCAATATATTTGCCGGGGGGAATTTCCACATCTTGGATCAAAACATGCATCATGACGATGCAGCCCTTGCCCACCCTGGCGTTAAAAACTGTGGAGCGAAACCCAATAAAACAGTCATCGCCGACATAGGCTGGGCCATGAATCAGTGCCATGTGGGCAATTGAGGTATCGCTGCCGATCCAGACTGAGTATTGTTCCTGGTCATCTCCCTTGACTCGCCCTTGCTCAAGACCATGAATGACCACGCCATCCTGAACGTTGGTGCCACCCCCAATGTGAAAGGGATGTCCCTCGTCCGCCCGAATCGAGGTGCCCGGAGCAATCAGCACATTTGGGCCAATGTAAACATCCCCAATAATGTTAGAAAACGAGTGAACATAAGCCGTCTCATGAATTTGCGGTTCGGCCAGATCATGAGACCAAGGGGTGGGGGGGGCAGGACGGCTATCCACAGCCATAAACAGGGTTCTCCAACAACAGCAGCGCTAAAATTGGGCGGATTCTAGAGGGATTTATCTAGGGGAATTACAGACAACTTTTAAGGATCCAAGGGTGAGGGGGATCCACGACAAATGAGGCAGGCTATGGGGGAAAACGAGGGGCAGGCTCTGAACTAGCGAAACTGATCCCGCTTACTGTAAAGGGATCCCCCACCCAGACTGACGGTATCAATGATGGCTATCACCACTGCATCGAGAGGGCGTTTGTCATTGCCTTGGGGCTGACGGGCGGCACTGCCACGACTGACCAAGACCCACTCTTCGATACCGGCACCCACTGGATCTGCTGCCACCTCGTGATCCGGGGTGGGTTGCCCCTCCTGATCCAGATATTGCACCAGCAAAAACTTGACTCCGGTCAGACTGGGGTCTTTTTGGGTGCTCACCACCGTGCCACGGACAATCCCGATCCGCATTAGGGTCGGTTAAACGGACGGATTGCGTTGACGCTTTCACGGAATTGCGCCACATCTTCCGTATAGCGAATCGGCAGGACATACTCCAAGTTTTCGTGGGGACGGGCAATGATGTGCCAGGACAACAGTTGCCCCCCATTCACCCGCTTAACGGAGTCAATGCCGGCGGCCACAGAAGCTTGCACCTCCGAGACATCCCCCCGCACAATCACGGTCACGCGACCGCTACTGATCTTTTCGTAGCCCACCAAGGTAACGCGAGCTGCTTTTACCATCGCGTCAGCGGCTTCCACCACCGCCGGAAACCCTAGGGTTTCAATCATGCCCACTGCAATTGCCATCGTGATCGCTCCTAAGTCAAAAACAAATTCTTCATGAGGGTGAGGGATGTTGAGTTCATGCGGGGTGCACGATGGATCAATATCCTCTCTCAGGGATCCCATTTATCCACAACATTAGTGTTAGTCGAGCAGCTTCAAGCCGTTGAGAGGGATCCCTGAACGCTGACTTTGCTTAGCTGCTGAGTTAGCAAGATCGCTTAGCTATCTGCCATGATCATTTACAACACCCGTTAGCTGCGGAATTGTTCAACAGCTTCGGTATAACGAATCGGCAAAACAAACTCTAGGTTTTCGTGGGGACGAGCAATAATATGAGTGGATAAAATTTCTCCCCCATTTACTCGCTTGGCAGACTCTACGCCCGCTGCTACCGAGGCTTGCACCTCTGAAACATCCCCCCGCACAATCACAGTGACGCGACCGCTCCCGATTTTTTCGTAGCCCACTAGGGTCACACGGGCGGCTTTCACCATCGCATCAGCGGCTTCCACCACAGCAGGAAACCCCTTTGTTTCGATCATTCCAACAGCAATGGGCATGGTATTTCTCCAGATAGAACATCACAAAACATCGAAATTTCGTTAGGACAAGCCATCTCCGATGCCAATGGTGGTTATACCCCATCTTATCGGCAGCTATTTCCAGAACGGGACTCACGTTCAACAACCCAAAAAGCTCTATTCAAGCTCTATTTGTGAAGAGAGTTAATGGCTAGCCAAGACCCTAAAAAATAGCTTCTATAATGGTGGGCAACTAACTCTCCATAGGTATTTCGACGTACTTAGATAAGGCATCCTGAGTAGAGTTAACTATCTATGGATTCAGCAGCCATTGATCAAGCACAAGTTAATAATATCCCCTGAGACTCATAGACAAAAATCAATATTTTTAATTAGACTGATAGCTTTTTGTTAAGGAGGAGTGGCTAACCGTTAATTAACAATATATTTCTTGAGCTTCTCCCCATTGAGCCAAGAAAAGCGGTGCTGTCCCACTGACGGCACGGCAGAGTGGGGTAGGGATCCCAGTTAAACATTGAGATTCAGCAATAGCTCTGGAGGGGCTACGAGAGGAAAGACCCATTTGGGGAAGGATCAGAGGGAGGTTGATCAGTGACGATCTCTAGCAAAAAGACACTGCGGTTGTGCTCAAGCAAACTGACCAGAGTAGGGCGGGAGAGGGGAAGGCGGCTGAGCATCGGATCGAGGGCAAGGCTGTAGTCGAGGGTGGCGGAGGTGAGGGGATAATAGCGGCTTTTCTCCGCTGATCCACCCAGCAGATGAGCCAGAGTGTGCAGTTGACTTTCTACGTGATCGGGGTTGCACACCAAAATTCGGTATAGCGGCATGAGAGATAGGTGACAAGAAGTGGGATCCCGTAGGATCTGGGAGAAAGCAGGGGGTGAGGGGGATGAATCAAGCATTTACGGAGGTATGGATTCGACGTAAGTAGGTATCAGGAGTAGGCAGTCCAGCCCAAAGCAGTCAGTAAGATTACGGAATTAGACCTGAGGAGGGAAGAACTCTCTGCTAGTTTCAGCGGATGAAGAGAGTTCCTGGGCAGAAAGCGAGCCAGCCTTGCTCCCCCTTTGGCTTATGTTACGAATAATGCAAGCTAGCCCCTGAAAGCCTATGGTGCTGACCATAGCAGAGATTGTCTCCGATATCCTTGCCCAAAAGGTTATCACTGAAGCTCAAGAGATTAGGATATTAAATTTGTTAAGCCAGCCTCCTCTGTCTGCCTCTGACCTGGATGCCCTAGAAACATTGATGAATGCCTTGGCTGAGGGATCCGTAGCGTATCGACGTACTTAGGGCTGGACTCGTCAGGGTCAGGGATGCCCACCAGGATTAGAAGCGCAACAGCACTAAGCGATCCCATTGATAGATTAACCACCGCGCCGTATCCGCTAGGGTTCGCTCGGCATCGGGATCTAACTCTTCCAGATAGGCTAAATCGGCAGCCACCGCCGCACAGTGAGCCAAGTGGGGGCGAAATTGGGGGGGAGCTTGAGGGAGCTTATGGTCATGCCACAGTTTGGAAAGCGCCGACCAAAATTGAGACCGTTGGGCAGGAGTTAATTCCGCCAGATGTTCAGCCGTTAAGCGCAACTCGACTTCGCTCACCATCTCCCTTGCTCCCTGCTGACTGGTTGCTATCTCACTGCTTGCTTGCTCGCTTGTCGCCACCATCTCACCCATCCCACCCGCTCATGGTTGATCAATACATCCGTGCCAACTCTTAACGTTTGGCTGTTCTTAGGATGACGGATCGCAGCCACCCAACTCCTGAGCCAGATCGCTGATTAACCTGAGCGATCTAGCCGGAGAGCTATCCTGACCCACCCGCTTCAGCCCTTTTCACAATCAACCCTTTTCAGGAAAGAAGCCGATGCCTGACCACTGCACAGTCGGGAGAGAATTGGGGCCAGAACGCAGGGATCCCTGACGGCGATAGGAGAAAAAATAGTCGGAGTGGCGGAGGGTACAATAGGGAGCCAGACTGATCTGCTCAGCAGGGATCCCCGATGCGATCAGTTGCAGACGGTTCACCTGCCGCACATCCAGGCAGACTTTGCCAGGGTTGGGATCTGGATAGAGTACGTGGCTATGCAAAGTTGACGGGATCGTCTGCAATACCTGATCGGCCACCTCCTGCGAGACTTGATACACCTCCCCAGAAATGGCCGGACCAAGGGCAGCCCGTAGGGAGTGGAGGGGGGATCCCTGTTCAACAAAAGCCTGGATGACTTGCCCGAGGATCTGGGCTGCCGTACCCCGCCAGCCGGCGTGAACCGCCGCCACTAAACCCGTAGGGGAGGCCAGCAAAATGGGCACACAATCGGCGGTGGAAACCCAAACCGAGTGGGAGGAAGACGGATGGGCGACAAGGGCATCCGCTTGGGGTTGTTCAGCCATGGCTATGACCTGATCGGAGGCAAGGTAGTGGTTGCCATGCACCTGATGAACCCAAATAGCGGAGGCGGGATCCTGCCGCCAATGGCTGACCAGTTGAGCAGGCAGAGCCGGATAACTCAGTTTGCTGCCAAACCAATGGGGCCAGTCGGCCAAAAGGCTACAGGTTAGCCCCTGTTGCTGCCACTGCCATGTTCCTGCCATCTGCGCTCCTCGCCTCAGCTCCGTTTTGCGTGAACGGTTGTTTAGTAATCTTTAGAATGTTCCGCTCTATGTATTGTTGCTCAGGTAGGATGGCGGATGGTCATTCCCGTATTCTTGCGGATAAGGATCCCGCCAGAGCAAGCCGATTCAGAAGGGGGAATTTCCGTATATTTGCTCTACCGAATGCCTTGTTACAGCGGTCAGAGTGAGATATCGGGATCCTTGTATCCATAGGGGTTAGGCCATGCTGCAACTCAACGCTTCAGTGAATAACGCCCCCGAACTACTAAAACAATATGTGGCAGGCGAGCGAGACTTTGTGGGTGCCCATCTGCGGCTAGCCAACCTGCGGGTCAGTGATTTGATTGGGGTTAATCTCAGCCACGCCGATCTACGAGAAGCCGACCTACGGGAGTCTAATCTCAACGAAGCCTATTTGCGAGAGGCAGATTTGCGAAAAGCCAACCTCAGCCGAGCTGACCTGCGTTCCGCCAACATGTCTAGGGCTAATCTGACGGAAGCCCGTTTGATGGGGAGCAACCTCTGGGGCTGTGATCTGCGAAAAACCATGCTGCTTCGTTCAAAACTGAGTTCAGCGGTTTTGCGACAGGCGGATCTGCGGGAGGCCAACCTGACCGCTGCCAACCTAAGCGGAGCGGATCTGTGGGGGGCGAACCTAGAGGGGGCGATCTTGGAGGGGGCGAACCTGCGGGGCGCTTATTTTAACCATGCCACCCGCTTTAACCCACAATTTGACCCGATTGGGGCAGGAATGCGGCGAGTGGCATAACGATAGAATAGAACAGAGATATCCTGAAAAAACCCCCACTGACTAGCAGTGAGGATCATCATCAAAAAAGCAGGTTTTCTTGTTGCTGACTAGTCTAAAAGTCATGGGCAGAGAGATTAACTATCCCCCCCGTTAAAGGGATCCCCCCACTACCCTTTGCTTAAAGCCAATACAGGTCGAATTTCCCCTAGTTCCTCCCTCGGCTCGTACATGCTGAGGGCATATTCTGCCACCATCCGATCCGTATTGAAAACAGGATTGAGGGTGCAAATCGCTTCCTTGACGCGGGCAATCCAACGATGCGGGATCCCGAATTCGTCCTGGTCATAGAAAAGGGGAATGACCTCATTTTCCAGCAGATCGTAGAGAGAAGTGGCATCCAAATCATCCTGGAGGGACGGATCAATGCCATCGATCTCTTGGCCAATTGCCCAGCCATTGCTACCGTTATAGCCCTCCGGCCACCAGCCATCCAAAACCGAAAGATTGAGTCCTCCACTAAAGCCCACTTTCTGTCCTGATGTCCCAGAGGCCTCCAGGGGACGACGGGGGTTATTTAACCACACATCTACCCCTTGCACCAAATTACGCCCCACATAGGCGTCGTAGTTTTCAATAAAGGCGACACGGTTACCCACCACGGGATGATTAGACCATTCCACCACCCGTTGAATCAGCCGTTTGCCTCCCTCGTCACGGGGATGCGCTTTGCCCGCAAAAATAATCTGTACGGGGCGATCCAGGTTGCTAAAGATGGTAGTGATCCGTTCCAGATCCCGCAAAATCAGATCTCCCCGCTTATAGGTGCTGAAGCGGCGCGCAAACCCAATCGTCAAAATCTGCGGATCTAATAGATGAGCCACGGCATGAACTCGCTCATTAGACTCCCCGCGATTGCGGCGGGAGCGAATAGTGCGATGGCGAACAAAAGAGACTAGCCGTTCCCGTAAAGCTGTCTTTGCTTGCCACAACTCGTGATCGGGAATTTGATCCACCTTAGCCCAGGTGGCGGGATCCGACATTTTGTCCGCCCAGTCGGAGCCAAGATAACGGTTATAAAGATTCCAAAACAAGGGAGAAATCCAGGTGCGGGCATGAACACCGTTGGTAATCGAGCCAATCGGTACCTCCTTCACTTCTTTTTGCGGATAGAGGACATGCCACATTTCGCGGGAAACCCGCCCGTGCAACTGACTCACCCCATTAGCCATACGAGCGTAGCGCAACGCCAGCACGGTCATATTAAAGCGTTCCCAGGGATCCCCAGTGCGACGTGCCCCTAAGGTGAGGAACTGCTCCCGTGTCAGACCCAGTTGCGGCCAATAGGAGGAAAAGAAGGTATCCATCTCATCGGGGCTAAAGGCATCGTGTCCCGCTGGAACTGGAGTATGGGTGGTAAAAATACATTTTTCGCGTACCTTCGGTTCTGCATCGAGAAAGGCTTTCCCCTGCGCGATTTCTTCCCGCAGCAGCTCCAAGGTGAGAAAAGCCGCGTGCCCTTCGTTCATGTGATAGACGGAGGGATCCAAGCCCAACTGCCGCAACAGCCGTACCCCACCAATTCCCAGGACAATTTCTTGAGCAATCCGTGTATCGGTACTGCCCCCGTAGAGGTGGGCGGTAATCCACCGATCAATGGGATCGTTCTCCTCCAGGTTGGTATCGAGCAGATAGAGGGTGACCCGCCCCACCGCCACTTTCCAGGCGCAGGCTTTGACAAGGCGTTGACCAATTTTCATTTCCACCAAGAGGGGGGATCCATCAGCCTGGGTCACCAGCGTCACAGGTAAATTGCTGAAGTCGGAGTCTTCATAGATTTCTCCTTGCCAGCCCTGACTATCCAAGCGTTGTTGAAAATAGCCCTGGCGATAGAGAATGCCCACTGCCACTAAGGGGATCCCAAGATCGGAAGCGGATTTGAGGTGATCAGCGGCTAACATGCCCAACCCACCGGAATAGGTGGGCAAGGACTCATGCAAACCATATTCGGCACAAAAATAGGCAATCGGCTTTTGCCGATCATAATGACGCAGACTCCGCTCAGCCCAGGTATCTTGGCAGGCCAAATAGTGGCGAAAATCTTCCGTCATCCGCTCTAGCGTGGCGAGATAATTGACATCCGTCGCCAAAGCCGCCAACCGCAGATAGGAGACTTCCTGTAACATCCGCACCGGATTGTGGGAGGAGCGATCCCAGAGGGCGGGATCCATCTCCCGAAAAATCGTCAAGTGATCGGGGTGCCAAGTCCACCAGTAGTTGCGGGCAATCTCATAGAGGGGGGAGAGTGCCTGGGGCAGATGGGTACATAATTCTGGGGATCCAAGAGCCGCGTTATCCATGAAGAGTTTGTAACCTGTAAGAAACAGCGAGAGTCTGGCAATCTTGACGTAAATTAACGCTCATTATCCAGAACTTTGTTGCAATAAACACCGATTTTCAAGATTTCTACAGGTTTAATTAAGGCTATTTTGCTTCCGTTGATCGGTCTCAGGCTTTGGGCGAGAAAAAGGTAGGTATCCTCATTCCTATCTCGCCGTTTGAGTTAGCCTAAGGTGGGTTGCTCCGCCGCAAATCGTAACGTTTCTAGTAGGGCTAGGCTCTCTTCTTGCCAAACCTGTTCGGGCGGAGTTCCCCGCAAAATTTCTAGGGTGATGGTGGGGATCCCCCGCTCCCAGCCTGCCCAGGTACCCAGTGAACCAGGGGTAGGATAGCCTATGTCATCGGTGACAGGCAGGCGATTATGGGTAGACATCACCTCGGCAGCCCTCCGGCAAGGGCCATTAAAGTTGACACAGGCATCCTGTTGACAGGCATGGAGAGAAAGGATGAAGTGGGGAGCCAACCGTTCGATGCAAGCCGCTAAAATTTGGGTCTCCGGCTCGGAATTGGCAGCAGAGCCAGGGGGATAGCGGGGATTGAGGATTTGCGCCGACCAATCACGGGTAGCCATATTGCGGTTCAAATCAACACCGTTGGCATTGACCCGTTCACCCACCCAACAGCCGTCAGGATTGACCCGTGGAATCACCCATAAGCTGGCTTTGCCCTGCAAGTTAGCCCATACTCCAGTGGCCACCCAGCGATCTAAAAGTTGATAGGCTTCTACTTCATCCCCATGCACCCCACCTAACAGCAGTAGCTGAGGGGATCCAGTGGTAAGCTGCCACAACTCAATGGGTCTCCCCTGCCGCGAGTAGCCCAAAATTTCTAGAGAAGGTGTCAGAGGAAGTCTTGCATCCCTCATGCCGGCGGATCCCGATCAAAAGGGTAAGTCATCATAATCAACAGAGGCGGGCTTGCTGGGGGTGGATCGCGCAGGAGGAGGGGTCGAGTCAGGTTGCGGAGGACTGACTGGCAAGCTAGCGGGAGGGCTGCCTACTAGTGGGGGTAAAGGTTGAGCAGACAAGGGATAAATACGGCGGGCGTTAATCTCAGCCTGTTTCTCTTTGCGACCATCCCGCTCCACAAGGTTCATGTGCAGTTGCCCCTCAATCGTGATCGGGGATCCCACTGAACAGGCGTCTACCACCTGCTGAGCCAGCTCCCCAAAGGCAGCCACCCGCACTTGGTAGGGGGCTTCGTCGGCTCGATTACCCAAAAAACTGACCAAGAGGGAAGCCACCGCTAGGTTGTCGGGGGTATAGCGAAGCTCCGGCTCAGTCAGAACCTCCGCCATTAACACGATAGAATTCATAGGCTTGTCTTGAGTGAAAGGATAAAGGTGGCAAGCACAGAGCGATGATTCCGCCAGAGGGATAGCCTTCTGCCTCCTAATTTATCATTCAACAGCGGTCAGTCTAGCCACTATCTACCCAACCCCGCGAGATTGTCTACTGAAGTGGGAGGATCAGAACTTCCGATCCGTCAGGACGATTGCCTGATTTTTTGTTATTTCTCTAAATTCAACGTCATGAAACGTAGGATCGTCTCATTGAGGCGTAATCCTTTTTCCCACACCTGCACGGCAGCCGGATCCGCTTGATAGTTGACCAACACGTAGAGACCTTCTTTATGCCCTTTCATTTCGTAGGTAAAACGGCGCTTGCCCTTGATTTGGGTCTCGACTGTGGTGGCTCCTCCCTCTTGTAGGATTTCTTTCTGAGCATTTAACAGTTGAGCCAGAGGTTCATCCACAACATCAGGACGCACGATCAACATGGTTTCATAGGGGCGAGGCATGGGCTAAACAACTCCTTGTGGTAAATCGAGAAAATGAGGGCTGATATCCAGACAAGACAGAATTTCTATCCTACCAGCTTAGCCAACGCCCCTCAACCCATAAACCGCAACGGATCCATTCAGGAGGGGCAATGGTTGATCCGCTATGTCCAAAAAATGCACAAACTGATCGGCACTGAGTCTACTCGATCACGGTTTTATTGAGGCCATTTCAACTAGAAATTTGAATAATTGCTCAACATCTTGCTTTTGAGGCGTCTGGGTCTTGAGATGCTGGGAGGCGTGATCCACATCGAAGCCGATAATCTCTCCATACCGATTGAGATCAACAACAATATCTGGCTCTATTTCATAACTCTCCACCCCAGCTTCAGCAAGACGCTCGATATAAAGACGGTCAGTATCAGAGTAGTATTGGTATTTCATTGCTGGAAGCCTCGGTCAAGAAAGGCGTTATGAACGGTTATGCCATCTGGTTCTACAATGACACGCAAAGCTTTCCCCCCATAAACAGGGGCACTGTTAGGGATCCAAGTCCAAAAGCGAAGGCGTCCATCCAACAAAAAGCTGGGCAAGTTTGCTAGGGATCCCTTGCCCAGTTGCGCTATAACTCAGCTCCCAAGGGGGAGAGACCTTGAGATTTCTTTGGCGGCAAGAGCCTTATCTTCCTCAGATTTTTGGGGAGGATGGACTATTGACCTACACACTGGCCTCCTCCTTAACCAGCTTTGACCAGCCCAGATCCTTGAGGTTGGCGTTGCGGCGCAGGGGACGGGTGGCGAGTTCCAAAATATCTTTGGTGTTGGTAAAGCCGTGAATTTGGGCGAAGGTAAACTCCACCGACCACTTGGTCGTCACCCCACGGGCTTCTAGTGGATTGGCGTGAGCCATGCCCGTGATCACCAAATCTGGCTTGAGTTGGTTGATGCGCTGAATTTGATTGTAGTTATCGGGTTTTTCCACAATCGTTGGCTTGGGCACGCCCATCTCCTCGCAGGTTTTTTCCAAGAGGGCGAGTTCGGCAGCTTGATAGCGTTTGTCCATATAAGGGATCCCGATTTCCTGCACGGTCATCCCACAGCGAATCAAAAAACGAGCCATCGAGATCTCCAGCAGATTATCCCCCATGAAGAAGACACTTTTGCCCTTGAGCAAATCGATGTATGCCCTGACCTGTGGGTTCTGCCAAATTTCCGTTTCCCGTTCGGCTAGCCCTAGCGGAGTTACTCCCAAAGCCTGGGCAATCGTCTCGATCCAGGCGCGGGTGCCATCCGGACCAATGGGAAAGGGAGCCGTAATCAAATTGCATTTTTTCTTGCGAACTAAAGTGGTAGCTGTCCGACTCAAAAAGGGATTCACCCCCACCACAAAAGTACCCGGTTCAATCTGGGGTAACTCGCCATAGCGTTTGGAGGGCAGCCAACCGGACACTTTGATACCTTGTTTTTTGAGTTCTAGGGTGAGTTGTGTCACCACCGGATCGGCAATGGAGCCAAAGATCACCAGGGGTGGATGTTTTTTGAACTCGCTTTCTTCACCAATTTCCTCTTTTTTCTTGCCAAAGTTAAAGAGAGTAGATAGCCCACCCCGTTCTTGTTTGTCTTCTTCTTTGACTTTTTCAGGACAACGGGCGGCCATGGCCGCCAAAACCGTATCTTCCCCCTGAGTAAAGGCGTAGTCTAGACCATTGGCACGAGCTACGACGATCGGGATCCCGATCTCCCCTTCTAATTTGGGGGCGATCCCTTCCAGATCCATTTTGATGATTTCGGTGGTACAAGTACCAATCCAAACAATCACACTAGGGTTGCGATCCCGCTTAATTTGTAGGCAGAGACGCTTCAGTTCTTCGTAGTCATTCAGTTTGGCACTGATATCACCTTCTTCCAGTTCCGCCATCGCATAACGGGGTTCGGCAAAAATCATCACCCCCATCGCATTTTGCAGAAAGTAGCCGCAGGTTTTGGTGCCAACCACCAAGAAGAAACTATCCTCAATTTTTTGATAAAGCCATGCTACACAGCTAATCGGACAAAAAGTATGATAGTTTCCGGTTTCACACTCAAAGTTGAGTTGGGGGGTGGGTAGGGTAGATGAGGTCATAATGGATATTTCAGAGAAATTGGGTTCTAGGATGGGGATTGCAAAATGGAACTTGGATTCTGACAAAATTGATCAAACAAACTCCAAAACTGCTGATGATCTATAGAGAAATCCGGCAAAAAGTTTGATTGAATATGCTCTTGCTGAATAGAAAGCCTAAGCGGTTCTGCCAATGCCCTTTTCTCAGCAAGCATTGGATCCGAATAGATCATGAATAGCCGAGATCGATCATCAATCAGCCAGTATTCTTGGATCCCGGCTTTTTGAAATTCAGACAACTTGCTAGGCTTATCTCCCACCAGCCAGTCTAGATTATCCTTCGCCGCTCCCGGAGAGATAATCTCCACGATTAAAGGAGGGATCCCTCGATACGGGTATTGGGTTGAATCGTAGCTGGCTTCTTGTTCGAGAGATAAAACCACGAGATTAGGAGTGAGAGGTTCAGGCCAATCTTCGTATTGAATACTAAATTCAGGTCGTCCTGAGTATTGGCTAGATTTTTGGGCAATTAACCACATCAGAAAAGGCTGCATGAAGCTATGCCTTGCCCGGATCAGACTCATGATTAAATGACCCTGATAGTGATCATATTCAAACTTTATGCCCTCCTCTAGCTGTTCAAGAATATGCACAAAATCCCAAAAGATCGATTCTGATTCCGCCCAGAGAAAGCAATGGGATTTTATCCATGAAACCGATAGCCAAGATTCCTGTTCAGCCTTTTCAGCGATAAATCTCCCCAACGCTGCTGGTGAATATAAAAATTGATAATCACCTATTTGCAGTGGATTCGATGGATCGGCTAGGAAAATAGGCATATCTCCCTCTCCCTCACACTTGCTTAGATTTAAGCTACTGCCATCGCGTGTCCACTGGTTTGTCCACTGGAGGGGACGGTGCTGTAAAAATCAGACAACAAGGTGAATAGATCGCGGTCAGCCGCATCCTGGGGAATAATGCCTTCCGGTTGGGAGAGCAGTTGATCGGCAATGTTGAGGTAATACTGACAGACGGGTTCCAATTCGGGATCCGTTTCCGCCATCTCAAAAATCGATTTGCCCTTAACCCGCGAGATGCGGATATCTTCGATCAGGGGCAGCACTTCCATGACGGGCATGGGGACGGTGGAGACATACTTGTCGATCAAATCCCGCTTTGAGGTGCGGTTGCCGATCAAGCCAGCCAATCTGAGGCGACGAGTCCGCGCTTTTTCCCGCACCGAGGCAGCGATCCGGTTAGCGGCAAATAGAGCATCAAAGCCATTATCGGTGACGATCAGACAATAGTCGGCATAGTTGAGGGGAGCCGCAAATCCACCGCAGACCACATCCCCCAGCACATCAAATAGGATGATGTCGTATTCGTCAAAAGCATTCAACTCCTTCAGTAGCTTGACGGTTTCTCCAACCACATAGCCCCCGCAGCCTGCCCCCGCCGGAGGTCCACCTGCTTCCACACAATCCACACCGCCATAGCCGTGGTAGATCACATCTTCAGGATAGACATCCTCGTAGTGGTAATCCTTGGATTGCAACGTATCGATGATCGTCGGGATCAGAAAGCCTGTCAGGGTAAACGTGCTGTCGTGCTTGGGATCACAACCAATCTGCAACACCTTCATGCCCCGTCGAGCGAGAGCCACCGAAATATTGCAGCTTGTGGTGGATTTACCAATGCCACCTTTTCCGTATACAGCCAGTTTCACAGGAGGTTCTCCTTAACAAAAGGACAAAAGGGTTGGGTTGAGGATGAGACCGCTAGGGATAGACAGCCTTTGAACAAGGCTCCTGAGCATACTCCAGAGATGGGCATCACCAACTAATCAGCATTATGGGTGGTGGTTGCCCGATTGAAAATGATCACGATTTGTAAATAAGCTTGCTAGCAGTATCCTCAGCTTTTAGGAAGCTTGAAACTGGATCATAAGCCGTAAATCCGACTGAATTTGCTATTTTTGGTTGATTTAACAATTTTTTCTAAACCTAATCTAAAAACAAGGATCAAAAGAAAAAAGATAGTTTGACCTCTCCTTGTGGATTCACCTCCACCAAACGGATAAATTCGCGGAAATAGCGGCGGCGCTCGGCCTCGCTGAGATCATGCCAGAAAGGTTGAATAGAGAGGGTTTGGGCGATCTCTGGCAAATTGCTGGGGGGCAATTGTTCTAATTTCTGGGCGAGCAGGGCGTTTTCGGTTTGCAGATGATAGCGACGCTGTTGTAGGGATCCCTCGTCTAGATAGCCTTGGGATTGCAGGTGCGCGAGTTCTTTAAGATTTTCATCATTTCTGTTAATTTGTGCTTCGATGGCTTTTTTAGCGGCTTCTAGGGGGAGAGGATCAAAGCCCTGGCTACGTTGGGGTAACTGTTCGCAAATGTGGCGGATCACCTCCGCTAAAACCGTTTCGTAGATCAAGCTGTAGCGACAGGTTTGACAGCGCAGATAGCGATACTGGCTGGTTTTTTGTCGTTGCGTAACCTGGATGATCCGTAATCCCTGCTGGCAGGTTTGGCAAAAGACTAATCCCGCTAACGATCGGGGGGCACTGGCGGAGCGGCGGGGGATCCCTTGGTTGCGCTTCAGCCAGCGATCAATCTGGGCAGCTTCCTGGCGGGAGAGGATAGGGGAATGGGTATTCCGCAACGTTGCGCCATCGGTATAGGCCAAATCTCCTCGATAGACTGGGTTACTCAGCCAGCGTCGCCCCGTAGCCACAGAAATCTTTTTGCCATGAAGTTTGTGCAAATAGCGCACCGATTCCCGTAGGGAGCCATGCAGCAAAAAATGCTCAAAAAAATCTTTGACAATCGCGGCTTGGCGGCGGTCTAACACATAGCGATCTTTTTCGCGGCGATAGCCATAGGGAGGGGCACCGGGGGGAGGGGTAGCCGCCAAGCGCTTTTGGTGATGCACCTGGAGAAGGCGGCGTTGTTGTAGGGCGGTGGGTAGCTCAGCTAACAATTCCGTCCACATGGCGGCCTCCTGGGGGATGAGCACAGTTCCATCCGGTTGCACCAGGTGTAGAGGGATCCCGGCTTGTTGCAGTTGCCGAATCAGCGGATGAATCTCGCTAAGGGTATCGCCCAGGTCAGCTAAGCGATAGAGCCAGAGGGAGGACAGGGTACCTGCCTTTAGGTGCTGCCCCAGATGATCCCGGTAGAGGCGGGATCCCCAGTCTTCATAAACCTCGGTAGCTCCCGCTTGTTGCAAGCCCAGCCCCGCCTGCGGATCCCGTTGCTCAACAAACGTAGGGATAAAAATATAGCCCAGCGCCACCATAGACTACTCCAGACTATTCCCAGTAAACAGCCGCAACACCCGCAGAACCGGATAGGCTAGACAGGTTGCTGTCAGTATAGAACCATGCCTGAGACGGATCTTGCCTTGCGTTATGCCTACTATCCTGGGTGTGTGGCTCAGGGGGCTTGCCGTGAGTTGTATGACTCCACCCATCTAATCAGTCGTTACTTGGGCATTGAACTGATCGAGTTGAAACAAGCCAGTTGTTGTGGGTCAGGTACCTTCAAAGAAGAGTCAGCATTGTTAGAAGACACGGTGAATGCCCGTAATTTAGCGCTGGCCGAATCGTTAGGTTTACCGATGCTGACCCATTGCAGCACCTGTCAAGGGGTGTTAGGGAGAGTCAACCACAAACTGAAACTCGCTCAGCAACAAAACTCCCCCTACCTGCAACACATTCATCAACTCTGTCAAGAAAGTGGCTGCCAAGAGACCTATCAGGGAACTGGGGATGTGCGGCATCTGTTGTGGGTATTGGTGCAAGATTATGGTCTGGAACGGCTGCAACAACAGGTCAAGCGCTCTTTGGCAGGGTTGAAATGTGCTGCTTTTTATGGGTGTTATCTATTGCGAGCCTACGATATTCAACGATTTGATCGAGCCGACAACCCCTCCAGTCTGGAACAGATATTTTCAGCGTTGGGATCCACTGCCATTGAGTATTCAGGACGGACTCAGTGCTGTGGCTGGCCGATTTCCAGCTATGCCCCTGAGCAATCTTTTCAATTGGCGGGTCGGCATATTCAAGCCGCTTT
Source organism: Cyanobacteriota bacterium (assembly GCA_033764955.1). GTDB lineage: Bacteria > Cyanobacteriota > Cyanobacteriia > Thermostichales > Thermostichaceae > JANRIL01. The sequence continues at coordinate 64 of JANRIL010000048.1, read as the reverse complement.
AGAAGCAGGGGCGGATTGTCTGGTCACTCCCTGTCCCCTTTGTCATCTCAACCTCGACTCTCGC
>JANRIL010000047.1:0-15731 GCA_033764955.1 Cyanobacteriota bacterium | reverse complement strand
TCCGACTGTTTCCTTCTAGGGGGATGGAAAGCATAGAAAAGCTGATAGAGATCGCACTATATTTGGTAGAGAAGGCATCATTCAGAAACTGGTTTACCAAGTGCTGTTACTGTACTAGCTAATCGTCGAATAGGCTGTATCACCGAGCGAAAGCAAGCAGAAGATCACCGTATTGCGTTGGAACGCAATCGACAATTAGAACTTCAGATGCAAGAGATGGAGAGATTGGATCGTCTAAAAGATGAATTTTTGAGCACCGTTTCCCACGAATTACGGACTCCAATGTCTAATCTAAAGATGGCCATTTTCTTGCTACAAAAAACTCCTTTACGGAAGCAGCAACAACGTTATCTTCAAATTTTACAGGATGAGTGTGAGCGTGAAATCGCCCTGATCAATAATCTCCTTGATTTACAACGCCTAGAATTTGGTCAGACTCCCCTCTACATAGAATCCTTATCACTAGTGAATTGGCTGCCTGATTTGTTAAGGGGGTTTCGGCCACGTTTGCAGGAACGACAACTCCATCTTGAAATTGTCATCCCCGCTGACTTAGCAAACCTGACTACTGACCCACAACTTCTGGAGCGTATTTTGGCAGAATTAATCAACAATGCCTGTAAGTACACCCCTACCGGAGGCGATTTGATCATTGCGGTTCAGCAACACAGCTTGCTGATGAGTTCTCCCCCGCTCACCCCCATCACACAACCTATCGAAAATCCGATTCCTGTTCTGATCACTCAATTTAAGGTAAGTAATACCGGCTCAAGTATTCCCTCCAGCGAACTGGAACGAATTTTTGAAAAGTTTTATCGAATTCCCCGTCAGGATCCCTGGGCACAAGCCGGAACAGGTTTAGGATTAGCGCTGGTTCGGCAATTGGTGCAACGATTAGGAGGTCATATCAACGTCACTAGTGATGAATATCTAACTACCTTTCAGGTTCAAGTTCCCCACCTGGAGATCAGATTGTGACTGCAACGCTTCATACTCTGCCCGTAGCATCGACATCAAAAGAAGAGAATCATAGTGATCTGCTTGAGCTGATTTTGAGCATTCTCGCATTATTCCCTCAACCACAAAACCGGCGGACCGATAAACAGCTTGGGCACGCTGATTGTGATCTTTTACATCTAACCCTAAACGATGAGCTTGATAGGTCTCAAATGCTAAACTCTTGACTATTTTGATCGTCGCTTTGCCATACCCTTTTCCTTTTTGAGTAATGACGATTCGCCGTAATTCCAGATTATGGTGAGAACTCTCTAGACCTATAATGATAAAATAGCCCACTTTTTGTCGAAAGTTGATCGTCTCTACTATTCGATGGGCAATATTTGAATCTTCCAGGGCATGCTGATGTTCAGTTTCTGTCCAGGTATGAATAAAAGGAAAATTTTCTGGATCCTGTTCCGCTTGCAAGACAAAAGCAAGATCCGCAAGCTGGGTAGGACGAACAACCAGGAGTGGCAGCATTTCTAACATCTATCCTTATTAAGTTATAACGAATGAAAATATTATCATTTTCAACAATCACTCACCGACACCCCAGTGTTTCCCGCGTGGTAAGTCCTGTTTCTGGATGGGATCCCTCGGCTCGCTGACAAAGATAAATGATGGCGGAGCGATCTAGAATAGCATCACTAAAATCTGCTCCTGTGATCTCAACCTCAAACCAATCGGCACGGCTGGCAATTACTCCTGAGAGATTAGCATTTTTTAGATTGGCATGCTCTAAATTAGCGAGATCAAGCAATGCAGCACTTAGATTTGCTCCCTGTAAATTAGCTCCCGCTAGGTTGCATTTACTAAGAGTTGCTCCCATCAAATTAGCTTTCTGAAAATCGCTTCCTCGTAGATTAGCGCTGACAAAATTTCCTCCTTGTAGATCCTCGTATCGAAAAATTTTACCTGACATTTCTGCATTGCTATAGTTGACTTGTTCTTTAGCAAAAGTCTCTGTGGAAAGGCTGGATATTTCTAACCAGCAGAGGCAAGCCAACAACAAAACTCTAGCCAATTTGGAGCCAAGGGATCCCGTGATTTGCCAAGTCTGCTCAAAGAATGTGGTCAAAGGCATATTTAGAACGGGTAGGAGGCTGGAAGAGTCCAATGGTAATCTATTCATAATGGATAGGTTGGATAGATAGAGTGGTGGTGAAAAGAATGCTGAATAACTATCCCCATAAGATCTTAGATCACTTACGGAAACTTTATCCAGCTTGTGTCACCGCTTTAATGATTGCGGCCTTGCAGGTGAGCCTAGTTTGGGTGGTTAGCGGAGAGAATAACTGGCTAGATGCTTTTCAAAGGCTTACTCAACGAGATAGTCTTTGGTATATCGATATTGCGAATAGAGGTTATCAGCATGATCCTGTAGATCTTTCTGCTAGCACGATTGAGGTTGGTAACAATAACGTTGCTTTCTTTCCTGGTTATCCATTAGTTATTCGACTGGTCAGCCAGGTTTTCGGGATCCCTTCTGAAATTGCTTTGTATATCGCTTCGCAAATAGCTTGCTGGCTGTTTTGGTTGCAATTTCTCCTGTTTATGGAGCGGTGGGCGGTTCCCCTGAGTCTCAGAATTTTGGGATCCCTAGCGGTCGCGGTTTATCCCACGGCCTTTTTTTTGGTGGTGGGCTATTCAGAGTCGTTATTTTTATCCACATTGCTGGGCTATTTGTATTGGAGTAGATCAAATTGCTCAGTGGGCTGGGTGTTAGCTGGACTGAGTGGGTGTTTGATGACAGCAACTCGTATTGTGGGATTGCCTTTGATCGGTCTTCCTATACTGAAATTACTTAGGATCCGATTCGCAAATGGTGTGCCACTATTTGATCTAGATATTAAAGGTTTTGACGCCAAATGGTTCCTCACCTCTCTTATTGCAGGCTTGGGAGGACTCAGTTTCTTTTTCTTCTGTGCCATTCAATTTGGAGACTGGAACCTTTACTTAAAACTTCAACAAATGGGTTGGGAAGTCACACCCGATTACAAAGCCTTTTTTCAATGGCAACACTATATTCCCTCCGGGCAAATGATTCAGGAGTTCTTCTGGTTAGTAGAAGATCGCTTGTCCTGGGCAGATCGACTCAGTAAATTGGCGGTTGCTGCTACCTTTTGGGCTTTATGGGCATTAAGTGTCTTGGATTGGGGGATCTGTTTGAGGAATCGGAGGATAGCTCGACCTGAGCGCTTCGATTTCTTTCTGATAGCTTGGACAATGTTTTATTTTACCGTTACTGGTTTAGCCAGCGTCGGCATGAGAAGTATGATTCGCTATTGCTTCCCGATTTATGTTTTGCTAGTTTTAGCAGTTATTCACCTTGCCACTAATTTTATTAACAATCGAATTAAATTATGGCGAAAGCGGGTATATCTACAAGTTGCTTATCAAAGCATAGTAGCGAGTCTATTTTTTATAGCCGGATTCATCCAAGTTTATTTAATTTGGAGGTATGCCCAGCATATCTGGGTGGCATAGTGCGTGAACCTCTCGAAATGGCTACGAGTCGATATAATTGTACTAATCATAATAACAATTTACTATAATAACCGTATGTAGAAATAGAAATGAATTGGAGTCATAAATTGTGAGAGTAACGTTTGTTGTAAGATCGTTGTACCCCTTGGATTCGGGCAACGAATATGTGCACTCCTTCGACTGATACCACAACCCTAGTTATTGGGGCTGGACCTGGGGGGTTAACGGCTGCTTATACCCTTAGTCAGGCGGGATATCCGGTTACTGTGTTTGAACAGGATCCGCAGTTTGTGGGGGGGATTTCTCGCACAGTTGTTTACCAAGGTTATCGCTTTGATATCGGTGGGCATCGTTTCTTTTCCAAATCACAGGAAGTAGAGCAATTTTGGACAGAGATTTTAGGATCCGAAATGTTGGTTTGCCAACGTCTTTCCCGCATCTATTACAACCAAAAGTTTTTTGATTATCCCCTGCGACCCTTAGATGCTTTTGCTAAGCTTGGTTTTTCTTATACATTGCTCTGTATTTTAAGCTATCTGAAAGCTCGTTTTCAACCTCGACCATCCGTTACCTCCTTCGAGGATTGGGTGATTAATCAGTTTGGGGAGCGCCTCTATTACACTTTCTTTAAGACTTACACGGAAAAAGTTTGGGGGATCCCCTGCCAAGCGATCAGTGCTGATTGGGCGGCTCAGCGGATTAAAGGACTATCCATGGGATCCCTCATCCGCAATACCCTATTCCCTCAACGAACCCACCAGAAAAATATCATTAAAACCCTCATTGATCAGTTTCGTTATCCTCGTTTAGGGCCAGGGCAAATGTGGGAGCAAGTCCATGCGCATTTACAGGCAAATCACCATCCTGTTCTGTTAGGTCATCAGGTAAATCGAATTTTTTGGGATCCATCTGGGATTTTGGGTCTGCAAACCCTCAATACTAAGGGAGAAACCTGTTTTTGGTCGGGATCTCATATCATTTCAACGATGCCGTTGCGTTCACTAATTCGTGCCCTGGATCCCGCCCCCCCCTCGGATGTAATCGTGGCTGCTGAATCTCTCAAATATCGAGATTTCTTGACTGTTGCTATCATTTTGGATCAACCCAATTTATTTCCCGATCATTGGATATATATTCATGATCCAAATGTTCAGGTGGGTCGCATTCAAAACTTTAAGAATTGGAGTCCCGACTTGGTTCCTAATCTCAACTATACTTGCCTGGGGTTGGAATACTTCTGTTTTATTCATAACCAATTATGGCAAATGTCGGATACTGAATTATTGAAATTGGCATCTGATGAACTGCTCAAGTTAGGGCTGAGAGGGGATCCCCAACGACCTGCTCAAGTGATTGATGGAACCGTTGTGCGGGTTCCTAAGGCTTATCCTGTCTATGACCATCATTACAAAAGTCATGTGGATATTATTAGAACTTATCTACAAAAAACACTGCCAAACTTACAACTAGTTGGACGTAATGGGATGCATCGTTATAATAATCAAGATCACGCCATGATGACAGGCATGTTAGCTGCCGAAAATATTATTTTGGGCGAGTTTACTTATGATCTTTGGCAAGTGAATCAAGATGCTGTCTATTTGGAGCAAGGAGAAGCCGGATCCCAAGCCCTCGCCGGTCGCCTAGTCCCTCGCCCTCTACGTCCGTTAGAATCAGAGAGAAAGTCGGATTGAGGAATCCTCATGGGGCTGTTTGGATTAATTGGTGGCCAATTTATCGATGTCATTGAGTGGCTAGACACGAGTAATGAAACCCTGGTTTACCGATTTGAGCGGCATAACAACGAAATCAAGCAGGGGGCAAAGCTGATTGTCCGTCCCGGTCAAACAGCAATCTTTGTCAATGAAGGACAAATTGCGGATGAATTTGAGCAAGGAACCTTTGAGCTTTATACCCGAAACCTGCCCATTTTAAGCACACTGCAAGCATGGCCCTATGGGTTTAACTCCCCCTTCAAAGCAGAGGTTTATTTCTTTAGCCGCCGACATTTTACCAGCCTAAAATGGGGTACAGCCAACCCGATTACGCTGCGGGATCCCGAATTTGGCCCTGTCCGCCTGCGGGCTTTTGGCAGTTATGCCATGCAAATCCATGATCCGAAGCGGATGCTTGAGCAATTGGTCAGCACCGATGGACTCTTTCAAACGGATGAAATCAGCGATCAAATTCGCAACATCATTGTGTCAGCTTTCGCCAGTTGGCTAGGCCGATCCGGGATCCCATTGTTGGATTTAGCCAGCCACTACACCCAGTTGGGGGATACCATTCGTCAAGGTATTCAGCCAGAAGTGGAAAAATTTGGCCTGCAACTGAGCCAGTTATTGATTGAAAACATCTCTCTTCCTCCAGAGGTGGAAGCCGCCCTTGACAAACGCACCTCCATGGGAATTTTGGGCAACATGCAGCAATACACCCAGTTTCAAGCGGCTAATGCCATCGAAGCCTCTGCCAAAAACCCTGGCAAGGGTACTTCTCCCCTCGATTTGGGTGTGGGTATGGCGATGGGACAACAATTGGTGGGATCCCTTCAAAATCCCCCACCTGCTGCTCCTACCCCCCCGCCCCCCGTTCCGGCGGCTCCCCAGTGGTATCTCTCCCGTGACGGCCAAAACTTCGGCCCCTTCAGCCTCGATCAACTGTTGCTACAGGGCGTAACTCCAGAGACTTCCATCTGGCGCACAGGCATGGCGGGCTGGCAACGGCTTGCTGATGTGCCAGAAGTAGCCAGCCGGATGCACTCGGCTCCTCCGCCACCGGTTTGAGGGTTAGGGCTGGGATCCCTGGCTGGCCTGGGTGACCGTCACCTCATAATTTAGGGTGAAGGGCTGAAAAGCTTCGGGGATGATGGGGCTACCGGATAACTCCAGCCGATACCGCCCAATCTGCGGGAAGATCACCTCCGCGCCAGGGATCCCTTGATAGACCTCTGCCGTGATGGCTTGGAGGGAAGGTTGGAGGAGGGGTGGGCTTCCCGATGGGCTGGGGAGGCGATAGATCTTAAGCTGACACTGACAGTTCTGAAGGGGAATTAGGGCTCCCCCACGGCGGGTGAGGGCAAACCAGATCAGGGTAGATTGTCCGGCGGTGGGGTTGTGGTTAGGTTCTAAATGAAAAGTGGCGGCCACATCCCCACTAGTTTTGATGGTATGTGCCCAAACTTTTTCCCCCCTTGACCAGGGATTCCCAGGTGCTACCTCGATCCTGCTTAACTCAATGACAGCGATCCCCAGAACGAACAGCCACCTCTGGCCTGCCCACAACCTCACCATACTCAGCCCCCTTCCCGACCCAACTCCATAGCCAGCGCCAGCGCACCAAAAATACTAATCCCGTCAATCCGCCCAACCCCATCACCGCCAGATGATTGCTCCACTGAGGTTGCAGGGATCCCCAAAACCGCGATCCCAGCAGCACGCTATGAGCTACCGCCAAGAGCAGGGCGGGTAAACTCAACAAATGTAGTTTGCGCCAGTGCAATGCCAACTTTTTTTGCCAGCTATCAGTACTGGTGACCAACCCCGGCAACAGCAACAATAACGCCCCTACGCCGCAAGCTACCCCCACTTGATGCATGGGTAAAAGAAACAGGATAGCCGCCACATTCCAGGCCAAACTGTGATCCAAATGATGCAACGTGTGAATAGTGGCTAGGCTAACTCCCCCCACCCCCCAGACCCGCCGATACCGCAACAGTGACGGCCAGAGGTTGCGCAAGGGACGGGCAATTAAGGCCAGCATCAACAGCAGCAGGGATGCATAGCCGGATACATCCTGCATGGCACTCGTCCGCAGCAGCAACATCACTCCTGTCAACAGGGTGATTCCCCCCGCCAACCGATACAATTGGCTGCGCCGATCCGCCCCCCACCCCGCCACCGCCACCCCCAAACCCACCATGACAGGCAGAGTGCCCAAGCCAAACGCCAGCATGGTCAGCGCTCCCTCCCCCGCCGTTCCTGACTCTGCTGCCTTGATCTGCGCCACATACAAAAACCCACAGGGGATCCCTCCCCACAGCAACCCCAGCCCTAAGGGTGTCCAGGCAGAGGGGGATTGACTCCACTCTTGCAGGAGCTGACTGATCCATTGGTGGCTTTTTTCCCGCCAGCTTTTCGGCAGCAAAACCGACCCCACCGCCGCCATCCAACCCAATTGGCTTAGTCCTGCCAGCGTCAGCACCAGTCCCGTCACCGCCGTGATCATCTGCCGTCCGCCACTGCCCACCCCCGCCAACTGCCCCCCTGCGATCAGCACCGATCCCAGCCAGCCCATCAGGGATCCCAGCAGCGCATAGCTGCCTAGCCTTGCCAGATTGAGCAACAGGTGAAATCGCCAGGTTTGCCACCAGGATCCCGAAAATGGCTGAGCTAAAGCCAGGGTCATGACCAAAGGGCCACACATCCCGCCACAATGCCCAAAACTGCCCAAAAAACCCAAGACCACCATTAACAGCAGATCCAGGTGGGGATCCGTCAAAACGTTCAGGCTCATGCCTCAGAATTGTTCTCTTCTCCCTATCCTGCAAGGAGCCTCAGCCGCTTGTCAAAAGACAGATGGTCAAACCTCTCCCCCGCCTACGTGGGATCCCTCAACCCCGCTGTGGTTGTAAACGAACATAACATTTGCTCAATCCTCTGGATTTCCAAAAAACCGTAGCTTATAATACAGACATGGAAAGAAACGTTCATCTCTTTTTAGTCAGTCAAGTCAAGTCCGGCGGGCAAGGTTGGGTGAGATTCCCTCTCCACCTGTGGAGTCCAATCGAGGCTTGGTGGTGATTGGCAAAAGAGACGGAAGTAGGGAGGGATCCCGAAGGAACGCGCCTCAACCTTAGTTATTTCTCACTTGGAGGCGAACATGGAACTTTCTTATCGTGGTGTTAACTATTCCTACGAACCGACCACACTTGAAGTCTCTCCCGGCAAGGTTGGCGGTCGTTATCGTGGTTTGGATTGGAGATTCCGTCACCTGCAAAAGCCCATGGTGTTCAAGACCAACCTTGACCTGAAATATCGCGGTGTGGCTTATCAAGCCAATTCTGAACTGGCTACGACTCCAGTGGCGGATGTGGAAGCGACACCCGTGGCGGCGGCGACATCTCCCTCTACCAAAGAGCTGGTTCGCAGCTTGATGATGGGACATCAGCACGCCATCAAAATTCGTCAGCAAGCCATGCTCCTACGGGCGGCTCAGTCTGTTGGTTTGAGTAGCGACGATCTGGCGGATCACTGGAGCCGGATTCAAGGCAAAATCTACCCGACCTTTCGAGCCAGCTACGACCGCAGCCATGTGGCTCTCAGCTAGTTTTGGCTAGGTAGGTTTCGATTCCTTCTCTTCAATCAGTTTATGAACATCTGGCTAGCTATCTAGGGATCCCTGGGTAGCTAGTTTTTTGGGTTCTGTGGTTTTGTCCTGGGGGAGAGCGCCTAATTTTGGCGATTCAGCAGATCCTGATAGAGCTTGACAATCTCCGCTTGTACTTGCTCTTGATTGAGGTGATCGGTGCTGATGACGATAGCATCGGGAGCCTGTTGGAGGGGGGCAAAGGGGCGCTCGCTGTCATAGCGATCCCGCTCGTTGATCTGCTGTTGCAATGCCTCTAGATCGATATCTTCGCCGCGTGCCGACAGTTCCAGTTGACGGCGCTGGGCACGTTCTTTCACCGAGGCGGTCAAAAAGATTTTTAGCTCAGCCTGGGGAAAAACATAGGTGCCGATGTCTCGCCCCTCCAAAACCGCCGCACCATCCCGCCCGATTTCCCGCTGTTGTCTGACCAATGCCTGCCTTACCCCTGCCATCGCGGCTACTGCCGACACTTGTCGAGAAATTTCTTGACTGCGAATTGCGGTCGTCACATCCTCTCCATTCACCGACACCTGCGGTGGATCCGTCAGGTTGCTGGACATGGTCAACCGAATGTGAGCCTTATTGGCAAGCTGCGTCAGTTGCGCTTCATCATCGAGAGGGATCCCTTTTTGCAGGGCTAACCAGGTAATCGCTCGATACATGGCTCCCGTATCCAAATACAGCAGATTGAGTTCAGCGGCCACCCGACGGGCTACTGTCGATTTTCCGGCACCAGCCGGACCATCGATGGCAATCAAGGGCTTGCGGGTAGGGGGGATCCACTCTGGGGGAGCTAACTCAAGGGGAGGGGATAGGGTTGGCTCAACGGGAGGCTGGCTCGGCTGAACGAGGTGGAGGGGATCCTCGTGGGAAGTCAAGGAAAGCATGAGATTATCAATCAAACGAGTGGTACCAATGAATGCCGCTATCGCTAATAAGCCAGTGTGGGTCATTCGCTCCAGGGGTTGTAGGTGCTGGGGATCCACCAGTTGCAGATATTGCAGCCGAATCTGCGGGAAGGGTTGCAGAGCCGCTTTAACCGCCTCCAAAATCCCTGCTGCCGAGGGATCCCCCTCACAGAAGTGCGCCTGACCTTGTCGAAGCGCCTGATAAATTTGAGCCGCCAGTTGCCGTTGCTGCGCGTCAAGGTATTGATTGCGGGAACTCATGGCCAACCCATCCGCCTCCCGCACAATCGGACAGGAAATGACGGTGATCGGCAAGGCTAAATCCTCAACCATGCGACGAATCACCACCCATTGCTGAGCATCTTTCTGACCAAAGTAGGCGCGCTGTGGCTGCACCAAATGAAAAAGTTGCAGGACTATCGTCAGCACTCCCTCAAAATGACCAGGACGAAAAGGGCCGCAGAGATGTTGTAAGAGATAGGCGGGAGGAACCACCTGGGTGCGCTGCTCTAAGCCCTGCCCCCTTTTTCCCAGAATCTCTTCCACCTCTGGGGCAAAGACGATATCCACCTGTAGGGCTTGGCATTGCTCTAGATCCGCCTCAAGCTGACGGGGATAGCGACTAAAATCTTCCTGGGGACCAAACTGCAACGGGTTGACAAAGATACTCACCACCGTGGTATCGGATTCTTGCTGTGCCCGTTGGATGAGACTGTGATGACCCTGGTGCAGGGATCCCATTGTGGGCACTAGCCCTAGCGTTCTCCCCCGCTCCTTTGCTAGTCGTTCTCGCAACTCGCCAACAGACTGAATCAACCGCATGATTCGGGATCCTGATCTGAAACAAGAGGTTTGGCAAGGTTTGGCTGGTTTTGGGTATTCGTCCAGCTAGGAAAGGATTTTAGGACTTGCCCGCTTCTACAACTCCTGCGGACCTCAAAAGCGCTCTAAAGCCCAAAGGTGTTGGAGCGTTGGTACTGCAAATAGGCAGCCACAAACAGGCCAGCCAGGGTAACCACCACCATGCCCAAGACAATTCCCAACAAAATCGGCTCGATCACAAACACTCTCCTGCTATCGCTGATCACTCGGATCGATTCTAGTGCATTGCTCCTCCCTTTTGACAGCCGTCCTTGCTCCCAGAATGACAAGAATTTTTTATAAACAGCCACTCAGGGAGGGGGCTTGTCCTGCCTTCCAGAGGGGTAAACTTTCGGCTCCTTGGGGATCCAACAACCAGGGATCCAAATCCCCTGACCACCAGCCGTAGGGATCCACAGGGGTGGGGGATTGGCGGTGGGTATGAGTCCAACGGCGCACCTCAAAATGCAGATGGGATCCCGTTGAGCAACCGCTATTGCCTGCTAAACCGATGATTTGCCCCGCCACCACCCGCTGATCTGGCCGCACCTGAATCTGGCTGAGGTGAGCGTAAAGGGTACTCAAGCGTTCTTCTCCTTCTGAGCCTGTGAACCAGTGCAAAATCTCCACCCGCAATCCCGCCACCTCCTGCCCCAAAGCTGGGCAAAAATGAGGGGGTTCGGTCTGGGCAAAGGTGACCCGTCCTGCCGCCGCCGCCAAAATTGGGATTCCCACGGGGATCTGCCAATCGTATCCGGCATGACCATCACTGAGGGCGCAGGGCTGACCCACCGACAAGCCTTCTCCTTTCACCGTGAGCAACTCTCCGTTTCCGGATTGATTGGGTCGATCATGGTCAAACAGATTGGTGACCGGATAGTCCCCAGCAAAGGGTTTTTCTAGGATCGGCAGGGGAGGATTAGGGGGGGGGGGACTGGGCGATAGGGAGGGAGGAGGGGATCCCGCTTCTTCAGCCGGAGTAGGACTGGGGCTGGGGGATCGGGTAAGCTGCTCAACAAGAGAGTGATAGGGTTGCAGTTCCTGGAGGTAGGGAGACTGGGGGGGTTGCATCTCTTGCAGGGCTTCCACTACCCGCAGGGCGCGTGACCAGTCCTGTTGGGCTATGGCATAGTTCAGTTGCCGTTGCAGACCACGGGAGTAGATGACGGGAGTCGTCTGCGCTTGCACAAGCGGCGTAGGGCTACCCAGGTAAAGGAGCCAACCAAGTAGGCAGCCCATCCATCCGATGGCTAGAAACTTTTTTGCCTGGTGTCTGAGATTAGCGACAACAAAAGCCCGACTAACCATTGAATCTTCGCTCAGAGAGTTATATCGTTTTGTAAACACGCCCACTTGGTGTCGGGGATCCCACGCATGACTTTTTTTCCTTCCTGGTCTACAGTGACGACTCGCTCTACGGCTGAAACGATGGCCTTGAGTGCCCATATTGCTTGTCTCTTTTTTGGTCTGGCTGGACTGTTGTTGGTGGTGCCTCACCCTGAGTTTATTGCCCGACTGCCGGAGATGGGTCAAGTGGCCTTCTCTATGAGTATGGGCAATGGGGGGGTGGCCTACATGGTGTTTGGGGCGGTGGCTGCCATCTTAATGGGATCCCGCCTGTTGGGTCGGAAGCGCCTGCTGATGTTTTTAATTCCCTCAGTGGGGATTTCCTTAGGCAGCGAGCTATTGGGAACCTCCACGGGCATTCCATTTGGCTTTTACGGATATTTAACTGGGCTGGGCTACAAAATTGCCGGATTAGTACCTTTCACGATTCCGTTGTCCTGGTTTTACATGGGGTTGGCCTCCTATCTATTGGCTCGCACCATTTTGCAGGCGCAACGGCACTGGTTAATTCAGCTAGAGGCGATTGCGCTGGGGGCGCTCCTCTTGACCGCCTGGGATTTTGTTTTGGATCCGGCTATGACCCAGGCCATCATCCCCTTCTGGACATGGTTTCAACCAGGACCTTTTTTTGGGATGCCTCTGCAAAATTTTGGCGGCTGGATGTTAACAGGCTGCCTGTTTATGGGGGTAGCGAACCTCTGCTGGGGTCAGGAGCAACCGCAGTTGGATCGCTCCCAACTAGTGGCTCCCTTGTTGGTCTATGGAGCTAATTTTGGGTTTGCGATGGTGATGAGTTTGGGATCCGGTATCTATGTGCCGGTGGCTTTGGGCTTGTTGTTGGGCTTAGGTCCTGCCTTGGGTCTCTGGCTGATGGCGAAACCGGCCTTGCCGGAGCCGACTTTGGATGTTGTTCCACCGGTGGTGTTGGGTGAAGCCCTGCGGGAACCCGTCCTGAAATGATTGATTTTAGTTGGGGGGAATGGCTGAGTTTGGGCTTGCTGATGACGCAAGTTCCGGCCACTTTACAACTGCTGATGCGGTTGGCGGCGGCTCCTTTCCGACCGGCTCCTCTCCAGCCAGAAGCGGGGGATCCCCAGCACTCAGGTCGTGTCTCGGTGTTAGTGCCCACCCTCAACGAAGCGGAACGGATTGATCCTTGCCTGGAGGGACTGCATCATCAGGGATCCACACTGCGGGAAGTAGTGGTGATTGACAGTCGCTCCCAAGATGAGACGGTGGCCAAAGTGTTAGCGATGCAGGCACGGGATCCCCGTTTTCGGGTCGTCACCGACGATCCTCTGCCGTCGGGCTGGGTAGGGCGACCGTGGGCCTTGCACTCTGGCTATTTGGCGGCTCATCCTGAGTCGGACTGGATTTTGGGGATTGATGCGGACACAAGACCCCAAGCCGGTTTGGTGGACAGCTTGCTCAAGGTGGCGATGGCTGAAAACTTTGATGTGGTGACCCTGGCTCCCCGCTTTATTCTCAAGCATTGGGGAGAAGCCTGGTTACAACCCTCCCTGCTGGTAACGTTAATTTATCGGTTTGGAGCCGTCGGGGATCCGCCTGAGACCCCGGAACGGACGATGGCGAATGGTCAATGTTGTCTAATTCGCAAATCCGTCTTATCAGAAGTCTCTGGCTATAGTTTGGCGCGCCACTCCTTCTGCGATGATGTCACCCTGGTACGAGCCTTGGCTGCCCGTGGGTTGAGGGTGGGATTTTTGGATGGATCCTGCCTCATTCAGGTGCGCATGTATACCTCATTGGCGGAAACCTGGCGGGAGTGGGGGCGCTCTCTCGATCTCAAGGATGCCTCTCCCGCCGCACAAGTTTGGTCAGATGCCTGGTTTTTGCTGATGGTGCAAGGGATCCCACTGCCGCTAACGCTGGGTTTGTCGGTGCTACGGGCTTGGGCTAGTTCCTCTTGGCTACTGCTGGGGCTGTGGGCGCTCAATGGTGGATTAGTCCTGTTTCGCTGGGGGTTGCTGCTGGGGATCCGCCATTCCTACGCCAATCCCCCCTGGACATTTTGGCTGTCTCCCCTAGCGGATCCGTTGGCGGTGTTGCGAATTATCTTGTCCTCGCTACAAAAACCCCGCCGTTGGCGAGGCCGCAGCTATGTCAATTTTCAGCCCAATCCCGAAGAAGCCCAGTCCAGTTGAGAGAGGATCCCTCCTGTTGCTTAGTCGTAGCGAATTCCCACCTGGGGACGGATAAAGGCTCGATCTTGGGGGTTGCCATTCTGGGCAAACTGGCGATCACCATAGGCTTTTGGATCCAGACCCATCGCTTTCAGATCCGCCACCACCATCAATTCCACCAATTCGGCAAAACTGACTTTGGGTTGCCAGCCCAGGATGGCTTTGGCCTTGCTGGGATCCCCCAACAGCAGATCCACTTCCGTCGGTCGGTAGTAGCGAGGGTCAATCTCAATCAAGACTCGACCGGAGGCGGCATCCAGTCCTTTCTCTTGATCGCCGGATCCCTGCCACTCAATCCTCAACCCTACACAGCCAAAGGCTCGCTCAACAAATTCGCGCACAGTGTGGGTTTCCCCCGTCGCCAAAACAAAATCATCCGGCTGGGCTTGCTGGAGCATCAAGGCCATTCCTTCCACATAGTCTTTGGCATAGCCCCAATCCCGTTTAGAATCCAGGTTGCCCAGATAGAGCCGCTCCTGTTTGCCCGCCAGAATGCGCGCTAGAGCACAGGTAATTTTGCGGGTGACAAAGGTTTCTCCGCGCCGTGGAGATTCGTGGTTGAAGAGGATGCCGTTGCAGGCAAATAGGTTATAGGCTTCCCGATAGTTGACGGTCTGCCAAAAAGCATAGACCTTGGCACAGGCGTAGGGGCTACGGGGATAAAAGGGGGTGGTTTCTGTTTGGGGAACGGCCTGCACCAGTCCAAACATTTCTGAGGATCCCGCTTGATAAAATCGCACCTGAATGCCCGTGCGTTGCTGATAATCGCGCACCGCTTCTAGCAACCGCAAGGTGCCCATGCCCACCGAGTCAACGGTGTATTCGGGGGCATCAAAACTGACCCGCACATGGGACTGGGATCCCAGATTATAGACTTCGGTTGGCTTGACCGCTTCCAAAATTTTGCGGAGGGTTGTGCCGTCCGTGAGGTCGCCGTAGTGAAGAAACAAGCGGGCGCGTGGATCATGGGAGTCTATATAGATGTGATCAATCCGGTCGGTATTGAAGGTGCTGGAACGGCGAATGATGCCATGCACCTCGTAGCCTTTCTCCAACAGCAACTCCGCCAGGTAAGACCCATCCTGTCCGGTGATGCCCGTGATTAAGGCGCGTGATCCCATGTCTATTGCTCCACCATTGACTGAAAATTTTTGGCTTCGCTGATTATAGTCGGGATCTCCAGCAATTTCTGCCCGTGGGATCCCTCATCTGGGGTGCAATCGGACGGCTGGGGTGCACCAAAGCGGAGCTCTAAAGAGGCGGGGATGGAGAGGGCGAAGCTCCCTCCCGTAGCGATCGCAAGACCTCCGCCAGATCTCCGTTTAGCATCGTCCTTTCATTCAGACATAACCCCGCAAACTCGGTCCTATACAGGATCCCTCCCTCATCCCCTTCTTGTTTTTGATAGACTCCATTTTTTAGCTTACTCGGCGGGAAGCCCCGCACCCTAACCGATAGGGTCGGTGTCGGGATGATAGCCAGGGTCGGCATACTCCGCACAATTTGGACTAGCCGACCAACTTTTGCTATGGTGTTTCCAAGTGGGGTTGGGCGTCGC
>JANRIL010000036.1:0-16984 GCA_033764955.1 Cyanobacteriota bacterium | reverse complement strand
ATAACTTACAACTGCTACACCGCCACTGCCACATCAATGTCCATTCTTGCCGGAAGGCTTGAGCCGGATGATGGGAAACTGTCAAGTCCGGTTCTTAGGGGAGGAAGGAACGGTGACGTTTCCTTCCTTACCCGACATTCTGGTGACTCAATTTAGCCGCGTTGCTCTCGCAAACGATTCATCAACTGACGTTGACGCTTATCGAGTTGACGCTTGCGAGCGGATCCGCCTTTGCCATGATCATTGCGGCCTTGATTGCGGGGCGATTCGTGTTTCTTTAAGTGCATGGGATTGTCCTCTGTACGATGCCCACTGTTCAGATCCTGCCCTGAGTGCAAGGATGGAGCGCCCTGTGGACGAACGATATTGCAAGGCTGTTTGGCAGGATAGAGTGCGGGGAAGTGCAGAGGGATCCGAGGGACTCAAGAATCGTCATGCCCCACTATAAAGATATGGTTTGGATCCCCCCTTTGGGTTGCGGAAAGGGGGCAGGGGGATGGGGTGGGAAAGAAAAAAAGGGGCAATTGCCCCTCACCCAACTAGCGCGTTAGGGCTGCTGCCTTGCCCAAACTCAACCAAGGCTGAGTGCAGAACTCACGCGGGAATCCAGCTACAGGAACCGACACTTGGAATAGTGAGCCAGCTTGGACATGACTGTACTCACTCCAAGCACGAGCGAAGTTGGCTGCTGCTGCCAGTGTGGAGAAGCGGAAGACTCCGACCCAACCTGTGAAGGAATCTGTCGAGCGCCGTACCAGCATGGATTGAGAACCGAGACGTAAAGCAGAGAAGAGAACGGACTTGAATTTCATGGGGGAAACTGGAATCACGATGGCTCCTCGTTCGCCGTTGCCCTTAATGCAAGCGAGGCTCATCCAACGTGGAATATCGCAGGCACGAGACTATGCCGCGAAAGTGGGGGAACGACTCTTGCATTCCCAGGATCCTACTGGGTGTTTTGGCAGAGGCAGGATGCCAGCGTTTGTGATTCCGGTTTCCCTGGTTTCAAGGCTAACCCTCTCTTGTGGTCGGATGAGTTCGACTGGGCTGGTGGTGATCACGGATCCGAGGGGTTGTGGTTGATGAGGGATCCTCTCTGGACTATCTGCGGATGAGCATTGTTGGAGGGGACAGATCCGCTGGTGACATTTAGACGATGGTTGTTTTCGGTGTTGGGATCCAAGTTGAGTTCACTCTGCCTGATTGTTTGGGTTGGGCAAGATCTCCATGCAGTTGGGCTGGGTTTGCTGGATCCATTTTGAGGGGAGAGCGATAGCCGGGGGTCTGGGGGAATGCGGTGGTGGGTGGGTCAAGTTCCCCCAGTCGTGAGGCGGATCCGCGTCACTTGAACAACTGACCGACGTGTGAAGCGGGTCGGATCCTTTTCTCTGTGCCTTGGATCCGGGGGGAGGCCATAAAAAAGCTGAGGAGAACGGATCCCCCCAGCCTTGTTGTAACTACATCGCTCGACTGTACCGTGCAGCACTGCGCTCCGCATTCAGAGCCAACAGACTTTCGAGATCATGCTGGTAGTGCTTGCGGGCAAATTCCACCAACTCATCTAGACTTGCTTTGATGAAGCCACGGTCGAACTCATCTTTGAACTGTTCCCAGGCTTCGGCATAGAGCTGTTTGATATCAGCCGGGTCGTACTCTGGGCGGCTGTAGGATCCGTCTTTCTGCCGGATAGGGGGAGCAATCGGATCCAACGTGCCATCATCGACTGCATCTTTGAAAATGCGACCTTTAGACTCTTCCCAGACTAGGGAACGAAGTGTGTAAAAGACGGCTTGCTGTTTGCGGAAAGTGGATTGTTCATCCCGTTCGCGGGTGGTGAGAGGGCGGAACTTACTGGAGAGGGCAGACTTTTCAATGGACATAGGACAAACTCCTGAAATCGATAACCCCGTGCCAGGGAGCAAGGCCAGAGGAGGTCAAGGGGCGAGGGCAACCCGTAGGGCTGGAAGTTTTTCTGACCTGTCGCTGTAGGAAAAAGTTTTGCCAGAGTACAGTTCACCCCTTGGACTGTGAGACGCGGCAGCTCCCATGCTCAGGGGTCGATTTCAGGGTGTTCTGGGTTCCATCAAGTCTGCGGCGATCCCGGATCCGACCGACTGCCCGCGATGATTTAAGCCTAACTTCCGGCTGGCAAGGAGGATCCACGCTGCCTTGGTCGGGTTAAGAACCTGGGTTGAATTGATGAGCTGTTTGATGGAATGGATCCGGTGCTTACCAGTTCTCAGAAGGAATTCCAGTCCAGAGCATTGGATCCGCTGACCATCTTTTGCCATAGCTAGGGATGAAAGAGAGAGAATAGATGCTTCTGGGGAGTCGGAAGTTGGGGATTTGTCCACAGGAGAGAGAAGGGTCGGAAGGGGTTGGATCTTTGCTGTGCTTCCCAATCAGTAGGGTTTTTGTCAGGTCAAGAGGCTCCGGATCCGTTCTCCCACTTTTTTGGATTGGGAGTGGGGTTGCGGCGCGGTGGTGGGTGGGTCAAGCCGCTGGGTGGGGTGCCGGGGTGGGCTTGCTACACTTTCTTGAGCAAGACAAGGGCGGCTAGGTGTTTTGTGGATCCGTCATGAAAGGGGCAAGTAGACTCACCCCAAGTTCATTCATCAGGCTGGGTAATCCAGGGATCCGCATTCATCATTCATCTGCTCCCACTGTTCCCATTCGGCTTCTAGCAATTCGTCTCGCTGGGTTGCATTGAGATCTGCGGCTCCCCATTCGGCTTGTGCCACTAGGAAATCAATCATCGCATCGCCACTTCTTGACATACCTAACTCCGGTCACTTCACCCGCTCCGTAGGACTGGGGATTACTCTCTGGGTGATTGCAGCTTTTACGTCTGCCATTTGGTCGAGGAGGTCGCCGTATGCTTCACCAGCACCATTTTCAGGTAGGGCATCAAAGGCAGCGCGTAATGAGTAATAGACTTTGAGTTTGTTTTTCAGCCAATGGGCTTGAGATTCTAGTTCTGCCAATTGCTCTGGGTTAGGATCTCCGTCTTTCATTAACTTAGGGATCCGGGCTTCTAACTCACACAATTGATCACTTAATTTCTGTAGGGTGGTCATGGATTAATCTCCATAATTACACCCGTTCCATAGGACTCATTTACCTCATGACTACAGTAAGAAGAGCCTGGTCACGATTGAGCCATCCTTGCAGAAAGAGTTGTTGGCTGGGATTTTCTCGGATTCGTTGATGGCGGTAACGGATCCGGGCTTCGACTAAATGCTGAGCGGTATGTTTGCAGTTTGAGTGTTCAAAGGCTGATTGGGTAACGGATCCCCAGAGGCCATCGACTTTTACTTTGAGTACGGATTGGAGGAACTTGACGGATCCGGTTACGCCAAAATTGACTGCGGTATCGAAGTGAGCAATCGCCAAGGGCAAGACCATTTGAGCGCAATGAGCAGGGATCCAGTAGAGATCTCGATAGATGGATTCAACTTCTGAGGGTTGGATCCGTTTCACATCTTGGGGCTTGAGATTTTTGCTGTTGCGCCAGTGATTGTAGGTGGATTGGGTGATGCCGAAGTTGGTGCGTCCGCCCGGATCCACAGGATGGTCTACGAAGCCTCCTTCCCATTTTTGAGTGAAGGCCAGAGCTTTTTCAAAATTCTGGTTGTTGTTCAAAACGGTCATTGCGAACCCTTAACAGCACATCTGCTAACCTAACGAATCGGATCCGTTTGCTTGAAGCATTGTGCAGCAACTTGGATCTACAAAATTGCCAGGATGGATCCGTTGGTTGTGGTGAGGTCTTTAATCTGAGAGATCTGAAATGTTGCGCTTGCTTGATTCAAGCCACTTCTGGATCCATGCAAGCTTGGGTTTCCAAAATCACGGATCCGTTGAGGATAAAGATGGCTTGCTGAGTCTGGCCTAGCCGCAGCACTTGGGTAGGAATGGGGCTTTGTTGTAGGAGTCGCCACAGTCGGAACCAATAGGGATCCAACAACAACGGTTCGAAGAATTGTTCACCGGATTGGAGAGTAACCGGATCCCCTTGGGCTACTCGATCACAGAGTTTGCTCACCGCTAGGGGGTAATGGGCTAACTTCACTGGCTCATCGGCTTCGGAGATGTAGCTGAGTTTGGGCGCGAGTCGCCGCACCTGGTCTTTGATGATGCTGGGTTTGGATTTGCGGTGGAAGGGCACCCTTTCAGTCCTCTCGGTCTTGGCGGATCCTACGAAGATGGGGAGTCTAGGGCTAATTGTTGCACTTGTTCTAAGGTCAATCCGGTGACTGCCGAGACTTTAGCTGGATCCATCCCTGTATTCAGCAGGTTGAGTGCGACCTGTTGGATGCCTTCTTGTTTGCCTTCTTGTTTGCCTTCCTCCTTACCCAGTTGGATCCCTTCTTGTTTGCCCAGTTGGATCCACTCTTGTTTGTGTTCGGCAATCGCTTCTTCTTGGATCTCTTGGTAAATCACTGATTGTCGCATGATGTCTTTCCTTAAGATTCGATTGATTATTTCATTATCTAAGACTAGCCCAGCCAACACTGCCGTTGCTGCTGAAACATTGCTCTGCATCTGCGGATCCGATAATTGATCGATCCGTTGGCTGAGATCTCGTAACATCGCTTCAGGATCCGATACCTTGGTCAACATCACAAAAGGCCATAATCCCGGTGCTTGTAAAAACAAATCCGGTGACTGCTCCCACAAGCGAATGACCTGAAACTCATGCCGGGTTGTTCCCAGTACAAATGCAGATTCGTAGACCCTATCGGATCCGGTGGGTTCCAGATAGATCACCACTTGCACGATATCTTTACCAGGGAAGATGCGATGGATCCGTACCCAATAATCGAGGACTCGAAAGGGGATATTGCGTTTTGGCTGGGTTTGAAATTCCAAATGCAAAATGGACTGTTTCGACTGTAAAAGAATGATGGAATCGGCTCGAATTGGCTCTAAGGATAACTCAGATGGTTTGATTTCAGTCAAGGGTTCTGATGCCCCTAATAACCAAGTGGCAAAGTCTTGAGAATAGTGTTCGACTAGGAATTTACAGATGGGATCATACATAGTTTCATTTTAGGATCCGATGGCGACGGTTTCACGACTAACGAACAGGGAATCTTCCCCACCGCAGCAAAATCCTCTGGCGGATCCGCTACGAGCTGGTGAGATGGTCCGATATGGATTTGATACGGCAACGATATGGATTTGATACGGCAACGGTGCTCACTTGCCTAGTCGTTTGCTCAGGTCTTTAAGAATGCCTGTGATAGGGTCGAAAAAGGGGGGGTATGACTATGGAAAAAGCCAAAATCAAACAATTGCGCTTATCTCTGGGGATGACTCAGGAACAATTTGCAGCGGCTTTGGGTTGCACCACATCCACAGTTGTTCGGTGGGAAAGTGGGAAGTCTTCTCCCTCTCCGTTGGCACAACAATCCATGACTAAACTTGCTCCTGTGCTTGCCTAGTCAGTTGCTCTGGAGTGCTGAATTGATCCTGACTACTGTGGCAATAGAGGTTTATTGGGATCCAAAATGGCACGGAATACGGGGATTATTCAACTGCAAGGGACGGTGGGTGGTCTGACGTTTAGTCGGGAAGGGACGGTGAGTAAGGCGGCTGGATCCCGTGAGGTGACGGCGGAACGAACTAAGGAAAATAATTCGGAATTTGCGATTGCGGCTAAACAGGCGAAGGTGATTCGGGATGCGCTGCGGGGGCTGGATGTGGGTGACCGCTATCTGGCGGGGCGGATGGTGCAGGTGGTGCGCTCTGGGGTGGCGTTGGATCCGGATCATGAGCGGGGCAAACGGATCCTCTCCATTAGCGAGGCGCGTCAGGTGTTGCCTAAGTTTGAGTTGAATGGGAACTCGAATTTGACTTCGGTGGCTCCGTTGGCTGTTGGCGTGGTGGGGGATGCGCTCACTGTGGCGAAAATGGGGGGTGGGGTGCTGGCTCCTAGAGATATTTATGCGCCGCCGGGGACGACTGATATCTCGGTGGTGGCGCTGGTGGCTCAGGTGAATTTGGATCCGGACTTTTTGGCTGTGGTTCAAGTTGGGATGACGGCGTTTGCGGTGGTAGGGGATCCGGTGGAGTGGAGTGTGCCGTTGCCTATGGATCCGGCTTTGCTGACCTTGGGGGCGGTGGGGGTGAAGTTCTATCAGCGGGTGAATGGGGAGTTGTATTCGCTGCGGAACGGATCCTATGACGTGGCTCAGATTGTGGTGGTGCGGTGAGTATGGACAGCAAATTTCAAACGGTAATCGGCTGGTTGACGGATGGGAAGGTGTTTCAGGGGCTGATGGTGGCGGGGTTGCTGAAGCTTGTTTCGCTGGGGTTTGGCTTGCAGGAACAGGCGTTGCAGACCCAGGAGCGGTTGGGGGTGATCTCGCAGGAGTTGTCGGGGTTGCAGAAGGATGTGGATCAACTCAATCGGATCTCGGCGGCGAATCAGGTTCATACGCAGTATTTTCTGTCTCGGCTGGATAAGTTGGAGCAAAAACGATGAATCGGGTGGTGGGGTTTGTGGTGGTGATGTTTGCTGGGGGATCTTTGGGGTTGGAGGTTATGGATCCGGGGTATTTCTCAATCTAATGACTTACCGAAGTGGCAGACGGTCTATGGCTATTTGCGCTTGTGGCAGAAACTGGGCATCTGGCAGGCGGTGGTTGATGAGCTGAGAGTCCAACTACGAGAAGCCGTCGGCAAGAAACCCCAGGCAAACACTGGCCTGCTCAATTCTCAGTCGGTGAAAACGAGGAAAAAAAGGGGGAGGTCTACGGCTTTGATGTTGGCAAACAGACCAAAGGGCTCAAGCAGTTTATCCTCGTTGATAGCGTGAGGTTGATGATGTCGTTGGTGGTGGTTGAGGCTAGTAGTCCAGAACGTTTGGGAGAGGCGGCGGTGGTGCTGCATTAGGCTTGTCAAGAGGTTAAAACAGCTTGTGCTTGTCAACAATTCTCATTATGAAAATCTTACTTGAGCTTATTGGGAATAGTCTCAATAGCCTTTTTTGAAAAACCTATTCCGTCGTTCTAGATTTGGCAGCCTGAACAAGTTGCTAGTCAAAATGGGAATTGCTGTGTGCATGTAGCAATAATGGCATGTTTTGATATTGAGCAGGTAATTTTATATGCGCCAATGTGGAGTCCCTGGCAGGCGGGTTCCTTTTGTAATCGAAAAAGCCGTCATTGTAATAGCCCAAGTTTCCCCCGTTCTAGCTTTATTCCAGAGCAGGTCTAACCCCTAGCCGCAGACACGGAACCATTTCACTTCACCACAACGAAGAATAGCTATGATGACATTTTTCCTCACACGACATCGTTTTGTTTGATGTGGATGGATTGTACAGAAAATTTCTTCTGTTTTAGCACCCTGCGATGACCCAGCAAATAATAACTCAGTGCGATGCAATGCAACCAGATCACGATGAAGCTGAGAACGATATTTTGCCGGAAAAAAAACCATTTCTTGCTCTAGAGTAGCCTAACGTTTCTAGCAAATCATTTACATTGAAGTGGATCCGTGAACCCATCTTCTCGCGTGTCGCTTCCCGATAAAGGTAGAGAACGATTGCGTCTTGTCGTGGATTGAGGAACGACAAAAGTGTGTAAACCAATCTCCGGATCTGCTCATCTCGAATATTTTCTAATTCCTTACTCAAGCCATTATCGTTATCCGACCGCAGAACGCCAGTGCCTACTTTGTGGTGATCTTAGGCACAGATTGTGTAAATGAGGATTATTGGCTGCGTTTGTGAGTCCTGAGAGGTGATCAGAGCGGCGCACTCGAAGATAGTGGAGGTAGAGGCCTTGTGGTTTCAATGGCTAGGCAAATGAAACAGAGGGCTGTTGAAAGACATATTGAAGTCATCGATGCAGATCGCCGAGTCCGCCAAGAGTAAAATTGCTAAATTGTTTATGCGATCGCGATTGATAGCGACGAAACCACCAAAACCACAAGAGCACCTTAAGAGTGTCACGAGATGATGCAGAAGCACTTCGCTGCAGACGATCCTGCAATACCTATGAACTACCTCGGTTTTGTTTTCCGTACACTCGGCAAGGACGGATACGAGGTCGAGGCACTTTTGGCAGGAACCGGCCTGACTGCGGAACAACTTGAAGATCCAAATTTTTGTTGTGACTTCTGGTCTCATCGCCGTTTCTACAAAAACGCGATCGCACTGACGAACGACCCGCATCTCGGTGCAAAGTTAGCGCAACAGTTTGAAACAAATTACATCGGATTGCCGGCCTACGCAGCGATGAACGCAGTGTGTTTAGGTGACGCCCTAAAGGTCTTGAATCGTTTTCTCTTTCTAACCTTCCCGGCCATCGAATTTACTTTCCGCGACGAAGAAGTGAAATCACAAACCGGCGAAGTGGCGATCCGCTTGCGCCTAAAGCTTGAATTCGGCGATATTGCTTATTTCGTTTTATGCACCAGCTTGGTTATTTGTGATGGTATTTTAAGGCAAATTTTGCGCGCACCGCAGGCAGTATCCCACGCCGAATTGACGATTAGTGAGCCCGAGGGCTGGGTGGATGCCGCGTCGTTTCTCAACTTCCCTGTCCGTTTTAATGCACTTGAACATCATCTGTTTTTTCCGGCCGATCTTTTGCACCAGCCACTGCCTGGTGCGGATCCGATCAATCACAAACGGCTCGTCGGACTTTGCGAGCAATTTGCCGCTGAAGCATCGTTCGAAACGACGGTAGACATTCAGGTCGTCACTTTTTTGAAGGCACGGCACAATCTCGGCGTCTCTATGTCGGAGGTGGCCGCAGCCCTTGGATACTCAGAACGCTCGCTGCGCCGTCAATTGGAGAGATGCGGTGTGTCTTTTCGAAAATTGGTGGATCAAGTTCGCGAAACCCGTGCACGCTGGATGCTCGCCAATACCTCCAAGACGGTAGAAGCCATTGCCTACGAACTCGGTTTTAATACATCCTCTAATTTCGCACGCAGCTTCAAACGCTGGCTCGGCGTCACACCCGGGGAGTTTCGCGATGGCCAGCGCGCGCGCAGACCTATCGGTCAGAAATGAATACTTTTTGGCCACTGGCAAGCTTTCGCACAAGTCGGCTTTGAATATAATATCTATTTGCTGCTTTACGCAAATCAATCACTTCTATGAAAATTCCTCAATTACTCCCATCCCGCCCTCAGAGAATCTTCACTTTTGTTTCATCTCTGGTGGTGGGAGCAGTGACTTTAGTCTCTAATCCTTCTACAGCAGCAGAGAGGGTTGAGTTTAACCTAAGTGTCTTAGAGTTTGGAGTTTCGGTTCAAGATTTGGAGGATTTTGCTAGAACAGGAAAGGTCAGTCAAGAATTAAATTTTTTTGTTGGCCACTTAGGGGAACGCGAACAGAAGTATGTACGGGAGTTTTTAGCTAAGCGGGCAGACTTTACAGCGCTTCAAGTATCCCAATTTTTTTATTCTAATTTAGGAGAAAATATTCTTAGTTATGTGGGAAAACTAGTTCAGCCCCACCACGGACTCAACGGAGAAAGAGCCATAAGAGCCGCTCTAATTCTAGCTGCTGCTGACTCTGAAGGTCTTTCTGTTCTCAATTTTCTGAAAAAATTTTCGTCAGACAAAGTGCTACTTAATCGCGAAGAAGTCTTAGCAGTGGTGAATAAGTTTGGTAGTTCGCGTAAAGCCACAGAAAGAGTGATAGCAGGGGTAGAAAGACTGTCAACGATCGAAGCGGAATCGGAATCTAAAGTCACTCCTGAAAGCCTGCCTTATTTAGCTCAGGTCGGTCAGTATACGGTCAATCTGCAAACTGAAACCATAAAAGATGCAAAACGTGATCGGAGTTTTAATGTCGATATTTATTTGCCCCAGGGACTCAATCAGCCCTCTCCCGTAGTTGTGCTATCCCACGGACTGGGTTCTAATCGCAAACATTTTGCCTCCTTGGGTAATTTCCTTGCTTCTCACGGATTCATCGTCGTTAGTTTAGAACACCCTGGAAGTAATTCTGAGCAATTACAAAGACTACTTAAAGGCTATAGCAAGCAAGTCTTTGAAGTAAATGAATTTATCGATCGTCCCCAAGATGTCAGTTATGTTTTAGATTATTTGGCACAGAGATTCCCCAACACTGCCAATGTAAATCAGACCGGGGTGGTGGGACAGTCCTTTGGTGGCTATACAGTCCTAGCACTAGCGGGAGCAGAGATTGACTTTGATCGCTTAACTAAAGAATGTACTCAAGAAGTTAATTCAGTAAACATCTCGCTTCTTTTGCAATGTGAAGCATTAAATTTACCCCGCCAGTTCTATGCTTTTCGAGATGAAAGGATTAAGTTTGCCGCCGCGATCAATCCTGTTGGCAGCAGTATTTTTGGTTCGAAGGGGATGGCACAGATCAAGATTCCAATAGCGATCGCTGCTGCTAGTGAAGATGTACTTGCTTCCGCCGTAATCGAACAAATAGAACCGTTTTCTTGGATGAACAATCCCGACCGTTATTTATTTGTTGCCAGGGGAGTAAGGCATGTCGCTGATGTGCAGGATTTAATTAATACCTTTGTTCCTTCCGTTGCCGACTTTATTCCTGATACAAGTATCCAGCCCCTCAAAGAATTTGGCAACACCCTGATTTTGGCTTTGATACAGACCCATGTAGCAAATCGTAAAGATTATCGTCCTTTTTTACAGTCTTCCTTTGCGGTCAATTTTAGCCAGCCACCTAATGAGGTGAGTGTCATCCGATCGTTGACCCCAAAGCAGTTTAATGATTTAAGAATAGAACAATGAAACCATATGTGCTTGCAGTATTCCTTCTTTGCTTCATTGTTATTGTCGGTTGCAGCACAGTAGAACGGTACAGATTAATACGTTCATATGAACCTGTGCTGACTAATACATCACCTGTGGACACAACGGTTACAAATGTTACGGCAAATCGTGACAGCCATGGATGGCAGGCAGGTTTGATTTCAGCCTTCTACGGTCTGGACGATGCTTTACCGAAAGTGGCTGATCAGGGGATCTGGCCAGGGGCTGGAGGTACAGATGGCATGCCCGTCATTTTTTCCCATGAGGTCGATTATGAAACAATGCAGGTCGGAGATTTTAGAGTGACTACGGCTTCTGGGAAAGTTGGGAAAATTTTGGCCGTGACACTAGCCCCGGCCGATGATAACGGCGAACTCAGGACAGTTTTGTTGGCCGGGAGGTATGGCAGTATTAATGACCAGCCCGTGAAAGTGGAAATCGCTGGCAACCTTCTTTCCCTAGACGGAACATTGAACTTCAAGGGCGCGAGTGTGAATGTCACACCCCTTGAAGAAGGCCCACTTATGGTTTGGGCGGAAATTGTTCCCAAAGATGAGTGGGACATAGGCAAGGAAGCATCACTTCTGCCTTGGGGCGGTGGCAGCGGCTGTGCTAAAGGCACCAAGCAAGTGGTGCGTGTAACCTGGAATGGAGGGGTTACCAAGCCGGGTGGCGATGAAGTTGACGATGTGGAACGAGTTCAATACAAGGTCACTGTTTTACTAAAGGATGGCAGCAAAATCGAAGCAACCCCTTTCGCGCTTGGTGATTTGGGGGATGGAGATAACAATCATGAACTTTGCTTAGATGTGATTGGCACACCACAATCCGTCTATTTCCCAGCAGGCTATATGAAAGATCCCAGGAAAGATTTGAATTCAGAAACAACGATAACTATTCGAAAATAACCAATTCAACAAATATAGTCATTCCAAATAAGAATGCGACCACCTAAGTCTTGATATCGAAGCTTTGAGAGATTTTAGATTTCTCAAACTAAATTGGAATAGCTATATATCGAGACCATTAAGACCGCAACTGGGCACTTAACACGTCGGTTATACTGCGTGTTATGCAAACTAAACATTAGGGTATTGAAATAAAATCACCACTATTAATTAATAATTATTTTATTGTATTGAGTCCAGACAAGAAAGCGACTACTGAGCATTTCGATTCAGGTCTCTACGAGCTACTTGATGCAAAATATAATAGATTTGTAGACTATAAACTCATATCGTGCCATGAATTTACGTGTGATTGGAAAAACTGAGAAGTCCATCCGTGTGGTGATGAAATAGTAGTACTTTTATCTGGAACGAGCGATGGACAGCGTGCGCGCAGACATTTCGGTCAGAAATGAATACTTTTTGGCCGGACGCAAGCTTGCGCGCAAGTCGGCAACGCGAATAATATTATCTGGGATTGTGGATTGGTTAGTTTATAAGCAGCCCATTTGAGATAGGAAAATTGACATGGGATTCAAGTACATTGATGCTCTAGCAACACCTGAGAATTTAGAGAAATTGGTGACACTCACAGATATGGTTGTTGGAGTCAGACTAGAAACGTCAAATGTTTTTGACATTGAAGATGCCTTGCGTGACAGCCCACTCATGCAGAAATGCTTGACAAAAATTCATCGGGATCCTGCTTCAGCTAAAGCCTTAGAAGAGCGTTACATGGGCGAAGAATATGATCTTGAGAAAATGCTTGAAATGCCTCCTCATTCATTAGGTTGGACTTACGCTAAGATACTGACCGCATTAGGATACGATCCCAATTTTTATCGTCTACGCGAAATCAAGTCAGATGTTGACTATATCACTCATCGAGTTCGCAAATCTCACGATTTGCACCATATTTTGACTGGTTTTAGCTTTGATGATTATGGCGAATTAGGTGTTATTTCTGTCACTGCTGGTCAAATTGGCTATCCAGCATTTATTCTCATTGCTCTACTGGGATCTTTTCTGGCTTATCTCACTGATGCTAAGCGTCCAGGGATTGATAATCCGCTCGAATATAATTTTGACATGGTTTCTGCTGGTGTTCAGATGGCTAGACATGCCAAGCCTTTGTTTCCCATTAAGTGGGAAGACAATCTCGATCGCTCTTTAGAGGAGTTGCGCAGTGAGCTTAACATCCAGCCCGTTACGACTGGCTTATGGAGTTGGTACACCCGCCCACTTTTACAAGAGGTTATTAGTGCCTAACAGACGTGGCTAAGTTATTGTACGAATCGGCTTTAGGCAAACGATTCGCTCCATTCTTTCACTATGACTGACCTACTCGAACAAAAATGCCTCCCCTATAGTTCCAACACGTCGCCTGCCACCGATGCAGAAATTGCTGAACTCTTGCCCCAGATTCCCGACTGGCTGTTGGTGGATGAAGACGGGAGCAAACGGCTGCGCCGCAGCTATGCCTTCAAAGACTTTCAATCCGCCATGACCTTTAGCCAAGCCGTTGGGGATGAAGCAGAAGTCGCCGGACATCATCCTATCCTGACCACGGAATGGGGCAACGTCACGGTGGAATGGTGGACACACGACGTCGGCGGCCTGCATCAAAATGATTTCATCATGGCAGCGAAAACGGATGCAGTGGCGAAGAAGCTGGCTATGTTTTTTACCTTGCACACTCGTTGACGTCTATCAGAATGCGATTGAGTTCTTTTACCAAGTCTAGTCTCTGGGCACTAAGCCTAGCAGTGGTTACCTTAGCTTTCACTCATACTCCCTTCTCAGCTCAACCAGCTATTGCTCAGCCAAAATAGTCCAGAAAGGTTAAGTTTATGCATAGATTACTACTCGCAATTGTTGGTACCGTTTCATCTGGACTGATTATCACTGCTGTTCTCATTGCCATCTTCCTGCCAAAGATTCTGAAAGCCATGGGCTTACATCCCGACTATGACGCAGGGCAAAAATACGACTTGCAGGATAAAAAAGCTCTGTTGGTCACGACCAGCCACGGTGTACTTAGTAAACCCGGTGAAACAACGGGTAAACCCACTGGGGCTTTCGGCTCCGAACTGACCGTGCCCTATTATGAATTTCTCGACGCAGGTATGCAGGTAGATGTGGTCAGCATCAAAGGCGGTGAAGTTCCCATCGATCCCCAGTCGTTTTACTACTTCCTGATTACAGACGAAGACAAACGCTTCTTAAAAGATCCGGCCTTTCAGGACAAGATCAAAAACTCGCCCAGCATCGACGACATTGACTTCACCGGCTATGACCTAATTTTCTTCGTGGGAGGATGGGGGCCATCCTACGATTTCGCCCAGTCGGAACGGCTGGCGGAACAGGTGAGCGCGGCCTACTACGCTCAAACTCCGATAATGGGCTCGGTCTGTCATGGCGCTCTGGCCTTTGTCAGCGCGAAGGATGCTGCAGGCAAGGCACTGGTTGCAGGACGCAAGATGACAGGCGTGACGCAGGGACAGCTCGATTTCTTTGGCATCAAATTCACGCCAAAGCACCCAGAAGCCGAACTCAGAAAGGCCGGGGCAGATTTTCGCGCCAATCACCATCCGGTGGCCGACATTTTTGCGACCGTGACGGTCGTGGATCATGAACAGCGCTTTGTCACCGGTCAGAACCAGAATTCTGGGCATGAAACCGCACAAAAGATGATGGAATTGCTCTCGCAAAGGAGCGCAAAATGAGGCGAAAGATCAGACGATTATGCTTGGCGCTGACTTTTTTTGTCGCCTTGATTCTGAGTGCAGCATTGACACAGCCAACGGTAGTCAGCGCACTGCTCACCAGTCAGCGCAACACTCAGTCAGCATTCGGTTTTGACAACCCTGGAGCAAAGCGCGATAGCCAGCAAAACCAACCTGCTTTTCAAGTCGCCGAGGCAACACAGACCCCAGAGACAGTGGCGATAGAAACTCAAGGACAGAAGCTCCCCAACTTTGTACTCATTCTCGTCGATGATTCAGGGTTGATGGACTTTAGCGCGTTTGGCGGCGAAGCCCGCACGCCCAACCTAGATCAACTGGTCGAAAATGGCATATGGTTCAATAATTTTCACACATCTCCAGTCTGTGCGCCATCGCGGGCGATGCTGATCACTGGCAGCGACAGTCATTTGACCGGCGTGGCAAATTTGCCGGAAATGCTGCCTGATGGCTATACGGATCGTCCAGGATATGCCGGTGAGTTAAATGGGAACTCAAATACTGTGGCTACTCGGCTCAAAGCCGCAGGCTACGAGACCTATGCCACGGGCAAGTGGCATCTTGGACTCAGCGAGACAAATTTGCCCAACGCCAAGGGCTTTGATCGCTCTTTCATTCTTGGGGGTTCGGGGGCTAATAACTACGACACGCGGGGCTATGTGCCGATGAAGCCTGAAGCCCATTGGTATCGCGACGGCAAAGAAACGGATTTACCCCAGGATTTTTACTCATCCAAGGACTACATTGAAAGTGCGATCGCCTTTCATGAAAGCCAGAGCAATCCCAACGCCCCGTTTTTCAGCTACATTGCATTTCAAGCCATTCACGCGCCGATTCAGGCTCCCGAGCGCTTTGTTGAACCCTACCGAGCAGTTTACAAAGGGGGCTGGGACGCTCTGAGGCAGCAACGCTATGAAAAAGCGAAAGCGCTCGGCATCATTCCGGCGGATGCGGCTATGAACAAAATCTTTCCACAGTTTAGAAAGTGGGAAGAGGTCAGCCCTGAGCTTCAGTCCGAATACATCACAGATATGGCAGTGACTGCGGGGATGCTGGAAGCTATGGATTTTTACATTGGCAAGTATATTCAGTACCTCAAAGACAGCGATCGCTTTGACAACACCATCTTTTTCATTACTTCTGACAATGGTCCTGACGGGGCTGACTATAGAAATGACATAGCCAAGGTCTGGCAAAAGACGATGGGCTACCACAAAGACCCCGATCACATCGGCGATGCTGGTTACTATGGGGACATTGGACCTGAATTCGCCGCAGCGCTGTCTTCGCCTTTTTCATTTTTCAAGTATTACACCGGTGAAGGGGGCGTGCGTACACCTTTGATCGTTTCGGGGCGCAACATTCCTCAGGGGCGCACCAGCAATGTCTTTTCCTTTGTCACGGATGTGGTGCCTACCATGCTTGACTTGGCAGGACTGCCGTCCCCAAGCCGAAATGAGGATGTGCCCATTACTGGCAAAAGTCTGCTGGGGCATATCCAAAACCCAAAGGTTCCGGTCTACGCCGAAGACGAAGGGGTGGGCTTGGAAGCCGCTAATTCTGGAGCTTATTTTCTCGGCGATTACAAAATCGTGAAGAACAATATTCCCCTTGGAGACAGCACCTGGCACCTTTACCATCTGAGAACCGACCCTGGTGAGACTAGAGACCTGGCTGAACAAGAGCCTAAACGATTTCAGTCCATGGTGACTGCCTACAACGCTTATGCCCAAAAGGTGGGCGTGATTGAAATGCCGGAAGGCTACTCGGCTGAGGGCGAAGTGACTCGCAAGTCGGTGATGTACATTCTCATACACTACGCACCCTTTGTGCTGATTCCGTTGTTCTTGCTAGTGCTTCTAGGCGTGCTATGGCATCGGCATCGCCAAGTAAACGCATTAAAGAGGAAGAGCTAGTCGGAAAATGAAAACTACACTCATCATTATCTTTGTGCACCTTGCGTTGCTGTCTTATCTGGTTTTATACAACATCGATGCATGGGCTGATGTACTCACCTGTCCAAATGGGATGACCCTAATCAATGGAGGCAAATACCGCATGGGCGATAACCACAGCGGCTTTGTGGAAGAAAAGGTGATTGAGGATGTTTCGGTCAAAGACTTTTGTATCGATACCTACGAAGTGAGCAATGCTCAATTTGCTGAGTTCGTTGCTGCAACAGGCTATAAGACTGTAGCTGAAAGACCTTTAAGTGTGGAGCAATTTCCTGACCTACCCGATCGGGAACGGTCATCAGGTTCTCTGGTGTTTATTGCCCCTGAAGAAGGGGGTTCACAAGTTCCCTACCTCAGTTGGTGGCACTGGATTCCAGGAGCTAGTTGGCAACATCCCCAGGGGATTGAGAGTTCAATTATCGATACAGCCTATTCGACGATTAGCTAGTACAGTAACAGCACTTGGTAAACCAGTTTCTGAATGATGCCTTCTCTACCAAATATAGTGCGATCTCTATCAGCTTTTCTATGCTTTCCATCCCCCTAGAAGGAAACAGTCGGA
>JANRIL010000035.1:0-25325 GCA_033764955.1 Cyanobacteriota bacterium | reverse complement strand
ATAACTTACAACTGCTACACCGCCACTGCCACATCAATGTCCATTCTTGCCGGAAGGCTTGAGCCGGATGATGGGAAACTGTCAAGTCCGGTTCTTAGGGGAGGAAGGAACGGTGACGTTTCCTTCCTTACCCGACATTCTTGGATCCCTATCTTTCAATTACCAGGGAGCATCTAAACTGTTGAGATTTTTTGCTCTTATCAGCTAATACTCCAGTCTTCCGATAATCTGTCGGCTTGTTGAAGCACTAGAGTGATCGCATTTTCTTGTTGATCGGGTGGGTATTTATAGCGGCGTAGGATGATCCTGACGAGGTTTCTGAGACGAGCGCGGACACTCTCTCGTTTCTGCCAATCTACCGTGGTACTGTTTCGCAGCTTTTCGGTGAGTTCTTGGGCAATTTGTTTGAGAACTTGATCCCCCAGTTCACGAACAGCACTTTCGTTGTCAGCCAGAGCATCATAAAAGGCTAGCTCGGATTCATTGAGTCCTAAGTTCTCTCCGCGTTTGGCCGCCTCGCGGTACTCTTTCGCCATGCTGATCAACTCTTCGATCACCTGGGCGCTCTCTATGGCTCGACTGTGGTAGCGATTTAATGCAGCTTCCAGACGATCACTAAATTTGCGTTCTATGACAACGTTGTTGCGAGTGCGGGATTGGATTTGATCGTTGAGAAGTTTTTGTAATAGCTCAACGGCTAGGTTGCGTTCTGGTAATGCTCTGACTTCATCTAAGAACGAATCGGAGAGGATGCTGAGATCTGGGCGTTCTAATCCAGCCAGTTTGAGGATGTCTTCTACGCCTTCGGAAATAATGGCGTTGTCAATAATCTGTTTGAGGATTTCGTCTTTACGATCGGCTGTGAGTTTTTTCTCTGGGGTTGTGGCACGGGTGATCACTAATTTGATGGATTGGAAGAAGGCGATTTCTTCTCGGAGAATTTGAGCTTCATCTAGGGTGCCACAGAGGGAGAAGGCTTTCGTAATGCCTAAAATGGCATCAAAATATCGCTTTTTGCCGTCTTCGAGGCCAAGAATAAAGTTAGCGGCAGGGAGTAATAGGCTGACGGCATTTTGGCGATACTTACTGTAGTCGAATCCATGAAACATGCCATGTGTGATTTCCATGAGTTCGAGCAATCGGGCTAAGGCTTCCGGTGCATTGAGGGTGGGTGCTCCTTTACCTCGGCTGTCGGTATAGGTTTTGAGTGCTCGTTTCAGCTCGGCGGCAATGCCGATGTAGTCAACGACTAGACCACCTTGTTTTTCGTGGAAGACTCGATTTACGCGAGCTATTGCCTGCATTAGGTTGTGGCCTTTCATGGGCTTGTCGATATACATTGTGTGCAGACAAGGGGCATCAAAGCCTGTGAGCCACATATCCCGAACAATGACAAGTTGGAGTGGATCATTCGGATCCTTAAAGCGTTTTTCCAGTTGCTTTTTAGTGGTGGGGCTGTAGATGTGGGGGCGCAGGAATTCGGTGTCACTCGCGGATCCGGTCATGATGATTTTGATGGATCCTTGTAGGGGATCTGAGTTGTGCCAGTCGGGGCGAAGGGTGGTGATGGCGTTGTAGAGATGCACACAGATTTCGCGGCTCATGCCGACGATCATTCCTTTCCCCTCGATGCTGGTGAGGCGGGTTTCAAAGTGGGTGACGAGATCGGCGGCGACTTCTTGAATGCGGGATTCTGCTCCGACTAATTTTTCGAGTGTTGCCCATTTGGTCATGGCTTGTTGGCGTTGGGCGGTGTCTTCATCGTCTTCGAATACTTCTTCGATCTCTTCGTTGAGCTGCTCCATTTCGGCTGGGTTGATATCCAGTTTGGCTAGGCGGCTTTCATAGTAAATGGGGACGGTGGATCCATCGAGGACGGCATCTTGAATGTCATAGATGCTGACGTATTCTCCGAAAACGGCGCGGGTGTCGGTGTCTTCGTTTTCGATTGGGGTTCCGGTGAAGCCGACGAAGGTTGCAAGAGGTAGGGCATCTCTTAGGTGTTTGGCATAGCCATAGCGATATTTGCCTGTCTTCTGATCTAGTTTTGCTTCTAAGCCGTATTGGGTGCGGTGGGCTTCGTCGGCGATGACGATGATGTTGGTGCGATGGGAGAGTTCGGGAAATTGGGCTTCGTCACCGATGAGGGTGAATTTCTGCATGGTGGTAAAGATGATGCCGCCGGATGGTCGTCCAGCTAGTAGGGTGCGGAGTTGTTCTCGATCTTCGGCTTGGATGGGAGTTTCTTTGAGTAGGGCTTGGGCGGTGCAGAAGGTTTCGTAAAGTTGCCCATCAAGATCATTTCGGTCGGTGACCATGACCAGGGTAGGGTTATGCATTTCGGGTTGCTGGATCAGTTTTCCGGCAAAGAAGGCCATCGAAATACTTTTACCGGATCCTTGGGTGTGCCAAATTACGCCACCGCGACGGTTACCTCCGGATCCTGAGGCTTTGAGGGTGGCTTGCACGGCTTCTCGCACGGCGTGAAATTGGTGATAGCCTGCGATTTTTTTGATGATTTGGTCGCTAGTTTGCTCAAACAGGATGAAGTGGCGGATGTAGTCGAGGAATAGATCGGGAGCAAAGAAGCCGCGCACGATTTTTTCGAGTTCGTATTCTAGAAGGGGTTTATCTTTTTCGTTGCGAATGGTGCGCCAGGGCATGAATCGTTCTGGATTGGCGGTCAGGGATCCGACGCGGGCATGGATGCCATCGGAGATGATCAGAGCGACGTTGTAGACAAATAGATCGGGGATTTCGGCTTTGTAGGTTTCTAACTGGTGGAAGGCTTTCCAGATATCGGTTTGTTGATCGAGTGGATTTTTGAGTTCGATAACAGCGATGGGTAAGCCGTTGATGAAGACGACGATATCGGGGCGGCGGAGTTGTTGGGTGCCTTGGACGGTGAATTGGTTGACGACGAGGTAACGGTTACGTTCTGGCTGTTGGAAGTCGATCAACTTGACTCGATCCCCACGCTTTTCTCCGTTTTGTTCATACTCGACTGGGATCCCTTCGACCAGGGATTCGTGAAAGGCTCGGTTGTTTTGGATCAATGAGGGATGTTGGGGTCTGCCGATGCGGTCGCGGACTTCTTCTAATGTGGATCCTGGGACACTAGGATTAAGGCGATAGAGTGCTTCGAGTAGGGGGTTAGGGAGTAAGACTTGGCGGTAATCGGTGCGCTCAGGGGTGGATCCGTCGGGGGCGATGTCGGGGCCGTAGAGGTAAGCCCATCCGTTATCTTGAAACCAAGTTAGGGCTAATTGCTCAATGTCGTTTTCGTTCATCATGGCTTCCCCCTAGCTTGGACAAGATATACGATTTTCTGCGATGTCAATCACAAGCTGTAGTAATTTCTCGACATATTCATGCTTTTTAGAGGGATACCAAATTGGCTGAATTCCGAGTGACAACAATCGAGATTCTTTTTGCTGTTTTGTTTGCTGACTATAAGCATCTGGCTCAGAAAGAAAAGCATAATGATTTGGTGTTTTAAATCCACCCGCATCTCGAATGTTCCTAAACAAATCTAATGTCCAATCCTGTTCCAAGCTACATCCAATGAAAATTAATGAGCTACTGAGATATATTTGCCGAAGTGCCTGAGGTAGTGAATTAGAAAAATTTAGAGGAGAGCCATATGCGTCCTGATACTGTGATCTAGTGAAGACAAATGTTCCCGAATCCTCTGCATCTCCATGCAACTTTAGAATACACCGATCTCCTTTTACCAACCTTACAAAGAAATTATGTTCCTGAGTGCCATGCATATATCCATCAAAACTAATGCCCGCAAGATCATAGGATTGTTCGATTGCTTTGTCGAAATTTGTGGTGACTACACATCCCTTGAAAATGCTTGGCAAAAGCAATATTGATCCTATGATTTTTTGGACATTATAAGTCGTATTAATGAAATTATTGCATACATCGGTGTCATGAAGAAAAAGAAGTTCTGCTGCCTCAAGAAAATCGCCACTATCTATGAGTTTATCTATTATATTATTGTTAATAGCCATTCTGAGGTGTAATTTCTTGAGAGCCTCTCCCCATTGTGGCATTCCCATTGGTTTAGATAAGCCTGCCCCTATAAAAGGGATAACTCGTTGTCGTTTTACTGCTTCTACAATCGCCTTAAATGGTACTGTCTGATCATTATCTTTTAACAGTTTGATAGCTTCGGCATTACGTTGTTCGACAGAATAATCTTCCCATGCTTTCTTTTCGATATTGTATGCTTGTTGATCAGTCCAAAATAAAACTTTACTTGCTTCGTATTGATATTTCCCAATAGAAACCAAGCCTAACTGATCAAAGTCAGTATTAAATTCATTATTCGATTCGTATTGAGCTATGAGAATCTGAATTGCTACATCAATAAGATGCTTTTGCTGCTGTCCTCTATCCATATGCAACCCCAGATAGTAATTCAGTCAATTGGCCTGATAGTATTTTAGGCAAAAGAATATCTCTTGTTTCCGTTAATATCAATGTCTGCTCCGAATTTGACTTTATTGTTTTGAGAATTGGTCTAATTATCTTTCTGAAAGCATGACTAATATGATTGTCTGGTACAGCAACAAAATATTGAGACAGGCTTGAGGCAGGAACACGTTGTCTTCCACTTGTGCCAGTCATATTTTGTATCATAAAAGCTCTGAAATCTTCATCTCGTGCAAGAAGATATCCATACTCTAATGGAAATGGTGACTTAGGTCTGATAACGATATACTCTGTTGATCCCCATCCTACTTGTCCATAATCTAGAAAATCAACAAAAGCTGTTTTCCCATTCTCAAGGCATGGAGTAATTCTGGCTACTAACGTATCCCCGTTTTGGAATTTCATACCGGATCCAAAGGGGCGATAAATCCACCCACTAGGACGATGTCCCTGTGTTGGCATATTTTGCATATCTAGGTAAGGTGCTTCTACTCCTTTACCTAAGGGTCTATATGGGTTGATCTCCATCACTTCATTTAATGGGAGTTGTCGCCACCCCTTCGGGATCCGTCCCAACTCTGAATCCACAAACTCCGAGGGAAAGAGGGCGGCAGTTTCGGCATCCATCCCCACCGGATCCCGTCCTTCAGCTTTAGCCCGCACCGGATCAAAATCCACAAACCAGGATTTGAAGATCGCCTGAGCCATTGCCTCTAAGGTTTTGTTCGTCTGACGGTTGAGTTCTATCTTGTCGTCTAGGGATCCGAGGATCGAGGCGATCGCTTTTTGTTCAGGGAGAGGTGGAATAACCAGCAACACTTTTCGAAGTTCACTTTGCTTAATACCAAGTACTGTTGTCCCTGTAGATCTTGCATTAAGCTGATCCTGAACAAACGACGATTGCAGAAGGAATTTCAAGTAATTATTATCAAGAAGATGTTGTTTCCCTCTGAGTGTAATCAATCTTTGGGCTAAGGCTACTTTCCTTTTGTCTAGCTGAGCTATCTCCCCTAAAGGAGCCTCAGTGGTCATAACGATATCCCCAGGTTGTGGTAACCCTCTCCTCATCCAATCATCATAATCATCCGGATTTATGTATTCTTCAGCAGGTTCAATTCGCCCATTTTTTATTATTTTTGCGGTAATTAATGGTATGCCGAAAGAGGTTTTGTTAGGCGTTTTCCCTCGATAGTCAATGATTGCTTCCATGCAATCTTCGAGAGGAATTAGATCCCAGTAATCTGGGAATTGATTAATCATAAAGTAACCGCCTCTCGCAGGATCTGGTCACAAATTGCTGGATGGATCGAATCTGAAGGTATGATATCTACTCTTCGTTGCAACAAGTCTTCTAAATCATGAATCAGTCCCATCGGAAACCAAGAACTAATTCTTTCTAAATCATAATCTATCAAAAAATCAATATCGCTATCTACCCTAGCCTCACCTCTGGCAACGGATCCGAACACTCTAACCTTAGAGGCTCCATGCTTAGCAGCTATTGACAAAATCTCTTCACGTTTAGATCCAACGATATCAGAAATTCCTAACCCGACTTGTCTTGTAATCATTCGTTCACCTCTGTTTTTCTATCTATATCTACTGTTGCTAACTCTATCTCCAACTGCTTAATGGTCGGCAGGATCCCTTGCATTGACTCCGGCAAAGACTCCCTGATTTGATGAGTCGAAATGCTAATCGGCTTATTCACATCCCGCAACGCATACTCCGCCGCAGCCTTATTCTTCGACTTACACAAAATGATCCCAATCGTAGGCTTATCCACCGGATCCCGTAGCAGATCATCCACCGCCGACACATAAAAACTCATCTTGCCCGAATACTCCGGCTTAAACTCTGTCATCTTCAGATCAATCACCACATAACAGCGCAATTTTAGGTGATAAAACAACAGATCAATATAAAAATCATCCCCGCCCACTGTCAGATGATACTGATTACCCACAAAGGCAAACCCTACCCCCAATTCCAGTAAAAAATCTCGGATATGGGTGACTAGAGCGTTTTCCAGATCCCGTTCCTGTGCTTCCTTCCCCAAACTCAAGAAATCAAACGTATACGGATCCTTGATCAACTGCTGCGCCAGATCCGACTGTGGCTTCGGCAACGTCCGTTCAAAATTAGTCGTCGAGGATCCCTGTCGTTGATAAAGCTTACTCTCGATCTGATATTCCAGAATCGCCCGACTCCAGCCATTCTCCACCACTGACTGAGCATACCAAAGCCGTTCCATCGGATCCGTTAGTTTATCGAGCAACCGCACATTATGCCCCCAAGGAATTTGTGCAACAACCTGTTGCACTATTAATTCATCTGGCCATGCCTCAGCAAACGCCCGCATATATTTGATGTTGCGTGGTGAGAATCCAGTTATATCGGGAAATTCACGCTTCAGATCCTGCCCCAACCGATCAATCACTTTGGATCCCCAACCTTCCTGCCCCTGTCGCCGCAAAATCTCCCGTCCAATCTGCCAAGAGAGCAACACCAACTCCCGATTCACCGCCAGCGCCGCCCGTACCTGAGCCGTGCGGATCCGATCCTTCAGATCCCGCAGCAACTCCTCATATCCCATCGGCACCAACTCAGAGGTCATACCCGATCCCTCGCAAGTTCTGCCGGATCACCTGCTCCAACCGCGCCCCTTCCTCAAACTGTTGTTTCAACTCAGCCGTCAACCGAGCCATTTTTTCCTCGAAAGGCTCCCCATCTTCTTCTTGAGCCGCCGCCCCCACATATCGCCCTGGGGTCAACACATAATCTTTGCTGCGAATATCAGCCACTGTCGAACTCTTACAGAAACCAGGCACATCTTCATAGCCCTGCTCCCGTTTCCAAGCATGGAATGTGTCCGCAATCCGCCGGATATCTTTTGGTTTAAAGTCTCGCAACACCCGCTCCTTCATATAGCCGACATCGCGGGCATCAATAAACAAAACTTCCTCACGCCTATCTCGCCACCCATTCCGCGCCGCCTTGTTGCGAGAGAGGAACCAAATACAAGCTGGAATTTGCGTATTCGTAAAAAGCTGACCTGGCAACGCCACCATACACTCCACCAGATCCGCCTCAATAATCGCCTTACGGATCTCCCCCTCATTATTCGTGTTAGAACTCATCGAGCCATTCGACAGCAAAAGCCCCATACTCCCATTCGGAGCCAGATGGTAGATCATGTGCTGCATCCAGGCAAAGTTGGCATTCCGCATAGGCGGGATCCCATACTTCCAGCGAGGATCATCCTGTTTGCCACCCCATTCATCCATATTAAAAGGGGGATTCGCCATAATGAAATCTGCCCGTAAATCAGGATGCTGATCCCGACTAAACGTATCCGCAGGTTCCTTGCCCAGATCATAATCAAGCCCACGGATCGCTAAATTCATCACTGAAAGTCGCCAAGTTGTCGGGTTGGACTCCTGCCCATAGATCGAGATTTTCCGCTTTTGCTCCTCAGGCTTGTAATGCTGCTGATCCGCGTGTTCCTCAATAAACCGCTCCGACTGCACAAAAAATCCACCGGATCCACAGCAAGGGTCATACACCCGTCCTTGAAACGGCTCCAACATCTCCACGATCAAACCGACAATGGCCTTAGGAGTGTAATACTGCCCGCCCTTCTTCCCTTCCGCACTGGCAAACTCACCCAAAAAATACTCATACACATGACCCAAAATATCTTTAGCCTTAAGGGACTCATGCGTAAAAGGCACCGTAGCAATCAAATCAATTAACCCACTCAGTTTCGCCGGATCCACTTGCAGCCGAGCGTAATCCTTACTCAGCACATTTTTCAGTTTGGGATTATCTTTCTCCACCGCTTCCAGCGCATCATCCAGCAACCGACCGATCCCCTTCATCTCGTAGGCATCCGTCTTACCATTCTTGATTTCGATGACCGTGCCAGGTGGAAGCTTCGCATTGTTTTGCAGCGTCTCCCACCGAGCCAGAGCAGGTACCCAAAACACATTCTTCTCGGTGTAGTAATCGCGTGTTTCCAACTCCCCCGCAATCAACCCCTCATCGTCACCCAGGTAATACTCATCCTCAGGATCCCGAAACTGACGCTCCAGCTCCATCCGCCGCTCGTTGAAAGCATCCGAAACGTACTTGAGAAAGATCAGCCCCAACACCACATGCTTATAAACTGCCGCATCCACATTCGCCCGCAGCTTATCGGCAGCTGTCCAGAGCCGTTTATCCAGGTCTTTAAGAAACTGATCTTCTTGCGGATCCATCAGCGTGAAGCCAAGTACAGACAATGGTTTGTTACCCTTACTTAGCTCAATATAGGCCACCCTGACTCACAGACAAGCTTTTTAGCCAGGATTCTCCTGCAAGGAGCAACATGAGTAGATCTACTATCCTGTGTTCAAGGCTGATATAGGTGGGATCCGGTTGCCTAGTAAAATGCGTGAGTGTGTCAAGTGTCCACCTGCTCCCCAGTGAAACTCACATCCACATCAAGTAATCCACCTGGGATCTTTTAAGTGAAAAACCTAGCCATTTAGAATCTATAAAAACAAAGGATTATAATTATCAATAAATGGTCGCTGAAGAACTATTACTTTTGGATACAAGGGTGGATAGCTAACCTTTTCGGGAAACTTCCTTAGTAAGGCATCATCAACAGTATCAAAAAAATCAACTTTCATCCTTATGGCAGTTGCAATATGGGTAGCATCTACAGGCTTAACTCCATATGTTCTTGATACATACCTACTAATCTCAGCAATTTCTCGATCATAAGAAGCAAGATCTAACCAAGGCATTTCAAATAAACTCTTAATTATAGGTTCTGACAGAATAGCATCGAGCTTATTTGGTGGATTTTTAGGATCTTTGATGCCAAAAACTTCTGATTCAGAAAATGCAGAAGTCACAACCTTAATTTTTTGTTCTTCTGCTGCCTTTATGATCAGCTTACACTCTCTTGCATTGTTTGGTTCACTATCTGAGTTAAGATAGCCCAAAAACACACAAGCATCTAAATAATGCACCTCTGTTATCAAGACTCACCTCTGATCATTCGAAGTAATGCTTCAGCCGAAACAGCCTCACTCCAATCAGGAAGTCTCTTGATCTCTTGCACCTCAACATTAACTTTATCACCATGTAGAAGCTGGCGAATCAAGCCATATACGTAAACCCGTTTCTCTAGATAGTTTTTAGCCTCTTCCTGCATATCATGTTGAAAGAAACATTTAATGATCTTGTTTTGGGAAGAAACCCTAATACCAAATTGTCGTCTTTTCGCAACACTGATTGAAACTAGCGTACCTTCGACAGAGCCGAAGTACTTATAGTGATTGCTAATAATTTGTGTGGCATTGGCAAAAAGCTGAGGTTGAATCTTTACCTCAGTACCATTACTTCTGAAGCCTATCTCTGCAATATTATCCGGATCAAGGATATTCGCAAACTGCTTTGCTGCCTTAATAGACTTGTTGGAAAATCCTTCTGGTCGGATTCCTTGGTCTTGGATAGATTGGATTCCTTTCTTGAAGATCGAGATTACATCTGATGGTCGCTTTAGCTCTATATCTTCGCTGAGGACATTAGCTTCAACCGTAAGATGTAAGCTTCCATTCCTGACATCCGTGATTGCCCATTCGATGGTGGGAGAACCATTTTCAGAGGTCTCTTTATCCACATCAACAAGAATTTGTGAAAAATAATTAAGAGCAGCACGAAACTTGTCAAGTGGCAAGTATGGGCCATCAACATTAATGGTCAATCTTGCCGAGTTATCACTTTGTACCAATCTCAGCTTAGGATCCTGCATCAGACGAGTAAGAGGGCCATCAATCCTATCGATATTCAATCACAAAAACTACGCACAGCCTCAAAACTATAGATTTTCTAGGGCTGATTCTTGACATAATCACAAGTTTATGTTATTTGATTAACGCCAGAATAGGTGAAATCAGAGATTTTCAAGCAGGGGCTCGGATCCGTTGTATCACTGCCTGATTGCAACAGCAATGCTGCGAGCTGCACCTACTGTCAAATCAACGAAGCCAACAGTGGGATCCCATTGACAGTAGATCACCTATGGTGCGCCAAAGGCAAACACATTCTCCCGCGTACCTGTGGTGAACTCACGATCTTGGTGAATCTCTGTCTGGCCTACCCCACCTGTAACGAATACAAATCCGATACCACTGAGACTCTAGATCCCGTCAAAGGAGTCACGAACCCACTGTTTCATCCTCGCCAACAAGCGGCACGACTAATTCCAATGGATCCCTGACGGGACAGGGGTAGAAGGCCAAACCCCAACAGGTCGAGCTACAGTCAAGTCCCTACGCATGAACCACGAGATCATCGTGGCCGCCTGCATACGATGGGTGATGCGGCAAGTCGCCGCTGGCGCGAACAGTGGCTGGCATCCACCCTCTTGAGAATTTTAGGCATAGTGCCTGGAACTACTGCTAAGGGATCTCTTTGAATGGGTATCGCTTTGGGTATCAATAAAATACAGTCATCATGAGAAGCTTATCTGAAAATATTTCTAGGCATCTGCATACAACTTTGGGGTAGTGGGGGTCGAAGGTTCAAATCCTTTCGCTCCGATTGGTTGAGAAAGCTTATCCTTCAAGGCTTGCGGGGATCCCCCCAGCAGTCCCAAGGCTTAGGCTCTTCTCAACTAAGAGGAAATTCCAGGGCGTTTATGGGCTTTTGGGGCTATACATTTACCCCGGAATTTACCCCGATGAAAGTCACGATAGAGAATCACGACGGGCGGTTACGCCTACGGTGGCAGCATCAAGGCAAACGTTTTTGCTTTGCTTGTGGTGTCAAAGCGGATGCTGTAGGGATGTCGGTTGCCAGGATGAGGGCGGCTGAGATCGAGAGGGGCATCCAGGCGGGTTATTTTGACCCCACCTTGCTCAAATACAAGCCGCAACGGTTGGGGCGGAATGGGACGGACATCACAGCCCCAGAACTGTTCCACCGCTTCACTTAGCACCAACAACGATCCAAGGGATTGGCAGCTTCAACGGTTGAGGCAAAATACAAGCCACTGGGAGGATCCCTTGCCCAGTGGTTGAATGTCTCGGCCAGTAAAGTGACATCACGGCGGGCTGAGGATTTCGCGTCTTTATGTATGGAACGGTTAAACCCTCGTACTGCTAAGGAACGGCTGTGGCTGTTGTTCAGTTGTTGGCAATGGGCCAAGGGGCAATATTCAGATCGTTGACCCCAATCCCTGGGATGGTTTGGCGACGCGGAGCAAAGTTGCCCCTTGTCAGAAGGTGAAACCGTTCTCACGGGCTGAAATAACGGCGATCCTGGGATGTTTTCAGACCCATCGTTACTACCGCCATTACTACGATTTTGTCTGCTTTCTGTTTGCGCTGTGGCCTGCCGGACAGCACCTTGCGCAAGTATTTGACCGGATCCCAGCCAACAGCGGATCGGTTGGCGCTGATTGCCCGCTGCTCGGGGGTGAGTGTGGATTGGTTGGTGAGTGGTGAGGGGCCGATGTTTCGCAAGATGGCTCAGCCAGAATCAGAGGATAGGTTGGTACGG
Organism: Cyanobacteriota bacterium; assembly: GCA_033764955.1. Taxonomy (GTDB): domain Bacteria; phylum Cyanobacteriota; class Cyanobacteriia; order Thermostichales; family Thermostichaceae; genus JANRIL01. The sequence goes on along the minus strand of JANRIL010000035.1, from coordinate 13,322 downwards.
ATCCCGATTTTTGACATCAGTGCAGGGGCAGGGTTGGGCACGTTTGTGGAAGAGATAACAGAGCCGGAAGAGGTGATTGCCTTCAGTGAGGGATGGATCCGGTTGCACTGTCACACCAGCCCTGAGGGGTTGAATCTGATCTCGGTGCGGGGGGAGTCGATGGAACCCACGCTCAGATCTGGGGATCTGATTTTGGTGGATACGAAGCCGCGTGAGGTGGTGGAGGGAATCAGTGTGCTGCGGTTGGATGAGACGTTGTTGGTGAAGCGGTTGAATCTGCTGCCAGGTAAACAGCTCAAGGTTATGAGTGATAATCCCGCCTATGAACCGTTTCAGATTGATTTACGGAACCCACCTGAGGATTTTGCCGTAGTGGGGCGGGTGCTTTGGTCGTTTCGATCCCATTGAGATATCTATGGTTGTCAGGCATGGAATTGCTAGGTTAGGGAGTGGGCACATTTAGTCAGCATTTATTAAGGGGATCCGGGTATGGCAAGGGTCACGATCCAACAAGCACAGGCGACTCTACCTGAGTTAATTCATAATTTGCCGATGGGGGATGAGGTTGTTATTACTGAAAATGGCCTGCCTGTAGCGCAACTGGCTCGTTCTCCTCAAACAGAGGTGAAGCAACAATGGCCTTGCAAAGCAGGCAGTGCCAGGGGAAAGATCCGAATCGCTCCTGATTTCGATCAACCTCTAGAAGAGTTTCAGGAGTATATGGAGTGAATCTATTACTTGACACTCATGTACTGCTCTGGTTCTTGGCGGATGATCCCAAATTGCTGCCGTCTGCCAAGGAGAGGATTGAGAACCCAAGCAACCGAAAACTGGTGAGTGTTGCAACTTGTTGGGAGATTTCCATCAAAGCTGGGTTGAAAAAGTTAGACCTTGGAGAACCTGCCTCAACCTTTCTGCTGCGTGAGTTAGAGACCAATTCATTTGAGTTGCTGGGGATAGAGTTATCTCATGTGACTCTTGTTGAAACCTTGCCAATCCATCACAGGGATCCCTTTACTACAGCCACTATGCAGACTTCGTGGAGTTTCTGTTTGGTACGGGGTGTCGGACGGGGGAAGCGTTCGGCTTACGCTGGAAACATTTGAGCCATGATTGCAGTTCAGTCTGGATCGGTGAAAGTATATCAAGAGAAGTCAGCAAAGCAACCAAAACTAATAAATCTAGAGATGTTAAATTGACTCCCAAGTTACAGGAAATGCTAATGGTGAGAAGAGGGGAAAATCTTGATCCGGAATCCTTGGTCTTCCCCACCCCCACCGGATTAGCGATTGATGACCATAATTTTTCTAGAAGGGCTTGGAAGTCGGTTTTGGGGAATGTGAAGGTGCCTTATCGCAAACTCTACAATACGAGACATACAGCGAGCAGTCACTGCTTGGAAGCTCCTGGTGGCTCAGATGACGGGACATGATGTGCAAACACTCTATGAACACTATGCAGCAGCGGTTAGTAGTCGGCCAGTGATGCCGGAGTGGTATTGAGCCTGGTCTTTGCAGAGTCGGCGATACCAAACTTGTATGTGTCTGAGATTCTCCAAGATCGTGAGTCCGCCTTGGACACGAGGCAGGATATGGTCGCAAGTCAACGGGATCCCACTGTTGGCTTGGCTGGTTTGGCAGTAGGCACAATGATTTTGGTCGAGCTGGGTGATTTGGGTACGAAGTTTATCGGGAATGCTGCTCATGACAACCGGACTTGATGTCCTGACACGCTACATCCCTGCAGAGGTTGACTGGAAAGTTCGTACTGCTGCTCAGAACCGTTGTGGCTTCTGTTTAAGCCCTCAGCATCTGGTGATGGCGCGTTTGGAAATTGAACACATTATCCCCCTGTCCAAAGGGAGTACCAGCGACGAATCCAACTTGTGGTTGGCTTGCCCCATCTGCAACCGCTACAAAAGCGACAAGACCACAGCACCGGATCCGCACACTGGCGAAACCGTTTCTCTCTTCAATCCCCGTACCCAAGTGTGGGCAGATCACTTTACGTGGTCGGAAGATGGGATCCGCATTGTTGGCAAAACCGCTATGGGTCGAGCCACGGTTGCTGTATTGCATCTCGACACGGATCCGGATGCTTTAGAAGTACGCCGCTTTTGGGTTCTCGCCGGATGGCATCCCCCAGAAAGTTAGCAGCTCAGCACATCCAGTCGGGGGGGTGCTTACAAATAACTAAGCGAGTAACTAAGCGAGGGTTTCACAACTGCCGATGCTCACCCACTCGCTAGCCCCATCCTGCCAATGCTCTTTCTTCCAGATGGGTGCATTGTGTTTGAGGGTATCGATGGCATATTGACAGGCGGCGAAAGCCTCGGCTCGGTGGGGCATTCCAACCGCCACTACCACGCTGATCTCGTTGATGGTTAGCTTGCCCACCCGATGATGAATCACAACCGAGCCAGCCTCAGGCCAACGCTGCTGAATATCCTGGCTAATTTGTCGAAAAACTTGTAGTGCCATCGGTTCGTAGGCTTGATATTCCAGATAGGCAACCGCTCTACCCTCCGTTTGATGGCGTACGGTGCCCGTCATCACCACAACCGCTCCATGGGCGGGATCCGTAGCCAAATCATAGACTGCCTTTACCGATAAGGGAGCCAGCGTGACTTGAAAGGAGGTATTTAACCCACTCGATACACCCGCAACCATAGAAAAAACCACTACATCGGGATTGCTCACCCATCCTACCCGATGTCCAAATCCAGTCAGGCTAACCCCGACCGCCAGAGGGGATCAAGCATCTGCCAAAGGTGGGCGGAAAGCTGATGGGTGATGGGGAGGGTATCAACACCAATCACTAAGCACAAAAACAACAGATAGAGATTGGCATAGACAAACAATCCACCCGCCCGATCCCGATCCTGGGGGCACTGCATCAGGTGCCAGGACTTCCAAATCAACCCCCCCCCCAACCCCAGGGCGGAGAACCCATAAAAGGATCCCATGACATGAAAGGGAAACACTAGCAATAAGGTGACGGGCAAGATCAACAAGGTATAAATAAAAATTTGTCGAGCGGTGGAGATCTCTCCTTCCACTACGGGTAGCATGGGCACTCCCGCTCTGGCATAGTCTTCTTGCTTCAAAATCGCCAATGCCCAAAAATGCGGGGGAGTCCACAAAAAGATAATCGCAAATAAAACCCAAGCAGGCCAGCTCAAACCTCCCGTGACCGCTGCCCAGCCCACCAAGGGAGGAATCGCCCCCGCTGCCCCCCCAATCACAATGTTCTGGGTACTGGAGCGCTTCAACCAATGGGTATAAACTCCAACATAAACAACGATGCCCACCATCGCCAAGCAAGCACTTAACCCATTGGCAAAGGTCATCAACAGGCTAAAGGACAATACCGCCAAACCCACCGCAAAAATTAAGGCATCCCGCGGCTGAATTCGCCCAGCCGGAATCGGACGCGCACGGGTGCGCTCCATCACCTGATCGATGTCGCTGTCATAGATCATATTGATGGCATTGGCCGCCGCCGCTGCCAGCCCGCCCCCCAAAAGCGTGAACCCAAACAGCTTGGGATCCAGATGCCCCTGCGCCGGGATCCACATTCCTCCGGCGGTAGTCACCAATAATAAGAAGATGATCTTTGGCTTGATCAGTTGGCTATAGCTGCGGACAACCTGCCCAAAATGGTCGTGGTGACGAGATAGCTTCGATTCTGAGCCATCGATCAAAAGAGTGTCTTGCATAGGATCTCAACAGAAAAGCTATCCACTAAAGAAGGAAGAAGTAGCCATCATCAATCAGCTACGACATCGGGTAGCGAAGGATGACAGGAGATTTAGACTGCCAATGCCCGAAATGAGCGTCTTTGTTCCCGCCAAGCCAGCACAGTTAAGGCCACCAGGGATCCCAACAGAGCCGCGCCAATCGCCTGATGGGCTACCGTGAGAGGCTCCACTTGCAAATGCAGTCGAAAGGTAGCCCAGCCCAAAGCCAGTTGCCCTATCAACAGCCCTCCCCCCAGCAGAGCCAGCTTGGGCAGGAGGGGAGGTAAAGGGTGGCGAATCGCCTTGACCAAGGTGCTCACCACCACCACCAGAGTGGCTAGGCTAGCTGGAATCACCCCCAGGAGGTGGCTGTTCATAACGGCACAAAGCTGCTGGGATCCCAAGCATTGATGAACCGCCCACTGGGAAGCCACCAATCCCCCCAAGAGGCTTTGACCATAAACCAGCAGAGCCGCCAACCCCGCCAACCAGGGGAGGGATCCCATCCGGCTGACCGAGGATGCTGTTGCAACTGGCAAGAGACAGAGAGCAATCGTCAGCAGGGTGGCAAAAAAAAGTAGCCCTGTGCCCAGATGAGCCGTCACGATGTCAAAGCGCAATAGCTCCGTCACTGTCAACCCCCCCAGCAACCCCTGCACCATTACCAAGCCCAAAGCCCAGCTCATCGCCATCGGGATCCAAGGGGCTAAACGTTGTCGATAAAACCAACTCAACCCCGTTACGATCAGCACCACCAGCCCTAGGGAAGAAGCCACCAAGCGGTGAAACCACTCCAAAAAAACCTGAAGATTCATTTGCTGGGCGGGGACGATCTCGCCATAGCAAAGGGGCCAATCGGGGCAGGATAGTCCTGCATTCATCACACGGGTAGCACTACCCAAGGCCATCAAAAACAGCGTGACGACGGCTAATGTCAGGGTGACACGCCCCAACCAGCGTTCTTGCCAAGTAGTGGACGGGGAAAAGGAAGATGGAGAGTCGGTGGATCCAGCGATCCAGACATGCTCCGCAGAGAAGGAGGAGTCTACCATGCGATTTCCTGGGCAGATGATGCAGTCTTTTTGAGCAGGAGAGCAAAACTAAGGAGCTGTCAGCATTTCGTTGCCAAAATGGGGCAAAAATGAGGATAAATGACCCAAATATCCTACCGGATCCCTAAATTGGCTCCTATCTCTTGATACTAAAAGCTGCCGCCAAGAGGTGACGAGGTTTTAATAATTTCTTCGATTTGTGTGGGATTATTTTTGAGTCTTAGTTTTGCTTTGAAAAAGTTAAATGTTTCTGGATCTCTGGCTGCTCAGGCCAGAGGAGAAGGTTATCGTGAGGGCGGAATTCCAGAAAGTGGGTTGGTTCGATCCCAAAGACATTCATAAATTTGTCGGGATCCTCCTGGGTCTCTCCACTAGGGTGATGACGGAATACCAGGATCCGTGGTTCAAGGTTCCCATACTTAATCCTTAAAAAAACAAAACATTGTGAGCGTTTTCAACAATATTATTTTGGTTGCTTTGGGTATTGGCCTAACATTGGTCAGCCTATGGTACGGGCACAATCATCATCTTTTGCCTGCCGAAGCCTCCCTTGAGGCTCCACTGTTTGATGGTCTGTTTGACACCACGATGGTGATTGCTACGGGTATTTTTCTGGTTGTGCAGGGGCTGTTGCTCTACTCAGCGATTCGCTTTCGGCGACAACCGGGCGACAACCGGGATGGCGATCCTGTGCATGGCAATGTCTTGTTAGAAATTGTCTGGACAGCAATTCCGGCGGTGGTGGTGCTGTGGTTAGCCGTCGCCAGCCTGGATGTGTATCAGGCGATGGGGAGTGGCGTGGATCCGGGTGGACATACGGCTCACGCGATGCCCATGATGGCCGAGTCGGAAGGTATGGGCTATCAACCCGCGATTGCGGCTCAAAAGGCTCCGGGAGTGCCAGATCTGGTAGTGAAAGTGTCGGGTATGCAGTATGCCTGGCTGTTTACTTATCCAGAAACAGGGGTAGTCACGGGGGAACTGCACCTGCCCGTGAACAAGCGAATTCGCCTGGATATGGTGGCTCAGGATGTCAATCATGCCTTTTGGGTGCCTCAGTTTCGCCTCAAGCAAGATTTAATTGCAGGCCGAGAAACCCATCTGGAGTTTACCCCTACCCAAGTGGGTGAATATCCAATTGTCTGTGCCGAGTTGTGTGGCCCCTATCATGGGGCGATGCAAGGGCAACTGATGGTGGAAGACGGAGTGGAGTTTCTGGCTTGGCAAGAAAGCCAGTTGATTGCTCAAGGGGGATCCCCGTCCAGGATCGCCAGCCTCAGCTCAACTGCCGCCTCTAGTTTTGCCGAACAACAAAGTCAAACCCTGGGGGTGGATGTGGAAACCCTCCATCAGCTAGCCCACACCGGATCCCATCCCTCTTCTTGATTGGTGAGTTGAATTCGGCTGTCCCCATAGGAATCCGGGTCAAGGCACTACCCACTCCACGATCGAGCCTAACTGGATAGAAATTTGAAAGTTAAATTAAAGGTTGAAAAATCTGAAAAGTTCCTGCCCTGTGAGTTGCATCCATGACACAACTGCAAGAAAACCCAAATCTCGCTCAGGATCCCCATCTCTCCGTTTCTGCTGAACATGACGGGGAAAAATGGTGGCGATTTTTCACATTCTCTACCGATCACAAAGTCATTGGCATTCAATATCTGGTCACAACCTTCATTTTTTATCTGATTGGAGGAGCCTTAGCCACTCTAATTCGGGCAGAATTAGCCACTCCCGAAGCCGATTTATTGGGGTATGAGCACTACAATAGTGTGTTTACGATTCATGCCACGGTCATGATCTTTTTGTGGATTGTGCCTGCCTTGACCGGGGGATTTGGCAACTATCTGGTTCCCCTGATGATCGGGGCACGAGATATGGCGTTTCCCCGCCTCAATGCCTTGGCTTTTTGGATGATTCCCCCAACCGGGATCCTCCTATTGGCTAGTTTCTTGGTAGATGCCCCGCAAGCGGGTTGGACTTCTTATCCCCCTTTGAGTTTGTTAACCGGGAAATTTGGGGAAGAAGTTTGGATTTTAACGCTTTTGTTGGGGGGAACTTCCTCCATTTTGGCAGGGGTTAACTTTTTCGTGACTATCCTTAAAATGCGTCTTCCCGGCATGAAATTAACGGATATGCCACTTTTTTGTTGGGCCATGCTCGCTACCTCCATCTTAACGTTGATTGCCACACCCGTTTTGGCAGGGGCATTGATTCTTTTAAGCTTTGATTTGTTAGCCGGAACTGCCTTTTTTAACCCGACGGGCGGAGGGGATCCGATTGTTTATCAGCACATGTTCTGGTTCTATTCGCATCCGGCTGTCTACATCATGATCCTGCCTGTTTTTGGCATGATTTCTGAAATTTTGCCCGTTCACGCTCGCAAACCCATTTTTGCCTACAAAGCGATTGCCTATTCCAGTATGGCGATTTGTGGCCTAGGTTTGGTGGTATGGGCACACCACATGTTTACCAGTGGCACACCGGATTGGATGCGCGTATTTTTTATGGTGGCCACGATGGTAATTGCCGTCCCGACTGGCATCAAAATTTTCAGTTGGCTGGCTACCATTTGGGGAGGAAAAATTCGCCTGAATAGTGCCATGCTATTTGGTCTGGGCTTTATTTCGATGTTTGTGATTGGCGGACTCAGTGGCGTGATTTTGGCCTCGGTTCCCCTCGATATCCATGTGCATGACACTTATTTCGTGGTGGCTCATATTCACTATGTGCTATTTGGCGGCAGTATTTTTGGGATTTATGCGGGACTTTATCACTGGTTCCCAAAAATGACAGGACGGATGATCAACGAATTTTGGGGAAGAGTACATTTTGCCCTCAATTTTATTGGTTTTAATTTGGCCTTCTTGCCCATGCATAAACTGGGACTGGAGGGTATGCCCCGCCGCGTGGCTCAATATGATCCCCAATTTTCTACCCTCAATTTGATCTGTACGATTGGCACTTTTATTTTGGCAATTTCTACCTTGCCTTTTATCGTGAATGCGGTCTGGAGTTGGTTCAAAGGCCCCAAAGCGGGGGATAACCCCTGGGAGGGCATGACCTTAGAATGGACTACCGCGTCTCCGCCCCCCCTCCATAATTTTTATGGGGAACCTTTATTGCTGACAGGCCCCTATGATTACGGGGTTCACAACAAAGAAACCTTGGCCTATTTTGCCAATCAGTTAAATGCGTTGCGAACCTTTTCACAAAAGAGTGGGGTCACGACTGTTGCTTCCGACAGTGGGGATCCCAATCCTCATCAGACCTAGGGGATGAAGCTCCTGCACGGGGATTTGTTGATTGACTGTCCATTTAGCAATTACCGCTACTCACTTTCCGCAAACTCTGCAAAGGTTGATATCATGCAAGGCTCTCTCAGTACGGAACAAACAGGGCTGTTTACCCAGGGTTATACCCAGCCTGCTCATTCTGAAGTCCATCATGATCATCGTGTGTTTGGCATTTTTGTCTTTCTGGTGGCGGAAGGAATGCTATTCATGGGGCTGTTTATCGCCTACATTACCTTTCGTTTGGTTTCCCCAAATTTTGTTACCCCGGAACGGGAGTTGTTGTTACCCGGTGTGAATAGTTTGATTTTGATTGCCAGCAGTTTTGTGATTCACAATGCCATGCCCGCCATTCAAAAAAATGATGTAAAAGGCTTACGATTTTGGTTTGGTGTGACAGCTCTGATGGGGGCTATATTCTTAGCTGGTCAACTCTATGAATATAATCACCTGGAATATGGGTTAACAACCGATTTGTTTGCTAGTACTTTTTATGTTTTGACAGGCTTTCATGGCTTGCATGTCACCTGTGGTTTGTTGCTGATTCTGGGGGTTTTGTGGCGTTCAATGAAGGCCGGTCACTATTCCTCTGAGCACCACTTCGGCGTAGAAGCGGCAGAAATCTACTGGCACTTTGTTGATGTGATCTGGGTAATTTTGTTCATCTTGCTTTATCTGTGGTGATCCAAACAACTGCTATACTCCTGCCAGAAGATTGAGGCGAGACATGAGGCAAAACGCACCTCTCAGCGTGGCAATTTTGGCAGCCGGGAAAGGCACCCGCATGAAGTCTAATCTTCCCAAGGTGCTCCACAAACTGGGATCCCTCTCACTGATTGAACGGGTGATTCAAAATGTCTCTCTCCTTCAACCGCAGCGGTGCTTGGTGGTGGTGGGTTACGGTCAGGAGCAAGTGCGGGGGGCACTTGTCGGCTACCCGGTGGAGTTTGTCGAGCAACCAGAGCAAAAGGGGACAGGTCATGCTGTGCAGCAACTCATTCCCTGTTTGGCTGATTTTGAGGGAGATCTTTTGGTGATCAATGCGGATGTCCCCCTCTTACGCACGGAAACTCTGCGATCCTTGATTGCTACCCACCAATCCCAAAAACCCTCTGTCACGTTGTTATCGGCACGGGTAGGGGATCCCACAGGCTATGGGCGGGTGTTTTGCAACCATGACAATCGGGTGGTGGAAATTGTCGAGGATCGCGATTGCACAGCGGCGCAACGCCAAAACCACCGCATTAACGCCGGAATCTATTGCTTTCACTGGCCTGTTTTAGGCGAGGTTCTGCCTCAACTGAAAACCGACAATCAACAGCAGGAATACTACTTGACCGACGTAATTGCTCTCTTACCGGAAGCGTTGGCTCTGGATGTACAGGATGTGCAAGAAATTGCTGGGATCAATGATCGCTTGCAGTTGGCGGAAGCCTACCAAATTTTGCAGGAGCGGATCAAAGCGAACTGGATGGCGGCGGGAGTCACCCTGGTCGATCCCAATAGCATTACGATCGATGACACCGTTACGCTGGGGGTGGATGTGGTGATCGAGCCGCAAACCCACCTGCGGGGGCATACCCAGATTGGTGAGGGCTGCCGGATTGGACCCGGTAGCCTGATCGAGCACAGCCAGATTGGTCAGCACTGTCAAATTTTCTATTCAGTAGTGCATGAGAGTGACATTGGTGATCACACCACCGTAGGTCCCTACGCCCATATTCGCCACCACAGCCAGATCAACGATCATTGCCGGATTGGCAATTTTGTCGAGACCAAAAATACGCGCATCGGATCCCGCACGAATGCTGCCCATTTGGCTTATTTAGGAGATGCCACACTGGGGGAGGAAGTCAATATTGGAGCGGGCACGATTATCGCCAACTACGACGGCATCACCAAACATTCCACCCAGATTGGCAAAGGCAGCAAAACAGGGGCTAATTCGGTGTTGGTAGCCCCTCTCATTGTGGGGGAACAGGTCACCATTGCGGCGGGATCCACGATTACTGAGAATTTGCCAGATGATGTGTTGGCGATTGCGCGGGCACGGCAGGTGGTCAAACCAGGCTGGCGCTTAGGTGAAGGGCGGACAACAGGGGCGGGATCCTCCTCTGCATCGGCATACCCAGCCCCCTCTCCCTCAGAATCGGTGCAAATCTTTGTGCTGCGCCTGCATCCCCACCAGGATCTTAAAGCAGAGTTACTGAAATTTATTCAGCAAGAGGGGATCCAAGCGGGCTTTATGCTTACCAGCGTGGGGAGTTTGCGGCAGGCTACCCTCAGAATGGCGGGAGCAACCACCAATCAAGTATGGCGGGACACCTTTGAGATTGTCAGTTTGGTGGGTACACTCGCTCCCAGTGGCGTGCATTTGCACCTGCTGATCACGGATCCCTCTGGTCAGGTCAGGGGAGGCCACCTACAGGCTGGGTGCTTGATTTACACCACCGCCGAAATGGTGATTGGTGAAAGTCTCCGCCACCGTTTTGAGCGACAACGGGATGAGCAAACGGGCTATCACGAACTGCGACCCCGCTTTCGTTCCTAGTCAACCTCTATCAAACCCACCATGACCCATGCTTCCCCCTCCACCGGGATCCCTCCCTTTCAACAGGATCCCGATGCTCCCCGCTTGCCGACGACCCCTTTCGCTTTCGTCTGCTATTTCGTTAAACAATTTCGCTGGTGGTATGTGGGGATGGTGCTGCTGGAGATTCTTCAGGCCACCTGTGGGATCCTTTTACCCTACGCAATTGGTGAGATTATCCGTAGTGTAAATGAGGCCACAAGCACCACGATGCTGGCAGGAGTTCATCAACCTCTCCTCCTGTTTGTCGGGCTAAGCGTGGGGGAGGTGCTGTTTGCTCGAGCCGCCGGACTATGTCACACGATCCTGCATCCCATCCATCGGCAAGCCGTCACCCGCACTTTGTATGCCTACTTGCAACATCACTCCCATCGCTATCTGATCAGCAACTTTGCCGGAGCTCTGGCTCATCGCATCAGTGAGACAGCCTTAGGGGTTACCCAGTCTTTGTCGATGTTGATTACCGAGTTTTTGCCGATTGTCATCGTTTTTGGTGTCTCAACCGTTCTCCTTTTTCAGGCTCACCCTCAACTTTCCCTGTTTGTGGGAGTCTGGTCTTTGTCGTTTGCGGCGGTCTCCTTTGAGCTAGCCAAACGTTGCCGTCCCTATGCCTTGCAGGCGGCAGCGGCTCGCAGTGAAACCACGGGCATGATTGTTGATACGGTAACCAATCTGAGCACCACTCGGCTGTTTGCCCGCCTGGATTTTGAACGGAATCTGTTGGATCAACAACTGGCTGAGGAACTCAAAGAAGTCAGGAAGTCCAACTGGTATTCGGAGCGGGTGCGTTGGTTTCAATTTGTGGCAGCGGCAGTTCTCAAAATCGGCATTCTCTATTACTCGCTGGCTCTATGGAACCAAGGACTCATCAGTGGCTCGGATTTTGTTGTTGCCACCAGCCTATCTCTGTTAATCATCAGTGAAGCCCGCAACCTTAGCCGCCGCTTTTTGGAATTTTTTCAGCATATTGGCAATATTAGCAATGGTGTTTATACGATCGTCCGTCCCCATGAGATTGTCAATCAGGCAGGATCCATAGCTCACCCGATTCGGCAGGGCAGCATCGAGTTCCGGCATGTGCAATTTGCCTATCACCCCCATCAACCAGTTTTTCAAGATTTATCGGTGCGGATCGATCCCGGTCAACGAGTCGGTCTAGTAGGATTTTCCGGCTCTGGCAAATCTAGCTTTGTCAATCTGATCCTGCGCTTATTTGAACCCCAGTCGGGACAAATCTTGATCGATGGAGTGGATATTCGGGAGATGACACAAGATTCTCTCCACGCGCAAATCAGTCTGATTCCTCAGGATCCCACCTTGTTTCATCGTGCCCTTATGGAAAACATCCGCTATGGTGACATCCATGCTCAGGACTGGCAGGTGATCGAGGCAGCTCGTCAGGCTCACGCCGATGCATTTATCCAAGCTACCCCCAAGGGTTATGCTTCCCTGGTGGGAGAACGGGGGGTAAAGTTATCGGGAGGACAAAGACAACGGATTGCCATTGCCCGCGTTATTCTCAAAGATGCTCCCATTTTGATTTTGGATGAAGCCACCTCTAGTTTGGATTCGATTACAGAAAAAGCTATCCAAGATAGCCTCAACCGAGCGATGCAGCATAAAACCGTGATTGTTGTGGCTCACCGCCTCTCCACCATCGCTCACCTTGACCGCATTCTCGTCTTTGATCACGGTGAGATTGTGGAAGATGGCAGCCATACCGAGCTATTGACAAAAAAGGGATCCTACTACCGCCTCTGGACAATGCAAGCTGGAGGCTTTTTGCCGGAGGAGCGTCCTTCCCAGAAAGCATTAGACAGAACCCAGTCTATGAGCAGCGTTGACGGGCATCATTGACCGAAAGCGACCTAAAAAGGGGTCGTCCTATTCAAGTAATGGCTATGAAATACCAGCATATTCTACAAGGTTAGCTTATTGAGAATAAATAAACTGGAATGAGGGTTGTGGGCTTCGCTCATTTTCAATAAGTACGTAACTGAATTTATCGGCATTAGCCATAAGGCACTGGCCAGGATGCCATATCCAATTCAATCTGGGTTGCCTTCCCTTGAGCTAGTTGGCGATTCACTTTTGAGTCTGGAAGTCCGATCGAGAGTGTGTATCGCTGACCCTGATACCGCCAGTGTAACGGCAACCGTACCCTTGGCGGACTTTAACCCATTCATACCCAAATTTCATACCCATATTCTAGCTAAAACCCACTAAATCCCTAGTCAAAGTAGCCTTATGCACGCCCCATGACAGGCTTTAAGGGATCCCTATTCCAAACAAAAACCCGCTGCTGGAGCGGGTTTGAGAACTATGGGCGATACAAGATTCGAACTTGTGACCCCTTCCGTGTGAAGGAAGTGCGCTACCACTGTGCTAATCGCCCTTTAAGGTAAGAAGGAGGTTAGCTAGCTGAAGTATCATAACTGATTCTTCTCGCACGAAACAAGCTCTGTAGCAAATACCCATAGGGTGCGAATGAGCTAAAGCAGCAGCAGCCCCGCGCTCTACCCGCTTCGGGTGAGCGTGGGGAAGAATGCGTGCGAGTTGACGACACTCCCCTGACCAATGCCGGAGGCGAGAGAAGGGGAGAAGGAGGAAACGAGCAATCTAACTAGATGGTGTGTCCAAGACTTTTC
>JANRIL010000017.1:0-89046 GCA_033764955.1 Cyanobacteriota bacterium | reverse complement strand
TCATGGAGATTACAACGCTGCGGTGAACATTCGTGAGGATTTTCTTAAGCTCAGGGCATCAGTCAATGTGCCTATTGTGGTCTACCCAGAGATGGGAACTTGAATCACAAGCCCCATCCCCTTGTGGGTGGGGTTGTTGACTAGCAATAGAACAGGGTGGGAGGCGCAATCTTAGGGTGCCCTTTACCTAGCGATAGTCTGATCTTATGGTTTAGCGACTAGCCTACAGGCAAGGAGTCCTGTCATCGACCTCCATTCGTATAAGCTACTACTTTTGATTGCCCTCAGACTATTGATAGTCATCCTAAATATAGTCATCCCAAATAGGGATCCCTCTGTTGATTCCTGCCAATCAATGAGATGTCCCTCATCAATGTTCACCCATTTTGTTAGGGATGGTGTTGTTGTTAGGTTGATCGGAGAAAAAGGTTGGGCGGTAGGGGTGTCCAGAAGCAAACATCAATATAAATGCTCAATAAATGCTCAATAAATGCCAAAGGCAGAGATGTCGGAACCAGATATCTCCTAACCTTTATCTACGGGAGGTCAGCATCAATAGCTACATCTGCTTCAGCCTGAGCTATGATTCGACTCAACTAGGCCAAATAGTTCTTAACGGCAGACTGTATATTTTTATCCTGGGCTTGCTATGACTCCCTCCTCAGTTGATTCGGATCCCAGATCCTCCACCAGCAGTACCAAAGCACAAGCTTCTGCCTACCGAGTCTTGCAGGAGATGTCCACTCGTGGCATTTCAGGATGTTTAACCATTCAAGATACAGAAGATCCAGCGGTGGGTTGGCAAATTTATATGACCGCTGATCGCCTCTCCTATGCCACTAGCGCTTCCGGTAAAGGGGAGCGTTTGCCCTATTTAATGCAGCGTTTTTTGCCCCAGATCGCCCTCTCCGAATTGGATGTGACCAGTGACCCCAGTAAATCTGAATATGAAGATCTCTGTCGTTGGTGTCGTTCTGGCAAATTTCCCCTCGATGAGTTGCGTCGCTTGCTGTTGCGTTCGAGTCAAGATGCCCTCTCTCAGGCTTTAGCCATCAGCAAGGGCAGTTTGCAGTTCAACAAAGGGGTACAGCCCGATCCGATTGTTTTATCGGTTCCCTCGAAAGAAGTGGTGGTTTCGGTACGGGGCACTAGCCGTCGTTGGGAGCAGATGCGTCCCCTGATTCCTTCCTCTTTTTCGCGGGTGGAGTTGGATGGTCAGCGCCTAGATCAATTCTGTGAGTATTGGGAACGATCCCAAGCCAACAGTGACCCCAGCCTCGCCCCTTTTCTGCGTACCCAGCAGATGTCTACCGGCATCCGGCTATTCACCCAAGGCAGCACCCTTTATGCCGCTGCTGTTGCCCTCCAGACAGATCCCTTAACCCTCGCCAGTTGGTTGCATCCCCTCATCCAAAGCGGGGGAGCGGCGGTGCAGCCCTATCGCAAGCCCCAAAAAGCCACCGTAATTGCCTGCATTGATGACAGCAAAACGGTACAAAGACAGGTGCAGTTGACCTTGCAGATGGCTGGGTATGAGGTGCTAAGCATTACGGAACCCGCCCAAGCCTTAACCGCCCTGGTTCGCAATCGTCCGGCGGTGATTTTGATGGATGTGAACATGCCGGAGATCGATGGCTATGAGTTAAGCCGCATGTTGCGACAGTCCAAACAACTGCGGGAGATTCCGATTGTCATGTTGACAGGGCGAGATGGTCTGCTGGATCGGTTGCGCGCTCAACTGTTAGGGGTGACGGAGTATCTGACCAAACCTTTTGATCCCGCTACCCTGTTGGAAGCCATTCAAAAGCTGGCTTCACCCATTAGCTCCGAGTTGTGAAGGGATCCCTTGGCTGGGAGGGGGCAACAAGCAGGTGGACAACAAGGTTGCTAATGGTAGGGATAGAGCTATGACAACGGCAACGAAGGGAGAGACGCTAGACAGAGTGGTTTTGCCTGCCAACCCCAGCGAGCAGGAGTATTTTGGGGTACGGGTGGCGGGGCTGGTTCGACTGGCGCTGCCCTTGACGGATGTGCAGTCGGTGTTGCGGATTGGATCCCAGGAGATTTGTCCGATTCCTGGGATCCCGGCGCATGTCTTGGGGGTGATCAATCAACGGGGGGCGTTGGTGTGGGTGCTCGATCTCAGCCAATTTCTGGAGCTAGCTCAGCGGCCTACCCCATCCGGCAGTAGTTTCTTGGCGGTGGTACTTCAGATGCGCGGACAGGCGGCGAGCGAGGAGCATCATCATCTGTATCGGGTGGCTTGCTTGGTGTCGGAGTTGGAAGGGATCCATCGCCTCGATGAGCAACGCTTCGATCCACTGCCTCAGGAATTGCGGCCAGCTTGGCGAGAGATTTTTCGTGGACTCAGCCTGCAAACCCTCAGTCCTGCTTCCCCCAAAGGTTCCAAAAAAACAGCTCCTCCCTCAGCCCTGCCCCCAAAAGTGCGGGTGGCGGTTTTGCATCCTCCCGCGCTGTTTCGCACCCTCGGACTGAGGGATCCCCTCCCAGCGAACCTCCATTCTCTGTCTTGATCTGAAGCCTTTCCCCCTCTTTTTTCCCCCTATGACAACTCCCAACTCTTCCCTGCCCCCCACCACCCATGAGGCTAGTTCCGCCGATAGCTCGGCTCAACTGATGAGCCAGTTGCTTTCCGCCAACAGCCTTGAACAGGCGGGATCCATTGAGGAGGCTGCCCATCTCTACCAACAGATTATCGAAGCGGATCCCCAGGGCACCTATCGCTTGATGGCCGAAAAAGCGCTGGCGGCTCTCGGCAGAACCCCCGCCCCTCCCGCCACCAGCCAACCGCAGGTGATTGTCCATTCAGCCAGCCGTCAGACTAGCGGCAGCCCTAGCCCTGGGATCCCGACCAGCGCTACCCCACCGCCCACCCAACATGCCCCCTGGATAGCCTGGTTTTATGACCTGCCGATTAGCCTGAAGCAGTTACTATTTTTGTTAGTGTTTGAGGTGTCCTCCCTGTCGATGGTGGGAGCAGGAGCCTGGTTGATCAACCTCAGTTTGCGGAACCAGCTCATTAACCAGGCCAAATCGGAATTGGCCGTTACCCAAACCAACTACAACAGCCAACTGGATCAACTGGCGGCCAGTTTCCGTAGTCAAGCCAACAACCCAATCATCCTGGCGGCTGCCCAAAAAGCGAGTCAGGGGGAAGGGGATCTGGTTCCCCTACTCCAGCCGGTAGAGGCTCTACTGAAACAGGAGGCACAGGCTCGTCAGCTCGAAATAGCTACCCTAGTGGGCGCGGATCGACGGATTTTAGCCAGCGTTAACAGCAATCGGCGGGGGCAGGAATTTAACCCCGACAGCTTGATCAGTGAAGTGTTGGCCTATCCTCGCCAAATCAAGGCCAGCAACCGCATTACCCCCACCGAGATTCAGCAGGAGGGTTTTCCCTTGCCCCCAGAGTTGGCCGGACAACCAGAGGCTCTTATCCGTTATGTGGTGACTCCGGTGGTGGATGGCAAGACCCAGAGGGTTTTAGGGGTTTTGATTGCTGGAGACTTGGTGAATGGGGACTTTACCCTTGTGGAGACAACCCTCGCCACCTTCGGGGTACAGTTCCAAGACACCAGTTTGCGGGTGGATGGGGGCTATAGCGGGGTTTACCTCAACCAAGATGGCTCCTTTCTCCCTGTGGTAACCGCCAATCAGGGGGAGCGGGGTTTGCCCCAGCCGGATGTACTCCTACCGGAGGAAGCCAGTCTTAGCCTGTTGGAGCCAGCGGTCAGGGATCCCAAACTGCAACCGGTGACGCAACGGGTTCAGGTGGGCAACCGCTGGTATACAATGGCGGCGCAGGCTCTTCCCAACAAAATCATTGAGGAAGAAACCGAATCGGTGGCGGTCGCCACCGGAGAACCCGCCGCCATTTTGATCCGTGGGACACCGGAAACCGCCCTCAACACCCTCTTGAACGAAACCTTACTGCGTCTGCTGATCGTGGCCGCTATCGTGGTGGTGGTGCACCTGTTGCTAGCTATCTTTCTGAGTCGCGTTATTACCAACCCCCTGCGTCTGTTGGGACAGGTGGCTCAAGCCTTCTCGCGGGGAGAACGGCAGGTGCGTGCCCCTGTACAAGCACGGGATGAGGTGGGGCAATTGGGAAAAACCTTCAACAGCATGGTGGATAGCATCATGGCTTCTGAACAGGTATTGGCGGAACAGGCAGCTCAACGGCAGGCCGAGGCAGAACGCCAACGGCAACTCAAGGAAAATCTTGAGCAAAGTGTGGTCAATCTGTTGTTAGAAATTGAAGGGGCACAGCAGGGAGATCTAACCGTGCAAGCGCCTGTTGTAGAGGGAGAAGTCGGCTCGATTGCCGATGCCTTTAACGCCACCATCCGTAGTCTGCGCCAGTTGGTCAGCCAGGTCAAAGGGGTGGCAAACCGAGTCAATCATCTGGCACAGACCAGCGAAAAAACCGCTCGCCAACTTTCCCCAGACGCCCTAAAACAATCCTCCGAATTGACGCAGACCCTCAAGATTGTGGCTGAAAGTACCCAGTCCATTCAGCGGGTGGCGCAATCCAGCCAAGAAGCTGCCGAGATTTCACGACGAGCTGCCCACGTGGCGGAGGTGGGGGAGCAGGCGATGGATCAAACGGTAGCCAGCATGGAAAAAATTCGCACTTCCGCTGCCGATACCGCCAAGCAGGTGAAACGATTGGCGGAGTCCTCCCAGGAAATTTCCCAGATTGTGGCGATCATCGCAGGCATTGCCGACAAAACGAACCTATTGGCGTTCAACGCCTCCCTAGAAGCTGCCCGCGCTGGAGAACATGGCCAAGGGTTCCGCTCTATTGCTGATGAAGTGCGGCGATTGGCTTCTCAGGTCAACGAATTTTCTCAGGAAATTGAAACCCTGGTGACGGGCATTCAGCAAGAAACCGCCGATGTCTTGAAGGAGATGGAGATTGGGACGAGTGAGGTGGTGAGCGGAACGCAATTGGTCAGTGAAACCCAAAAAACGCTGCGAGAATTGGTGAGGATCAATCAAGAAATTGACCGTTACCTCGCCTCCGTTTCTGCCGATACGCAAGCCCAAACTCTCGCCTCACAGCAGGTTAATCAAACCATTGAAGAGGTGGCGGAGATTTCCCAAAACACCTCTCAAGAAGCCCAAAGCATTGTGACCTCTTTACAGGAGTTGGTGCTAGAGGTACAAGCCCTGCAAGCGTCGGTGGCGAAGTTTCAGGTTGAGGAAAGCGGGATCCCTAGTTTTGTCAACTAATTTCGCTATTCCTCCCCATCCTTCTGCAAGGTGGGGAGGGATAGTAAGGCTGTTGAGTGTAGCTTGATGCCGCTGAAACAGCCAATAAACTATCCGATTCAGTTGCCCATCGGTAACTATAGCAATCGGTCGCCATGTGTAAGAGAAAGTCGGCCTCAAGTGCCTGCTATGCCTAGAAGCTGCTCTCATGAATCACATCAGATTGCCATATCAGCAACGTTTACTCAAACAAAGGGCAGAATCTTAAGAGCGCTGTATTGGTTGTGAAGGATGATGAGTATCGACTCACCATTTCGCTTGAATCCTATCCTGAGCCACCGCCAAAAGTTGGCGAGGTATTGGGTGTTGATTGTCCCCCTTGATAAGGAGGATTGAGGGGATCCCTCACCACTAAACGAGACCCTGCATTTTAGTTTTAAGGATCAAGGGATAGGCTGTAACATCGGGCAAAGCAAGAAAAGGAAATACCAGCGTGCAGGACAGAACAACATGGGACGCCATTGTGGTCGGGGCAGGACACAACGGATTGGTGGCCGCCTGTTATCTGGCTAAAGCGGGCAAGAATGTTTTGGTGCTGGAGCGCTATCACACCGTGGGGGGAGCCGCCATCACGGAAGAAATTCATCCCGGCTTTCGGGTGTCAGTGGCCTCCTATTCCTGCAGCCTGTTTCGTCCCGAAATCATGCAGGATCTACGCTTGGCAGACTATGGCTTGCAGGTTTATGCCAAAGATCCCTCCTACTTTATGCCCTTCCCCGATGGGCGTTATCTGATGCTCTATGCGGGCAATCGAGCCATGAGCAAAGCAGAAATCGCCAAGTTCTCTGTCCGGGATGCCGAAGCCTATGATGCTTGGGAAGATTTTTGGGATCGGGTGGCCGCGATTGTGGATCCCACCCTTATGCAACCGCCCCTTTCCTGGGGAGAGTTAGCCGATCGTTTTGAACGGGCGGGTGCTCTGGCGGATTTTCGCCGGATTATGTTGCTCTCCACCGCCGATTTGCTGCATGAGTTTTTTGAATCGGAAGCCGTGAAAGCAGCCATGGCCACTCAGGCGGTGATCGGCTCGACGGTTGGTCCGATGAGTCCGGGATCCCCATATGTCTGGTTACTGCACGCCGTTGGCAAAGCGATGGGGCAACGGGGAGTGTGGGGCTATGTGCGGGGGGGTATGGGATCCATTACCCAGGCTCTCGCCCAAGCCGCTCAGGATGGGGGAGCTACCATCCGCACCTCCTGTCCTGTGGCGGAGATTTTGGTGGAAGGGGGAGTTGCTACGGGTGTTCTTTTGGAAAATGGCGAAACCATCCGCGCCCGCGTTGTCCTGTCCAATGCGGATCCCAAGCGCACTTTTTTGCACCTCTGTCCCCGCAGCGCCCTACCCGCCGACTTTCGAGACTACATCCAAACCTGTTATCGCAGTGCGGGCACCGCTTACAAACTCAATCTGGCTCTAGAATCTTTGCCTTGCTATACGGCAGCTCCCGCCGATATTCCCACCGAAAAGATCTGCTCAGCCACCGTTGATTTGGCTCCCTCGTTACACTATCTGGAAAAAGCTTGGGATGACTGTAAATATGGACGGCCTTCCCAGGATCCCTTCATCGAAATCTATACCCAGTCTCCGACGGATCCCAGTCTGGTTCCGGCTGGCAAGCATATTCTCTCCTGTTTTTGTCAGTATGCTCCCTATCATCCGTCGGGGCGCAGTTGGGATGACGGATTACGGGAGGAGTTTGCCGATCGGGTATTAGAGAAACTGGCTGAATTTGCTCCTAATATCCAAGAGTCAGTGATCAGCCGCCAGATGTTGTCGCCATTGGATCTTGAGCGCCGCTTTGGGTTGACGGGGGGGAGCATTTTTCATGGAGAAATTACCCCCGATCAAAGCTACAATCTTCGCCCCATGCCGGGGTTTGCCGATTACCGTACTCCCTTGGCTGGCTTATATTTATGTGGATCTGGTACGCATCCTGGTGGAGGGGTGAGCGGGATCCCTGGGCACAATGCCGCCCAAGTGGTCTTAAAGGATTGGGGTCAGATATGAATGATCTGACCGGTTGAGAAGCTGAACAGGCGGGATCCCCTCACCCTCGGCGGCTAATTTTCGGTTCTGTGCGTTGCCCCACTGACGATTTGGCTAAGGATGACTATAGTTGAGGCGGCTTAACTGGAAACGTCTGCCTGGGAGCCTGTCGTCATGGATCTGTGGAATGCCATTGGAACTTGGAACCCGCAACTCTTACGGGAACTCAAACATCGGCTGAAAGGGCATTATCTATGGTTGGCATTGGGGGTTAGTCTCTTCGCTCAGATGGCTATCCTGCTCTTTTTCTCAGGGCAGTTACCCGATAGTCTTGAGTTGAAGCCGGATCAGTCTGGCATGGTCTGGCACTACTACTGCACAGGTCAAACCCAGGAAGAATACGGCTATTCGTTTCCTTGCCTGCGGGATAATTTTGGACAGATTGTGATTGACTTTCCCCGATGGTGGCAAGACATTTATATGGCGCTGACCCGTATAGTGCCCGTTTTGCCCCTAGTGGGCGGAGTGTATCTACTGATCGCCGATCTTGCCAAAGAAAAACAACGGGGCACCCTCGATTTTCTTCGCATTAGCCCCCAAACCAGCCAAAAGATTCTGCTGGGCAAACTGATCGGGATCCCTATTTTGCTTTACGGGTTGATGCTGACCATGCTGCCCTTGCACCTGTATGCTGCTCTCCAAGCTCAGTTGCCTATTCTGCATCCCTTGTTTGTCTACATAGGACTGTTGGCAACCTGGGGGATTCTGGCCAGCCTGGGGATGGTCTATGGCCTAACGAAAGGGGCACAGGCTTGGCTGGGGGCAGGCTTGACGTTCCCTCTGAGTATCCTAGTGGGTTCTTGGTTAACGTGGGATTATCAGTATGAGTGGCGGGATCCCTCGGTTGTGTATTGGTTTGATCTGCCCATCACCTCCACTTCCCTGATGGGTCTGGGGGTAATAGTGGCGCAAGCGGGGGTGGCTATCTATTGGATTTGGCAGATCTTGAGCCGCCGCTTTTATAGCCCCAGTTTGACGGTGATCAGCAAACCACAAAGTTATGGGATGATGGCCTGCTGCCAACTGGGTTTGTTGGGTTATAGCTGGAGCAGATTGCTAGGGATCCCGGCCTATGAGCGGTATCAGGTGCAGAATATCTTGGGATTCTACACTTTCTTCAATCTGCTTCTTTCTCTATTGCTGATCGCGGCTGTCTCACCGGGGCGGCAGGCATTGTTGGATTGGGCACGCTATCGGCAACGGGTGGGAAGTTGGAGCCGGATCGGACAAGATTTGTTGTGGAGTGAAAAAAGTCCTGCATATCTGGCGGTCGCGATCAATCTGCTTATAGCCAGTGGTATTTGGTTACCGTGCATCCTGCTAACCTCCGATCCAGACATTCGCTTTTGGGGGGTGGCGGGTCTCGCCCTCAATAGCAGCTTGATCCTGATTTATGGGCTGCTGGTACAGTGGATTCTTCTGCAACAGCTCCAACATGCTTGGTTAGGGGCAGGGGCTGCTGTGGCTGCCGCGTTAACTTTACCCCCATTGCTTCTCTGGTTGTGGCTGGGATCCACCCCTGAACCGATGGCCTGGGTATTGCTGCTGATTTATGGAGCGAGTGCAGGATTAGCCCACAGCGAACCCGTCGGTTGGATAACGATCCTAGGGGTGATGCTGGGGCAGATGGGGCTGGTGTTGGTCTTGCTCGCCGGACTCAACCGCAGCCTGCGACAGGCAGGAGCCTCCGAATCCCAACTGTGGTTAGCCCAAGCCCGATGAATGTTGTGCATAAAGGGCTGATTAGTTGCTTTTTATTCTGAATCAGACCTAGGATAGTAGGCTATTCCGTATAAAAAAGGCAAATGTTTGCCGAAAAGCTTGATATTGCTATTGCTAACCATCAAAGCCTCTTGTGTGTGGGGCTGGATCCCAACCCAGACTGGTTTCCCTACCATCATGAAACCTCATCGGATGGGCTGCAAAGTCTCTATAACTGGCTGATCAACGTGATTGATCAAACGGCAGATTCAGTCTGCGCCTTTAAGCCCACATTAGGATTTTATTTGGCCTTGGGATCCCCTGGTTTGCAGTTATTAGAAGCAGTGCTGGCTCACATCCCTAATTCGATTCCGGTGATCCTAGATGCCAAGCATGCAGATTTGAATACGGCATCAGCGATAGCTCGCACCGTTTTTGAAAAGTGGAGGGTGGATGCGATCACCCTAAATCTTGCCTCTGGACAAGACGGTGTTGCCCCATTTTTGCTGTATCCCGACAAGGGAGTTTTTTTACTTTGTCGCCATAGAGATATCATTTCCTCCTCCGAGGAAGCAGATCTAACTTTGTCCGATATGGCAGAAATTCGTGCTTGGGGAACCCCCGATCAACTTGGCTTTGAGATGATCGCTCCTTCCCCCGATCTGTTGGGAAAAATCCGTTCCTTCGCTCCCGAACGCCTTCTGCTTTTACGGCGTTTGTGGACATCCAACTATTCCCTATCATCGATTTTGACGGCGGGCATCAACCAAGATGGATCAGGATTATTGATTCCCATTCCTCAAGATTATTTGGCTGATCCCGATCGGTCACAAAAAATACGCCTGTTACGGGATCACGTTAATCAGATTCGTTTTCAGGTGATTGCTCAGCAAACTTGTGCCCTGTGGGTTGCGGATGTGTGTTTATTAAGTCGGGATCCACGGTTGGAATTGATTTTGCAACTGTATGATATCGGCTGCATTTTGTTTGGGGAGTATGTGCAAGCATCAGGAGCCGTGTTTCCCTATTACATTGATCTGCGAACGATTATTTCTAATCCCCAAGTGTTCCAGCAAATCCTGCGCCTCTACGAGCAGATTCTCAAAACCCTTACCTTTGATCGCATTGCCGGGATCCCTTATGGATCCTTGCCCACTGCCACCGGATTGGCCTTACGAATGAACCGCCCCATGATTTTTCCTCGCAAAGAAGTGAAAGCCCACGGAACTCGCCGCTTAATCGAAGGGGCATTTGAACCTGATGAAACCGTAGTGGTGGTGGATGATATTTTGATTTCTGGAAAAAGTGCAATGGAAGGGGCTGCCAAGCTGCAATCGGCGGGCTTGCGGGTTAACGATATTGTGGTGTTGATCGACCATGAACAGGGGGTTTCTGAGCGCCTAGCAGCGGCTGGCTACCGAGGTCACGCCGTGTTTAGGATTTCTGAGATTACGGAAACTCTACTGGGAGCCGGACGTTTGACAGCAGAGGAACGACAAGCTCTCACCGTCCACTGGCGATGAATCTGACTCCTGATGGGCAAGGGGGGGAGCCGTTGGGAGGGGGCGCTGTCGATAGGGTTGCAAAATCAGGTTGAACACCATCAGCCAGGTCGCCACCTGAGCCAGCCCAGCCACTAAGAGATCTAGCACTATCGTCTGAGTGGGTTTCATTCCCCCGTTACCATCCGCCCTTTTGGACAAGGGTTGTTCTCCTAAGTCTAACGCTCCCAATCAGGGTGACAATAACCTGAACCCTGCTTCAGTGAAAATCAACCATTCGCTATATGTGAATTGTTGGCTCGCGTTGAATCTCATGAATTTAGACATATAGCCATTCTATAAGAGTCGCGAGAGCAAAGATCTCCCAGGGATCCCCCTTGCCTGTCGGACACGCCCCTTAGCAAGGAGGGATTGGGGGGATCGGTTTTCGCAAATCACTTAGGCTTTCTATATAGATGCCTTCGTTTATTTAATCCTGTAATCGGTAGAGATTCCAAGAATTGACGGGGAGAAACTGTTAGACAAATTGAGTTATAGTCGTTCCCATTTAGTTTGAGAACCCCAAAACCTCTCAAGGTTTGGATATCAAGATTTAGGTGGTCGCATTCTTATTTGGAATGACTATATATCCAAATTGGAATACGCCAGGAAAGAAATTTTATCCATTGGATGAATCGGACTATCTCGGACTCTGAATGGTAAGGTTTTATCATTGGCGCTCAACAGTTGTGAGCCGCCGCTCAGCCTAGCGGTAGTCAGTATGATGAACCACCCAGTCACACTGCTTCGACGATCTGCGATCATCGCTCTTCTCGTTGGGTTTGTATTGCCGCTGACGAAATGCACCTCACTCAACTTTAAGGATGGAGTCACCAGTGCGGATTACATTTATCCACCTGAGGTGGTCATAGACGCGATCAAGAAGCTAATCAGCGAGAAGCCAGATACAGTCTGGCCAATATTGGGAGTTGTTATTATAATTGCGGTGTTTTTTCTCCCCTCGGCTCTATCTACTCTTAATCCAAAGATTCAGTCAGTCACGCACCTTGTATTAGCTGGGTCAGCCGAGTGACTGCTCTACTCATACTCAACGATTGGCGAGCCACAAGTAGGAGGAATAATTTCAATGTTAGCTTGGGCTGCTTTGGTTGTGACCGGAGTTCTCACCCTGCGAAGCAAAGATAGTGCTAACTAACCAATCGAAGAAGGGGTAGCTTAGACCAAATCATAGACGCCGCTGAAGACATGTTGGGCTGGTCCGGTCATAAAAACATGCTCGTTCTCCGGGTTCCACTCGATGCGTAGGGATCCCCCCGGCAACTCCACCACCGCTTGCCGCTCCGCCTGCTGGGTTAGGACGGCAGCCACTAGCACCGCACAAGCCCCCGTACCACAGGCTAGGGTTGCTCCGGCTCCCCGTTCCCAGACCCGCATTTGCAGATGGTTACGGCTCACGACCTTGACAAACTCCGTATTTGTCCGTTTCGGGAAGACAGGATGATGCTCAAATTGTGGACCAATGGCCGCCAAGTCAAGGCTGGCAATCTCCGGCAAAAATGTCACACAGTGAGGATTGCCCATACTGACACAGGTGACTGACCAGGTTTGCCCAGCAACCCAAAGGGGCTGTTCAATCACCTTATCGCTGGAGGTTGCCAAGGTGGTCGGAATTTCTGCCGCCAGCAGATGGGGCACTCCCATATCAACCGTAATCCGACCCTCTTCAGCCACCTGCAAGACCATTTCTCCAGCCAGGGTATGGATGCGATAGGTGGAAGATTTCACCCCAAGATCTCCCAGAAATTGGGCTAGGCAGCGAATCCCATTCCCGCACATCTCTGGTTCCGAGCCATCGCTGTTGATGATCCGCATCGTGAAATCGGATCCTGACTGACTGGGCAAGAGAAAAATCACGCCATCTGCCCCCACTCCAAAGCGACGGTCACAGATTTGGATGACCTGTTGAGGGGTGATCAACAACTCAGGCTGTTGGCGATTATCCAACAAAACAAAGTCATTGCCTAAGCCGTGGTACTTATGAATGGGGAGAGAAACGGAGGGTGCAGAATGAATCATGCCAATGGCCTGAGCTGAGAACGTCGCTGAGAAGATCGGGTGAGGGGCTAGTTATTGGGCAGTTCAGGAGAAATGTTCTGAACCCCAATACCCCCAAAAAACTATGGCAAAACGGGACGATACGCCTCAAAATCTACCACCTGCATGTCATCTTCCCCCAGGTATTCCCCATTTTGAATTTCCACCAGTTGAGCGGGCAAAACCCCCGGATTGATCAAGCGATGGGGAGTGCAGGGAGGAACGTAGGTAGACTGTCCGGTGGTGACAAGCTGCTCACAGTCATCACAAACCACCAAAACCGTTCCGGCCACAACAATCCAATGTTCACTGCGATGATGGTGGAGGTGATAGGTCATTTGCCCGACCGGATGGGGATCGATCACGACTCGCTTGATCCGGTAATGGGATCCCTCCTCCAACACCGTCACTTTGCCATAGGGGCGCAGAATTTCTGGGATCCCGGTGGAGGGGTGATCTGACATGGAAGGCAGCCTCTCTCGGAGAGAATCGTCTCTAGGATAGCTTCTATCTTGAGGGAGAGCAGGTTCAGCTTAATCTTCGTGCATCTCGTAGGGATCCTTCAGCTCTTTGGCAGGCGGACCAAAGGCTGTGTAGATAGCGAAAGCGGTGATACAAATCACGACAGCGGCCATGCCGATGATCAGCGAGGTGGTGGGTTCCATGGTCAATTTCTGAGAACTGCTTCCTACTACTATTACACAAGTTTACAATTTCAGAACAGAAGCCACGGGGGTTACCAACCTCTGGTAGCTTTAGATTACGAATCGTTAGCTTCCTGAAACTTCCTTTATTAAGCTGAGTGAGCTATGGCAATTAACACCAAATTGGGTAATCTTCTCCGCCCTCTTAATTCTGAGTATGGCAAAGTCTCTCCCGGCTGGGGCACGACTCCTGTGATGGCTGTTTTTATGGGTCTGTTTGCAGTCTTTTTGTTGATTATTTTGCAGATCTATAACCGTTCCCTTGTCTTGGAAGACATTCGTGTTTCCTGGGAATCCCTCAGTTCATAGGCTCAACCCCTTTTCCCACAACAAGATTAGGCAGGGATCCCAGCCACCCTCATGGCTAGCGATCTCTGGCTTTTCTGCTGCTTTTCTGTTGAGTATCTGCTACTCATCAAGGGTTAACCACCTCATCTATCTCTATCCTCTAGCTCCCTTCAGCCAATCTCTCAAGCTAAACTGAGACAACCGTAGATCGCCCTGAGGTTTTTATGGCTTCTCCCTCCGATCTTGAGCGTTTGCGACAACTGGAGCTAGAAATTGCCCAACAAACTCCCAGTGCGTTGTCGGGTGCTTCCTTGTCGAATGCCGATCCGCAAGTGACTCCGCAAGCCAAAGAACCTCCCCCTCAACTCTGGCAGAAGTTGGGTCGTTGGGGTCGTCCACTGGGGATTGGGCTGGTGATTTTGCTCTGTGTGGCTGGGGTTGCTTTAGCCCTGGGACTGTTGCGGCGGCTATTGGGTCTGCTGCTGGTGGTAGGGCTGGGGTTAGTCCTCTTCCGTTGGGTGGTGGCTCCCCGTTTGGGGTTGATCAAGCCTGCCCCCCCCAAAACGACCTCATCCGCAGAGGATACTTGGGATTGGTGAGGGGGTTGAGCCGCTCTCAGCAAGCCTATGCCTATGCCCTGTTGGCGGTTTGTGGCTGGGCTACAGCGGCTAGCGCCTTTAAGTTGGCTCTGCAAACCCTCGATCCCCTCCAGTTGCTAGCTGCTGCCAGTTTGGCTTCTCTGGGGGTGCTGATGGGGGTGGTGATAGCCGAAGGGAAATGGGCACTTTTAGGCCAACAGTCCTTTCGTGAGGTGGCGCTCTCTGCCCTTCAGGGATCCCTAAATCCCTCTGCCTATTACCTAGTCTTGCTACAAGCCTATGATCGCCTGCCTGCTCAGGCCGCTTTAGCCTTAAATTATACCTGGCCGTTGATGCTGGCTCTGTTGGCTGTGCCGATCTTGGGGGAACGGTTACGAGCCAGAACGCTGGGGGCGATTGGGCTGAGTTTAGTCGGGGTGATCTTGATTGCGACCGGAGGCGCATTAGCCAGCCTAGAGGTGAGGGATCCCGTGGGGGTAGGGCTAGCGCTGGCTAGCTCTGGAATTTGGGCGCTCTATTGGCTGGTCAATGTACGGGATCCCCGCGATGGCGTGATCAAGTTGTGGATGGGATTTGCCTGGGGCAGCCTTTTTAGTGGCCTGCTCTGGCTGGGCTGGGGAGAAGTCCGCTGGCTGACCCTGCCTGAAGTGGGTTTGAGTTTTTACGTGGGAACGGCTGAGATGGGACTCACCTTTGTCTGTTGGTTGCGGGCGCTCGATTTAGCAACTCAGCGAGCAGCCATTGCGAATTGGGTGTATTTGGCTCCTTTTCTGTCGTTGGCGCTCATTTCCTGGATTTTACAGGAACCGATTTTGCCGGGTTCGATTGTCGGTTTAGGATTGATCATTGTGGGTATTCTTTGGCAAGCGCGCATCGCTTCCTCTTCCCCATGAAAAAAATCCCTATCTACGTGGCGATTACTGCCCACGGTTTCGGGCATGTCAGCCGTACCGCCGCCGTGCTCGATACGCTGCTACGCTTACATCCCGATATTCTGCCGATTTTTGTTACCCCTGCCCCCCACTGGCTGCTGGCTGATTACGTCAAAGGGGACTTTTTGCACCGTCCCCGCCGTCTTGACATCGGGGTGATTCAAGCGGATGGACTGCGGATGGATTTGCCAGCAACCCTAGAACAACTGGCCGCCCTCAAGCAGCAAGCCGCTCAACGCATCGCCGAAGAAGTAAGTTTTATCCAAACCAATCGAGTTCGCCTCGTCGTCGCCGATATTCCCCCCTTAGCCAGTGCCATTGCTCAAGCCGCAGGGATCCCCTGTTGGATGGTGGGCAACTTTGGCTGGGACTTTATCTATCAAGAGTATGGGGATCCCTTTCGTCCCTACGTGGAATGGATCCAACATCTGTATGGGCAATCGGATCGCTTGTTCCGCCTACCACTCCATGCCCCGATGCCTGGGTTCCCCCATCAGCAGGCGGTCGGACTGACAGGAGCAGAACCGCTCTATCCGCCTGATCAGGTGCAAGCGGAGTTGTCCCTTGAGTCCCATCGACCGACAGTGTTGTTGACCTTCGGCGGTTTGGGGCTACAGCATTTTCCTTATCAGCAGCTTGCGGCTTATCCTGATTGGCAGTTTTTAACCTTTGACACCCAAGCTCCTGCCCTGCCCAATCTCATTCCCTTATCCAGTCAAACCTGGCGTCCTGTTGATGTCATGCCCGTTTGCCGCCAAATTATCACGAAACCGGGCTATGGTACGCTCTCGGAAGCTCTGCGGTTAGGGATCCCTGTCACCTGTCTGGAGCGCTTTGGTTTTGCGGAAGCCCCCTATCTACTGGCAGGCTTGCAACAATTCGGTCGGCATCAAATTTTGCATCCAAGCACATTTTTAGAACAACCCTGGACATTTTTAGAGCAGCCCTTTCGGGATCCCTCAGCGCCTGATCAGCTACCCTTAGGAGGCAACCGAGCTATTGCGGAAGCCATTCTCAATTATGTGGAAAGCTAGGCAGATAGCTAGGTAGATAAGGACAAAAATGGCTTGTCAGGCTAATCTCTTTTAGATAGGTATTACATCAATTAAAGTAGCCGCTAGCCATGTAGAGAGAAAAGAAGGGTGAAAGGAAATGACGACTGCTCTGATCACGGGAGTCTCCGGTCAAGATGGAGCCTATCTCGCTCAATTATTGCTACAAAAAGGCTATATTGTTTGGGGATCCTCGCGGGATGCTGAAATATCTTCCTTTCGTAATCTAGAGAGATTAGGGATCCGTTCACAAGTAAAAACTCTTTCGATTTCCCTCAATGATTTCCGTAGTGTTTTGCAGGGAATCCATCGTGTGCAACCAGATGAAATTTATAATTTAGCAGGACAAAGCTCCGTCGGACTTTCTTTTGAGCAACCAGTTGAAACTCTAGAAAGTATTGCTATTGGAACCCTCAATCTGCTAGAAGGGATCCGCTTTATTGGCAAACCAATTCGCTTTTATCAGGCTGGATCAAGCGAGTGTTTCGGAAATACCCCCACACCAGCCAACGAAAAAACTCCCTTTTATCCTCGCAGCCCTTATGCAGTTGCAAAAGCCACCGCTTTTTGGACAGTTACCAATTATCGAGATGCCTACGGCTTATTTGCTTGTAATGGCATCTTATTTAATCACGATTCCCCCCTCCGACCGGAACGTTTTGTCACCCAAAAAATTATCACCGCCGCCTGTCGTATTGCTCAGGGATCCCCTGAGAAACTGGTCTTAGGAAATTTAGATATCCAAAGAGATTGGGGATGGGCACCGGAATATGTGGAAGCCATGTACTTAATGTTACAGCAGGATCAACCCCACGATTTTGTGATCGCCACCGGAAAATCCTATTCATTACAAGAATTTGTGGCAATAGCTTTTGGTTACTTTAATTTGAATTGGCAAGAGCATGTTACCAGTGATAGTAAACTGTTTAGACCCAGCGACATCAGCATCAGCCAAGGGGATCCCTCGTTGGCTAAAACCCTTTTGAACTGGCAAGCAGTCAATCAAGCTCCACAAATCATTAAACTAATGACCGAAACCAAGATTAAAACAACCCACTAAAAATATAGACTAATGAAATATTCTTATATGCTTAAGAGTATAAGAAAGATTTTCTGGCCGCATCCCAATTTTTCGTGCGGGCACACCTGCATGGATTTCATAAGGTGGAATACTCTTTACTACTACGGATCCAGCTCCCACCGCAGAACCAACTTCGAGAGTCACTCCAGGTAGGATTAGAGCACGAGTACCAATAAAAACATAATCTTCAATCCGAACTCCCTTGACTCTGCCGGAGAAGGTAGGAGACCTCATATCATGGTCAGCCGTTAAGATAGTTACTTCCGCCGATATTGACACATTTTTCCCAATAAAAATTCCTCCGCGATTATCAAGACGACAGTTTTGATTGATAACGGAGTTATTTTGCATCTCAAAATTTCCTTTAGTATAAAAATAAGCACCCATAAAAATAGAACTATCTCTACCTATCTTAATACCTAAAAGATGCCTATACCAAACTTTTCTTATTAGAAAAAATGGAATTTTTGATATCAAGTAATTTGATAAATACAGATTGCCCTCTCGTAAAATTAGTCGAACTTTCTTAAGGAAATTCATAGCTTACGATGCAAAACTACATGGCTGATTAAACACTTGATATCAAACTATCTTCTTCCATAAAATCTAGCAAAAGCTTTAGCCATGCTCAACTCTCTTTTTTTCCATGCAGAAAAGATGGAACTGTAGAGCTTAATGGGCGACTGAGTATAATTCCAAAAGTTTTGGTCTGCCCGTGTTGGTGGATATCCATCCAGTGCTGACCAAAGATAATTTTTAATCCAAGGTTTTGGAGAACCTATAGCATGAGACATTGTAAATCCATATCTAGAGAAATCCATACCTTCTGACCCAATTGTACTAAGAGGAAACGGAGTTAACATTGACATTAAATTTAGAGTATTTTGATCTGCGGAAACAAAGGGGTGGCTCCCGTCACCTTGCATAAATTTCGATAAATCAATCTTTATATTAAGCTGAGATAAGTTGCCAATCAAGTCACTCCAAAGATTCAGAAATGATTTATACTCTCCATAAATTCCAACAAAGCCCCCATTGAAATAATAATCATGTGATCGTACAATGCCAAATCCCAATTTCTCAGCATAGTCTTTCCAAATATATCGAAATGGATGATCAGCATTTAAGGTAATATTAACATCTTGACATAGAGCAATTCCTCTTTTCACCCATTCATCAAAAAATGACCAGCGACATTTGATAGTGATATCAGGATCAATATAAATTAGGGACTCAATTGATGGATCGAATTGCTCCCATACTTGCAGCATGAAGTTAGGTTTGTAGTTGGTAAAATGGATGGTAGTTTCAAGAGGAACAAAGCAAATTGAAAAATCAGGTTTCACGGAGAATTTAGAGTAACTCTCCATAGCCGCCACATTGGTAGCCCAAAAGGGTAACTCTCCTCGATATCCAACCCAAAAATTTCCTCGATACCCGTGAGTATAGAGAGAGTTAGCAAGCGCTCCGACACCATAATGATAATGACCTTCGTAAAGGGTACAAGCAACGGCCACCATGTTGACCTCCTCAGTCCTGAATATAGATAACACTAGAAACTATGAATTAGCACTAGGTTTTGGTAAATTCTGCCAGCATTGAATCTCCAGTAATAAGGTTTCTGATTTTGAAATCCTGGATAAAAGCAATAGGATAAATAAAATAACGAATCAATCTCTCAGTGCCACGCGAAGCTATGTTATCACAAATCCACCGATAGACTGCCGTCTCTCTTGTATACCACCAAAGACGTGTTGGCATGGTGATGGGTGAAAAATGTAGTTTGGAAAGCTGCCATCCATATCGGGATCCAATATTCTCAAAAGCATGATAAGTCCAGCGAGTTAAATGATGAGGAGGTTGATCTAATGGATCCACTTTTCTATAATAACGACTTGGTCGATTTAAGCTTGGCACAGCAATCCAGAGAGTAGCCTGTGGAGTAGATAATAAATTAGCAATATTAAATAACCACCCTGGATTTTCAAGGTGTTCAAGTACATGAAAAGCTGCAAAGACAGAACGTTTTGAATGATAGCTAAGCAGAGCTTCGTCAGAGTTGAGATTGAACAGTGAAGCATTCAACCCTGTTGAAAGACAGTCGTCTACAGCCGTCTCTGAGAAATCAAATCCGTAGCAGTCTAGTCCAGATTTTTGGCAAAGCTTTAGAAACTGACCGCTACCACAACCAAACTCATAGATACTTTTATCTGGTGGGCAACTTTGCACAACAAAGTCAAATTCCCATCGATGCTTAACGTAAAGATTAAGATTTTCATAAAGTAGCGAATACCAATTTGCAGAAGGAGAATGTAAGGGATTTGCAAATTCCAATCCGCAATTTGAGCATTGCTGCATCTGATATTCTCTTACTGTTAAGGAATTATTTAACTGTTCCTGAATTGCTTTTGAATTGGGTAGATACATGTGATGCTGGTGACTGGTTTCTACCATTTCTAGTGGAAGACTATCACTCAGATTGCAAGCTGGACAGTTAAGCTTATTACTCATGTTGACCTTGCCATCCTTAATCGCTAACCAAATTTTACATCTCTGATTTCACCTGCTCAATTCTCATGTTTCTAAGCCCAATTAATGTAAGGGAGATATTGACAACAAAAGCAGGTAGTATTGAAATAATACTAAAAATAATGACATTAGCAACCTTAGAGAAGTCTAAGATCGTAACAAGCCCCAGTTGAACCGACAGGATCATCGGTATTGAAATCCATATCCGTTTCACCCACCCTCTAGTAACGTTTACTTGCCAGGTTACACCCAAGATAGTGTTAATCATGGTTTTAGCCACAATCAATACAAATATTTCATTTGCGGTGCTATATTTTTCCCCTAAAATCCAAAGCAGCTCCTTTGGATACATTCCTGCAAGGAATATAAAAATCAATGCAATTGCAGAAAAAGCCGCTATCAGAGCGAAATAGGCAATTCCTAGCTTTTTATATGATTGCAGTTTCGCAAATTTGGGAAGTATGATATCAGCTAAAAACTGGCTGATTATATTTAAGACTAAACTTAACCGACTCAATGCGCCTATTTCTGCTATATTCTCAGGCTTTCCAAATGCAGTTACCAACCAAATAATTATTTGTCCTTGAAAAGCATAAAATAGTGAGTTGGGTAATTGAGCTATTGTTAGCTTGTAAATTTCATCTCTATCATTTGAGTTCATTGGCGCAGAAAAATCTACTTTTTCTCTGACCCATTTATACAAGCCAAATGTATTTGCTCCTGAGCCTATCAGAGAAGCTAAAGCTGCCAGATGAGATGATAACCCTAAAGGAGAAAATATTAAAAGTGAAATCAATCTCAATATTGAAGAATACAGCTCATTTTTTTTCACTTCAACTGCTTGCCCATACAACCTGGGAACGACCACAAAAATACCTGAATTGAGGTAAAATCCAAACTCTGCAAAAATAACTATTGCTAGGGTTGTATTGCTGATCAGATTATCGCTAACCTTTTCGAGAAGCAGAACTAAAATTGGAAATCCGGCTAATCCGACAATCAAGGCGAATAGATAGCGAGTTTTTAAGGCAGTCACTATTAATTCACTAAATCTCGAATGATTGAACCAAATTTTACCTCCTATTGAAGTCAACGCTGAGCCAACTCCACTGCCTGTTAAAACACCCAAAGCACCCTGAATAGAGTTAGCAATAGTAAGTAGTGCATAGTCATCTTTGGTTAAAATCCTAATAATTAATATTCCACATATAAAGCTAATTGCTTGAGCTATTATGCTAACCGAAAGATATTTAAGTGTTTTAGATAAAAGGGGGCGTAATTTCATTTTAATGACTCACAATGCTATGAAACGGGAGAAATAAAAGTTTTCGATTAGCTATTTTTTTAGAACTTATTGTTTTTTGACTGAGAGTCAATGGAATGATGAATTTGTGGCTATTCAACAGGAGATCCTAAGTATTGCATTCTGCCTGGGATAATACCTTATATTGCAGAGCCTCTAGCTATGCTGCGCCTCTAAATTACAAAATCTCTCCTCTGACTTGAAAAGTCACATAATCTAGTAACTCTCTGGCACCGAACTGAATTTAAGTAAGAAATTTGTGACGCTGCAAAGGGACTGACACCTGCCGACCAAGAGCGCTAGACTAGGCGAAAGCTTAGGGATCCCTCTCTCCTTCAGCCTAGAACTTTAGCTTAGAATATGAGTCCAGAATACTAGCTCGGATCACTAAGCTCAGATTAGATCTCCGATATCGATTCTCCTGATTGGCTTGCTATGACCTCAACCCTACTGCGCCTGCAAGAATTAGAATTGCCCATCCACAGCCATACCTTTTCTGTCGCTCGATTTGACGAGAGTTGGCGGGATCCCTTGAGCAAGCTGTTGGGTCTGGGGAGAGCCGCCGGAGCCGATCTGATTGAGGTTTTCTTAGAACGGGATCACTACATTTCCTGCATGGCAGAAGAAGACGCCATCACCAGTATCGCCCCCCGACTGGCTACTGGGGCGGGAGTGCGGGTGTTTCGGGGGGAGAGTGACTGCTATGTCAGCACTAACGACTTGAGTTTTGCTGGACTACGGACAGCCCTAGAAAAAGGCTTGTCGATCATGGGGCTGTCGTTGCCGGATCCCCACAGTTACGTGGCGGAGGTCAATCTGGAACTACTGCGGGACTATGCCCTGCACCGTGGCAAAGATCTCTGGTTGCCTGCCTGTAGCTCGATGCAAGAGATGGGGGATATTTTGTTACAGGCCAATCGTCATCTGGGGCAACTGGCTCGCCATGTGCAGTCCCGCCGTGCCGTCTATTTTCGGGATTGGCAGGAGGTGTTG
This sequence comes from Cyanobacteriota bacterium, assembly GCA_033764955.1. Classification (GTDB taxonomy): domain Bacteria; phylum Cyanobacteriota; class Cyanobacteriia; order Thermostichales; family Thermostichaceae; genus JANRIL01. The sequence goes on along the minus strand of JANRIL010000017.1, from coordinate 66,926 downwards.
GTAGCCGCTAGTGATGGTACCTTTGCCCGTGATATTCGCCTCACTCAGTCGGTGGCTTGTCACCTCTTGTGCGCGGATGGATCCCATCGAGCCGCCATTGGCAAGCGAATCGGGGATACCAGCGATCCGGCCTTTTTACGGGCTTGGGATCCCGAAGCGGATGCAACCGAGGTGGCGGAGGCGGCGGGTAAAATGCTCTACGCCGACTATGTAGAATCGGGAACCTATCCAGTGATCATGGCGAATCAGTTTGGAGGGGTGATTTTTCATGAAGCCTGTGGACATTTGTTAGAAACCACCCAGATCGAACGGCAGACTACTCCATTTGCCGACAAGAAAGGGGAAAAAATTGCCCACCCCAGCTTGACCGCCTGGGACGAAGGGATGACGGATGCGGCCTTTGGCACGATTGATATGGATGACGAGGGGATGCCTGCCCAGCGCACCCTTTTGATCGAAAACGGCATTCTTAAAAACTTTATTGCCGATCGGGCTGGCTCGATGCGTACCGGACACCCGCGCACAGGCAGTGGCCGACGACAAAACTATACCTTTGCTGCCGCCAGCCGGATGCGTAACACTTATATCGCCCCTGGCGAGTATACGGTTGAGGATTTGTTTGCCTCAATTGACAAAGGGATTTACTGCAAGCGGATGGGGGGCGGCAGTGTTGGAGCCACCGGACAGTTTAACTTCGCCGTGGAAGAAGCCTATCTGATCGAGCAGGGCAAGCTGACCAAACCCCTCAAGGGAGCCACCCTGATCGGAGAAGCCCAAGAGATTATGAATAAAATTTCCATGTGTTCTCAGGATCTTGGCCTAGCGGCTGGGTTTTGCGGCTCGATCAGCGGCAGCATCTACGTCACGGTGGGTCAACCCCACATCAAAGTCGATGCCATCACCGTCGGAGGACGCTAACCATGATGACATCCCTTGATCACTTAGCCGATTCTCTGCAAGCAAAAGCAGAACATCTGGGCATCCATAAATTTGACATCTACGGAGCGACCGTTGATGAAATTAGCGTGCAGGTGGATCGGGGGGATCCCAAACAGGTCAAAGCCTCCCAACGCTCCTCGGTGACGGTGCGGGTTTGGAACGCAGCTCAGCAAACGGTGGGGGTGACCTCCACTACCGATCTGGATGCGGATGGCTTGCAACTAGCTCTGCAAATGGCGCAGGAGGCAAGTGGATTTGGCAACCCTGAGCATATGCCGGATTTTAGTCCGGCAGCTAGGGATCCCCTGCCCATGCCTAGGTGGGAGACCCCCCCTCAAGCTCCGGCGGCTCTCCTGATTGACCGCCTAGTGGAGGCCGAAAAAGCGCTGCTAGCCGCTCACCCCGCCATCAAAGGTGTGCCCTACAACGGGTTGGCTCAGCGGGATATTGACCGCTTCTACCTGAATAGCCAGGGATCCCGTCGCCAAGAGAGCCAATCCCTCACTTCCATTTACCTCTACAGCAAAACCGAACAGGAGGGGCGAAAACCGCGCAGTGCCGGAGCATTTCGTATCAGCCGCAGCCTTGCTGATCTAGATATTGCCGGATGTCTCCAGGAAGCTGCCGACAAAACCATTAGCCATCTTGACTACCAAAAAATCCCAACTGGCAAATACACCGTGATTTTTTCCCCCGAAGCCTTTTTGGGGCTGTTGGGAGCTTTCTCCAATGTGTTTAACGCCCAAAATATTCTAGATAAGCAGAGCCTCTCTACCCCCGAGTCGTTAGGACAACCGATTGCCTCCCCCTTGCTCTCTATCGCCGATGACGCCCAACATCCCCGCAATGTCGGATCCATCACCTTTGATGGGGAAGGAACCCCCACCCGCCGCCTAGAAATCATTCAAGCGGGCATCTTGAGCCACTTTTTGCACAGTGCGAGAACGGCGCAGCGTTTGGGATCCCAACCCACGGGTCATGCCAATATCGGAGCCAAGGTGACGGTGGGAGCCCATTTTTACGATGTCTATGCTGCCCGTCAGCCTGACCACCCCTATGACCTTGCCCAAGCGGATCAGGTGATTTGGATTGATGATCTGCACGCCCTTCATGCCGGAGTTAAAGCCACCCAGGGATCCTTTTCTCTGCCCTTTGATGGCTGGCTGATCCAGAAGGGAGAAAAAATCAGCATTGAATCCGCCACCGTAGCCGGAGACTTCCTAGACGTGTTGCAATCGATCATTTATGTGGATCCCCAGGCAGAACTGACCGCCAGTGGGGTTTGTCCCCCAATTTGGGTGGAAGGGTTATCCATCACGGGAGAATAACCCCAATCGATCCCTAACTGGCCGGAAACGACTCTGAGGGAGAAATGGTTTCTGCCTGACTATGGCTGGAGGGAGGAGGGGGATCCCCTTCTGCTTCTGGATGTTTAACGGGAGAACGGGGGGTGCCGCCCGCCTGCAACACCAGATATTGAATTGTCTGATGAATTTGATCAAGCATCAAACTGATCGTCTGGCGAAAATCTTGGTGATCGACACTCATCCGCTCCAAGATCGCCTTGGTGATGTGCTGAAAATCCAGCAAGACTTGCTGCTGTTGAGAAACCACCTGCACGAGCAGCGCTTGCTCTTTCAACAATTCGGCAAACTTATTCCGCAGATCTTCCAGTTGGCTTTGATGGAGGGCTTGTCCGGCGCGCAGTTCCATAATGCTGGTGCGGAGATCGGTGGCGGTATCCCGTAGCGCTTCGTTGTGACGCCCAGAGACTTCTAGCTGCCGTTGGTGATCCTCCTGGCGTTCCCCCAATTCGCGGTTGGCTTGGCTATTGGCTTCCACCAGCCTGAGCAATTGCGCCAAGCGAATATCCATCGTGGTCAGTTGTTCTTCCATCGCTAAGGGTGGGATCCGTCTCAGGAAAAGATGTTTCAGATATCTCACAATAGTCAATTAAGGATAACAGGATAAAGGAACAGAACCGAATCAGCTAATCAGGGAGCCTATCCTAAAGACTCCCCCATTTTGCCACGGAGTTATGGCAAGCTGCGAGTCTGAATCGGCATTGCTCCTCACCGATCCCCTCCCTCCCTTCATGCCGCTTCACCCACTACCACTTGAGCAGGTTAAAGCTTTCCATATCAATGGTGGAGCGGTTGCGATAAATCCCCAAAACAATCGCCAAGCCGACCGCCGCTTCCGCCGCCGCTACGGTAATCACAAAGACGGAAAAGACCTGTCCGCGAATCAAACCGGAGTCAAGAAAGTTAGAGAAGGCCATGAAGTTGAGGTTGACGGCATTCAGCATTAACTCAATCGACATCAAAACCCGAATCGCGTTACGACTGACAATCAAGCCATAAATTCCAATGCAAAACAAGATGGCGGCAACCCAAAGAAAAAATGACAGTTGAATCATAAAAACTGGCTCCTGAAAATATAAATGGGATCCCTAGTGGGGCACTAGATCAGGGTCACTTATCTGACGAACCAACACCCACCGGAATTTGCGGACGAGAACGTTCCAGCAAACTCAAATCTCCCGTCCCCTCTTCTGGCAACGGATCTGCCACAAACTCGCGGCGAGCCAGCACAATCGCCCCAATCAGAGCCATCAACAGTAAGACAGAAGCCACCTCAAAGGGCAGCAAATAGTCGCTAAAGAAGTGCCCGCCCATCAACAAAATACTATTCACTGCTTGAATGGGTTGCAGAGGCCAAGGGGTTTCAGCAATCATCACCGCCAATAAAGCCAATAGTCCCAAACAAACAGCGGCGGTCACTCCATTCCGTAACCAGCCCAATTTGATCGGGGCAAAATTATAACGGCGATTCACTAACATGATGGCAAACAGAATCAAAACATTGACTGCCCCGACATAGATCAGCACCTGAGCGGCTGCCACAAAATCGGCGTTGAGCAAGAGATAGAGTCCGGCCATGCTCAAAAAGACTCCCCCCAGCAAAAAACCCGAATAAACAATGCTGGGAGCTAAGACAACCCCCAGCGCAAAGCCAATGGCTGTCAGGCTGAGAACTCCAAAACACAGCAGTTGCACAATTTCTGATAAAGTCACCGGATCCTTCCTCCCTGTTGGCAAATGGTCACAAATTCCCTAAAGGGCGCTCACTTAACTCCATTTCAATGTAATGCCTTTTGTGGGATTATTTCTCATTCAGAAGTCTTGCCGATCCCCGATTGGTTTGAACCCACTCACTGGATCAATCCCAAATCCAGTCAGAAGCTATCGCAATCTAGGCTGAGGGATCCCGATTGTTGCCCCGCCATCGGAACCAGCCCCGCTGCAGGAAAGGCAGCCAGCAATAGACCAATAGGGCGAGATCGAGGATCAACTCAACCAGGCTGACTTCCCGGCCAAAATGATCCTCATCCCAATAGCTAACGGGGGCATAAAACCGAATTGTCCAGTTAAACGGAAAAAATAGAAGCGGGCCATCGTTGACATGGACGGGGATATCCACCGCCGTATGCACCAAACATCCCCAGAAAAACCACCACCCCCAATCGTTGAGGCTTTTCTCGATCCCCTGCCTAACTCTGATTATCAACAATGCCAGGATGAGTAGGGTGGGGGAATGCAGCAGGTTATGGCTAGCTATCCAGAAGGGATCTTGAAAAAAAAGATGATCGAACATATGGCGGAAGGTCTCGCGCCCCGACCACCCCAACATCTGGTGATAGTAGACCCAGCCTCCCAAGCTTAAGAGGTAGAGGGGGATATCGGGAGCTACGGATCCCAGCAGCCAAGCCGATTTGATGATTGTCCAGTTCGCAAACCGCTTGTTGAGGGCAGCATTGATCACCAGATGAGTGGGGGTGTTCATGACCGCCGCTAGCTATTCAGCCGTCACCGGTGCGGTGCCCTTCTCTTTGGCTGCTTTGGCTGCCCGCATGGCTTCCAGAATTTCTTCAGGACGCTTGCCAACCCGCTGGGATCCCGCGGGCAAATCGTGGGGATCTACTACACCTGTGGGCAGATAGGCAAACCCGCGCATCGGAGTGACCATCGGATCGTCGGAGACCTTGGAGGGAAGCCGCCCCAGGGCGGCTTGGTGATAATTCAACTCATGGCGGTCATAGGCGGCTAACTCATAATCTTCCGTTACCGACAAGCAATTGGTGGGACAAAACTCCACACAATTGGCACAAAAAATGCAAACCCCGAAATCAATGCTGTAGCTATAGAGTTCTTTCTTCTTGAGGTCAGGGTTATAAGCCCAATCCACAACGGGTAAATCAATCGGGCAAACTCGTACACACACTTCACAGGCAATACACTTATCAAATTCAAAGTGAATCCGCCCTCGAAAACGCTCGGAGGGAATCATCTTTTCAAAGGGATATTGCACCGTCACCGGACGACGACCCATGTGATCAAAGACAACACCCAAGCCTTGACCAATATATTTGGCGGCATCTCGTGCGTCTTTGATATAGTCACCGACTTTTTGCAAGAAACTCATCGTTTATCTCCTCTTGTCAGTTTTTTACCCTGATCTGCTCACTCAGCACAGACATTCATGGTTCCCCATAGATTAGGGATCCCGTTATCCCCCGAAAAAGGCAGGAAAAGCCAGTTTTAATGCGGCGGTTAGCAACAAATTCACAAAGGATATGGGCAACAAAAATTTCCAACCCAGATCCAAGAGTTGATCAATGCGAACTCGTGGTAATGTCCAACGAATAATGATGGCTAAAAATACAAAAATAAATGCTTTGATCAAGGTCATGACAATGCCCAGGGTTGCCATCAAAACTTGCAGAAGGGGATCCTGAAGGGAAATCCCCAAGCCATCTGCCACCATTTCCACAGGCACGATAAATGACCACCCCCCCAAATAAAGCACCGCTGCCAACAGGGATCCCAACAACAAATTGGCATAGGATCCCAAATAAAACAGGGCAAACTTCATTCCCGAATATTCCGTTTGATAGCCAGCCACCAATTCTTCTTCTGCTTCCGGCAAATCAAAGGGGATCCGCTCCGTTTCCGCTAAAGCAGAGATCAAAAAGATGACAAAGCCAATCGGTTGCCGCCAGACATTCCAGGAGAGGATGCCCAAACCACTCTGCTGCTCAACAATCCCCACGGTATCCAAGCCGTTGCTCATCAGGACAATCGCCAACACCGACAACGCTAGGGGCAACTCATAGCTAATTGACTGTGCCGCCGCCCGCAGACCTCCCAGTAGGGAATATTTGTTGTTGGATCCATACCCTGCCATTAACAGTCCAATCGGTTGAATGCTAGAAGTGGCAATCAGAAAAAATACCCCAATCGCCAAGTTGGAAATCAACAAATTTTGACCAAACGGCACGACTAAATAGGAGAGAAAAACAGGCAAAAAAACCAGAATAGGCCCCAGTGTAAACAAAACCGGATCCGAAGCAATCGGAAAAATATCTTCCTTGGTGAGCAACTTCAGTCCGTCGGCCAAGGGCAACAATAATCCCTGTGGACCCGCCATCGTCGGGCCAATCCGCTGTTGTGCCGCCGCCGAGATTTTGCGCTCCAACCAGGTCAGCACCATCACACCAACCGTAGCGGCAATGATCAACAGGAGCATGGGCAGGGGCAGCCAGAGGGCATGGGCTATTTCAGGGGCAACTCCCAAGCCGGTCAGTCCTTCGACAAAGCTTTTTTGCAGGTCAATTCCAGAAATCATGTGGATTCTCAACTCCTGTCAGGTCAGTTTGTTGGGATCCCTGTTCTGGATCCCTGGCCATCCATCAAATCAAATGGTCAAATGTTTTTTTCACCCTGCTGACTCCCATTGGTTTGTGGCTTTCGCATCCGCGCTTTTTCTGTTTCTAGAATGGCGCGGAATTGGGCTTCCCGGACTTCTTCCTCACGGCTGGCGGTCGGATCCAAACCCATCGATCGCCGTACCCGCAGCAAAATCATCACCCCCGCCCCAATCATTGCCATCATCAGGATGGTTCCCCAGAGGATTTCCATCGTTCCTCCTCGCCTCGTTATCGCGGTATCAACGGTCAACTTCCCCCATGATGATATCGATACTCCCTAGAATGGCGATCATGTCCGCTACCTTCATCCCCCTCACCAACTGTGGCAACACCTGGAGGTTAATAAAACCTGGTGGCCGAATCTTCCAACGCCAGGGCACGGTGTTGTCTTCTCCGACCAAATAAATTCCCAACTCCCCTTTGGCACTTTCCACCCGCACATAATTCTCTCCCTTAGGGATCTTGAAGTTGGGGGAGGTCTTTTTGCTAATGAATTGATAATCAGAGCCGTTCCATTCGGATTTAGGGCCTTCAAACATCCGCTTAGCCTCCAGATTCTCAAAGGATCCCCCCGGTAACCCCTTGAGTGCTTGCATAACAATCTTGCAGGATTCGCGCATTTCTTTCATGCGGACTCGATAGCGGGCAATCGTGTCACCAGCCGGATCCCAGGCCACCTCAAAATCAAAGTCGTCATAACACTCGTAGTGATCCACTTTTCGCAGATCCCACTTTACCCCCGAAGCCCGCAGCATTGGACCCGACAAACCCCAGTTGATAGCATCCTGCCGACTGATCGTGCCCACGCCTTCCAGGCGGCGGCGAAAGATGGGGTTGTTAGTCACCAGTCGCTCATATTCATCCACTTTGGGCAGAAAGTATTCACAAAATTCTTGGCATTTATCTACCCAGCCATAGGGCAAATCAACCGCCACTCCCCCGACGCGAAAGTAATTGTTGTTAATCAGGCGCATGCCTGTGACCGCCTCAAACAAATCCAGCACCATTTCCCGTTCGCGCATCGCATAGAAAAAGGGAGTCTGCGCTCCCAAATCCGCCAAAAAAGGGCCAAACCAGAGGAGGTGATTAATGACGCGGGTCAATTCCAGCATGATCACCCGTAGATAGCTGGCTCGGCGGGGCACCGTCACATCGGCTAATTTTTCAGTGGCGTTGACGGTGATGGCTTCGTTAAACATGCCTGCCCCATAATCCCAGCGGGAGACGTAGGGAAGATACTGCACCACGGTACGGTTCTCAGCGATTTTTTCCATGCCACGATGCAGATAGCCCAGCACCGGCTCACAATCCATGACATTTTCGCCGTCTAGGGTTACCAACAGTCTTAGTACGCCATGCATGGAAGGATGATGGGGCCCAAAGTTGAGCACCATCCGGTCAGCTCGGGTTTCGATCATCGGCATGAGCGCCGCCTCCCAGGTTCAAGGTTTGCAACATTAAGCAGTATAGCTGGATTCCTCCCGGCTGAAGGATTGGGATCCCCCATAGGCTGACCGTGGAGCCATTCAATCCTATTGACGGAGGGTAGCACCCCGGTATCCTGGATTACTCCTCAACAAGGTGGGTAAGTGCCACAAATGATCGGGCAAGATCGCGGTTTCACTGTGGTTGGATCTCTAGGGATGTGGGTTAATCACAGATAGCTACTCTTGGGGTAGTGGTGGAGGGTGTGTAGGAGGGAGAGAATGTCTATTCAAACCGTTGTCGATCAGGTGTTGGCCTTGCAAGTGTTGACCACCAGCCAAGAGCGACATCTTGATGCCCTCCTGCAACAGGGGGTATGTACGGAAGCCGATTTACTAGCCTTAGAAAACTTGATCAATGCCTTGTCGAGTCGGCAAGTGGTGGCAGGCCCCGATCGGTTTTCGGTTGAATGGATGGTGGGCAGCCCCACTTAACCATGAATTGACAAAGGGATCCCCTATGAGAACGGTTAGTGAGTAGCCAGGAAAGCTAGGGATGCGAACCCCCATTCTAGGGCTTGTGGGCAAGGGGGTTAGTCGGGGGAGTCGGCTTTCTATAGCAACCCAGACCTGTTGAGACTTGTTGGGATCCCCTAGCACAGGTTAAGTTTATTAAAGTATCTTCATAAACCTCAGTTTTCATCCCCGACATGGATAACCCTCACGCACGATTCCGCTCCTCCCGATGGATGCGCTTTGCCTTTGCCTTGCTATTGGGACTTTGCCTTTGGCAGGGATCCGGTTGGCAACTGCAATCCTCCCCAGCCCTAGCGGTTACGACAGCAGGCATGACCTATGGCCGCTTTCTCAAATATGTGGAAGAAGGGCGGGTCACGGATGTCCGCATCACCGAGAACAACACCATCGCGGAGGTCACTGCCAAAGACTCCGAAACCGAAAAGATTGAGCGCTTTCGGGTCACGTTGATCCCTAGCACGGTGCCGCAGCTTGCCAATCGCCTAACGGAAGAAGGGATTGAGGTGAGTTTTCTGCCCTCCCGCGACAACGGAGCCTTTCTAGCGATTTTGGGTAATCTAGTCTTTCCCCTGCTCTTGCTGGGTGTTCTCTTCTTTTTCCTGCGCCGGGCGGGGGGGGGAGCCAGTGGTCCCGGACAAGCGATGAACTTTGGCAAGTCCCGTGCCCGCTTCCAGATGGAGGCTAAAACGGGCATCAAGTTTGATGATGTGGCGGGTATCGAAGAGGCCAAAGAAGAACTGCAAGAGGTGGTGACTTTCCTGAAAAAACCGGAACGGTTTACGGCAGTGGGAGCGAAGATTCCCAAGGGTGTGTTGCTGGTGGGGCCACCCGGAACCGGCAAAACGTTACTAGCCAAGGCGATTGCCGGTGAAGCGGGAGTTCCCTTCTTTTCTATCTCCGGCTCGGAATTTGTCGAGATGTTTGTGGGGGTAGGAGCTTCACGGGTACGGGATCTCTTCAAGAAAGCCAAAGAAAACGCCCCCTGCATCATTTTTATTGATGAAATCGATGCGGTCGGTCGGCAACGGGGAGCGGGTATCGGTGGAGGGAACGACGAGCGGGAACAAACCCTCAACCAACTGCTCACCGAAATGGACGGATTTGAGGGAAACACAGGTATCATCATCATCGCGGCCACTAATCGCCCCGATGTTTTGGATGCGGCTCTGCTTCGTCCGGGGCGTTTTGATCGGCAGGTGACCGTGGATCGACCCAGCTTTAAGGGGCGTTATGAGATTTTGCGCGTCCATGCCCGTGATAAAAAACTGGCGGAAGAGGTAAATCTAGAAGCGATTGCTCGCCGCACTCCTGGCTTTGCGGGCGCGGATCTGGCTAACCTCCTGAATGAAGCGGCTATTCTGGCTGCCCGTCGTCAGAAAAAAGCGGTTAGCAACCAGGACATTGATGATGCGATTGATCGGATCACGATTGGCTTAACCAAGCCTCCCCTACTGGATGGCAAAAGTAAGCGGCTGATTGCCTATCACGAATCGGGCCATGCCCTTTTGATGACCCTCCTCGAACATGCGGATCCTCTTAACAAGGTGACGATTATTCCCCGTTCCAGTGGAGCCGGAGGCTTTGCCCAGCAGCTTCCTAATGAGGAGCAAATTGACAGTGGTCTCTACAGCCGTGCTTGGCTCTTAGATCGCGTGGTCGTGGGATACGGTGGTCGGGCTGCCGAAGAGATTGTTTTTGGCCATGCCGAAATCACCACCGGAGCCAGCAATGATCTGCAACAAAACACCAATTTGGTTCGGCAGATGGTGACTCGGTTCGGTATGTCGGAGCTAGGTCCTCTCATGCTAGATTCCCCCAACAGCGAAGTGTTTTTAGGCGGTGGTTGGATGAATCGCTCAGAATATTCGGAAGATGTGTCCGCCAAGATTGATCGGCAGGTACGGGAGATTCTTGATTTCTGCTATGAGCGTGCTTTGGCTATCTTGCTAGCCAATCGCACCCTCTTGGATCGCTTGGCCGAAACATTGATCGAGCGGGAAACCCTAGATGGGGATGAATTCCGTGCGATTGTGGCGGAGTATGTACCTATTCCTGAAAAAGCCGGGATCCCTAAACTGGCTTGAGCCGCTGATTGATCCTCAGCGACTTAACCTTTCCAAGCACCCATCCCCCCATAAAATTGGTTGTTTGAGCATCATGCTTGAGCAGCCAATTTTTATAGATTCAACTTATCGGGATCCAAGGCTGGCGTGGGCAAAAAATGATACAGTAGTAAAATGTATTAGAACTAACAATCTAATCGATTGTCCGCTACTTTTCCCCCAAGCAGGGATCCCGCCGTTGACCATGAATATGCCCCCCGCTGAACCCCCTCCATTGCTGTCCTGTGCAGAATGTGTCAGAGGAGCAGGACTAGGCTTTGACTTTACGATGGCTTTTCAGCCGATTATTGATCTGGAAACCAGCCAGGTTTTTGCCCAAGAAGCGCTCGTGCGTGGCCTCAATCAAGAGCCAGCTAGTTACATTTTGTCTCAGATCAATCCCGAAAATCGTTATCGTTTTGATCAAGCCTGTCGAGCCAAGGCTATCCAACTAGCCGCTCATTTGCCCATTGGATCGGCTTATTTATCCATTAACTTTTTGCCCAATGCCATTTATCGCCCCGAAACCTGTATTCGAGCTACCCTAGAAGCCGCCAAAACCTATCACTTTCCGCAGAATCAGATCATGTTTGAGTTTACGGAAGGGGAAAGGATTGAAAATCACCAACACCTGATCGGCATCATTCGAGAATATCAGCGGCTTGGCTTCAAAACCGCGATTGACGATTTTGGGGCGGGCTATGCCGGACTCAATCTGTTAGCTGAATTTCAACCGGACATTATTAAACTAGACATGGCGTTGACCCGTCACATCAATCAAGATAAAGTGCGGCGGTCGATTGTTTTGGGCATTTTGAGTGTCTCACGGGAACTCAACTGTGAAGTGATTGCTGAAGGTATCGAAACCTACGAGGAGTTGATGACGCTACGGGAAGCAGGCATTCACTTATTTCAGGGATATTATTTTGCCCGACCGACTTTTGAGGGTTTTGCCGATCTCCACTTCTCCCCTGCCCTAAACTAGGAAAGCAACCTGTTTTTACAGACTCTTCTTTCCTGGTACTTGCTTTATGGCTTCTCCCCATTCGGATCCAGCGGTGACCACTTCTCAACCGATGGATCCAAAACCCATGGATCCCAAGCAGCAAGTGGAACCCGTCGATCTGAATGCTCTCAAGCGGGCGCGGCTACAAAAAGTAGAGGAACTACGGGCTCAGGGGGTGTTGCCCTATGCCTATAGCTATGACCCACAGCATTTAGCCCAAACCCTGCAAACCCAGTATCAAGACTTGTCAGCGGGGGCTGAGTTGCCTGAAGTCAAGGTGTCAGTGGCCGGACGAATCATGACACGGCGGGTGATGGGCAAGCTGGCATTTTTTACGATTCAGGATCGCTCCGGTCTGATCCAGCTTTATCTGGATAAAAAGCAGATTACTGCCCAGATGGGGGATGGCGCTTTCAAAATTTTAGAAAAACTCACCGATGCCGGAGATTGGATGGGCGCTAAGGGATCCCTGAAACGCACCGACAAGGGGGAACTATCGGTAGTGGTGGAGGAATATCAACTCCTCAGCAAATCGCTGCTGCCTCTACCGGACAAATGGCATGGTCTCAAAGATATCGAAAAGCGATATCGACAGCGCTATGTAGATTTGATCGTCAATCCTGAGGTAAGGCAAACCCTCCGCCAGCGTTCTCTGATTGTCCGCTCGATTCGTCAAAGCCTGGATCAGCAGGATTTTGTCGAAATTGAAACCCCCGTTCTCCAGCCGATTCCGGGAGGGGCGGAAGCTCGTCCCTTTATCACCCACCACAACACCCTAGATTTAGACCTTTATCTGCGGATTGCTACGGAGCTTTATCTAAAAAAATTGGTCGTTGGTGGGATCGAGCGGGTCTATGAAATTGGCCGGATCTTTCGCAATGAAGGTATCTCCACCCGCCATAATCCCGAATTTACCACCCTGGAAGTCTATCAAGCCTATGCCGACTACCAGACAATGATGGATCTGACCGAAGCTTTGATTACCCAGGCGGCTCAGGCGGTTAAGGGATCCCTACTTCTCACCTATCAAGGAGAGCCGATTGACTTAACCCCCCCTTGGCGACGGGTGACCATGCACGAGTTGGTGGCAGCAGCAACGGGTCTTGATTTCACACAATTTCAAGATGTCGGGGTACTGCGGCAGGCCTTGCTGGATAAGGGATGGGATCCGGGGATCCCTGGCTTAGCTGAAGCCACCTCGGTGGGAGAAGTGCTGGTCAAGGTTTTTGAAGAGCGCTGTGAAGAACAACTGCGTCAACCCACCTTTGTCCTCGACTATCCGGTGGAAGTTTCCCCCCTCACCCGCCCCCACCGCCACAAACCCGGATTGGTGGAACGTTTTGAACTGTATGTGGTGGGTCGAGAACTTGCCAATAGTTATTCGGAGCTAACCGATCCGGTGGATCAACGGCAACGTCTGGAGCGACAAGCCGCCCTGAAAGCAGCCGGTCACGAGGAAGCTCACTTTTTGGATGAAGACTTTATCACCGCCCTGGAATATGGTCTGCCTCCCACCGGGGGCATGGGCATGGGCATTGATCGGTTGGCAATGTTGTTACTAGATCTCCCCAGCATTCGAGACGTGATTGCCTTTCCCCTCCTCAAACCGGAGAGCTAGGGATCCCCTCCTGCCTAGAGCGGGGGCTAAGATGATCCACAAGCCCTGATTCGGGATCCCTTCCGTATGGTTCCACCCCTTGCTCCCGTTCTTCCTCAGCAAAACGAACCCAGCATTCGGTGGGAAGCGCTTCCCCATGATGTTGTGCTACCAGATGAGCCGGTGGAAAACCTCCAACAACCTGCCCTTGCCGCCGCCTTAACCGATGCTCTAGGATCCGCAGGCCGGATTCAGCCTCAGATGTTGATGGGAACCAACTTTGCTTTGGTGGCAACCATCGACGACAAATGGGTGGTCAAGGCTCCTGACTGGTTTTACGTTCCATCTGCCCATCCGGTTGCCGCCGGAACCATTCGCCGTAGCTATGCTCCCCACGCCGAGGGGTCAACCGTTGAGATCGTCATGGAGTTTCTCTCCGAAACCGACGGTGGAGAATTGTCGATCCGCTCCACTCCCCCCTTTGGCAAGCTTTACTTCTACGAGCAAATTCTCCAGGTTGCCACCTATGTTACCTATGATCCCTACCGCTTCCGTTTAGAGGTACGCCAACTCATCGACGGTTGCTATCAGGCTCAGCGACCGAATGCCGAGGGGCGTTTCTGGATCCCGGCTCTCCAGCTATGGTTAGGTATCTGGCACGGGGAGCGATTGGGGCAAGTCACCCATTGGCTACGCTGGTGGGATCCCAATGGCCATCTTTTGCTGTGGAGTTCTGAACAGGCTCTTCAGGAGCGACAGCGTGCCGAGCAGGAGCGACAACGAGCCGATGCCTTAGCCGCTAAGTTACAGGAATTGGGAATCGACCCGGCCAACCTAACCTGAACCCACCCAACTAATCTTTATCCTGGCTAGAGCGCACCATCAACACCGGACACTCGGCATGAACCCGCACATAGTCAGAAGTGGATTTGCCCAACAAGCGATCCAAATCGGGCAGATTACGAGCCACGCTGGGGCGGCGATCCGGGGATCCCATGACCAACAAATCGGCTCCACTTTCCCCCGCCACGCGGATAATTTCCGTACCGGGATCCCCAATCGCCGTAAAAACCCGATGGGCAATATGCTGCCGCTTTAGAGTATCTATCGCCTTGGTCAGGATGGGGTCATCGGAAACATTGTTGGTATCCAATTGAACTTTCACCAGCGACAGTTGTCCTCCTGGCACATCGCGGATCAACATCACCGCCAGTTCAAAGGCTCGTTGAGCACCCGCCGAGCCATCCAGCGCCACCAAAACTCGGTTGGTCTGCTTGATAAAGATATCGTCTTTGACCAGTAGCATCGGGCAAGAGGCCAACTGAAACACATATTGACTGACGGAGTTTTGTAGAATGGCGGCCAGCCGATTTTGCCCACGGGATCCCATGACAATTAACGGATCCGGTAACGACTGCGCCACGTCACAAACCACCACCTTGGGATCCCCTTCGATCAACTGAGTGGTTACCGGCACTCCTGGCTGCACCACCAACCCATCCAAGGCTGCCGCCAGCACTTTTTGCCCCTTTTCCCAGGCACTCCGCATCTGTTCTGCCGAGATTTGCGAGGGAACGGCGTGTAGCAGAGTGATTTTTGAACCGCCAAATAACGGCAATTTAAGCAATGTTTGGGTCATTTGCTCAGAAGAACCTGAGCCATCCACCGCTACAATAATGTTTTGAAAACGCGACATAAAAAATTCTCCAACAATCCTAGATCACCTTTGGCAAGGTGTTGGCAAGATAAAATGACTACGGTCGAGAATGCTTGAAAATTACCGCTTCCCCTCACTATAAGTTTGCAGGTTGCGAATTATTGGGATTTTTCACAGACCGCAATATCTAGACATATCCGGTTTACATTACTCGATGAATACTCCCTTCAATCTCCGCCAGCGGTGTGGAGATGAGAGGGATCCCTGCTATCGGAAAGGATCGTAAAATCGACACATGACGCTACTGCTTTTGCCCGATTCTCCCCTTCAGCTTTCGCCCGCCCAACAACGACAGTCGTTGTTGTGGCTGATCAGTCAGTTGTCCTATCGGCAGGGATCCTTTACCCTCACCTCCGGTCGGCAGAGTGACTATTACATCAACTGCAAGCCCGTCATGTTGCATCCGCAGGGAGGGTTCTTGGTGGGGGAGTTATTGCTGGCTCTCTTGCCCCCCGAAACCCAGGCAGTAGCAGGCATGACCCTGGGGGCGGATCCCTTGGTGTCGGCGGTCAGTTTGGCTTCCGTTTATGAGAGAGGTCATCTCCACAATCTGCCCGCCCTGATTGTCCGCAAGCAACCAAAAGGCCACGGCACCCAGGCTTGGCTAGAAGGCCCGACCCTAGAGGTGGGAACCTTAATCTGGATTTTGGAGGATGTGGTAACTACGGGGGGATCCGCCCTGCAAGCGGCAGAACGGGTGGCGGAGGCGGGTTATCGGGTGGGGGGAATTTTGGCCTTGGTGGATCGGCAGGAGGGCGGACAGGAACGCTATCAAGCGGCGGGTCTTCCCTTTCGCTGTCTGTTGACCATTGAGCAAATCCGTGACTACACCCAACACCAGGCTCACCGAGATCCCTCAGGCAGGACGGAAGCAACTGCTGTAGAGTGATGAGAATGGTTTTACTCTGGATAAGCTATCTATAATTCCCCTCCATGTCATTCGACTCTCGATCTTTTAACTCTCCGCTCTCGGTTCATCTGTTGCGAGAAGGGCTGCTTGAATCGGTGCATTATTGTCAGGCGATTGTGGCGGATGAGCGGGGGCGACCATTGACAGGGGCGGGGAGTCCAACTACGGAGGTATTTGCCCGATCCAGCCTCAAGCCCTTTCAGGCAATGGCGGTCTTATCGGCGGGCATTCGAGAGCGCTATCACCTTTCTGAGCGGGATCTGGCGATTTTGTGTGGATCCCATCAGGGAACGATGACCCATGCCCGTCAGGTCTTTGGGATGCTGTGGCGAGCCGATCTGGAACCCGAACATCTCACCTGTCCGATTCCGGTGGGCAAGCCCAGTGCCCTTTGTCACAACTGCTCCGGTAAGCACGCTGGCATGTTGATGGCCTGCCGTACCCAAAACTGGAGTTTGCACGATTATGCAAATCGCCACCATCCCGTGCAGGTGTTGATTCGCTCCCAACTGGCGGATCTTTTGCACATGCCCGCCGACGAATTTCTCTCCGCCCGTGATGATTGTGGGGTGCCCACCTATCAATTGCAGTTGGGGCAGATGGCCAGTCTCTATGCTCAGTTGACCGCAGGCTATCGTCCTGAACTGGAGTCACTCACCCGCTCGATGACCCATCACCCGGATATGGTGGCGGGATCCGGACATTTTGATACGGAGTTGATGAGATTTACCCAGGGAGATCTGGTCAGTAAGTCGGGAGCGGAAGGGATCCAATGTATTGGGCGGGTGGGAGAGGGACTAGGACTGGCGATCAAGGTGGCTGATGGAGCCTCCCGCGCCAAATATGCCCTAGCGATTCACCTGTTACGCCAAATGGGGTGGATTTCTCCATCTGCGGCTGAATCTCTCTCGGAGCGATTTGTTCAGTTGGGCAGCTATACCCGCCTTGAGGTGCAAGGAGAGCTACCCATGTCTTGAAAGTGTCTTGAAGAAAAATGGGATCCCTAGATGCAAGGGATCCCCAGTGGGCTAGTCTGGCAAAAATGACCTATACATCATCCTCATCGTTATCCTCAATCACAGGCTCCACCTGGATGACGCGGCGGGGCGGACGGTTTTCGGGTTCCCCTTGATCAGGAAGACGGGGCGGACGGCGACGGGATCCTGCCGCAGGGCTATCGGAGCGCTCAGAACGGGGAGCATCCTCTTCCCCAAAATTATCATCAGCAGGGGGACGGGGTCTGCTACCAGCAGGGCGACGCTCTGAAGGGGGAGGCGGACTGTTATCTCTGTCCTCCCAACGGTCATACTCCTCTCCCTCATAGGTATCGATGTCGTCTTCCAACGGAGCAGGTTTGGGGGAGCGGCGTGGAGCAACCGTCGTATCGGCGGTCAACTGCGGGGGACGGCGACGGGCGGGAGGATGGCGGGGATCCCCGTTATCACGGCTGGCAATGGTGCGACTGCCGGCACCATCGCGCATGCGGGCATCACCACGGCGGGTACTCACGGTGCGACCGGATTCATACTCATTGGGTCGATAGGTGCGATTAAACCCTTCTCGTCGCCCTCCTTTGCCGACAACTTGCTTGGATTTTTCCATTAACTGCAAGCGCAAGCGAAAGGTTTCTAGAGCAAACCAACCCGCCATCACGGCCAACAATACTTGGGCAAAAAATAGTAAAGGAATGAGGCGTTGTCCTTCCAGGAGGAGGCAGCCTGCATAAATCAGACCCATCGTGGCAAAGATCACGTCATACTCACGGGCGGCCTCCGGCTTAATGTAGCGGATTGCAAAAATGCCACCACTGGCTAACGCAGTCAACGCGGCCATGAGAAAGTAGGGGCTGGTGGTCAGAAACATGCCGGATAAACCCTCTGCCGATGGATGAATACGCTTCGTAACCTATCCTAACACTCGCCATCAGAGCAGGCAGACTCAGCCCTGGCAATCCGTCCGTTAATCACAGAGCCACAAACCCAGACCTGATAGGGATCCCTGGTCAGGATTGGCTAGAGTGAGGGAACAATCCAAGATATAAACATGAGCAGGGATCCGGTTATCTCCGCCAACAGTATAGGCTTGAGGCATCAGGACGAAGGGATGATCAGCAAGATGGACAATTCTTGGCGAATGAGCAGCTTGGGTCTGCTGCTGACCATGCTGGCAGCTTGTGCCCCCCCATTGCCGGAGTCCAACCCGTCCACAACGGAGAGCGTTGCCGGATCCGCTAGCCCCAACCTCACCTACCAAAACATTACCCTGACGGAATCTCAACCCAATGGACGTATCTTGTGGAAGGTGAGCGCTCAACAGGCTACTTACGACAACGAAGGAGTTTCAGCTAGCTTAGAAACTGTGGCAGGGGAGTTTTATGATCCCCAAAACCGTGCCATCACCATGCTGGCGGATCGCGGATCCGTCTATCCCCTCGACAAAAGGCTGGAACTGACGGGATCCGTCCGTGTGCTTTCCGCCCACGATCAGGTGGAGGTGCAGGCGGATCGGGTGGAATGGTTGCCCGAAGAGAATCTCTTGACCGCTACCGGTCAAGTCATCTTGCAGCAAAATCTTCAGGCTGAGGGATCCGCTAGCAGATGGCAGTTGCAATCTGATCGCTTAACCGTCAATTTTGCTGACCAGCAAATCACCTTAGCCAACTCCTCCGGAGAGCCGGTGCGGGGAAGTGTCAGTCAGCCCAACCTACAAGTAGCAGCCACCACCGTTGGGTTTGACCTAGCTCAGCAATCACTGCAAGCGCAGGGATCTGTTGAAATTGTCGATCCTGAACAGCAGTTAAACCTACAGGGGGATCGGATGACCTCTCCTTGGCCTCCTCAGCAGATTGTGGTAACGGGCAATGTGGTTGGACGCTCGGATAAAAGTCAACTGCGGGTGGAAGCGGGGCAGATGACCTGGCAGGTCGGCTCGACAGTGGTAGAGGCGCAAGGGAATGTTGCCTACCAACAACCCAACCAAAACCTCTCCGTGCGCGGTAGTTCCGCTACTATCAACTGGCAAGCTAATACTGTGGCGGTGCGAGGGGGCAGCACTACCCAACTTAACCTCCCCTAGGAGAGAGGTTTTTGCTAGTTGATCGGTAGTGCGTTATGGGTAACGCTGACAAATTCAGTAAGGTATTTATTGAGGATGAACGAAGTCTACAACCCTCAGTCTAGGTTATCTATTGAGAACCTCGATTAATTGCCATATTGCGAAAATTAACCACGTTATACCAGGCTATTCTCAACAAGCACCCCTATATTTTCGAGGCGCTCTATTCTCAATAAGCTAACCTTGTAGAATATCCTAGTAGTTCATAGCTATTACTTGAATAGGGACCAGCTAGTGAAAATTAGTGGAGATTAGCACCGCGGTATCACCAGTCGTTGGAGCCGACTGCCGAGAGGGTTTTTGTGGGAGTTATTAGCTTATCCGCGGCAGCTCAATGTGGTCGCTAGGCTGTCGCACGCAATGATTCTGTTCGACTTTGTTCTCGCAATTCAAGGTAATGCTGATGCCCTTCTTACTTCCTTATACAGCTGATCTCGCAAGAGCAATGATATTTGTGGATGGAGAAAACCTGGCGATTCGTTACGGCGCCATGCTGAAGCAGCGCAATTCAGCTCCTGTTGGTCGGGTTCAGTACGTGCCTGGCATTTTTGTTTGGACTGCGGAACTCAACCTTGAAGGCCTTAACACGCCCGCTATCATGCGGAAGTATTACTACACCGCAGTGCAAGGTGATCAACCAAGGCTTAGCGAAGTCGAGCAACGGCTCAAGGATATGGGCATTGAAACGCCGCGCGTGTTCAAGAAACATAGAGGAAAGGGGTCAAAGCGGGTTGATATAACCTTAGCAACAGACATGCTAGTCCACGGCATGCGGAAGCATTATGATGTAGCCGTACTTGTGGCAGGTGATGAAGATTATGTACCGCTCGTGAGAGCCGTGCAAGGAGAAGGAGCTCGCGTCGGCGTATGGTTTGTTTCCGATGGATTGAGCCCCGCGTTGCGTCTTGCTAGCGACTTCAATTGTCTACTCGATGAATTATTGTTCAATCCGTAGAAAGTGCGCCAGCCTAACAACGGCATGCACCGGACGCGGGGCATGGCTCCTTGCGGGGGACTCAGCCAGCATCCCGAACTAGATTCCACGTGGAAGCTTTCGCCTGTTCCCGTTCCCGCGCCGGTGATGCCGGGCGTTATACCGCTCACCCTTGGATGGGAGATAAATATTAAACCTTGTACTGCGCTTGAAGTGAACGCTCTCACTCTTTTCCTCACCAGATTTTCTTCAAAAGCATGAGTATCAAGATCTTCACGACGATAGGCTGGATAATACTTTGGGCTGTGACTGTCATTGGGATTGTCATTGTTGAAGTGTTTTGGATCGCCCGTCCAGCGGCACCGCGCGGGGATTTGGTGACCATCGAAAACTACTTGATCCAAAAACTGAGCCAACTAGGTAAGCCGAAACTGGGTAGTGCGGCTCTTATTCTGATTCAAAAGGGTGAAGTCGTTGCAGCCCATCCTTTTGGAATTGCAAATGCCGAAAAAAAATCTCCCGTCGAGATTGATCGGACACTCTACCAGATGGCATCTGTGAGTAAGATGATCACTGCCTGGGGAATTATGAAGCTCGTAGAAGATGGAACAATTGCTTTAGATAAACCTGTAAACCAGTACCTAAAACGCTGGAAATTTCCCGTGAGTCAATATAGCGATAAGGTAACTATTAGACATCTGTTAAGTCATACAGGGGGATTAGACGATCTTTTTGGCTATGCTGGTTTTCTGCCAGGTGAGTCGATTCAATCCCTTGAAGAATCGCTGACTTTGACTAAGGATTCTACGTCAGGAAAATCTCGTGGTGTCACAGTTGCTAGAGAGCCTGGACGAAACTGGCTATATTCCGGTGGGGGTTATACAGTCTTGCAATTATTAATTGAGGAAGTTACCCAACGGTCTTTTTCGGACTATATGGAAAAGGCTATCTTGCAGCCTTTGGGCATGGAAAAATCAAGCTTTGACTGGGAGGCGATCGCTGCTTCTGGTCGTGCAGATAAGCTAGCAACTAGCTTCGATGAAGAACTTCAACCGAGTCCTCACCGTCGATATACAGCTACAGCAGCGGCATCCCTTTATGCAACCCCTCAAGATATGGCTCGCTTCGTTCAAGCTTATAGCCGAAAGAACTTAGTTCTAAAACAAGAAACACTAAACCAAATGATTCAGCCTCAGCCAGGGGCACATCAAGATTGGGGTTTAGGGCATACCTTGTATGTTGCTAATGGCATTGATGAGTATGCGGTAGGTCATGATGGGGGGAATTTGCCTGCGCTAGGGCATACGGTGCGGGTCAATCCTGCTACGGGTAATGGTATCGTTCTCCTGATTTCAGGCAATTTAGAGTTAGCAAGCCAGTTAGGAGATGACTGGGTTTACTGGGAAACAGGGAAGCTACCGATGAATGCAAAGTTGCGAATTTTGGGTGATCGTTTGGTGCCAGCGCTTGTTGGGATTGGGTTAGGGGCACTGGCGATTATAATGCGGGTGTTGATGAGATAGCTCAGCATAACAATCCTGTTGTACACCGACCGTATCAAGTCTCTTCGTTGAATCCGAAAAAGTGCTGGGGCAGCTCAACGTGGTCGTTATCGAATTGATGACAGATTCTAGCTGCGCAGGGATAAAATATTCTCGGCCACCCAGGTTTCGACGGGCATAACGGACAAACGGTTGCCCCGTCGCACCACCCAGAGATCATCTCCCGAAAATCTCTGCTTGAGTTGGGTGAGATCAATAAGGGGCGAAATTTCTTCAACAAACTCCACCTTCACCGTCCACCAACGGGGCTGGGTCGGGGTGGCTTTACTATCGGCATAGGGACTGATGGGGTCAAACTGGCTGGGATCCACTATCTGAGTGGCGATCACCCGCATCAACCCAGCAATGCCAGGGGGCTGACTGTTGGAATGATAGAAGAAGGCCAAATCCCCCTCCTGCATTTCCAACAAGAAGTTGCGGGCTTGGTAGTTACGCACCCCATCCCAAAGGGTCTGCTGCTGTTGCCGCAGATGTTGGATCCCGTAGACCGTGGGTTCCGATTTCATCAACCAATAGCGCATCGTATCACCCGACCTACCTGATCATTGGGGAAAGGGATCCCTCAATCTTACTGGACAATTGTGAAAAAATCGTTATCACCCTGCCCAGAAAGCAGTTTGGAGATGCCAAGTTTGAGGGGAACAAGAAATAACTCTGACAATCTTTGGGGAGATGTTATTCCACCCAAAAACTATCAGAGTATTTTGTTTGTTTGGAGTTATTTGAAGCTATTTAACCACTATTTTCCCTTTGAGGAAAAAGTAGACTCTAGTTCTTTTTACCCACCTGAGCCTGTTGAATCAACTGCTCTAGCGTATTAGAAGAAAGTTTGCCCATCCAGCCCATATCAGAGGTCGAAGCCGCAATGAGAGTCCCTTGGCGAGGGGATTGGGGCAAAGGTTCAAAGCGATCTCCACCGGAACTAGCCATAGCCATTGATGTGCCCAGGGTAACCAGAGTGAGTGTGCTGATTCCAACAGAAGCAATGCGTTGTACCGTATTCATAACCGACTCCATCAATTTGTATTGGGTGAGGATGAATCCTAGATTAGTTGCCGTGAATAATTGGCTCTCTTGGTGTTCATCTATAGGGAATACGAAGGCAATTACGCATCGGTTTGTGATTTGAATCAAGTTGTGATGACTATCACCAATTCCACATCTCTGTGGTTTTTGAAGTTGACAAAATCCGTCTACTCTGGATCCTGCCTCCACATCCTGTCACTGGTGGGGCGTAGCGTTAGCGTATTCTTAGGAACTCGCCTACCACTAGGTGAGAGGGATCCCTAATGGGCGAGGAGGGTTTTGCTTTTGATGTTGAACACAGCACCAGGAGCCAAAAAGTGAATTCTGGCATTCTGTAGACTGTAGAGCTGATCGGGGGGAGTCATCTCGACCGTTGAGACCAGGTCGCCCCCATCCACGATGGTGACGGTTCCCGCTCCGATCACCTCGATGGTGTCATTAGCGCGAATAATGGCAGCCGTATTTTCATCAATGCCGATGCCCAGACAGTGGGGGTGATAGGCAACAGCCGTAATCAGGCGAACCAAGCGATTGCGTTGATGAAAGTGCTGATCCACGATGACGTGGGGGAGGATTCCTAGACCCATTTTCATGGTGACAATGGCGGGCGTGGGCGATTCGCCGCTATAGCCCCTAGAAATCATTTGATGTCCCAAAGCTGAGGCTCCCGCACTGGTTCCGGCAATCACCAATTTGCCCAGCAACGACTGCTGCCGCATCACTTCCATGAGTTCGGTTTGAGCCAACACCTCTGATAATCGCTCCTGATCTCCCCCCGTGAAATAAAGTCCCGTGCTGCGTAACACCAACTCGGCAGCACTGGGATTGCGGGCTTCGATGGGATTGCGAATGTCGAGCACCTGCACATGTTCGCGGTCTACTCCCATCCCCACAAAAATCTTGTGATAAAGCTCCCCCAAAACGTCCGGGATCCCGGAGGCAGCAGGCACAATGGTGATGAGAGACTGCTCTCCACCCGCCCGTCGAAAAAAATCCCAAAGGATCTGCTTTTCATTTTCTTTATCTTCCGCACCACCCACCGCTATGACATCAGCACGAGCCGATGACGTAGGTTCTTGCCCAACTGGCACGAATGGAAGGCTAGTCATAGGTTGCAGGGATCTCGATCCAGACTCCTGAGAACCCCACTCCAAGGCATGACGAATTGTTGTAGTGTCAAGGCGATCTGGCATCAATCAAAGGAAGATATCAATAGCATAGGATACCATCTCTCCTGAAGGATGGCCTGATTTGCTCGTAGGAACCTAGCAGGGCGGACGGTTCTAAACCACCCTCCCGACTGGCTCCTAGCCCGAACCCTGGGGAAAACCGGATCGAGAGGAAATCGACGGAGGTGATCCAGATGGCAAAATTCGCGTAGTATGGTCATAAGAAATACTCACTGTTTCACCCAACCACCCCGACAAAAATGGTATGGCAGGCTAAACCCAATAGATTTCTATCCTAGGTGACCATAGTCTTTTCTCCAGCCTTTTTGTGCGGTTTACTTGTTGATGGTTTAACAATCTATGCACATTCCCTCTGGATCCCTTCGATCTGGAATTGAAGCCCTCAAACAGGAACGTTACCTGGAGGCCATCAATTTACTGGAAGCTTTTTGTTACTGTTGCCATTTGCCGGATCATGCCGAAGAAGCTTCCTCGGAAGACTGTCTACTGGCAGGGGTTTCGCTGGTAGCGGCTTATGAGCGGAGTGGTGATTTAGAGCGAGCCACCGCTCTGTGTCAAGAAATGGCGGCTGGTTCTCCATCTTGGGCGCAAACCTGGGCTACACAAGCTTTGGCGGTGTTATCCCACCCTCAACCCAAGTCGGCTCTCCCCTGGCAACAGGATCAAAGTCACCAACTTCCCCCCATCCAGCACAAGGCCTATGACTGCCAGTCTGTTCCTCTGCATGATTCGATACTAGCTCTCTGCAAATCAGCCTAACTCGACGGCTAACGGAAGTTGCCGCAATGTCTATGGGCTTTGCCCAGAGTATCTTTAACCATGACCAGTCAAACCTATTATTTTTTAGCGGCTAGCCAGGAATTTCTCCAGTCAGAGCCTTTGCAGGAGGTGTTGGAGGAACGCACTCGCCACTATCAGGAGCAGGGAAAAGCTGTTGACTTTTACTATGTGATTCAGCCTGCTTTCTTGGGATCCCCTGCCCTCAAGCCTATAGCTGCTCGTCTGCCGGAGGAGAGGGCGGCGGTTGTCTCTACGGATCTGGATTTTATTCGTTGGTTAAAAATCCGCCTCACCCTGGTGGAAATGGGGGAGTTTGTTGCCCCCAGCAACGAAATCGCGGATCCCTTGGCCTCTGAAGTCGCTAATCCCTAGATCTCTCAGCCCAGAGATTGTTGCCAGAATCGTTCGGATCCCAGGTTAAGATTAGGCAAGCCGGAGGACAGGCATGGAGGAGAACCGATTCTCTGCCCTCTCTGGTCAGTCTTTCATTTCACTGCTAGTGCTCGCCAACATTGAGGCCGGTCATCGGATACCCTCAAGGGCTAGTCCTAAACAGGTGAAAATGGGGTGCTAATGTGACGGGAGCGCTATGGATCGAGAGTGCAAACAAGATGCCCCCCCGGCGGCGGTCAGCCCCGCCTTATTGGAGCGTGAGCCAGAGCAATTACTCGATCGAGCCGATGATCCTCTTTCCCCCGATATGCAGCCCATAGCGGATCCTGTTCCTGCTTTGACGGGGTTCAGCCACTATCGGGCCGTTCTTGCCAACCGCAATTTCTTGCTGTTGTGGAGTGGCCAGGTTTTTTCCCAGCTTGCCGATAAGGTGCTGCTGGTGTTGATGATTAGCTTAATTTCCAGCCACTTTCAGGCGGCGGGGCAATCGATTAGTCGCTGGGTGGCAGCGGTGATGGTGGCCTCGACATTGCCCGCGATTTTCTTTGGCACTCTGGCGGGGGTGTATGTGGATCGCTGGTCTAAGAAAGGCGTGATGGTTATCTCTAACCTGCTACGAGGGTGCTTGGTGCTGGGGATCCCCCTTTTGCTGTGGATGGCTCAGGGGCAAGAGATTTGGGGGGGGATCCCGATGGGGTTTGTGGAGCTGTTGGTGATCACCTTCTCCGTTTCTACCCTCACTCAATATTTTGCTCCGGCGGAACAGTCGGCGATTCCTCTGGTTGTGGCAAAACCGCAACTGTTGTCAGCCAATTCCCTCTATACCACCACCATGATGGGATCGGTCATCCTGGGGTTCGCCATTGGAGATCCGCTTTTGGCTCTGGCCGATCACCTGCTGCGGCGATTCTGGCCGACGGCGGATTTTGGGGCAACGCTGGTGGTGGGGGGAGCCTATATCGTCGCCGCCGCCATTTTGTTAGGTCTGCATACTCAGGAGGCAGATCGGGGATCCCAGGAGTTCCACCTTTGGCAAGATATTCAAGCCGGATTAACCTATTTACAGGCTACCCCAGTAGTTCGCTCCGCCATGATCCAAATCATTACCCTCTATTCGGTGTTTGCGGCGGTAGCAGTGTTAGCGGTGCGGATGGCGGAGTTAATCCCTGGCTTAAAAGCGACGCAGTTTGGCTTTTTACTGGCGGCGGCGGGGGTGGGGATGGGGATGGGAGCCTTTTGGGTGGGGCATAGCGGGCACTCTATGAGTCGGCGACATTGGAGTTTGTGGGGATCCTTAGGTATTGCCGTATTGTTAGCCCTCTTACCAGAAGCCATCCTATCCCTACCCAGCACCCTGATCGTGATTGCCGGGGTAGGACTGGCGGGATCCTGGGTTGTGATCCCCATGCAGACGGTGATCCAAGAGGAAACCCCCGCCGATCTGCGGGGAAAAGTGTTTGGTCTGCAAAATAACTTAGCCAACATTGCCCTCAGCTTGCCCCTCGTCTTGGCGGGAGTGGCCGAAACCTACTACGGACTCCCGCCGGTGCTGTGGGGATTGTCGGGGATTGTCGGTCTAGCGGGATTACTCACCTGGCAGATGACCCAACCCCTCCGGCGGGATCCTGCCGCCTGACCAGAATCCTCAATCTGCTTCCCCCATGATGTCTGAGCCAAGGGGCATACGGACAATCGTGCCCAGTCCCAAATCCGTTGGGGTCAAGGAGCGAAGCTGAAAGAGTGCCAACATGTGCCGTAGTTGCAGTCCGTCTTGCTTGACGCTGGTGGATCCCATCGCAATCAACAACCCACAATTTTTACCTGTCAATTGACAACGGCGATCCCATCGCCGACGAGCCATGACATGGGTGGGATCCTCTTGCAGAAACTCTCCAAATAAATGCAGCTCTCCGTTGCCCGTCTGGATAATTTCCAGGTCGTAGCGCTCCCCGCTCCACGGATCCACCCCATCATTAAAACAGAGAGCCTGAGGGGATCCCGCTTCTCGCAGGTGTTCGATCAAGACCTTGGCTTTGGGACGGGTGGTTTGAACAATCACTACCGGAAAGCCATCCCCCTCCGTCACAATCTCCTGCTCAGGAATGGGGTAGAGCAACCCCATCAGCCGCAGAGCCTCCACCACCGACCAGGGAATCATCCCTATCGCTAGGTGAGCTTTGTCCGGCAGCAGATCCTCCCGCAACAGGACGGTGGGAAGACCTCCCTCCTCTGCTTCCCCCATAGCCAACAATTCTGTGGCCAGATCCGGGAGCGTCCTGACCTGCACCGAAATCGTTTGGCGATCTCCTGCCGGTTGTGGGTGGGGAATGCGGAAGCGGCGAGTTTCGGGAACAAAGTCGTTGGCTAACACCCTGCCCGTCTGTTGGAAAAAGCGATGCAAAGCCTCCAGCATAACAACTAAGGCCAACCCCTCCTCCGCTTGCAGTAAAGGTCGCAAGCCCTCTAGAGGATGAATAGTGCCAAAGGTAGGTTCAATCTCCTCTGGAGGCAGACCAGATAGAACAATGTCCTCCGCTTCTAATTCCGGATCGGCAGCACTGTAGTTGAGGAACAGGCAATCTTGGCTGAGAAAGGCTTCCTCCATCACATCGGGGGAGGGCTGGCTAGCCACCCAATGCCGGAACTGCTTCATCGAATCAAGGGATCGATAAAACAACACCCCATGCTCCATGCCCAGCATCCCCATCACAGATACGTAGAGGGTATCGAGATCCCACTGCTTCAGTTGAATTTCTAAAACCTGATGATCTTCCAGGTAATCCCAGGGAGCATCTTGCCAAATTTGCCGCGCTTTGATTTCTAGCAGCGTCTGCAATTCTGGAGGCAGGTTGGGTTCGAGGGGTTCGAGGGAGGCTCCAAAACTTTCAAAAATCTCATCAATTAGGGGCAGATCGGCCTGACAGTCAATTTTGATATCGAGATCTTGCAAAATGCCCCGCAAAAAAAACTGCACCTCCCGATTCCGCACCACAATTTTTTGGGGACGAGCGGGCTTGGCACTGTGGGGATGCTCCATCGCCTGTAACAGGGAGCGCACCATCACCTCCATGCCGGCATCCATCGGCACCACATCCATCGAGCGCACCACCCCTTGGGATCCATCCACCCAGAGAATGCACTCACTCTCCCCACGAGGCGATGCCCCCAAAAGAGGAGCCGGAAAGCCCTCCTGCAAGGGACGACGATCCCCCTCCCAGACCGCGGGGATTTGGGGTAGTTTTTGTAAGCGACGCAGGGTGGCGGTAGTGAAAACGGACATAGACCTAGGGAATGTAAAGAAAGTAGGCGGTCAGGCGAAACGGGTGCCCGCAGCAAAGGGGATGAGGTGGTGGCCACGGGCTAGAGGGCGGAAAGGTAGCTCTGTCTAGAGTCTAGTCGATTGCCTCTGCCCAAAAATTCAACTCAGAAATCCAACTCAACCGAAGGGGGATGGATCCCCAACCCTTCTTCCTCCAAGATCCCCCACGCTTGCCAGTCCTCCTCCTCCGGCGGCAACCCATAACAGCGGCGGCGAAAACCACAACCGGAGCAGATCTGGGTGTGGGAGGTACGGGGAAAGTTTTGCTGAGCCAGCAACGGGATCCGCTCCAGTCGGTCGAGTAGATACTGCTGATCCTGCTCCCATTGACGACGGCTGTAGCGCCGATGATAGGGGCGATCGGGATCGTTAACATACCAAATCGTCATCTCCAGACGGTCAGGATCGATAGGTGGATGGGAGCGGATCCCAACCCGACAAACCAAGAGAGGGTAGAGTCTCACCTGCCAGCTTTCGGCCAATCGACGGTCGGGTGGGCGAATCTGATCGGTTTTCCAATCCACAATCTGGGCGGTTTCCCCTTGCCAAACCAGCCGATCCAAAACCGCCATGACGTTCATCCCGCCGATCCGTGTCCAGAGGGGTAACTCACTGTAAACGGTGCCCCTAGGGTGGGCGTGGGGGCTAGCCAGAAAGGTCTGCCACCATCCCCGCATCACCGGATCGAGAGCCGCTAACAAGGCGGGATCGATGGAGCGACCGCGACTGTGCAGTTCCACCAAGCGATGAAACAGCTTGCCCCGTTCGGCATCGTCGGTAGGAGTTATCGCCTCGGCAACCGGCCAAATCAGGTGCTCCCCATAGACAAAGCGAAACAGGCGTGGACATTGATCCAGAAGTTTCAGGGAGGAAGCCGAAAGGGTGAAGTGGGGGGGGAGGGTAACCGTCATAACAGGAGAAACCCAGAGAAAAAGGGCAATCAGGAAATCGCAGCAAGCTGAGGAGGGATCCCCTAACTAGTCCTAGGCTGGAGAGGCGATATCAAATTCGGCGTCGTAGTCAAACTCCTCATCCTCCCAGTCTTCTAGCTCATCGGTGAGATCGTCCTCGTAGAGATCCTCCTCTTCTTCATACTCGTCATAGGGATCCCGATTGTCGGGGACAAGATCGGCAACACTGCGTCCTCGCAGAGGAGTGGGGGTAGCCCGCTGACTGAGGATCGGATAGGCCAAACCCGCCGCCGCCGCTTCCGCCGCCGCCGTGCGGTAGCTTTCCACTTCTTTGATGTCGATTTTCCACCCCGTCAGACGAGCAGCCAATCGGACATTTTGCCCCTCTTTGCCAATCGCCAAGCTCAGTTGATCCCCTGGGACTAAAACATGAGCCTGTTGAATTTCGGGATCCACTAAGCGCACCTCCACAATCCGAGCCGGACTGAGGGCATTGGCGATGTAGGTGGCGGGATCCGGCGACCAGCGAATCACATCGATTTTTTCGTTCCGCAGTTCCGCCACCACCGCCTGAATACGGGATCCCCTAGCTCCGATACAAGCGCCCACCGGATCCACATCCCGCTCGAGGGTATCGACGGCGATCTTGGTGCGCGGGCCAACATTGCGGGAGGGGGGATTGGCTTCCCGTGCTACGGCCACAATCCGCACCACCTCATCTTCAATCTCAGGCACTTCGTTGGCAAATAGATACACCACCAACCCCGCATCCGCCCGCGACACCAACAACTGGGGTCCCCGCCGGGATCCCTCATACACTTTTTTGAGATAGACCCGCATCACCGCATTGGGGGTATAGCGGTCACTGGCCAGTTGCTCCCGCTTGGGCAACTCCGCCTCCACCTCCGGCTGCCCAAACCCACTGGTCACCCCCATAATCACGGTTTGCCGCTCCATCCGCAGCACCCGCGCCTGCAACACCGTATTTTCCAATTCTCGAAACTCTTCTTGGATCAAGCGACGCTGTTGATCCCGCAGCTTTTGCGCCAGGACTTGCTTGGTTTGGATCGCCGCCATCCGGCCAAATTCCGCCTGCTCAGGAGTCACATCATCGGTCACTTCCCAGCCCACTTCCGCTTCAGGATAATCCTGCCGCACATCGTAGAGGGAGATTTGGTGATCCGGCACTTCCACCTCTTCCACAATTGCTTTGGTGGCCAAGATGCGAAAGCCCCCCGCCTCTACATCCAGCTCCACCTCAAAGTTATTGAAATATCCCTCCTCAAAGACGCTGCTATCCCGTTGTAGGGTTTTGCGATAGCGCTCGTATCCCTTGAGAAGGGCTTCTTGGATGGCGTCGGTCACAGCTACCCGTGGCAAATTGCGCTCGCGGCTGATCACTTCCACCATTTCTGCCAATCCCGGCAGAGGCACCATAGACATGAATGGTTCTCCTGAAAACTCAACACCAAGACAACTCAGTAGACAAAACCCCTCAGACAAAATCCCTTAGCCTGGACGAGCCAAAGCCACTTAACTTTCCTCCCCTTCCCGCAGCAACACCCGTTGCACGCTAGCCCGTGGCAGTTGAATCCGCCGTCCTTTTTGGGAGAGGAAGACAAAATCGGCATCCCGCCCCAACAAATGCCCTAGCCATTGTTGTTTGCCCTTGTGGGGGGGATCCACTGTTACCTCCACCGGGAAGCCCCGAAACACGGAGAAATCGCGGTCGGAGGTCAATAGCTCGTCCACCCCCGGACTGGAAATCTCCAGGACATAGTGCCCTGGCACCAGATCCGTTTGATCCAAACAGTCTGCTAGGGCTTGGCTCATAGCTTCACAATCGGCATGACTGGTATCTTGATTGGGATCCTGAGGACGAATATCCAACCGCAGCACAGGGGGAGACTGGTGGGTATGAAAGATCACCTGAACCAGTTGATAGCCCAGTTGCTGAGCAATCGGTTCAGCCAGGGATTGCACCTGGGGAACCAAAGGATGCACCATTGTCACCTCCCTTGTGGGCAACACCTCCCCAAAAACACAAAAAAAGTGGGGGATCCCACTCTCCTTAGGCTGATGGAGATTGACCGGAGGCTAGAAAATGCTGGCGAGGGCTGAAAGCTCAGCAAAGCGCCTAGGCAGAAATCCAACTCCTTTTTTACTATAACTGACCGGAACCACTCTGGGGGTATTGACAACTGGTTGGCTCATCTCTCCCTGGGCGGTTAGCAAACTGTCACAGCCTAGCCCTGACTCTGGCTACCAGAGGGGCATACTAACGAATGAAAGCGGATGAAAAGGGTTAGGTAAATCTATGGCCGATGACAGATTCCGACGACAACTGGCTCAGGTGCTCGATCTCTGGGTGTCTGAGGATCTGATTGCCCCCGCCCACCGCGAAAAACTCCGCCAATACTACCAATTGGATCACCTGAATCGGGTGGCTGGAGGACGCTTTATCCAAGTGGTGATGATCCTGGGATCCCTATTGGTGGGCTTGGGCATCATCAGTTTTGTGGCGGCTAACTGGGCTGCCATTCCGCCGGCGGTGCGAGCCATTGTGGCCTTGCTGCTGGTGGTGGGATTGCAGGGGACAGGGTTTTATCTCTGGCGTGGCACTTCCCCTCGCTTGGGCACTACCCTGCTGTTGATTGGGGAACTGGCTTTGGGAGGCAGCATCGGCCTGATGGCGCAGTGGTTTCAGGTGAGTGGGGCGTTATCAGGACTGTTTCTGGCCTGGGGATTGGGGGTGCTGCTGCTGGCGGTCAGTTTGCGGCATAGCCCCAGTGGCAGTTTGGCCGTTTGGCTATTGCTAGCAGCTTACATCAGCGATTTTTCAGTCGGGCTGCGTGAGAATGTACTCTTTCATCCAGGGTTGGTGCCGTGGCTGGTGATCGGGGGGGTGATGCCCCTAGCCTATTGGTGTCGTTCCCGCTGGATCTGGGTGCAGTCGATTATCCTACTCATGCTTGCCCTGCAAACCCAGGTCATTAGTCTTTCCAATCAGTCCTATTGGAACCTTTGGCAAAATTCCGCCTATATTTTCAGCATGACCCACCTGATCGGTCTGAGCGGGGTGTGGGCCTGGAGTTTGTATCATCAACGCTGGCTACCCTGGCTATACATGCGTCTGCGTTGGCAGATTCCCGCAGAAGGGGAAGGGATCCGTGACGGCGAGCTGGGTTTGGATTTTGCCCCCATTGCTCAGGGGATGGCCCTCTGGGGAGGCTTGATCTTGCTCTATGGCTGGAGCTTCTGGGAAGCCTGGGCTGTGGGAGACTCTTATTACTCAAGTGCCCGCTTTCTCATCGACTACTGGCGGGATCCCACCGTGAATTTTCCGATGGGGGCGGAGTTGATCAGCCTGCTTCTCTTGGGGATAGTAGTGCTGGCTCTCTGGATCGGCAATCTTCGCTGTCTGCTGCGGCAATATCAACAGGCGGATCCCCCCCAACGCCGCCTCATGCAGTCTCAGGTCTGGATGGGGGTCGGGTTGCTAACCTTGCTGGTTTGCTTGCAGGGGGGGGGGCTTTATGGGTTGTCGGTCATTTTTATCAACTTCGCCTTGTGTGGGATGGGGGTATCCCTGATGTGGCAGGGACTTCAGTTGGCACAGCGTTGGCGGTTTTGGCTGGGACTGCTCACCCTCACCCTGGCTATTATCACCCGCTTTTTTGAATACGATACGGGATTACTCCTCAAGTCGTTGGCCTTTGTGACCTGTGGGGTGGGGGTGATTGTGGCCGGAATCAACTTTGAGCGACGGCTGGCGGCTTTGCCGACAAAAGCGTTGGCTAAATCCTAACCTCCCGTTCGCTTTATTTGGCTCTCTGGCGGTTTTGTCAAATGTTTTATGTTTTGTGGAGGTACTCACGATGCACTCAGATGCTGATTCTCCCAATCTTCCTTCAGACCGTGCAACGGCGGTTACGGTTGTCCATCCCCCTCTAACTCCTCAGCAGCGCTCCCCCCTCCCCTGGTGGCGGTTGGCGGTTCCTCTGGGGATCCAGCTTTTGATTGTGCTGGGGATCCCTACCCAAAACGCCCTGATTCTCGCCACTGGAACCACGGTGTTTTTGCAAAGTGCGCCTGTGGATCCCTACGATCTGTTGCGAGGTCGCTACGTCATCCTCAACTACGAGGTGGGGGAAATGGAAAGACTGAAAACCTTACCCGGTTGGCAAAGTCGCTACGAGCAGGGGGGATCCCTTTACCTTACTCTCGAAGCCGACCCCCAATCTTCCCTCACCCCTCCCACCTGGAAAGCCGTTGCCGTGAGTGACCAGTATCCCGATGTCGTGTCGTCGGATCAAGTGATCTTAAAAGGAGTTGGGGATCCCTACGGCTGGCGAGTGGATTTTGGCTTGGGAGCCTACTACATTCCCGAAGCGGTTGGGGATCAGCTAGAGGAAGATATGCGCGACTACCCCCAAGCCACCCGCATGGAGGTGAAAGTGGATGGTGGAGGCAACGCCGCTCTGGTCAGCATTTGGGTGGAGGATCGCACCTATTAAGCCGGCTCGGTTTAGGCTGAGGGGGCACAGGGGATGCCTAGTCTTTCCAGTGGTGGGCTTCGATCCAAGCCAGCAATTCGGACTGAGTATCGGCATAGACAGTTTCGCCGGTTCTGGGCTGACGGGCATACCACCACGACACCCCTGTGCTGTCCACGACGATCCTCACATCTAGCTCAGAGTCAAGCGCAAGTGCCCGACAAAAGCGCTGCCACATTTGCTGAAGACCCGCTAACCACTGCATCGCAGGTGCTGCTTGTTGAGAGAGGCGCAACTGCTCCTGTTCCTGCTGGAGGGCGCTAATCAACTGGGTGTTGTGGCTGGCTTGAGCCGATTGCAGGCGATGAGCCAAGGAAGCAGCTATATTTTCTTGGTGTTTTGCCCAAATGGCATGGGTAGGTAGGGAGGTTTGCATGGTTACGGATCCCTGAATAGAGGCTTTATCTATAACTCTAGGATATTTTCTGTAGCTTAAACTACGGAATGTTATTTTGCGTGGAAGCATTTCTCTGAGTCGCCGGGTGGGCTGAGGGGATCCATCGGATCAAGCGGGTACTTCTGGCCAAGTGGCTATGGCAAGCCTCTCAATGAACGGTGGGATCTGCGGGTGGGCTACAGCCTGGGCGGTCAAGACTCAACCAACTCTACAAGAGGCTTTGGGCAGCTTTGCCCGTAGCGGGGAACCTATCGCGGCAGTAATTCCCCTGAGCGCATCCGTTGCCAGAGGGTGAGATAAACATCGGCTTGCTCGGGGGAGAGGGGCTGCCAAATTTCTGAACCAGACGGGATCCCTCGGCTGAGATCCGGTCGTTGAGCTAGAGATGGTGATAGCTGGCTGGCTTCCACCGCTTGCACATTCGCGATCTGGCTGAGGTTGACCATGCGAGCCGTGTGGGTTGGATCCAACACCCAGTCAAACCAACGGGCTAAATCGGCACGGGTTGGGGCATTTTGGGAAACCCGTGGTAGAACCCAGACATCCCACCAGATAGCGGATCCGGAAGCCGGGATCACCACCTCCAACTCAGGATAATTCTTTTGGGTTTGGTAGAGATCTTCCGTCCAGCCCACCGCCACCCAACTGTCTTCTAGTCGGAGGATGGGCAGATAATCAGAGGAGGTGTAGGTCAAAACCTGCTGATGCAGTTGCGCCAATTGCCGATTTAACTCCCCATCGGCTAGAGAAATGGGATCCTGGTAGGAACGCCCCATTTTTTTGAGAGTGAGACCAATCACTTCACGGGGATGATCCGGTAGCGTCAGCTTGCCCCGCAATTCCGGTCGCCATAGATCCGCCCAATCCACAATCGGCGTTTTCAGCCGTTGCCGATGATAAACAATAGCGGTGGATCCCCACCGCCAGGGTACGCCCCAGATTTGGGGGGCTTGCTTTTCTGGCGAGGAAGCGGATCGCTGTACAACCTGTTGCCAAATTGGGGGCAGGCTTGCCCAAAATTGCCCCACATCGGCGGGGGTGAGGGGGGCTATTAGCGCTTGAGCAATCGCTTGATCCAACCAATCTGCCCCTAACAAACTGACCATAGCGGGGGTGGGAGGAGTTTGAAACCAACCCAAGGGATCCCACCACGGCTGCGGAGAAGGAGAAGCGGAAGCCTGCAATTGCTCAAACAACTGGAGGCGATTGTCCAGCAGTTGCAACGTGAAGGAGAAAATCTCCTGTTGCCGCCATTCTTTCAAAAGACTACTGGGCAGGGCTTGGCGTAAGCAGGTAATCAGCGGATTGGTGTCCCTGCTCCCACACCCACCTACGCCCACAAGCGATAGCCATCCCAGACTGGAGAGGATCCCTTGCAAAACCTGGCGACGACTAGGCATGGGCGCGTAAATACCGTTCCACGAGAATGAGTGCCACAATATCGTCATACGGATCAGGGGGAACCCGCAATCCCTTGGGCAAGAAGCGATTCCACCCCCTAGCTGGGTAATAGTCCCAGTAGCGTTGCTGGGCTTCTAGACTGCTGTGCCGTTCATCCACCAACTCAATCGGGCAATCGGGCAGGGTTTGCTGCAATTGCTGCTGCCACTGCCGTGAGGTGGTTTGATTCCCCAAAATGACTCGGTTAATCACCTGTTGATCATAGAGGCGCTTGACCCGCTCTAGCGCTTGAGAAGAGGGGATCACCTGCCGTTGTTGAGGGATCCCTTGATAATCCACCACCGCCAAGCCACATTTATCCTTGCCGGGGTCAAAGCCCAGCAGGTAGTCGTGACTGGCAGGATTGGGTGACGTGGCCTGCATTCCCCTACATTTTTTGTTGTGGATACCCAGAAGCCGCGCCGTGGAGTGGCTTTGTCGAGATACCAGAAGAAAGATTCCCCTATGGCATCCTAGCAGGCAGAATCAGGGTTTTGGTAACGTCTGCTCTGCCAAACTGGACTCAGCCGCCATCACCAAGCTGACATCCAAGGGACCCGCCGTATAAATATCCCGATTGGCTACCACTTGCATTGTGGCTGCCGTCCGCACATTTCGCAATTTCTGGACAGCCTCCAAAAGTTTGATCTGAGAAAATTCACCCACTGTGCCAGTCAAGGGATTAGCCAGCAAACCCGCCTGCTGAGAGCGCACGTTGGCTGTCGATAAGAGGCTCAACAGTTGTCCCTGCAAAACAACTTCATCTTGTCCAGCCTCAATCCGAGTATCCGCGATCACGGATCCCTCAGCATAGATCAGTCGATTGGCATTGACGTCTGCCCCTACGGGAACTAGCTCTCCCTCCAGGCGGTTACTGATGGAAAAAATCCGCACTACCCAACTGCCGGAGGTTGCTATTTGATTGAGGATCTCTGCCACCGTAGCTTTGGGAATCTGGATGGCGGTTTGAGCGGGAGGTAGGGGCTTGGCTCCCAATTGACGGGCGCGCTGTTCAGCCTGCGCCAAGATTTGGTTCAGTTGTGCCGATAGGTTGGCAGCATCGGTGGTATCCGCATCGATCACCCCCACCGCCAAGATTTCTCCGGTCGCAATCGCCAGTTCCCCTCGCCGCAGTCGGGTTGCCACCTGATTGAGTTGATTAATTTCTGATTCCAGTTGGTTCTTTTGGGTTTCTAGGGTGGAGAGGGCGGTTTGAGAGGCGGCTAACGATCGCTCCAGTTGATCCCGATCCAGTTGCAACGCTTGCTTGGCCTCGGCTAGCGCTTTTTGTTGCTGTTGCAGATCTTTGACCTGTTGACGGGCTGTGCTGGCTTCGGCCTTGATCGTGTTGAGTTGTTGAGTGGCCTGCGCCAGTTGTTGCTGGGAGGTCAACAGTTGCTGATCCGCCTCGGCTAACTTGCGGGAGGTTGCCTCTCGTTGCGCCAACAGTTCCTGCAATTGGCGTTTGATGTCATCTAGCCGCACCTGAGCATCGTCCCGTTGGGTGGTGGCACTGCTCAAATTGGACTCTAGAGCCGCTAATTCAGCCTGAGAAGCCTGGAGTTGCTGTTGAACCAAGGCAAGTTGCTGACGAGTCGTTGTCGTATAGAGGCGAGCATAGTAAAGATCGCGGTCATATTTGGCTAAGGTTTGTTCATAGTTAAAGAGTGCCTGTCGTAAGGATTGGCTTAACAGCAGCAAACTGGCTAGGGTCAACCCTGAAATAATCACTCCCGTCAGTACTGCCACCAATACGGCAGTGTCACGGGGGCGCAGCTTAAACCAACTGAGGCGCTTCTTGCCAATACGGTAGCCAACCCGATCCCCCACTACGGCAATCAGGCCACTTATCACCAAAATGTAGAGGATGAGAAAAATACCCTGCATGGTGCTTGCTACTGCTAGCTCATGCAAATCTTAGCAACGAATTTTTGATTAGACTGCTAGCCCCAGCATCTGTTCGACAGCGGCCACAATGTCAGCCGGTTGCACAATGGTGGCGGCTT
Source organism: Cyanobacteriota bacterium (assembly GCA_033764955.1). Taxonomy (GTDB): domain Bacteria; phylum Cyanobacteriota; class Cyanobacteriia; order Thermostichales; family Thermostichaceae; genus JANRIL01. The sequence goes on along the minus strand of JANRIL010000017.1, from coordinate 29,296 downwards.
CCATGACTCCGTTATAGGGGGTGGGAATATCTTGGGAGGCTAGCCGCAGCACCGGAGCATCCAGTTCATCAAACAGTTCTTCCATGATGCGCGCCGTGATCTCTGCACCAATTCCACCGGATTTCATATCTTCTTCGACAATCACCACACGATGGGTTTTACGAATAGAATTTCCAATGGTTTCCATATCGAGGGGCTTGAGAGAAATCAAGTCAATGACTTCGGGATCAATTTCAGAAGCCACCAATGGTTCCACAGCCTTGAGAACGTGGTAGCGCATCCGCGAGTAGGTCAAAATGGTTATATCGTTGCCAGGACGGACGATTTCGGCCTGATCGAGGGGTAAGAGATATTCTGTTTCCGGTAGGTTTTCTTTGAGGTTGTAGAGCAAAACATGCTCAAAAAAGAGGACTGGATTATCGTCTCGTATCGCTGATTTCAGCAATCCTTTGGCGTTGTAGGGAGTGGAGCAAGCGACAATTTTCAAACCGGGCACAGCCTGAAAATAGGCTTCTAGGCGTTGGGAATGTTCGGCTCCTAGTTGTTTGCCCACTCCACCGGGGCCACGAATCACAATCGGAATTTTGAAGTTGCCCCCAGAGGTATAGCGCAACATGCCTGCGTTGTTGGCAATTTGATTAAAAGCCAGCAACAAAAAGCCCATATTCATGCCTTCGATCACGGGTCGCAGCCCGGTCATGGCTGAGCCAATTGCTAATCCCGTGAAGCTATTTTCGCAAATGGGGGTATCTAAAAGCCGCCATTCCCCATACTTTTTGTAGAGATCTTTCGTGACTTTATAGGATCCGCCATAGTGCCCTACGTCTTCTCCCAAAACATACACATTGGGATCCCTGGACATTTCTTCGTCGAGGGCTTCACGCAGGGCATTAAAGAAAAGAGTCTCTGCCATAGGGGGCTATGCGGATAAAGGGCTGGATCGATAGACTTTTATTAAACCATTTTCTGTCTCTTCTCCCCAACGCCTTGATCATGCTGACGCGCCACCCCCTACGATTAGCCCTCACCCTAGGGGATCCGGCGGGGATCGGCGGGGAAATTATCCTCAAGGCGTTGGCGGATCCTGAAATTAGGCAGTTGGCGGATGTGGTGGTGGTGGGAGAACGCCGGATTTTGCAAGCCACTTTTGAGCAGTTGCGCTGCCTGAGCCGCGAGCCACTGGTGGATCCCGCCACAATTGAGGTTTTGGAGTGTCCTTCGGGGTTATCCTCATCCTGGGTTTGGGGAGAAGGGAATGCTCTCACCGGAGCGGCCAGTTTTGGTTACCTGAAGCTGGCGGTTCAGCAAGCCGTGGCGGGATCCTTGGCTGGGATCGTTACAGCGCCCATCGCCAAATTTAGTTGGCAGCAGGCAGGCCATAACTTTCCAGGGCAAACCGAGGTGCTGGCTCAGTTGAGCCAAACCCAACGCTACGGCATGTTGTTTGTGGCCACTTCTCCCTTTACGGGGGATCCCTTGCGGGTGTTGTTGGCGACCACCCATCTTCCTCTGCGGCAGGTGGCGACGGTTTTGTCCGCCGATCTGATCCGACAAAAGCTGGATGCATTGGTGGCCTGTTTGCGTCAGGATTTTGGCCTAGAACACCCGGTGATTGCGGTGGCGGGACTGAATCCTCACGCGGGTGAAGCGGGTCATTTGGGTCGGGAAGAGGTGGATTGGCTGACAGACACCTTACGCCACTACTCCCATGCCCAGATTGTCGGCCCGTTAGCTCCCGATACGATGTGGATCCCGGTGGCGCAGGCGTGGCAGGGATCCCGTCCGGCAGTGGCGGATGCTTATGTGGCGCTCTACCACGACCAGGGGTTGATTCCATTGAAGATGTTGGCTTTTGATCAGGCGGTGAATATGACCATGGGATTACCCTTTATTCGCACCTCCCCCGATCACGGGACTGCTTTTGATATTGCCGGAAAGGGGGTTGCCCGTTGCCAGAGCTTAAAGGCAGCGATTCAACTGGCAGCCAAGCTAGCCCGGCAGCGATTAGAGGCATTCTCAAGTGTTTTTGAAAAAAAACTATAACAATTCCCAATAAAGAACAGAAGTCAAGGTTTTTTTGAATAAAATCCAAGAAAATTGGGGATTCCTGGTGGATGAAGTGGCAGAAGAAAACGATAGAAAGGAATTAGGAGCTTGCCCCCGTCGGGGATCCCCCTAAAAATTGTGATTGCAGCTCACTTCGCAGGCGAGCCGTAATGGAGGCTTCATCCATATTGTCGAGGATCTGAGCAATCGTGGATTTTGTGCCATCTGGCCCCCATTTGGCTCCTTGCTCCAGATAGGTTTTAGCGGCGGCTCCCACCGTATAAGAGGACAACCCCGCCAGAGCCGCTTGTGTGAGAGCCACTGAGGCATAAGCCCCTAGCGAAAACCCTGAGGTGAAGGGAGCCGTAGCCCCCACCAGCGTTTTGAGGGATCCCAAGCCCAGCATGGCCACCAGTTCTCCGGCTCCTAGGCTGAGCATGCTGAGAATAATGTGTTGGAGCAGTTGGGTTGCCCCTTGGGTGGTCATGGCCAACCCATAAAGCTGCGACAGTTTGAGGATCAAGCCCACATCAATCACCACTCCCCCCAACGCATCCACAATTGTCAGGGGGTTGAGGGCTACGGCGATGGCTTTGGTGCGAGCCGCCTGCCAAATCAGATCCTGAGCGAGGGTAGAACGCTGATCCAATTTGCGCTGCAACACCTCTTGATGAATGCGATCCGCCACCAACAGCGTGTTGAGAGCCAAAAGGGATCGTCCCTCTTGATGCAGTACCTGCAAAATTTTCATCCGCAAATCATCCACCTGCGGGGATCCGGTTTCTAGACGAGCCGACAGGGATCCGTCCGCCTCCACAAAGGGCCTAGCCACGCGGGGAGCCGCCGCCGCCATCACCACTTCAGAGGGGGAGAGCAGTTCTTTCACCCGTTCGTTGCAGATTTTGTCGTAGACTGCCTGCCGATCCTGGTCGGGGAATTGGTCGATCTTGTTGAACACCAGCAGCATCGGTTTACGGGCTTCCCGCAGTTGGCTGAGGGCATCAAACTCCACCCTGGTCATGTCTCCCGCCACCACAAACAGGATCAGATCCGCTTCCTGCGCCACTTGCAGCGCCAGTTGTGCCCGTGTTTCTCCCCTTACCTCGTCCAAGCCTGGGGTATCGATCAACTCCAGTCGGGATCCCCCCCAACCGCAGAGGGTGACTGACTGAATCGATGGCGGGGGCAGGGTTGGCTCCAAACCGACGGCGGAACGGTGGGATTTGGACTTGGTTTGCCAATCCATCGACCAGAGGGCTTTTTGGCTGGCCTGGGTAACACCGTGGGTGGGACCAGTCACAAAGGCGGGGTAGCCCAATAAGGCATTCAAGAGGGAGGACTTGCCCCGACTGACCAAGCCGAAGGCCGCGATCTGAATTACCTCCTGTTCCAGCTTGTGCATGAGGGTTTCTAGTTGAGCCAGATCGGCAGTGAAGCCAGCTTTTTCGGCCTCGCTTAGATCGAGATGAGCCATTACCTGCCGCAAGCTGCGCTTAGCCTGCTGCACGTTCAAATCATCCTGCCATTGATGACGACTAGACATAGCCAAACACTAGTGGTTAATGCTTCCTAAGGAGAGGGAGAAGGGGAAGGCGTAGGGGGCGCGGCGGGGATCCGTAATTCCACGGTGGTATCCAGGCGGGAGGGCTGGGGAGCCAACTGGGTTTGTTGCGGATCAAAGTAACTGGCTAGCGGATTATTCTCTTGCCAGCGATTGCCCACCTCTTCCGTCATTTGGGTGACCTGAATTTGATAGAGTTGGGCGATTTCGGCACTATTCAAGTTGCTTTTTTCCGTTTGAGACCGGCTGGCCTCAGCTAGGGTTCTGACGGAGAGATTCCCCTCTGCATCGAATGTCCACAATTCTAGGCGACTGCGGGAGTTGAGGCTAATCTCACTGGCGGAGGGGCTACGGGATAAAACATCCACCCGCCCAATCACAATGGCTTGCAAACCCAGATATTCAAAAAAACGTTTGACGGCCTCTGGTTTGAGGCGATCTCGCTCAAATAGGTCATAAAGGGGCATCTCCACCGCCTGCAAAATCGGTTGCAGCTTGCGGTTATCCAACGGGATCACCGTGTCTGTCTGGGGAATTAAGCCCAAACGCAGGGAATCGATGGCTAAGCGCTGTCCCAAAAGCTGAGTTTTTTCTAATCCTCCTACCCCCAATACCCCCAAACGGGTTTGCGGTTGAGCTACCAGGGGAGCCTGCAACATGACATCGATAGGGGTGGTCAAGCCCGCCTGGATCCAAATTTCGGTTTGCTGGGTTTCATAGTCGGGGTGCCAAACCGTCACCGTCCAGCGGCCTGGGGGAATGTTGGTCAGCTCAAACCCGCCCCGTTCATCGGTTTGGGCGGGGGGATCCCCAGCCTCAGGGGGGGGGAGGGATCCGGTTTCCTCCAGATTGACGCGAACTTGTGCCTGGGCAATCGGCTGTCCCACGGGATTGAGCACCTGTCCCACCAGTCGTCCAGCGTTGGCGAGGGGTGGTGGGGGGGCGGGGGAGGCGAGAGTCGAGACTGGAGGCGAAGGGTAGGGGGTGGCAAGCGGGGGTGGAGTGGCAGGGGTGGGGAAGAGGGGAGCAAGGGTGGGACTGAGGCGGGGCAGAAGCGGCTGGGGATCGGTTAAGTCAGGGGGTGGGGTGGGAGTTTGAGCGAAGGCAACCCACCCACCCGATACAGATACCCAAAGGGATCCCCCGACCAGCCAGCCAGCCAGCCGTCCTATCTTCCGGCCATCAGCAAAAAAGGGTAAAACCATAGCTCTGATTATCATCCGGCAAACGGCGGGTTGGATTGCCATTGTTGGACAAAGACGGGCACCATGTTGCGTACTTGCAGACGGAACAGACCCGCCGCCGCATCCTCAAATAGGGGATCCCCCCCTACGTCGTCCCGTCCATAGGCTTCGTAATAGCGGGCTTTATCCCCAGGTCGTTCCTTTTGCAGATCTACGATCACCACCAGCCCGCGACTACGCAGTTGATTGGGAGTAAAGTTAGGAATCTCAACAGGCACCATCGGAGCCACGAAGCGGAGCGCCGTATTGAGGAGAGAACTCCCTTGTCGACTGTAGTCTTGGGAAATCTGCATCTGGGTGAGGACGATATAGCGCAAGCCCAGGGTATTGCCAATCACCTGCAACTTAGCCAGGTCATCGGTATAGCGTTCGTCCCGATCCAACAGAGTCAAGTTTTCGATCAAAGGAAGTAGGTTTTGAAAAGCATCGGCAGGCCCCACCGGACCATTCAACAAAATCACCTCCCGATCCGGCTGGAGTTGTGCTAGGGCGGGGGCAAGATGACGGGCTAATTCATCGGAAAAAGGGGGCGCATCCGGTAAAAGGCCAATCCCCGTGGCTTCGGTGAGGGGATCCGCCGGAGGTAGGCGGATATCCTGGCTGGAGACAAACCCCGCTCGCACCTGAATCTGGGTGCTGGTGGGGGGAAACCCAGGCACCTGCACATCAATCAGATAGACCCCCGGCTGGAGATCCCGAATCAGATAGCTGCCATCGGCGGCAATGGCCTGTTCCTGTTGGGTGCGGTCACGGCTGACCAGTTGTAGGGATCCCGTTTGTACCGGATTTCCGGCAATATCCAGGACGCGCCCGGAGACGGCTCCTGTGGCGGGGCTGGCTTGTCTGAGGGTCGCCACCGCGAGATTGGGCAACCGTAACCAACGCAAGCGGGGGATGCCCGCCTCCACCACCACCACTCCGGATCCCATTGGGGTCGGTAAATACGCAATTCCGGTTGGCTGCTTGCCCAGATTGTAGGTAGCTTCTAGCCGGAGCGTATCTAGGCTAACCACTTGCAGGCGGTCACTATCCCGCGCCGTCACCAACACCTGCTGACCATCCGCCGATAGGGTCAGGCGGGTTGGACGCCATTCCAACCCAATTCGCTGCACAATTTCTCCATTGCGGTTCAGGTCAACCACCGACAAGTCTTGGCTGCCGGAGTTCAGCACCACCAGTTGTTGTCCGGTCGAATCGATCACCATATCTTCGGGGGTGGTACCACTGCGCCAACGGGCCAGCCGTTCTCCGTTTTCGGGATTGACCACCAACAAACTGAGGGGATCCTCCCCCGCTAGGGACACCAACAAATTTTGACGGGTGGCATCGTAGGCTAGGGCAAGAGGGGATCCCGGCATGGGCAAATTCCGCGCCTGGGTCTCTCCTAACTGGATTACAGCCACACTGCTGGCCGCAGGCATCGTAGCAAACACCCGTTGACTGGCGGCATCAAAGTCGATATCTAGCGCACCGGAGGCCAGTCCATAGGCTTTTACCAATTCCCCCGTCAACAGGTCAATCACGACCAAGCCGGGGGCATCAGGGCCGGAGGCATACACCCACTGGTTGAGGGGATCAATCCGCACGACACTGGCGGCAAAACCCACCGATAGCTGCCAACGGGGTTGTCCGGTGGCCAGATCGAGCAATTGCACCGATTGTTCCGACAACTCCCCCAAAGCCACCAGCCGCTCCTCAGGGTTGAGAGGGTTGATCCACAGGTCAATGCGATCCGCCGCACTGGCTAAGGGCAGGGTAATTTCCGCTTCGGGACTGCTGAGGGGACTGGGGGTGGCTAAAAGTTGGGGGAAACTAGGGAGGGGATCCGTTTGAGCGATCGTTTCCCCAGACAGGCAAGTCAGGCTGATGGCCAGCAGCAGCAACACAGACGGGATCCGCATAGACAAAACACAAGCACAGTCAGGAATCATCTGGGACTAGCATAACCAACCGGAAATCCACGCGGCTGCCACACCCCCGCCATCAGGTCGTCATACCCACTGTTTATAGTAAAGAAAGTTGTGGAGAGAATCTTTCGATTTCCTTCGTTTTGGCTTCACTCTTTCCTTCGGAGGTATGTCTATGCAATCCAATCCCCTGTCTGCCCTGCTCCGATCTGGCTGGATGCCCGCCCTCGTGGGAGCCACCTTCGGATCCGGCTTGACCCTGCTGGCCTTCAGTTTGACCCCTGGGGCTGTCTCTACCGCTGAGTGGCTGACTCAGGCTCCTGCTATCGCGGCTCCATTACCGGGGGCAAGTGACCCGACCTTCATTACCCGTGTGGTGGAAGAGGTTGGACCTGCTGTGGTTCGGATCAACGCTTCCCGCACGGTTGCTGCCCGTGTGCCCGAACAATTTCGGGATCCGATTTTCCGCGAGTTTTTTGGATCCCAGATTCCCATGAGGCCGGATCGGCAGGAACGGGGGACTGGCTCTGGGTTTATTATCAGCAGTGATGGCAAAATTTTGACCAATGCCCATGTGGTGGATGGGGCGGATCGCGTGTCGGTCACCCTCAAAGATGGCCGCACCCTAGAAGGGCGAGTCCTGGGGGAGGATCCCTTAACCGACGTGGCGGTGGTGCAGATTCAGGCTACTAACCTACCCACCATTCCGCTGGGGGATTCCGACCAACTGCGGCCTGGGGAATGGGTGATCGCCATTGGCAACCCCTTAGGACTGGATAACACCGTGACGGCTGGCATCATCAGCGCCACCGGACGATCCAGCAGTGAAGTGGGGGTAGGGGACAAACGGGTGGATTTCATTCAAACGGATGCGGCCATCAACCCCGGCAACTCAGGGGGGCCATTGCTCAATGCTCAAGGGGAAGTGATTGGCATGAATACCGCCATCATTCAAGGAGCGCAAGGACTGGGCTTCTCCATTCCCATCAACCGGGTTCAGCAGATCTCCAATCAGTTGATCGCCACCGGCAAGGTCAACCGCTCCTATCTGGGCATCCAGATGATCACCCTCACCCCCACGGTGCGGGAACAAATCAACGAGGATCCCAACAGTGGCCTCAGTGTCAGCGATGATCAAGGGGTGTTGATCGCACGGGTGATGCCCAATTCTCCGGCTGATCAAGCAGGTCTACGTGCCGGAGATGTGATCGTACAACTGGGGGATCAAGCTGTCAGCGAGTCGAGCCAGGTACAAAAGTTGGTGGAACAAAGCCCGATCAATGGCACGGTTCGCATTGGCATCCGTCGCAACGGGCAATCTCTGGCGGTATCGGTGAGAACAGCCTCCCTGCCGGAGCAGTAGAGATCCCTACACCGCCTTATGGAAAGGGGATCCCTGCGTGGAAGGGGATCCCTCGCTACTTCGGTTTTGCCTTGGTTGATTTACCGATAGGCTCCAGACAAACATCTGTTACCCTTGAGGTCAAAGCTTTTTCGCCCCCCCCCAACCGTGACCCTGCAAACTTTTCCTGATCAGACTCAGATAGATGATGAGTCGCTGCTCTCCCTCACCCCCCCCCACCGCCAAATGTTGGTGATCCTTGATTTTGGATCCCAATACTCGGAGTTGATTGCTCGCCGCATCCGCGAGACCCAGGTTTATTCCGAGGTGCTTTCCTACCGAACCTCCGCTAGTCAGCTTGCCCAACTCCAGCCGAAAGGGATCCTCCTCTCCGGTGGCCCCAACTCGGTTTACGCCCCAGGTGCGCCCGTCTGCGATCCCGGCATTTGGCAACTGGGGATCCCAATTTTGGGGGTCTGTTATGGGATGCAGTTGATGGTGCAGCAGTTGGGGGGCAAAGTCGAAGCCGCCGATAAAGGGGAATATGGGCGAGCCGCTTTGCATATTCAGGATCCCACCGATCTGCTGACTAATGTAGAAAACAACAGCATTATGTGGATGAGCCACGGAGATTCTGTTACCCAACTGCCCGATGGATTTGAGGTGCTAGCCACCACAGAAAATACTCCCTGTGCCGCCATCGCCGATCCGCAGCGCCAGTTTTATGGGGTGCAGTTTCATCCCGAAGTGGTGCATTCCCAGGGGGGACAGGCGCTGATCCGCAACTTCGTCTATCACATCTGTCAGTGCCATCCCGATTGGACGACCGCTACCTTTGTGGAAGAAACCGTGCGGGAGGTGCGAGCCAAAGTCGGATCCAAAAAAGTATTGCTGGCTCTCTCCGGTGGTGTGGATAGTTCTACCCTGGCTTTTTTGCTCTACAAGGCGATTGGTGATCAATTGGTTTGTGTATTTATTGATCAAGGCTTCATGCGGAAGGAAGAACCAGAGCGGCTGGTGAAAATTTTCCGCGAACAGTTCCATATTCCGGTGGAGTATGTGAATGCCCGTGAGCGCTTTTTAGCCAAACTACAAGGGGTGACGGATCCCGAACAAAAGCGTAAGTTGATCGGGGCGGAGTTTATTCAAGTTTTTGAGGAAGAATCCCAACGGTTGGGGCCGTTTGATTATTTAGCCCAAGGCACGCTCTATCCTGATGTGATTGAGTCGGCCAACACCAATATTGATCCGCAAACGGGGGAGCGAATTGCGGTCAAAATTAAGAGCCACCATAACGTGGGGGGACTGCCGCCCAACCTGCGCTTTAAGTTGGTGGAGCCATTACGGAAATTATTCAAAGATGAAGTACGGCAAGTAGGACGTTCGTTAGGTCTACCCACCGAAATTGTTAACCGCCACCCCTTCCCTGGCCCAGGCTTAGCCATCCGCATCATTGGAGAGGTGACCGCTGAGCGGCTGGAGATGTTGCGGGATGCTGACATGATTGTCCGGCAGGAAATCAACCGGTCTGGTTGGTATAGCCAGTTGTGGCAGGCCTTTGCCGTGTTGTTACCCGATGTCCGCTCCGTCGGGGTAATGGGGGACAAACGCACCTATGCCTACCCGATTGTGTTGCGCTTGGTGAGCAGCGAGGATGGCATGACGGCGGACTGGGCGCATGTTCCCTACGAGTTGCTGGCGACGATTTCCAATCGAATTGTCAACGAGGTGGCGGGCATCAATCGTGTTGTCTATGACATCACCTCCAAACCCCCCGGCACGATTGAGTGGGAGTAGCCGGGAGAATTTTTCCGAGAGGATAAGGGATCCCGATGGTTGACCCGTTTGCTCACCTCGGCTCGCTAGATCAGATCGTGCAGGGCTATGCCCAGGGCTATTTTTTGATGGCTGATTCTGGCACGGGGCGGCTCAACTGGTATGAAACCCACCGCCGCACCCTGATTCCCCTTGATGATCGCTTTCACTGTCCCCGTTCCCTTAAGCCGCTCCTGCGGAGGGAACAGTTTGTCCCTACGATTAACCAGGCGTTTGTAGAGGTGGTGGAGGGATGTGCCCGTCGCTCCGAAACCTGGATTAGTGAAGATTTGAAAGCTATCTATGGGCAGCTTTATCAGGCGGGTTGGGCTTACAGCTTTGAAACCTGGCAGGGATCCGAATTGGCGGGGGGCATCTTAGGTATCGTGATCGGTGGGGCGTTTATTGGAGAATCGATGTTTTACCACCTGCCCAACGGCTCGAAGGTGGCAATGGTCAAATTGGTGGAACACCTACGGCGACGGGGCTTTTCTCTGTTTGATGCTCAATTGCCCAACCCCCACTTAGCCCGTTTTGGGGCGATCACGATCCCGCAAATCAGCTATCGGGAACTATTGACCAAAGCCATAGGGGATCCCTGTCGGTTTGATTAAGGGTCAAGGCATCGGCTCAGTCATCATATTTGCTCTCCGTATCTGGCTGAGATTGTTCAATTTCCCAATCCCGCTTGTGGGTAGATTCCCAGTCATGCACCCACTCCCAAATCCGGTATTGCTGCTCCGAGGTGAGTTGGCCGGGATCCCCTTGCAACGCTTGCTGTTCTTGTAAATTTAGTAGGCTGGACTGTTCAGCAATCCGCCACAAGCAACGCTTCTCCTCCTCCACAGACATGGATTGATACAGTTGGCGAATGGCATGACGGATCGCAGCGGCAGAAGGGGACATGGCAGGGGAAACCTTGAGCAGAAACAGTTACCATTCAATCTAAATTCCCTTCTGCCTATCTAGGTAGGTTTTGTGAGGAGAGCCTGTTATGCAACAATATCCTGCCCCCCGCAAACGTGCCATCACCCTGATCGAATCCCTCCGTTCTGGCATTCCGACTCGCCTGTCTACCCGTGAGTTGCCGGACTTGCGGGCTGGGTTGACCCAACAGATGCAGGAGGATTTACAAACCTTTGGCTCCCAGACCTGCGGACGATTGATTTGGGGAGCCTATGGTCAAGGCAAAACCCATGCTCTGACCAGCATCGAACACCTCGCTCTGGATATGGGGTTTGCGGTCAGTCGGGTGGCGCTTAGCCGCGAGGTCTCCTGCCACCATCTGCTCAACTTTTATAGCCGTGTTGCCAGCATTCTGCGCTTGCCCGACAAACAAGGATTTGGGCTAGCCCATCCCCTCAGCCACAAAACCACCAGCCAACTGGCTCAAAGCCCCTTAGCCCAGGCAGATCGCTACTCTCATCCCTTACCCGCTCTCATTTTGGAGGACAGCTTTTATGCCATCGGCGACGATCAAGAACTGCTGTTTGGAGATCTGGCCGGAACCCGTCTGACGCTCCCAGAGCTACGGCGGATCCACCGGGATTGTCGAGGGGGATCCCTGCCGCGCTTTCCGGTCAGCTTCAAAGCTAGTGAACATGCCAGTGCTTATTTTGGGGTTTTGGCGGATGCGATAGTGTTGGCAGGGTATAAGGGTTGGGTGATCTTAATCGATGAAGTGGAATTGATCGGGCGCTTGGGGAAACTGGGACGATTGCAAGCTTACCGTCATCTCAACTGGCTATTGCGCTGGTCATCACAAGCTAATCCTTATCCTGTCTACACGGTAGGGATGGCGGCTTCTAGCCTGCGCCATGATGTTTGGTTTAGCGGTCACCTCACCCCCACCGCTCGCCATGACCGTGCCCTCATCCCTGCCCTTGCGGCTGAGCGGCTGGGAGAAACGGTTGCCCAAGATTTAATCCGTTTTTTTGATCAGGCGATTAGTAGCCACTGCCCTTCCATTCAACCCTTACGATCCCAAGATTTAGTGATTCTCCTCAACAAAATTGTTGATCTGCACAGCATTGCCTATGACTGGCAACCTCAAGTGGATGTGCTGGCACTGATCGAGAGTGTTGGCAGTCAACCCATTCGCACCCATCTGCGAGCTACGCTAGAAGCCCTGGATATGGCCTATCTCTACCATACCGATCTAAAACCCCATGCCGTTGAGCTGCAAGAAGCTTCTTTGCAAGAGGATGAAAGTTTTTTTAGTTCATTGGCACAAGATAGCTCAGCTTAGATAATTCCTAAATCATCCAAGAGCAACGTAAAAATCGTGGCTCCACTAATCACCATGAGAGAGACCAAAGGGGGTTGCCCATGGGCAATAGAAATAGAAGCTGCTAATGTCGCGCCAACTCCCGCACAAAAGGTTCGACTGGCCCAATCCTGCTTAGACTTGTTAAACATTATTAAGACTCAAAGAAAGAGCATTTCTAAGGCCATTACCCTACCATCCCTGACGAAATCCGCTCTAGCTCTCTCAATAATTTGTGACGAAGTTATCCATATTTCTTGATATGTTTTTGATGAATATAGCAAGCTGTCGTGAATTGTAAGCAGCCCTCACCCCGACTCCCTCCCCCGCCCTGGGAGAGGGGAGCTAAGAAATCTCATATATCGTTCCTAATTGCTATGGAAGGCGATCTCAGAAAAAGGGATCCCATTTGAGTAAATTTCAGTTGATCATTAGGAAGCGATCAGGGATTCACTAATCCAGTCAAGAAGAGTGAAATCCTATCCGCACTACCTGATGATCCCTAGTTTGTGGATCCCTAGGCGATGGGGTGCTCTTCGATAAGAGCGGCCAACTCTGGCAAGTTGGGGAATAATTGAAGAATCACCACAAGTATTGGGGTTTGAGGTTAGGGCATCATGGTTCTCTCCGCTTTTGTTTACCGATCCACCTGCCTCGCCACATTGAGCGGGTTAGCGGCTCTCTTGATTTTTCCGCTGGCGAGCCAAGCCCAAGCCCCTGTCGATCGAGCGCGGGGTCTGCGGGAAACCAACGAAAACTCGACCCGCCAATTTAACAATTTTGAACAGGGATCCACTGGGCGAACCGCCGCTCCGGCACGCGGATCTCTGCGGGATCTCACCAGCAATCCGGGTGGGGCTAGCCCCCCTGGCTCTGATACCGCTGTTTCCACGACGGGGGATCCCTTGCCAGAAGAAGTGCTAGCCAAATGGCATATTCAGCAAAATGTCTGCACAGGCAACTGGTCTACCGAAGAGTTTGCCGAACTCTTTCCGTTGATTAATGCTGAATTAGTTGAGCAAGTTTGCCAAGGGGGAAGTTAGCTTGTGCTTGAAATAGGGCGATCAGGGCTTCTGACCTGTGGTGAGGTGGCACCAGAATCCCCTGCCGTTTTGCCTAGGGACTATTGCTCATCGAGATGGTCTATCGAGAAAACTGTGCCAAGAGGGGAGCAGAACCGGTCTGAGCAAGCTGAGTATCCGAACTCAAATGCCCATCCTCCATATGAACGATGCGATCGGCAATATCCAGAATCCGATGATCGTGGGTCACCATCAAAATGGCGCATTCTTGCTCACGGGCAAGCTGTTGCATCAGATTGACTACTTCCCGACCGGATTTGCTGTCGAGAGCGGCTGTGGGTTCATCCGCTAAGACGATTTTGGGACGACTCACCAAGGCACGGGCAATTGCCACCCGCTGTTTTTGTCCACCTGACAATTTATCGGGATAGTAGTTGATGCGCTCCCCCAAACCAACCGCTCGCAAGACTTCCTCTGCTTGGCGGTGAGACTGCTTGCCATTGGTGGAATGTAGCTCCACAGACATCTGCACATTTTGTCGTGCGGTCAGAAACTTAAGGAGATTATGTCCCTGAAAAATATAGCCAATATGGCGGCGGGCGGCGATTTGTTGAGCAGGTTTGGCTCCGGCCATTTCTTGCCCCATCAATAACAAACTGCCCTCCTGCACCGAGCGCAAGCCGCCGATCAGGGTGAGCAGGGTGGTTTTGCCAGAACCCGAAGGCCCCGTCATGATGATGATTTCACCCCCCCGCACCTCCAGATTGATGTCAAACAACACCTGCTTACGCAGGGATCCCTCCCCAAAGTAATGGCTAAGTTGATTGACACTGATGAGGGGCAGTGAGTTCATAGGTGATCGATCCCTTTCATACTCGAAATTGTAAGCTTTTCTTTAGAGAAAGTTAACATTTCCCTGAGGAGCCTAGGGGAAGGGAGACAGTCTGCTTATGCAGTAAGGCCAAGTTGATGGCCTGTCCAAGCGTCAGGCAGGATTCTCATTGAATCTTGCCCTAACCTACCGTAGCCTGAAAAGCCTTGGGTTTCACTGAGCAGATCCTCAGGTATGGCGAAATCCCTAATGACAAGGGATGGTTGACCGAGGAATCGGAGATTTGGTTAGCCTAGACAGAGAAGCCAAACACACTCCTCCTCCATGCAAAATGAGAATAACTCCTGACTCTCGACCCCGCATTTTGGTTCTACCGGGATCCCGATGCTCACCTGTGGAGCAAGAGGCTCACCGTGGCTTTCAGTCTTTCTGGGCAAGCTGGGCCGATCCGGCTTGGTCGGCTGTTTGGTATGAAGGGATCCCTTGGCATGGGGCGGCGATCCATCGATGGTTAACCCAAACGGGTGAGTTTGCAGGGGGATGGATTGTGGTGGCTTTTAGTGCGGGAGTAGTGGGGGCACTGGGGTTAGCCAGTCTGCACCCTCACCTCTTGGGTGTGATTGCTTGGGATGGCTGGTGTGTACCCCTTCGGTTGCCCTGCCGAGTCAGCCGCCTGAGTCACGATCTGGCTACCCATCAAAATGGTTGGTGGTGGGGGCAAGGACAAGCTCAGTTTTACGCCGATCCGTTTGTGGATCACCTCCAGCTTTGGCGGGATCCCAGACAGGTAGAGGGCTGGATCTATCCCTCAGGGGCAAGTTCATCGGCAGTGAGGGGAACCGCCAGTCACTTCTTAAAAATGCAGCTAGCGATCCTGTCAGACTAGAAAATTAGCGGTATATCCAGCTATGGAGATGATGGAAGTGGTGATGAGGAGGGTGAAGAGATGACAAGACTACAACGGCAAATAGCGGCAGGTTTGATCGGGATTCTCTGTCTGCTCCTACTGTATTGGCTACCCATACAGGCAAGTGCTAATCCCCGTTATCAGGTTTGGGTTTCAGTAGAGCGGGGACGGGCTGAGCAGGTTTTACAGCAAGTGCTTGCGGAAGTTCCTGATGCTTTGTTGCGAACGGAAGGAGATCAGACGGGGATTTTGGCGGGAACTTTTGCCCAGCCCAGCAACGCCCAACGCCGTCAGGCGCAACTGCAACAGTTAGGACTACCGGTATTGGTGAAAGCGACTGGGGATCCCTTGCCCGGATGGATGGACAGCTCGGTTCCGCCACCGATTCCTCCGGTGGATTTCAGGATCCCTCAGCCTGTGGATCCCCCTGGTTTCACGGAACTCTCCCCAAAGTCCAGCCAGACTCAGCCTCCGGTCATCGTAGCCAAACGGGATCCTCAACCTGCCCGCCCCTACCACTTTCCCTATGCGGTCTTAGCGGAATCATGGCTGGCTCCCCTCAACCAAGGTGGGCATGGGCAACGGGTAGAGCGGCTACACCAGGAAGCAGCCCAGGCCTTTCTGTCTATGCAAGCTAGCGCCAAGGCAGCAGGGATCAGTCTGGTGCCGATTTCTGGGTTTCGCAATTGGCAAACCCAAGCCGGACTTTTTCAGCGGCAGATCCAGCGGCGGGGATCCGAAGCAGCAGCTATGCGGCTTTCGGCTCCGCCCGGCTATAGTGAACACCACACGGGTTATGCCCTCGATATCGGTGACGGGCGCTCTCCCCAAACCCACTTGCAATACCGTTTTGCTGACACCTCTGCTTTCGCTTGGCTGAGCACTCATGCCCCCCGCTACGGCTTTGAGCTTTCCTTTCCCCCCGACAATTCACAGGGGGTAAGCTACGAACCCTGGCATTGGCGCTATATCGGATCCCCAACAGCTCAAGCGGTGTTTGCTTCTGCCAAAGGGATCCGATAGCCAAGATTTGGTAGACCATCAAATGGGTTTACAGCCACTTATGTTTAAGGGTGTTGAAGGACAGCCTTCGGACTCTGGTTGATGCCTGGGATCCCTTTTAGCAAGTGTCAGGATGAGCTTATTTATCGAGGGGTTTTCGTGACGTACTCCCATCACCGATGCAAACATGTGGTGTGGGCTTCTCCATCCTTTTCAGGACTTCGCGTTTTATAGTGAGGCGACGCCCAACCCCACTTGGAAACACCATAGCAAAAGTTGGTCGGCTAGTCCAAATTGTGCGGAGTACGCCGACCCTGGCTATCATCCCGACGCCGACCCTATCGGTTAGGGTGCGGGGCTTCCCGCCGAGTAACCTAAAGCTGATGGATGTGAATGCATTTGCCAATAGCTTTGAGAAATATGATTTGGTGACCAAACGCTTTAAGCCCTATGGAAAAGCTTACCCATTTATTGAATTGTTGGTGGGGTTGGGGTTTTTGTCAGGCATAGCTTCACTCGTTACAGGGATTGGATCTTTAATCGTTGGACTGGCCGGAGCAACATCTGTTTTTAAGGCCGTTTATATCGACAAATTAGCCCTCAATTGTGCGTGTGTCGGGGGCAATTCTAAGCCTCCCTTGGGTATTGTCAGCTTTACCGAAAACGCCATTATGGCGCTGATGGGAGCAGGGTTGATCTTTTCACCAATCATGCCTGAGTCGATGAAATTAATGGAACTCAATCCCATCTCTACTGCCGTTGTTGCCGAAATAAACCTCACCAACGGGATCACCTAAATTTAACCCTGTATGGGAATGGGATGGCTTATCCTGTCCTCTATCCGTGGGTTAGCTCGTCATACTACCCCATGTTGGTCGGTGTAGCCAGTTTGGGGTGATGTGGCCTGTTATTCCATGTGAGGAGCATTTCGAATGATATCGTTCTCGTCTTTGACTCGTTGGTGCGGGGTGCTATGCGCCTCTTCTCTAGTGACTTCCCTGTTGATCACTAGTTGTAGCGATAGTTCTTCCAGTCCTACCACCTCCAACCCCTCCCCTTCTCCCACCTTTACCGCAACCCCTAATCCCGACACTGGCATTGTTGCCCAAGCCGAAACCCCCAACATTATTGATGCCGACGGCTCTGGATTGGGACGAGTGGGGGATGCCGATGATCCGGCTATCTACATTCATCCAGGGGATCCCTCCCTCAGCTTTTTCTTGGCAACTTTCAAAGAGGGGGGCATGGCGGTTTACGATCTGGCTGGCAATGAACTGCAATTTATTGACCCCGATTATGGCGCACCCAACAGTGGGCGATTTAACAACGTTGATCTGCGCTATAACTTCCCGTTGGGGGGAGAGAATGTCGATATTGCGGTAGCCACCGAGCGGAATAACAACACCATTCGTATTTTTCGGATTGATGCCAATGCCCGCCAGATTATTGATATCACAGCCGACTCTGTAGAGCCGAATTTGTTTCCCGACTTTCTCATCGATAACGAAGAGGGAGCAAGCTACGGCTTAACTATGTATAAAAGCCCCATTTCCGGTAAGTTTTTTGTCTTTGTCAACAGCAATGATCGCGGCGATATTGCCCAATTAGAATTGTTTGACAATGGCGATGGCACCATCGGAGCCACGCGGGTGCGAACACTCAATCTGCCCACCCAATGTGAAGGGATGGTTACGGATGATGAATTGGGATTTTTGTATGTGGGAGAGGAAGATTTTGGTCTATGGAAATTTTTGGCAGAACCGGAGGCGGGAACTACGGGATCCTTAATTGATACGGCAGGGGGGGGGAATTTAGAGGCGGATGTGGAGGGTTTATCGATCTATTACACCTCCGCTGGACGGGGCTATCTCTTGGTTTCTAGTCAGGGGGACAATACCTACGCGGTTTATACCCGTGAGGGGGGCAATTCCTATCTGGGTAGCTTTGAGATTGAAGCTAGTGAAGCGATTGATAGCGTAGAAGAGTCAGATGGCTCTGATGTGATCAATGTTCCCCTAGGATCAGAGTTTCCGTTTGGTGCTTTTGTGGCTCATGATGGCGGTAATGAACCGGAGTTTTTGGTGGATGATGATGGCGAATTGGAAAACGCTAACTCCAATTTCAAGATTGTCAAATGGGAAGACATTGCCAATAGCTTTTCTCCCCCACTAGAGATTGATCCCTCTAGCTACGATCCGCGTCAAGAATTTTAGGATCAAGGATCCCATAGCGCTTCCGGAGAGCAGGTATCATCCCTGGGCAACTTTTTTGTAAGTTTTATATCCAGATCAACCTGCTTCTCCAGCGGATCCCGTTCCTGTTTGAGGTATGGCCTTAGACGTTATGAAAAGGTTATAAAAAGATTATCAAAGACATAGATGGTCTTAGGATAAAACACCCAGCCACAATCTTGGCAGAGGGACACTTCAGTTGCCATCTTAAGGATCCCAGGCCATGCACGCCGATTTGAGCACAGCTCGTTCCCTGACCTTTGGGGAACATGCCCACAGTATTGTGGCTGAGCACTATCAAGCTATCCTCAAACGGGAGCGAAAAGTTTTGCGGGATGAGGATCCTGAGCCTCTGCATGAGATGCGGGTGGCGACTCGACGATTGCGGGTGGCACTGGCTCTATTTGCGCCGGCTCTCTCCCTACCCTTAGTGCTGCGGTCTAACTTTTTGGGATCCTTCAGTCAAAAGCTAGGCAAACTGCGGGACTTGGATGTGCAGATTGCCGACCTCAGAACCGCCTTTCAACCCTTTTTGGATCCCACCGATCAAGAGAGCCTGGAGACCGTCCTACTGGATTTAGCCAAGCAACGACAGCGGCGCTTTCACAAAACCGAACGGTTGTTGCACAGTCCCCGCTATCAATCCTGGAAAGCCAGCATGGAAGCTTGGCTGAAACATCCCCAGTACCATCAGCAAGCGCAGCATCCCCTGATGTTACTGCTACCGGATCTGTTGTCCTTGACCATTGCCCAAACACTGCTTCACCCGGCTTGGTGGATCCCTGGTCAAGCTATCGGGGTGAGCCATAACGCTTTGCTGCATGACCTGCGGAAGCAATGTAAGCAGGCTCGCTATCAAGGGGAATTTTTGGCTAGTTTTTATGGACAAGCCTTTGATGCCTGGGTGTTAGAGATGAAGGGCTTGCAAGAAGATCTTGGCCTGCTGCATGATAGCCAAGTTCTCCAACAGATGTTGCTGAAAAAACGCTACCGACTTTCCCCCGCTTGCCAGTCGATTCTTCACCAACGACAGTCACAAGCTTTGCACCACTGGGATCCGATTCGGCAGCGTTATATAGATGAGGGGTTTCGCCGTGCCCTTTATGAGTTGGTGAGGCAACCCCTTGGTCAAGGGGATAGCGATCCACCACCCAATTTTCCTCAAGATTTAGCCTTCACCACGGCTAGCAGTTTGCACATACAAAATCACCAAAAAGATGGCGGGAACCAAAACCACAAGGACGGATCCGAGGATCCCTAAAAAGTTGGTTTCCATAACCCTCTGCCTGTCAAAAGATGTCGCCATCAGCATATCATTTGCTGGTCATCCTCGACATTGGCAACTCTACTCAGGGTTTAGTCTGGATAGAAACATCTCCTAACACTTTGGTTTGGCACGCCAAGCGGTAGTTAGCAGGCTTCTTTTTGAGGTGGCGCTCTTCGGCGGCGGTACGGGGAGACAGATGCTCGGATCCGGACACCACCTCTACCACGCAGGTTCCACACTGTCCGTTTCCACCACAGTTCATCAGTTTAGCCACCATTTTGTAGATATCCACCTGGTTCTCTAGTGCCTTCAGGCGGAGGTTCGATCCGTCGATGGCAAAAACCGCTTTGGCTTCGTTAACAAATTGAATGGTTGCCATAAAATAAATACTCCTTGCGGGTTTCGCTTGCTTGCTCTTGTCTGTGGGGATATTCCCCTACTCAACCATATCGGGGATCCGTTCCACTTTTCTGACTTTTATGAATTTTTGTGTTGCTATATTAAGGCGCTGGCGAGGATCTGAGATCATGGGGGAAGTTATTTGCCTCAAGCTGGGGAGTCATCCAAGCGTAGTTGCACTTCGTTATACTGTTTTATGCTTGTGGTTACGTTTCTGAGAAAGCAGCAACCTCTCGTCATCAGTTTTAGGATTTTTTGCTGGGGCTGGTCAGGGGCTGAGATTCTGAAATCAACGAAACGAAACAACTGGCCAGTTCATCAAGGCGCGCTTGTCGATAGCACCCTGTGTCCCAGGCGTTCATTCAAAAGCGGCTTAAGGATGCAACACTCGCCAGCTTAAGGCGCCCAATCGTCTCGAGCCTGGAGCTTAACTTAGGCCTGCTCAGCCAGAGCCACAGTTAGTCAATACTGCTTTATAAAAAGCAAAATCTGTTGGAGCAAGTGGAGGATCGCACTTTATGGGATTACCGTGGTACCGGGTACATACGGTCGTACTGAATGACCCAGGTCGCCTGATTTCCGTTCACCTCATGCACACCGCATTGGTGGCTGGCTGGGCGGGGTCGATGGCCTTGTATGAAACCGCAATTTTTGATCCCAGTGACCCTGTTTTGAACCCGATGTGGCGGCAAGGCATGTTTGTCATGCCCTTTATGGCTCGCTTAGGGGTCGAAAATTCCTGGGGTGGCTGGAATATTTATGGAGAAAGCGTTGCTAACGCTGGCTTCTGGACTTTTGAAGGGGTGGCAACGGCTCACATCGTTTTATCGGGGTTGCTGTTTTTGGCAGCCTGCTGGCATTGGGTCTACTGGGACTTGGAGCTGTTCCGGGATCCTCGCACGGGTGAACCGGCTCTCGATTTGCCGAAGATGTTTGGCATTCATCTCTTATTGTCGGGATTGCTCTGCTTTGGTTTTGGAGCCTTCCATCTCACGGGGGTGTGGGGGCCTGGGACGTGGGTCTCGGATCCCTATGGCCTGACGGGGCATGTTCAACCGGTTGCCCCAGAGTGGGGACCTGCCGGATTTAATCCCTACAACGCTGGTGGGGTGGTAGCCCATCACATTGCCGCTGGAATCGTAGGCATTATTGCCGGGCTATTCCACTTGACGGTGCGGCCTCCCCAACGACTCTATCGAGCGCTGCGGATGGGTAACATTGAAACCGTTCTCTCCAGCTCGATTGCCGCCGTCTTTTTCGCGGCTTTTGTCGTGGCGGGCACGATGTGGTATGGCAGTGCCACGACTCCGGTGGAGCTATTTGGCCCGACCCGCTATCAGTGGGATGCTAGCTACTATCAGCAGGAGATTAACCGCCGCGTTGCCACAAGCATGGAAGCAGGCTTGAGCCGTGAAGAAGCCTGGGAAGCCTTGCCGGGATCCCTGCTTTTCTATGACTATGTGGGCAACAGCCCTGCCAAGGGTGGTTTGTTCCGCGCCGGCCCAATGAACAAAGGGGATGGTGTTGCTACCGAATGGCTGGGGGCTGCTGTCTTTCGGGATGCTGAAGGCCGTGAACTAAGCGTAGAGCGGTTACCCAACTTCTTTGAAACCTATCCGGTGATTCTGCGGGATGCGGATGGCGTGATCCGGGCAGACATTCCCTTCCGACGGGCCGAATCGAAGTACAGCTTTGAACAGGTGGGAGTAACCGTGGAGTTTTTTGGGGGCAAATTGGCTGGGCAAAAGTTCTCGGATCCAGCCACAGTCAAGAAATATGCCCGCAAAGCCCAGTTAGGTCAGCTTTTTGAGTTTGACCGCGAAACCCTCAAGTCCGACGGGGTATTCCGCACCAGTCCACGCGGTTGGTTTACCTTTGGACATGCTGTTTTTGCCTTGCTCTTCTTCTTCGGCCACATTTGGCATGGGGCACGAACCCTGTTCCGCGATGTGTTTGCCGGGATCGACCCCAACATGGAAGAAGAAATGGTCGAGTTTGGCATGTTCCAAAAGCTGGGCGACCGGACAACTCGACGGCGAGAAGCCCAAGCCTAATTGGGTTCGGTTCTGAAACCTGTCTTGAGAAATGGGGTGGGTTTCAGAGCCATTTCGTTATCATGGGTAATGAGGATCCCTATCTAAAAAACTTGACTTGGAGAACTGATCATGGAAGCCATTCTCTATACGTTCATTTTGTTTTTAATTCTGGGGACTTTGTTCTTCGCTATTGCCTTCCGCGAGACCCCCAAGGTGCAGAAAAAATAGGACTATTTGCCCCGTTTTGAGTCTTTACAATAAAACATTGGAGATCTTCTTTCTTGGGAGGGTCTCTATTTCTTTTTTCTGGCCTTGCCGGCTAGGGGAGGGATCCCTTCGCTTATTCGACTTTCTGCATGCCGGCTTGGATGGGGTCAAAGCCCTCTTGAAAACGAGTGTATTGGTCGTAGTGGGCACCTTTGAAGTTGGCGTGCTGAAAAGTAATTTGGGTTAAGTTGGTTTGGCTGAGATCGGCTCCCCACAGATCCGCCTCCTCCATTGTGACCCCGCTCAACTCTGCCCCACTCAGATCGGCTCCCCATAGTTGGGCTTTGTTTAGGTTTGCTTCGGGTAGTTCTGCCCCTTCTAAACTAGCTCCACTTAAATCGGCTTCCTGCAAGTCGGCTGCCCAGAGATTGGCTCCTTGCAAGTTAGCCTCCCGCAAAATCGTTCCGGTCAGCAGGGCACGGCGAAAATTGGTTCCCCACAGCTTGGCTTCTGTGAGATCGGCTCCCCGCAGGTCTACTGCCGTCAGATTGGCTCCACTCAGATTGGCTCCGCGCAGGTTGGTGTTACGCAGGTTGGCGGAAATTAAATTGGATTCCCGTAGGTTGGCTCCGCTCAGGTTAGCTTCACTCAGATCGGCTTCCCAAAAACTAGCACCCCGAAAGTTGGAGCCGCTCAAATCCACCCCACGCAACAGAACGCCTGTCAGGATGACGCCATTAAACTGGCGATCCCCAGCTGCATAACGCTTAAACAGAGTGGCCGCATCATCAATAAAGTCAGACATGAGGGGGATCCATGAGAGAACATGAGCTAAACAGAAGCCAAAATGCCCTAACCCAGTTTGGATGACAATGGCTGATTAGGAGGAGAACCCTGCCCACAACACGAGGATGGCTCCCAGCGCGGCTAAAATTAACAGGACTCGCCCAGCATTGGGGCTGCCTTTCCAGGAATAGTGGTTCTTATCCATGCAGCCTACCCTTTCTTTGTGTGTTCCCTATCATTATTTTTACCCAAGATGGGGGTGGGATTTCCCCTTAGGTCTTACAAAAATTGGTGGCTTTCTGGCTGAAGGACAACCTCACTGGGAATGGCTTCCTCAGGTACCGTCAAGGCAAACTGAATGGCTTGCAGGGCGGTATCCAGTTTGAGCATTTTGTCCCGTTGTACCTTCATGCTGATACTGTCCCAAAAGGGAGAATCAATGCCGCCAAAGTAAAAGAGGGTCACCTTCACCCCAAAGCGTTTCAGTTCATCGGCCATACATTTGCTAAAACCCACTACCCCAAACTTAGAAGCACAATAGGCAGCCGCCATCGCCATCGGATAGCGCCCCAGAATGCCAGGAAAATTGAGAATATGGCCGGACTTTTGTTCGCGCATCAGATTGCTGACCAGTTGGCTGGTGTAAAAGCTACCCTTCAGGTTGACATCCAGCAGCTTTTCTAGATCGGTGGGGGTGAGTTGAGATAGGGGCTTGAGCACCCCCTGCCCGGCGGCATTGATCAAGATATCAATCCGACCAAACTGGTTGTAGGCTTGGGAGACCAGCGCTTCTGCTTGGGAAAATTGGCTGACATCCGTCGGGATCCCGATCACGGAGGTTTGTTGAGCCGTTTGATTGACCAAAACAGCGAGTTGTTCAGCTCGCCGTGCGGCCAAGACCAACTGACATCCCTGCTCAGCTAGCCACGGGACGAGCGCACTGCCGATCCCGCCTGTTGCGCCTGTTACCAAGACCACCTTGCCACGCATAGTTACATTTCTTAATAGTTATTCCCCTATGATACGGAAAATCGCGGCATAAATCACCGATAGGACTTTTTCATGGAACGGACTATTCAGGAGATCAACCAAAAGATTCAAGCGGGTCAAGCCAAGGTGCTGACGGTGATGCAGTTGAAGGCTCTGGCAGCACGGGTGGGGATCGAAGCGGCTTTTGAGCAGGTGGAGGTGATCACAACCGGCACGTTTGAGCCGATGGAGTCGTCAGGGGCGATTCTCAATCTGGGGCAACCGGATCCCCCCATCAAAATTCGACAGGCGTGGCTGAATCAGGTGGCCGCCTATGCAGGCTTTGGGGCGGTGGATCTTTATATTGGAGCCACGCAACCTTGCGAGCAGGCGGAGGCACTCTACGGGGGAGGGCAGGTGATTGCCGATCTGATCGCCGGCAAGGCGGTGTCGTTGCGGGCGCTGGGTCAGGTGACGGACTGCTATCCACGGGCGGAGCTGGAGACCACCCTCACGCGGGATCGCCTTAACCAGTTTTATTTGTTTAACCCGCGCAATGCCTACCAAAACTTTATTGTGGGGGTGAATGGCGGGGATCGACCGCTCCACACCTACTTGGGCTTGTTGCAGCCCCATTTGGGCAATGCCATCTATTCCAATCCGGGATCCCTCTCCCCGTTGCTCAATGATCCGTGGCTCACCGCGATTGGCATTGGCACGCGCATCTTTTTGGGTGGGGGGGTGGGCTACATTGCCTGGGAGGGAACCCAGCACTTTCCTTTGCAAAAACGGCTGGAGAATCAAACCCCGATTGGTCCAGCGGCGACGCTTGCCCTGGTGGGGGATGCGAAAGGGATGGATCCCCGCTGGGTGAGGGGGTGCTACTTTCGTCAGTATGGCTCCTCCTTGCTGTTGGGGGTGGGGATCCCTTTGCCGGTTTTAACTCCCCAGGTGATCGCCCACGCTATGGTCAAGGATGAGGATTTGGTGGCTCCCGTGATTGATTTTGCCATTCCCCGCCGGGTTCGCCCTACCTTCGGACTGGTTAGCTATGCCCAACTCAAGTCGGGATCCCTGATGTTGAATGGGCAAAAGGTGCGGGTCGCCCCCCTCGCCAGCTTACGACGATCGGCAGAAGTCGCCAGTATGCTCAAACAGTGGATTGCATCGGGATCCTTTCTCCTCACAGAACCCGTTGCCCCGTTGCCCATCGATCGGGAGTTTCTCTCCCAAAATTAGGGGTTGAGTCCGTTTCAGCAAAACCTCATAAACCCTCAAGGCAAAATTTCCCTCGCTTATTCCCGTAGACGACCGGAGCGCAAAATACTAATGATCAGCCACAATCCCAGCAGGCTAGCGGCGGCAAACAAGACTTCACTCACCCAGTAGACTTGCAGCCGTTGGGCTTGGGAGGAAATCATGGCTGCTCCCATGATCAGGGATCCCACAACAATGCTGAAGGATAAACGGTTGGCGGAGTTATCCACACTTTGGCGTACAGCATCCAATTCCTGAATTTGCAGATTCCAGCGCAGGGTTTCTGAGGTAACGCGGTTAAGTAGCACCTCTAGCTGGCGAGGGGATTGCAGAGACAAGGTTTTCAGATCGAGGGCGGCTCGCAAAATAGCAGGGACAGGAGCTTCTCCGATGAGCTGTTTGCGGAATAAATCCGTCATGAGGGGGCGGATCTGATCGGGCAAATTAAACTCGGGATCCAGTTGGCGAGCCACCCCTTCCAAATTTGCCAAAGATTTCGCACATAGTCCCAGGTTGCCTGGGATGCGGATTTGATTGCGCCGTGCCGCCTCCAAAACTTCATAAAAGAGCAGGCTAAAGTTGAGCTGGGAAACGCTCAGACTATAGTATTGCCGCAAGAGCCGCTCATAATCTGCCTCCAGACGAGCTAAGTTAATCGGCTGTGTGGGGGGAGCCAGTTGCAGGGTCAATTCACTACAGCGTTGAGCATCTAAGCTGACGATCGAGAGAATTAACTCCAGCAAAATTTGTTGAGTGCGCGGATCTAAACGCCCCATCATGCCACAATCCAGCAGAGCCACTCGCCCATCCTGTAAATAGAATAAGTTGCCGGGATGGGGATCCGCATGGAAAAATCCATCAATACAAATCTGCTGAAAAAAAGCACGAGTCAGTAGGCTAGCAATCCCAGCGCGTTCCGTTTGGCTATCGGAGCTAGTCGATCCGAAAGCCCCCTTCAGCAACGGTTCCCCCTCCAGCCACTCCATCACCAGCAGGCGATCGGTGGTGAGTGACCAGAAGATTTCAGGAATTACCAAGCGATTGGGCTGAAACCACCGACTATTGGACATATTCTGGCGCAGTTGATCGGTATAGGTGGCTTCCTGCGTAAAGCTCAACTCGGCTCGCAGGGCGGCGGCAAATTCATCTGCTAATCCCACCACATCCGAAACACGGCCAAATTCTGTCTGAGCCACCAATTCCGCCAGCCCGCGGATCAGACTCATATCCTGTTCGACAATTTTTTCAATGGCGGGGCGCTGAACTTTTAAGGCCACCTCCCGCCCATCTTTGAGGGTGGCGCGATGGGTTTGGGCAATCGATCCGGCGGCCACAGGGATAGTCTGAATGGTTTGAAAGGTTTCCTCCAAGGGATCCCGTAACTGCTGGCGAATCACAATCTCGATATCTCGCCAGTCCACCGCCGGGACATTAGCTTGTAGATCCGTCAATGCCTGAATATAGGAGGGTGGCAGCAGATCGGGGCGGGTGCTGAGCAATTGACCCAATTTGACATAAACAGGCCCTAGCTCTACCAATATGTTGCGGAAAACCGCCGGAGGAGGCAGTTGTGGCGTGTCCGGTTTGGATCCTGCCAAAAGGCGACGCATGTAGTCCCAGCCGTTGCGAAAAACAACCTCCAGGATTTCCGCTTGTCGGCCACTGGTTTGAGCAAAACGTAAAAACACAAAAAATGCCGAGGAAAAGCCATATCTTCCCTACACTCTAGCAGGCAGATTTTCAGGAATCTCCTGAGCGATTGGTGGCTTGCCGATCTGGTTTGGATAAGGGAAGATTCCGGATCCCAGCCATAAAAGCGGCGAGATGGCTCAAGATTGGTGACAATTGAGAAACCTTATGTTCCGACCTGCCATATCCATGTTTCGTGATCATCCAGTGTCTCGTTTCCTCTGGCACTTGTTGTCAGGGTTAGCCCTTCTCGCCGCCTGTTTGTCCCTGTGGAGTAGCTGGCTGCAACCGTCCCCCCAAACCCAACTGGACTTATTCCAAACCAATCTGGCGTTGCAAGCCTCCCGTACCCTGGATGATCCCAATTATCAACATCTAGCCAGAGCGTTGCTGGGCAGCGATGTCATTCAAATGGCTAGCAATCGCTATCAACAGGCTACCGATCGCTTGAGCCAACGCTTATCCCTTAGCCAATCGCTTGTCTCTCCCCCACTGGCAGGGGATCCCTTACCCGACCCTAACACCAATCCATCCGCCCCGCCTCTCGTCGAACTGACCTCAGCCAAGCAACAACAACTCACTCAGGAACGGGATATTCTCAGCCTACGAAGCGGTATTTTGCTCGCCTATCAAGAGAATTTGGCCGAGGCAACCCGTTATTGGCAGCAGATTGAAACCCCCGAATTGGCGGAAACAGCCACGGCTATTTTAGGTTTGTGGGCTAGCCCTAGACGTATCTTGCCCGATGCAGAATTACTGGTGCAGCGCCATTTGGATGGCTGGTTTGAGGCAACCACGCTACAACGACTATTTAGTTTGCAGCAACGGGGAGAGGCGCTCAATGCCCTCACCCAATCTCAAGAAAAAGTGGCGCTGGCTGCTCTAGGGCGACTGACTCTGGTGGGTGGGTTGCCATTGCTGGGATCCCTGCTGGGATTGGGCATAGGCTTGGGCTGGATCATCTGGGTTCTTCTTCATAAACAGGATGTTTTTGGAGAAGCATGGTCAGTGCCATGGACTGGCAGAGAGCTGCAAAGGGTCTTGACCACGTGGTTTTTAGGATTCCTCATCTTGGGATGGCTGGTTCCGCAGATCTATCTCAGTTCCTTGCAGATCCAGCCCGGACAACTCAGCTATTGGCAGCAGGCCATTGAATTGTTCCTAACCTACAACTGTGCGGCGCTCTGGGGACTGGGTGTTATTTATCAAGTGGTGCGCCGCTATCAACCCCTGCCACCAGAAGTTTTACAGGTGCGTTGGTTCAGTAACTGGCCTCTTTGGGGGATCTCCGGCTATTGGGTGGCTATCCCCTTGGTGTCGATTGGGGGAATTGTTGCCGAGTGGTTGCTACCCCAGGCAGGCGGGGGGAACCCGATCTTGCCCCTAATTTTGCAAAGCCAAGGTTGGGCTCCTCGCCTGATATTTTTTACGGTGGTGTCCATCTCGGCTCCCCTATTTGAAGAAACCTTATTTCGAGGCTTCGTTTTAAGTAGCCTCACCCGTTATTTACCTGCCTGGGGAGCCGTAGGTCTGAGTGCTCTGCTCTTTGCCATCGCTCACCTCAACTTGGCCGATCTGATTCCACTTACCGTTCTGGGCTTTGTCTTAGGGATGATCTACACTCATAGCCGCAACTTGCTGGCTCCCATGTTGCTCCACAGTTGCTGGAATGCCGGATCCCTGGTGGCGCTACTCATCTTGGGAGGAAATTAAAGCTAACTTCCTCACTCAAGACAAGCTCAACGAAAAAGACGATTACGTGTGTAGGTTTCGGATTCTCCCTCAGGATTAGTTACCGTTGTGCTGCCATCCTGAGTTGTAGTGGAGTAGGTCTTGCCGTTGACCGTCGTGGTGTTGCTGCCAGAATATTGACCATCTTGATAGCTAGCCGTACCTGTGGTCGTAACATCGACATTGGTGCAATCGTCACCATTTGAAGACGCTGCGCCTCCGTAGGAAGCGCTTCCCTGTCCAGAGGTTTTAACCCCACCGATTCCCTGCACCGTACAATCTTTTACCCCCGTCACTTGCCCCCCTCCCACAGCCGTTGTTCCTCCCTCTGGGTTAGTAAAAACAGCCCTTCGTCCCGTAGCTGTGGTTCCCCGTGGTCCCACTACCTGAGCCTCTGCTATGGGGGCGCTACTAAGCAGCAAACTTATCCCCAATGCACAGCTGGTCAACAAAGAAGAAAACGAGATCCATTGCATAAGTGTTTTACCTCACATCACTTCAGGTTGGTTGGGGCATAATTGGCACTCAACTTTCTCTCAAATCCTACGAAAGGATCCCATGCACAGCCCACTGCTAATGGTCATTTCCTCCCATGACCTGAGATAGACAAGTATTCTTGCCTCCAGTTGTCTCAGAGGCTTGACACAGATGGGGGGGTAGCAGTAACCTAGTAAAGCGGTCGAGAGGGAAGACCATCACCGCGACTGAACCTAGAGAACCGAATAGACAGCAGCAACCAAAAAGAAAGACAGTCAAGCCTCGTCAAGAATAACGAAGAGG
>JANRIL010000013.1:0-47293 GCA_033764955.1 Cyanobacteriota bacterium | reverse complement strand
GTAATCCACTCGCAGAACTGCTCCCACACGTTGCTCGATGAGCGACGTTGAATAACAGTAGTCATGATGATGGCTCTCCGGTTTGAGAGCGTTGAACGATTACATCCCCAAATCTAATCCCCTTCGTTAAGTTTCGTCAAGCCTCCTGAGAGGGTTTCCTGGTTTTTTGTAACGAAAGGTTGCGTAGCTTCAACGGAGGGGGTTAACCCGCGGCTCAGAACCTCCCCCTTGCGAAAAGTGATAGAGTCCCTTGTCATCGACAAAGATGGAATGTTCCATGACGTGATGAAAATAGCCCTTGTTTAGACAGTCTTGCCCCAGACGGACAGCCTCACTGCGGGATCCATGTAAATATTCCGCCAGCCACGTAACCGCATCCGATCCCAGGAAGCATTTCTTAAACACCCGCAATCCCCAACGGCGGTCAGCAATCGGAACCTGTCCCGGCTCCCGCATTTTCTGCATGATCTGGGTTAAGATTCGCTCGTAGGGAAGCATTTCCAACTGGGGTTGGTAAATACAGAGACGGTAGCCACTGGGATCCTCTAAGAAAATGCAGAGTTCTCTGGGATCCTGAGGATTTTCCAAGCGATGACGAACTTGGTTAATGGCTTCCCGTAGCTCCAACTGAAAAAATCGCTCGAAATAAAATCCCATATTTTTATATTTCACCCCTAGTTTCAAAGCTGACTGTTTGGGGAGTTTGATGGTACAGGGTTCTGTTTCTTTGGGATCGAGGATGAGTGCTGGTTGGCTACGATCCTGCATGGTAAAGGTTTCGACACCATCGCGGGGGGAGGATTTGATACTGTGAAAGGAGGCGGACTGTGTGTATCGTTGAATATCGGATTCGGTCATCATCCGCATATAAAAACGGGCTTGAATCTGCGGAGCAAATTCAATTAGATCTCCATCTTTTAGTTCTTGACTAAAGCATTTGATGCTGTTGACTGAGATACCATTTTTGCTGCGTTTCCCCTCGGTATTGCCATCCAAAATTTTGTAGGAGTAGCCACCCTTTTCCAGATTAGGGGATCCCACCAGCAGCGCATGTTGGCGGGAGACGGAGGGGGAATGCAGGATAATCGAGTTGCTGGGATCCCGTCCGAGGGCATAGGTGGAATCCTGTAATTTGATGGCTCTCCGGCCTGTGTCATCATCCACCACCAGAATGGAGAGCATGGTTTCGGGGGAAGAACCCGATTCGGAGTCGGAAAAAGCCATAGAGATGCCTGAGTGAAAAGGGCAGGTGAGGTATTTTTCAGTTTTACCTTGATCTTGAATCCCTCTGCTCGATTCAGACGTGAAAGTTAGCCAATCTCAGATAGATTCAGTGGCAGGCGAGCCAGTGGGGATATCGGCAAAATGTCCAGCATGAAACAAGGATCCCTGCTGGTTGCCCATAGGGATCCCTGATTTTTAAGAAGTTTTTGGGACTTTTTGAAGGAATGGCCGGATCGTTAGGCTTTGGGGGTGGCCAGCAAAATCGCATCCCCTTCCAACTTGGCCTCGTAAACCGTCAAGGGATCCTTAGCTGGGCCATTGGTGACATTGCCATTCAGAGCAAATTTAGAGTTGTGGCAGGGACAAACCAATTCACTGCCTTTGAGGGCAACATCACACCCTCTGTGGGTACAAGCGGCATCGACAGCCAATATTTTTTTGGCATCTGTGGGATCTTGAAAAAGGAGTACGGACTTATCGCCCAGGGCTTTTTCCACCAACAGTTGGCCTTCCTTCAGGTCAGCAACTTTGGCCACTGGCTTAAACTGGGGGGTGGTTTGGGAACGAGCCACGGATCCCTGCCAGCGTTGCAAAGCGGGAATCGTGCCGGCTAGAGCACCAAAACCCAAGGCGACCCAACGCAAAAAAACACGACGAGTATTCATAACAGCACCATCTGAAAACGTTCAAGACCATAGCGTAACGGTAGGGGATCCCGGAGACCCTCCAGTAGCCAGGAGGCACGCCTCGGCTGCGATCCCCAACTGGCCTTTCCAGACGCTGATCAGACCGATCCGTTCCAGATTTCAGGCAAATCTTATCTAGCTAGCCAGTCTGGTGAGAGTACGCAGCAGGGATCCCTTTTGGATTGGCTATGGGTAACCCCGTGCTCTTCACTATGATGTTCAGGGGTGGCAACCCATCGCGGATCTCCATCATGGATGACTGAATGGATGGTTGGCCACCTGGCTGTTCCCTACGTGATCTTTCCTACTCAACTGTTTTATGAACCCTACCACTGTGGCTCCCTATGGATCCTGGAAATCTCCCCTTCAGGCCGACTTGATTAGCTCAGCCGTTTTGCGCTTAGGCGAACTTCATCTGGTGGGATCCACGATCTATTGGTCGGAGGGTAGACCCAGCCAAGGGGGACGCTATGTGGTGGTGGCTTGTGGGGCAGATCAGCAGATTCATGATATGACTCCTGAGGGGTTTAATGTGCGAACCCGCGTCCATGAATATGGCGGCGGCTCTTTTGGCTTTGGCGAGAATAGTCTCTATTTTTGCCAGTTTGCCGATCAACGGATTTATCGACAGCGCCTTGGTGAAGATCCCCACCCCATTACGCCCCCAGAAAATCTCCGGTTTGCCGATTTTGTTTGGCATGACCGACAGCAGCGCCTGATCGCCGTTTGTGAAGATCATCGACAGGGGGAACCCAGCAATAGTCTAGTGGCTATCCATACCGCTGCCTCTTCCCCATCCCTAGAGACTTTAGCCAGTGGGCATGACTTTTATGCCTCCCCCTGTCTTAGCCCGGATGGGACTCAGTTGGCCTGGTTAACCTGGGATCACCCCCACATGCCCTGGGATGCCGGTCAATTGTGGTTGGCTGCCATCGAACCGGATGGGCGGTTGTTGGATCCCGAGTGTGTGGCCGGTCAGCAACCGGAGTCGATTTTTCAGCCCAGTTGGTCGCCGGATGGCACCCTCTATTTTGTTTCTGACCGGACAGGCTGGTGGAATCTCTATCGTTACCGCGAAGGGGAGATCGAGGCGGTCTATCCGATGTCGGCGGAATTTGGTCAGCCACAGTGGGTGTTTGGGCTATCCACCTATGGCTTTATCTCGGCTGAGGAGTTGCTCTGCACCTACCAACAGCAGGGTCAATCTTACTTGCTCAGGTTAAATCTGCGTTCGGGAGAAGGGGATCCCATTCCCACTCCGTTCACCAGCATCAGCCACCTGAAGGTCAACCCAGACCAAGCCGTGTTTATCGGGGGATCCCCAACAGAGGCGGCGGCGGTGGTAGCACTGGATCTCAAAACCGGACAAACGCAAGTTCTGAGACGCTCCATTGATATTTCGATGCCAGCGGGGTATGTATCGTTGCCCCAGGCGATTGAATTTCCCACGACTAGGGATCTGACTGCCTATGGCTTTTTTTATCCGCCCCACAACCAGGACTATCAAGCGCCCGACCAGGAGCGCCCTCCTCTGCTGGTGTTGAGTCATGGAGGGCCAACCTCGGCTACTTCTTCCAGCCTTAATCTCAAAATTCAATACTGGACGAGTCGCGGGTTTGCGGTGTTGGATGTCAACTACGGCGGGAGCACGGGCTATGGACGAGCTTATCGGCAACGGCTACGGGATGCTTGGGGGATCGTGGATGTGGATGATTGTGTGCACGGAGCGCTCTATTTGGTGGAACAGGGCTATGTTGATGGTCAGCGCTTAGCCATTGCGGGCGGGAGTGCGGGCGGTTACACAACCCTCTGTGCCCTGACGTTTCGAGATGTTTTTCAGGCAGGAGCCAGCTACTACGGAGTGAGCGATTTGGAAGCCTTGGTTCGGGATACCCACAAGTTTGAATCCCGTTATCTGGATGGGCTGATTGGTCCCTATCCGGCTCGTCGGGATCTTTATCACCAACGCTCGCCAATTCATCATGTGGAGCAGTTGGCCTGTCCAATTATCTTTTTTCAAGGGCTAGAGGATGCGGTGGTTCCTCCCAACCAGGCGGAAATGATGGTGGAGGCGCTGCGGCAGAAGGGATTACCTGTGGCTTACTTGGCCTTTGCCGGAGAGCAGCATGGGTTTCGCCAAGCGACAACGATTCAACGCGCCCTCGAAGCCGAATTTTATTTTTATGCCCGTATCTTTGGTTTTGCCCCTGCCGATGATATCCCCGAAGTGACGATTGAAAATCTGGGATAGAAAACCTGGGATCCCAAACAAGAGGCGGCGTACAATCTAGCTGGGTTGCTTGCTCCCTGGATTTCTGATTTCCCCGAGGTTCACCGATGCGCCAACAATCAACCTACCGAGGATTTGACACGTTTCGATGGGGCGGTTTAGCCAAACGGGGATCCCTCTGGGGCAGTGTTGGTGCAGGGCTGCTCGCTTTGGTGGGGTGGGGTCAGCCGGTGATGGCGGCTGAGAGTATTGGTGTATTTTGGCCGCCGCTGTTTGAACTGTCTCTACCCGTTGCCGATCTGGAGCTATTTGCCCGCGAAGGGCGCACCACCCGCAAACTGGATTTTTATGTGCGGCGGCTCACCCCCGATCAGCGGGCGGATTTGCAGGATTTATTGACTCGTCAGTTTGCCGTGGATGGGGTGACCGTTAGTCAATTTACCTATTCCCCGGTGGGGGAAAGCCTGTTGCGGCGGTTGACCCCGATGCTCAAGTCCAGTTCGGATGATCTGGATTTTCATGCGCTACGGGCGGCCTTCATTTTGGCGGCAACCGATCCGGAAGGACTCACTCTCGTCAACTTCTTTCGCCGCTACCCCACCGACCGCCTGCGGGTGGATCTGCGTCTGAGCAGTCAGGTGGTGCAGGAGGTGAGCCAGCTTTTTCAGGAAGCCGATGCTATTACAACGGCCATCCAAGCGATTGCCTCTGCCCAGCTCCCCAATTCCGGAACCCCCATAGCCGAGCCAGCCCCCCGCTCGGTACCGTTTCTGGCGGTTCCCACCTCACCGCCTCTTCCAGACCCCTTGCAGGTTGGATCCACCCCCTGGCGGCAAGAGACCCTGAGCTTCCGCAACCCAGAGCGAGAGCAAGCGGTGCAGGCGGACTTGTACCTGCCAGAGGGGGATCCCGACCAATCCGTCCCTTTGATCGTTATCTCCCACGGCATTGCCTCGGATCGCAATACCTTTGCCTATTTGGCCGAACACTTGGCCTCCCATAACTTGGCTGTAGCTGTCCTGGAGCATCCCGGCACGAATATTGAGAGCTTCAAACTGTTTTTGACGGGGTTTAATGCCCTGGCGGATGAACAAGATTGGGTGAAGCGTCCCCGCGATATTACGGCCCTTTTGGATGTGTTGGCGGATCAGCAGTCTAGGGATCCCAGGCTAGGGCGGCTGGATCTGGACAACGTTGGGGTGCTGGGGCAGTCGTTGGGAGGCTATACGGTCTTGGCGGCGGCGGGGGCGGAACTCAACTCCAGCAAACTGCTCACCGATTGCACTCAGGATCCCACCAGTCGGGTCAGTCTCAATCCGGCTTTGTTATTGCAATGCCAAGCCCTCAACCTGCTCCTATCTGACCAACCGCTCCTGGAGTTTCCCTCCCTCAAAGATGAGCGCATCCGGGCGGTGATAGCCGTCAATCCCCTGACCAGTAGTGTATTTGGGGGAGAAGGGCTGCAAGCTATTGAGGCTCCGCTCATGCTGATCGCGGGCAGCAAAGACTTTTTTGCTCCGGCGGTTCCTGAGCAAATCCACCCTTTTTTACAGCTTACGGATCCCGATCACTATCTGGTGTTGCTGGAAAATGGCACTCATTTTTCGTTTTTAGGGGGCGGTGGCAGGGGGGTTTTTGATGTGCCCGCCAGCCTCTTAGGGCCAGATCCAGCTCAGTCTAGAGTTTACTTGAATGCCCTGAGTACGGCGTTTTTCCAGGTTTACCTCAACCAGGCTACCGAGTTTGCCCCCTATCTCACCCCCAACTACGCCCGCCGTCTGGCGGAGGATCCCTTTCAACTGGATCTGCTGAAGGAGGTTTCTCCAGAGCTAAGAGAAGGGATCCCATTACCTCCTTAGACCGAACCAGGCCAACCAGTTTCGTGTGGGGGGTTATCCCTTAGTCTAGGCGATTCTCCGATAGAGGACTGGCTAGCACCAGTTGATTGCGCCCTTGATGTTTGGCTCGATAAAGAGCTTTATCGGCAGCCATTTTCAGATAAGAAACATCTTTGAACTCAGGATAGACAGCAATTCCGCAGCTAAATGTTGAGGAGAAAGTGGCGTCCTCAGCCTGTTGGCGTACCTGAGAAAATTTGATGCGAATATCATCCAAAATTTTTAAGGCGGCTTCCCCATCCGTATCGGGCAAAATAACCGCAAACTCTTCTCCCCCATACCGACCAATCGTGTCGGTTTTGCGGAGGCGCTGCTGCAAAAGGCGGGACAAACTTTTTAAGACTCGATCCCCCGCTGCATGACCATAGGAATCATTCACCGACTTAAAATGATCCAAATCAATCATGGCAAAAACCACCTGGGTTCCCTGCCGTTCTGCCCGTAAAACTTCGTAGAGCAACTGATCTTTGGTCTTGGTGTGATTCAGTAACCCTGTCAAGCTATCCCGAGTCATCAGGGAGCGAAGGGTGCGCGAGCGGCGGGAGCGGGAGGCTACCGCCATGATTAAATGCTCAGGCTCAATGGGCTTAGTTAAAAAGTCATCTCCCCCCAAACTCATCGCAATCAATTGCTTATGTATGTTGGTTTCCGTTGAGAGAAAAACAATCGGGATCCCGACATAACTCTCCTGTTGACGAATTACCGTAGCCAGTTCCATGCCTGTACAATTCGGCATATAAACATCCATCAAAATCAAGTCAGGATTAAACTCATCTAGAGCCACCATGAGATCGGCAGGATCCGTTACCACAGCGGCTAACATGTGTGCCTGCTGCAAAATTAGCGAGTAATAGGTGGCTAAATAAGCTTCGTCATCGACGATCAAAATGCGATAGGGTTCTTGGGCACGAGTGGTAGTTAGTTCGTCCAGTTTGTCGATGAGTTGGGGCACATTGACGGGCTTGGTAAAAAAAGCCTTGACCCCTGCTCTGGCAGCTTCCAATCGAGCCGTCAAATCATCGCGGACGGAAATAAATAAAATAGGTGGAGTGACGGCTTCAGAAAGTTGCTTCAGGCTATTGACCATCTCAATCCCTGCTGAGGGACTGTTAGGAAAGACAATATCACTAATGATGGCGGCAGGTCGATTCTCTTGAGTAGCGGCAATCAAAAGCTGACAATCGGAAAAAATTTCAATTTCATAACCAAAATAGCTAATTTGCAAGGCTAAGTCTTTGGCTAGTTCCAGATCATCATCGGCTAAATAAATGAGGCGATTGTTTTCATCATAAATGGGTGAATCCAGGGAAGGCACATGATCCACCAAATCGGGAGGAGGAAGCATCTGCTCCGAGTGGGTAACGGCTTGTTTTAGGGAGGCTAGCAGCGTGTGAATCTGAATGCGTTGCAGAGCAATCGGAGCCGTTCCGGCCTCTAGCACCCCCCCCAATAACACTTCTAGGGTGCGCGCCACGTTGCTCAGATAGTGAAAGCCAAAGGTTGCCCCGGATCCCGCCAGCGTATGCACCATGCGGTGAAGGGTTTGCAAGATGGCCGGATCCCAGTTGTTATGGAGAAGCTGATTCCAAGCATCTTCGATTTGCTCCACCCGCATCTCTAGCTGGGCTGCATAAGTACGGCGCAACCCCTCCAATTGAGCACGAATATCTTGAGGAGGACTACTTGGCATGATGCCGCAACCAGATGTCATTGATTTGAGAAGAAAGGGTCATGGGATCGAAAGGCTTAGAGATGACATCCATCGCCCCGAGCTGCTTGTATCCTTCTACCTCATGAGTTTGCACTTTTGCAGTCATAAATATTACAGGTACAGTCGGAAAGGTTGCCAGTTCCCGCAGCGCCTTGAGGGTAGAGGGGCCATCCATACCGGGCATCATGACATCCAACAAAATCAGATCGGGGGAGAATTGGGGAGCCATCTGCAACGCTTCTCTGCCCGAACTGCAAATGTTGACCGTAAACCCCCCTACCGCTTCTAGGGCTAGTTTGGCTACCGCTTGGATATCGGGATCGTCTTCCACCAGCAGGATACGGTTAAGAGTCATGGTTGTCGGCATAACAGATTTGGTGTCAGGCGGAAGGAGGGAAAAAGGGGTGTAAAAGCCTTAGGTATCAGGGAAGGAGGATACCTAGCCGATCAACCCGCACAGTTTTCTGCTAACAGCTTAATTCACCGTGAGGGACTTGAGCAGTTGCAGGCGAGCTTTTTCTAGGGCAGCAGGGATCCGTTGAGGGTCTTTACCCCCGGCTTGGGCAAGGTTGGGTCGTCCGCCGCCCCCGCCGCCCGTGATCTTGGCGATCTCTCCAATAAAGGCTCCCGCTTTCAGACCACGGGCTTGAACTTCTGGACTAAAGGCGGCCACCAGACTGACGCGGTCAGAGGCGGGTGCAGAAGCCAGGACAACAGCACCGGATCCCAGACGGTGCAGGAGGTGTTCGGCGGCATTTTTGAGGGCTTCTGGGTCAGTTGAGTCCAAGCTGGCCAGAAGGATTTTTTGGTCGCCGATCGCTTCGGCTTGGGAGAGGAGAGCGTCGGCTTGCAGCAAGGCCAGTCGATGACGGGCGTCGTCCAGTTCCTTCTGGGTGGTTTTCAGTTCTGCTTGCAGAGTATGGATGCGTTCGGGGAGGTCGGCTGGCTTAACTTTGAATTGCTGGGTCAACGCTCGCACCACACTATCCCGCTCATTCAAATAGGCAAGTACGGAGGGGCCAGCTACCGCTTCGATGCGGCGTATCCCTGCCGAGATACCCGTTTCGGAGATGATTTTGAAAAGGCCGATCTCGGCGGTGTTACTGACGTGGGTACCGCCACACAACTCCATAGAAACGCCTGGAAAGTCGATCACCCGCACCTGCTCGCCATACTTCTCTCCAAACATGGCGGTAGCTCCCCTCGCTTTGGCGGTGTCAAGGGTCATCACGGCGACATCGGCACTATGGCCTTCGCTGATCCAGAGGTTAACGTGGTCTTCGATGGTTTGCAGTTCGGAGGGGGTGAGGGGGCGAGGGCAGGTGAAGTCAAAGCGTAATCGATCAAACGAGACCAGGGATCCCGCCTGGGCAATGGAGTCTCCCACCACTAATTTGAGGGCAGCCTGCAAAAGGTGGGTGGCAGAGTGGTTAGCTTGGGCACGCCGCCGACAAGCACGGTCGATCTGAGCGGTGACCAGGGATCCCAGCTTGAGCGTGCCCCGTTCCACCCGTCCGACATGGACAAAATAATTCTCTTTCTTCTGCACATCTTCAATCCGCACCACTACCTGATCACCGGAGAGGTAGCCGCGATCGCCCACTTGTCCCCCAGATTCGGCGTAAAAGGGGGTTTGATCTAAGATCACCTCTACCTGACTACCCGATGGGGCTTCAGTTACAGAATGACCCTCCATAAATAAGACTTTGACTGTAGCTGAACTATCAAGGTTCTGGTATCCGACAAAATGAGTGCCTTGGACTTCCCGAAACTGCACTTCTGAGGTGATGTCAACGGTGAGGTCGAGGGTTTGGTGAGCCGCTCTCGCCCGTTGCCGCTGTTGTTCCATCTCTTGCTCAAAGCCCGCCAGATCAACCGTAAATCCGTGTTCGGCAGCAATCTCGGTGGTCAGTTCCAGAGGAAAGCCGTAGGTGTCAAACAGCTTGAAAGCATCTGCACCGGAAAGAATCGGGGACTGCTTATCTTCAAAAAGCTCCAGCAGCAGGCGCTCTCCCCGCTCTAGGGTGCGGAGAAATTGTTCTTCTTCCCGTTGCAGTTCACTTTTGATCAGATGCTCCTGCTGCCGGACTTGTGGATAAGCCCCTTCCGCCAGTTGAATGGCCGTTTCTACCACTTGAGGGGTGAAGACTGTTTGGATCCCCAGCAGGCGACCATGCCGGACGACTCGCCGCAACAAACGCCGCAGTACATAGCCCCGATCGGTGTTGGCGGGTAGGATGCCATCACTGAGCATGTGCATGACGGCGCGCAGGTGGTCACCGATCACCTTAAAGGAGATCTTCTGAGGAGGTGAGGCTTGAGCATAGGGGATCCCGACAATCTCAGCCGCCGTTTCGATGATGGGCAGGATCAAGTCCGTTTCGTAGTTATTCGGTACCCCCTGCAACACCTGGGCTAGCCGCTCCAACCCCAGTCCGGTGTCGATATTTTGTTGGGCAAGAGGGGTAAGATGACCGTTGGCATCGCGGTTCATCTCCATAAACACCAAGTTATAGATCTCTAAAAAGCGGGTGTCATCCTCCAGATCGATATGGCCATCCCCCAGTTCTGGCTTAAAGTCGTAGTAGATTTCCGAGCAGGGGCCGCAGGGACCTGTTGGGCCAGATGCCCAGAAGTTGTCAGCCTCATCCATGCGTTGAATGCGGTGGGCAGGGATCCCGATCTGATCGCGCCAGATGGCAAAAGCGTCATCATCCTCCCGAAACACACTCACCACCAGCCGCTCGGCGGGCAGACCAAAGACCTCAGTGACTAACTCCCAGGCCCAGGCAATGGCTTCTTTTTTGAAGTAGTCGCCAAAGCTAAAGTTGCCCAGCATCTCGAAGAAGGTGTGGTGGCGAGCGGTTCGCCCAACGTTTTCGATATCGTTGTTGCGGATGCATTTTTGAGCGGTGGTGGCACGGGGATGGGGGGCGGGGCGCTGCCCCAAAAAGATCGGTTTGAAGGGGAGCATCCCGGCAATGGTCAGCAACACCGTCGGATCTTCTGGCACTAGCGAGGCACTCGGCAAGATGTGGTGTTCCCGTTGGGCATAGAAGTCGAGGAAAATCTGCCGGATTT
Organism: Cyanobacteriota bacterium; assembly: GCA_033764955.1. Classification (GTDB taxonomy): domain Bacteria; phylum Cyanobacteriota; class Cyanobacteriia; order Thermostichales; family Thermostichaceae; genus JANRIL01. Next base: position 36,463 of record JANRIL010000013.1, on the reverse strand, counting down.
GGTTGCCAGAGAGAGGGCGCAGCATAGCCATCGCGTGAGAAAAGGAGGTAGGGAGTGGGTAAAGGGATCCCGCCGACTGAACCGCTTCGGAAAGGTCTGGCAGGAATTTTTACATCGCTTAATTTGTATCTTAATTGTAAACGAACCCACCCGATTGCCTGGAAAGCCTCCCTTTGTTAGCCCTCATTCCCTACCCAGACAGAGTGGACATCCAGAGATTACGGCAACCAACTGGCAAATTGTCGTTCCACTGCTTTGCGATCCTGATGGATCCCAGCCTCGATCTGCTGGGCGGTGGGATCCGGATAAATGTCTTCGATACCCTGCTCGATAGCCCCTAAGACATAAGTAGTGACTTGTAGAGGAGGGGTTTTATCCACAGGCAGTCCAGCCGCCATGGCAGTATCAACAGGCCCCGGAAAGACGGCAAACACTCGGATCCCTTGGCTGGCTAACTGGGCACGCATCCCTTGGGTGAGAGAATAAAGAGCGGCTTTAGAGGCACTGTAGGAACCAAACACAGGAGCATTAGCATGGGCAACTACACTCAGCATATTGACCATTCCGCCACCGCCGTTGGCTTTGAGGATGGGGGCAAAAGCTCGCATCATGGCTAAGGTTCCAAAATAATTGGTGTCCATCTCCTGATGGGCGGTCTCTAGAGCATGATCGGCCAAAAATCCCCCCGATCCGATCACCCCAGCATTGTTAATCAAGAGGGTGACATCGCTAGCCTGAGCTGACACCGCCGCGATCTGTTGGGGTTGGGTGATGTCGAGGGGCAGGGCAACCACCCGTTGCGGATCGAGGGCAACTACCGGCGCAAGACTATCCACCTGTCGGGCAGCGGCATAAACCCGCCGGGATCCCCCTTGGAGGAGGGCTTCCACATAAGCTTTGCCAATGCCACGATTAGCTCCGGTCACGAAAGCAACGGATTGGGAGATATTCATAAAGATTCCTGAAGATTCCTGGCGGTGGGTAAAAAAGGATAAAAGAAGACGCGACTGGGGGGAGTCTCCGGCACCGCTTTCTTCCATTCCACCCGAACTGACCCAAAATTGGTTGAGAAGCGGATAAGAATCAATCGTATTTATTGTGAAAATCCATCCATTTTCTGCCGGCATGATCTCAGCCAAGGGTGAAGGGATCCCTACGCTGGATTGTGCCAAAATTCGGGCAGAAGCGTAGAACAGATCAGGATTATGGGTCAATGCCAATTTTGTTGGTGGATGACGAGCGGGAGTTGACGGACTCATTGGCTCAGCTCTTTGCCCGTGAAGGCTATCAGGTGGATGTGGCCTACGATGGACAAAAGGCTTTGGATCTTCTGCGACAGGAGGATCCCAGCCTGGTGACGGTTCCCTATCATCTGTTGATCTTGGATTGGATGTTGCCCTGGGTATCGGGATTGGAGATCTGTCGGTACCTGCGCTCGGCGGGCAACCTCACCCCTGTCCTGTTTCTCACCGCCAAAGATACCCTCGATGATCGGGTGCAGGGCTTGGATGTGGGGGGGGATGACTATCTGATCAAACCTTTTGAACTGCGGGAATTGTTGGCACGGGTGCGAGCTTTGCTGCGCCGCTCCTCAGGATCCCCTACGCCACCTTCCCCCACTACTAAGTTGCAGGTGGCAGACCTAGAGTTAGATTGTGACAATCGCCTAGCTTATCGGCAAGGACGGGTGATCGATCTTTCCGAAAAAGAATTTCAACTGTTGCAATTTTTCATGCGTCATCCTGGGCAACTGCTCAGTCACGACCAGATCCATCAACATCTTTGGCCGTTGGAGGAGAAACCCAGCAGCAATGTTTTAGCGGCGCAGGTGCGCTTATTACGCCGCAAGATCGAGGGTGAGGGATCCCCCCTGATTCGGGCGGTCTATGGCAAGGGCTACCGCTTTGCTGCCGGAGAAACCCCATGAGTTCAGAGCAATGATGGGCAAGCAGGACGAAATGTTGCTCTCCACCCGCCGCCGCTTGGCTCTCTGGTATACGGCGGTGACGGCGGTGTTGTTGCTGGTTTTTGCCAGTGGGGTTTATGGCTATGTACGAGCCACCCTGATCGAGCGGGTGGATGACACTCTAGGCCATGTGGTGGAAATTGTCGAGCGATCCCTGGTGATCGAAGCCCATCAGGGCGTCTGGCAGGTTAACCCCGAACAAAGTTTTCGCAACCACCCCGATACCCTAGAAGACGACCACATCGATCTGGAGTGGTTTAATGACCGGGGAGAATTGATCTGGTCAACGGCGTTGCAGGTGTTGCAAGTCCCTTTGCTGAAGCGGACGGGCATTCAAACGGTGTTTTTAGCCTCCGGTTATTGGCTCCGTCAATATACGGATCCGATTCGGGTGGATGGGCAAATTTTGGGATATCTGCGGGTCAGTCACCCCTGGTTTGAAGTGACCAAACCCACTCAGCAGTTGTTGCTAGATCTCGGTTTGGGAGTCGTGGTGACCGTCGGGTTTGTCGGGGCTGTCGGTTGGTCGTTGGCCGGACTGGCTATGCAACCCATCGGAGATGCCTATCAACGCCTTAAACAGTTTACGGCGGATGCCTCCCACGAATTGCGAAGCCCCCTAGCCAGCATTCAAACCCATGTGCAGGTGGCGTTGGCGGATCCGCATCTGGGGGAGCAAGAACAGCGCAGTTGGCAGGTAATCGAGCGGTTGACCCGCCGTTTAGGTCGCTTAGTGGATGATTTGTTGTTCTTAGCTCGGCAAGACAGTGGGATGTTGCCTGCCCATCCCCAGTGCTGCCTGTTGGATGCCCTGCTTTGGCAGGTAGTGGAGGAACAACAAACCCTGGCTCACCAGAAAGATATTTCCCTCTCGCTAGAGATTTTGGATCCCGTGGCGGAGAACGGTTGGTCGGATCAGGCGTTTACTCTCTGGGGGGATCCCGATCATCTGGCGCGACTGATCACCAATCTGCTGGACAACGCCCTCACCTATACCCCGGCGGGGGGCAAGGTGACCGTCTGCCTCAAGCCCAGCCTACGCTCTGGGCAAACCTATCTGCAATTGCAGGTGGTGGATACAGGCATCGGTATTGCGGCGAGTGCCCTGCCCCGCCTGTTTGACCGATTTTTTCGCGGGGATCCAGCCCGTAGTCAGGTAACCTGGGATCCCTCCGGTCACCCCCGTGGCTCTGGGTTGGGGTTGGCGATTGTCAAAGCGATTGTTGACCAATACCAGGGGCAGATTCAGGTGGAAAGCACTCCTCAGCACGGCTCCACCTTTACCGTTACCCTGCCTCAGCGCAACCTGAGTCGTTGTGCCGAATCCGGGGAAATCTCCTGAGGGAGAACCTTTTACCCACAGGCTAGTCCAACTTCCTAAGATAAGGCCATCATAGAAATCAACAGCAAGCTCACTAGCGCTGAACATTAGGTTTAGGGATCCGGACCATGGCTATCAGCCAAGACTACAAAACCATTGTGGATAACCGCCGCGCTCGGTTTGAATACGAAATTTTAGAAACCTTTGAAGCGGGTATTGAATTGACCGGAACTGAGGTGAAGTCGATTCGGGCGGGCAAAGCCAATCTGCAAGACTCCTTTACCCTGTTTCGGGATGGAGAAGCGTGGCTGCACAACATGCACATTTCTCCCCACACTACCGCCAGCAAAGTCTTCAACCATGATCCGACCCGCCGCCGCAAGTTGTTGTTACACCGTAAAGAGATCAACCGTTTGATGGGCTTGGTGGAACAAAAAGGCTTAACCGTGATTCCCCTCAAGTTGATTCTCAGTCGAGGCTGGATCAAAGCCCATATTGCCGTGGCTCGTGGTAAAAAACTCTACGACAAACGCCAATCCCTCAAAGAAAAACAAATTAAGCGAGACACCCAACGGGAATTGAAAGACGGATAAGGGCACCTCGAAAAATAGAGGTGTTTGTTGAGAATATCCTCGTATACCGTGGTTAGTTTTCGCAATAAGGTAATTAATCGAGGTGGCCATAAGCTTGATTCGGTTTCCCTCAACAAATTGGGGTAAAGTAGACCTGACGAATGGTGTCTAACAGGAGCATCAGCGATGAGCCTGAATACGGTAACCCTGGTGGGACGGGCGGGTAAGGATCCCGAACTGCGCTATTTTGAATCGGGAAAAGTGGTGTGCAACTTTACCATGGCGGTCAACCGCCGCCGCAAAGGTGAGGATCAACCGGATTGGTTTGATCTAGAGATTTGGGGGCGCACCGCTGAGATTGCTGGAGAATATGTCCGCAAGGGTAGTCTGATCGGCGTGACAGGATCCCTCAAATTTGATCGCTGGAAAGACCGTCAGAGTGGCGAGGATCGGCAAAAACCTGTGATCAGCGTCGAGCGCCTAGATTTATTGGGATCCCGCCAGGATCGGGAGTCGGCCATGCCTGACCCAGAAACCTTCTAGCCCCTGATTGGCCTGTTGGTTCTACTGATTTGAATGACGTTTGCTGGATTGGCACTGAAATAGATTCCCACTTCTGGTTTACGCTTGTAATCTGCACTTCCTTGAAGGGATCCCTATGGCATGATTGACGGAGCATCCTATCGTCAGCAGTTTCCAGCACTCGCCCACAAAACCTATCTTAATTTTGGTGGGCAGGGGCCCCTCTCCCAGGTGGTAGTGCAAGCCATTCAAAAAGCCTATGAATATGAGCAGAAAGAAGGGCCTTTTTGTACAACGGTGAACAACTGGGTACAGGCGCAAGCCAAGGGGGTGCGGGAGACGCTCGCCACTACTTTGCAAACGACCCCTGATCGGATTTGCCTGACGGAAAGCACCACCCTAGGCATGAACATTCCCCTCTGGGGACTCAATTGGCAGGCAGGCGATCAAATCCTTCTATCGGATGCTGAACATCCTGGGGTGCTCGCCATTCTTGAGTCATTGCAGGCTCGTTTTCAGGTGGAGACGGTGCTACTACCCCTGATGCACGCCCCCGATCCGGTTGCGACGATAGCCGCTGCCCTGACGGATCGCACCCGCATGGTGGTGATTAGCCATGTTTTGTGGAATACGGGGCGGGTTTTGCCCTTGCGCCCGATTGCCGACTGTTGCCATCAACGGGGGGTGCTCCTGCATGTGGATGCTGCCCAGTCGGTAGGAGTTCTGCCTTTAGATATGCAGGCTGAAGGGGTTGATTTTTATGCCTTCACCGGACACAAATGGCTGTGTGGTCCTGCGGGTGTGGGGGCGCTTTATATTTCGGCGCAAGCTCACCCCCATCTGCTGCCCACCTACGTTGGCTGGCGCTCCTTGGCCTGCGCGGGGGAAGCCCGTCAATTTGAAGTAGCCACCACCGCTTGGTCGCTCTTAGTGGGCTGGCAAACAGCCCTGGATATCCATAACCAATGGGGATCCCCTCAGCAGCGCTATCAACAGCAACTGGCTTTGAGCCGCTTGCTTACCCAATCCCTTCGCCAGCTCCCACAGGTGACAATTCTCAGCCCCGATCCACCCCAGTCAGGCTTGGTCTCGTTTACGGTAGCTGGACAAGATCCGGTGGGGATGGAAGCCCAGCTAGCCCAGCGAAATATTCTGCTCCGGTCGCTAGGGGATCCCTACTGCCTACGAGCCTCTGTGCATTACTTCACTACAGAAGCAGAAATTGCCCACCTCACCCAAACTATTGCCGATCTGATTGAGGAGAGTAAACCGTGACGTACTCCCATCACCGATGCAAACATGCGGTGTGGGCTTCTCCATCCTTTTCAGGACTTCGCGTTTTATAGTGAGGCGACGCCCAACCCCACTTGGAAACACCATAGCAACAGTTGGTCGGCTAGTCCAAATTGTGCGGAGTACGCTGACCCTGGCTATCATCCCGACACCGACCCTATCGGTTACGGTGCGGGGCTTCCCGCCGAGTAAGCTAAATCAACCCTAGTCCTCATCTACCCAATCTCCTAGGCCAATTCCAGCCTTGCGATCTCGATCAGAATCCGGTTCCATCCAGGCATAAACAAAATGGCTGATGCAGGTCAGTTGAGGATGAGCCGATTGAATCGCCTGCATTTGCACCTCTAGACTAGCGTGTCCACCAAACGATTGCCCCCACGTGCCTGCTAAGACCGGACAAACCAGGGTAGCTGGCAAGGATTGTTGCAAAACATCCCCGACCTGTGCGGCGACACAATCAGCTCCCCCATCCTGACAAATGGCATAGCTCATGGGATGGCGCTCGATGTTGCTGGGAAAGCGATCCCACGGCTGCATCCGCGCATCAAATCCGCCCGATTCCGCCCGATTTCCCCCTGGGAAAAACACTCCACCCACCGAGATCCCTTGTTGGAGAGCTGACTCGCTAACTGTCTGCAAAAACTGTAAGACACCGGAGTAAGCATGTTCCACAACTTGTTGCCAAAAATAGGCTTGATACTTCTCGGCGCGCTGCCTTTCTGACCAAAAGGGATCGGTAGCAAACCAGGGCAGAGAATCGGCAAAAGACAAGTCGGTTTGAGCAATATCTTCAGGGGTTAGGCGACCTGTTGCCAAAAATCTTTGCAGCAGGGCTTGCTGCTGAGGGCTTGCGAATCGCTGCTGGAGGGCTTGCTGGGAGGCTTCCCCATAAATCCACAGATCCTGAGGTTGGGTCACCAACGTATCAGCCGCCAAAGGCGTGGGGTAGCGGATGTAGTCAAAAAGGATCCCGTTTGGTTGCGGGAGTAGCATCGCTTTGACGGCGGCCAGCAAATCCGCCTGGGCTTTGGGATGATAGGGATCTACAAAAAGGTGTTCGGTTTCGTAGGCATCTTCGTAGAAGGCTCGTCCGTCTTTGAGCAGCGCAGGGTCGAAACGGGCTTGGGCAATGCTACTTTCTCCGGCTCCGTTGCGGGCAAAGACAGGGGCGCGGCGAGGATCGTCGCTGTAGCCATAGCCAAAGTTAAGGGCAAACATCCAGCCATAGACTTCCAACCCTCGCTCATGGGCGAGACGAACCGTTTCGGCCCAGAGATCCCTGTTGGCATCCACCTGCCCCTCCGCAACCGCCTCCTGCAAAACAGAGCGCCAAGGGGTAGGGTTGGCGTTGACGGGCAAAAGCACCCGTCCGTCATAAAAAACTTCCACAAAAACTCGGTTATAGCCCCGATTGACAATCCGATCCAAAACATCGGCTAAAACCCCCGGTTGGGCGTCATAGGCGTATAGGCGCAGCCAAGTGGCCTGGGTCGTCGGCCAAGTTTGGGCGCGACAACGGGCAAGGGTGAGACGATGGGCCGCCAGTTTGGCCTGGTAGGCGGGCAAGCGGGCGGGATCCCCTAAGCTTTCCTGCAACAGTTCTCGTTTGGCCACCCGCTCAGCCGGAGCAACGGCACAACTGGGATCCCCCCACACCGGAGGGGGCAAGGGGCCTGCGGAGGTAGGCGAGGGACTCGCCAGAGCCAAAGCCAGATTTCCCACCAGAAAGAAGCCCCAGAGTTTGCGGGATCCCAATCGATTGAACATGAGCTGCCATACGGATTTGAGCTAGCTTTCACTAAAGCAGAGATCAGGGAAAGGAATCAAGGAATTGGGTTCAAGAGGTATGGGGGGAAGGCGCATCATCAATACAGCAGAAAACTAATCCCTTATCTACCCACACTGTTTATTAACTAACTTTATGGGTTGGGAAACAACCTCGGTTAGAAATTTTTCTAAGGCGGTAATGGGAGCCAAATCCTGATAAACTCGATGCCTGTTTTCAGCAATTTGGTTGGCTATTGCTTGCCGATAATCAGGATCTTTCCCCAAACGGATAGCTAGCTGGATATAGTCCTCCACATTAGTGGCAATCAGTTCAGGGATCCCCATTTGGTGGAGGATAGCTGCCGTATGGCGAGAACGCATCAGGGATCCCGGCAGGGTAACCATAGGTATTTGAAAGGGCAGTGACTCTAAGGTGGTATTGCCCCCTGACCAGCCAATACTGTCTAAATAAATATCTGCGAGGGCATTGTAGGCGGCATATTCTTGAGGATTGAGGGGGGGAAGTATCACCACATGATCCTGAGCATCGAGTCCATATTCGGCGAAATTTCGTTGCAACCGTTGGCGAAATCGCTCCACTAAAGCAGCAGAGAGTTGTCCCTGCAAAAACAAAAACTGACAGGAGGGAACTTGCTGGGCAATCCGGCTAAACACCTGATCGTATTCCGGCAAATACTTAAATAATGACTGGGCACAAAGATAATGGATCCTATCCGGTTCGATTCCCCACTGCCCGAAATCGAGAGCCGCCGGAGTGACGGACTGAGGGGTATAGTAAGTGCTGAGATGGGGCAGACGAATTAACGTTTCTGTGTAGTGATCAGCCCCTGCCGGACTTTCCATTTCATCACTGCTTAAAAAATAGTCAATCGTAGTTAATCCTGAAGTTTCGGGATGTCCCCAAGCCATACATTGCACAGGTGCTAACCGCAACGTTGCCAGCCGGAGACTTAAGGGATCCATGCCCAGTTCGGGATAAATGATGACATGCAAATGCGCCTCTCGGATTTGCTGGCAAAGCTCCTCAAACCCATAGCCTTCTACCCATTGATCCACTTGCTGAGCAATGCCTAGCGTGATCGCATCCTGTTGAGCGGAAGTATGAAACAAATGCACACTAAATTGCTGGCGATTCAGTTGCTCGATCCAGCCCTTACTGAGAATCTTCCAGACGGAATGATCGCGAAAAAATCCAGAAACGAATCCGACCTTAATGCGGGGAGGCAGGGGCGGAACTGCTAGAGGCAGGCTCCACTGGGGATAGCGAGCGGCCATGATCCGACCCAGCCATTGTCCATAAAGGGTTTGCAGGGAGCGATCATTTTGACCTTGATAGGGCAAATAAAACGGTTGGGTCACCCCCACCGCTGCTGCCGCCCGCTCTAGGGTAGTGGGATCCCGCAGATCCAACCGCTGAGTCAACTCCTGCAAGGCTTGCTGATAGCCCTGGCGTGCCAGCAGGATGCTGGGGGAATCGGGATAAATGATCGGCAAATGCGCCACACACCAGCCTAATCCTGCCGCCACATCCTGGGGATCCCATTCCAGAGCCTGCCGAAATATCTGACGGGCGGCTTCCTCCTCCCCCACATCCCGCAGAGCAATTCCTAACCCGCAGGCAGCCTCGCCATAATGGGGGCGCAAACGAAGAGCTGCCCGCAAACTCTCAATAGCGGCGGGTAGCTCTCCAGCTAAGCGCTGAGTCATGCCTAGGTTAAAGAGTAGTTCGGGATCCCCAGGATCCCAACGCAAAGCCTGCCGGAAGCTGGCGATGGCCTCTGACAAGCGCCCTGCCGTTTTCAGGGCAATCGCTAGATTATAGTGGGCATCGGCATAGTTGGGTTGCAGGCTGATGGCTTGTTGCATCAAGCGAATCGCCTCTGGTAACGCCCCGATCTGCTGCTGCAAAACCCCGTAGAGATGAAGGGCTTCGGGATGATGGGGCATTGCCTTGAGGACGGTTTGATAACCCCGTTCAGCCTCGGCTAGGTTTCCCTGCTGATGGTGATCACAGGCGGCGGCTAGCCAGTGCTGCACCTGTTGAGGGGAGGGGGATCCCAGAGAGTTTGGCGGGCGGGAAAATCCTTGAGGCTGGGGGGGCATAACTACAAAACCGCGAAAGCCGCTTCCTGGCTTATTATAGGCGTTATCAAGGGATCCCTATTCCCCGACTCCGCATTCCCCCTTTTAACAAGATTGCCCGGAACTCCCCATCCCCTTCTGGGCGGGGTAGTTCACCCCACCAGGTGACAGGCCACGAAGTGCCCCCCCCCAGCATCTTGAAAGACCGGAGCGGGAGCATGACGACAGACATCCATGGCTACCGGACAACGGGTATGAAAACGGCATCCTTGGGGTGGGCTGACGGGACTGGGCACATCCCCCTGCAAGATGATCCGCTCCCGTTTGGCTTCGATCACCGGGTCGGGAATTGGCACCGCCGAAAGGAGGGCTTGGGTATAGGGATGAAGGGGATGGTCATAAAGTTCATGGCGATCGGCGAGTTCGACGATTTTGCCCAAATACATGACAGCCACCCGATCCGAGATGTGACGAACCACGCTTAAATCATGGGCAATAAACAGATAGGTCAGGCCAAATTGCTCCTGTAATTCCTCTAGGAGGTTGACCACCTGCGCCTGAATCGAGACATCCAAGGCCGAAATGGGTTCGTCACACACCACAAAATCAGGATTGAGAGCCAAGGCGCGGGCGATCACAATCCGTTGCCGCTGCCCCCCCGAAAACTCGTGGGGATAGCGATGGATAAAGCTGGGGTTGAGTCCTACCACCTGCAAGAGCTCCTTGACCCGTTGCTGTTGCTCTTGCCCGTTGGCGATATGAAAAACCGTCAGGGGTTCCCCGACGATCGATCCGACGGTCTGGCGGGGGTTGAGGGAGGCGTAGGGATCCTGAAACACCATTTGCAAGCGGCGGCGCATCAACCGCAGCTCTTCTCCCTCTAGTTGGGTGAGATCGACATCTTCAAAATAGACATGTCCGGCGGTGGGGCGAATCAGTTGCAGCAACAGGCGTCCGGTCGTACTTTTGCCACAGCCCGACTCTCCCACTAAGCCGAGGGTTTCTCCCCGATAAATCTGAAAATCGAGACCATCCACCGCTTTGATGGATCCCACCTGTCGCTTCAGCAGAAGTCCCTGCCAAATGGGAAAGTGCATCTGCAAATTTTCTACCCGCACAAGGGGTTGGGTAGCAACCGACTGATTCGGGGGGCTGGGGGCGTTAAGCATGGTTCTGGCTCTCCACCCTTTCCTCCCCGCCCCATCCCTCCAGGTATTGGGATCCCTCTGGTTTGACCCAACAGGCGACGTGATGCTGCGGCTCAACCGCTTCCAATGGGGGATCCTCCTGTTGGCAACGCTCCACCGCAAACCGACAACGGGGGGCAAACGGACAGCCTTGGGGATAGTGGATCAGATCGGGGGGCAAGCCTTCAATCGGTTGGAGGCGCACAGGTCGAGCCGCATCCAAACGGGGGATACTTTGTAGCAGACCAATGGTGTAGGGGTGGCGGGGGGTTTTGTAGAGGGCATGTAAGGGGGCTTCTTCCACCACCTGCCCGGCATACATCACCAAAATCCGGTCGGCGATCCCCGCCAAGAAAGCCAGATCATGGGTAATCCAGATGATCGCCATGCCGATTTCATCCCGCAGTTGTTTGATCAACTCGACAATTTGGGCCTGAATCGTCACATCTAACGCGGTGGTGGGTTCATCAGCAATCAACAGGCGAGGCCGACAGGATAGCCCCATCGCAATCATCACCCGTTGTCGCATCCCGCCGGAAAACTGATGGGGATAGTGATCCACTCGCTCCCGTGCCGCCGGGATCCCTACCAACTCCAACAATTCAATCGCCCGTTGCCGAGCCTGCTCCGCACTCATGCCACAGTGTAATTGCAGGGCTTCCATAATCTGCCGACTCACCCGCAGCACCGGATTGAGGGATGTCATGGGATCTTGAAAGATCATGGCAATCTTGTTCCCTCGAATCCGCCGCATCTGGGCTTCCGACAGCGTGAGCAAATCGTGACCCTCAAAGCGCACCGATCCCTGGGTAATCTTGCCGGGGGGAGAAGGAATCAAACGCATCAGCGAGAGCATACTGATGCTTTTGCCGGATCCCGATTCGCCGACAATGCCCAAGGTTTCCCCTTCCTCCAGGGTGAAGGACACGTCGTTAACGGCTTGCACCACACCATCTTGGGTAAAAAAGCGGGTTTGCAGATGGCTTACTTCCAATAATCGACCCATAGCTCAGGGGGTTCCTCGATGCGGGGTAGGGCATGGGCTGAGGGCAAAGGGGATCCCTTGAGGAGAATTCACGCCACAGACAAGGAGGCGGCGGGCGGATGGGCGGGTGGGTGGGTGGGTGATGGGCAACGCTTAATCCCCTAACTATGGCGGCAGATCTGACATAGTTTATCGGTTAAATCAAGCAACTGAGAAGGGATCCCCAATCTGTTAATAAAGTCCGGTCAAAAATGCCCATTTCAAAAATGCCGAGGAGGGCTTTAAGAATTGTTGAAGATAGCCAGCTTGCCCTAGGCAGACGGTATAGGTTGCCACATAATTTTGGCAAGTTACTGCTACTCTATAGCCTTGGTAGATTTCTGGTCAAAATCTGCTAATGATAGGGTTTGTCATACGCCGATCCGTATATCCCCCTCAAAGGTCAGGAGTTGTCAACAATCGCAAAGGATAACCCCCTACATCACGGTTTAGGGAACTTTTGTCAGGCCAGAATCAGTCTCAGGGCATCAAGCTCAGGGGGGAATTTAGTCTATGTAAGACAGACGGCTAGCAACGCTTCTCTCCCACCGATTGTCTCAGCTAGCAGATAAAAATCGGCAATGGGATCCCTTCCAAGCTTTATTTATTCCAAACAAACGAGGTAGTTTTTCATGAGTTGGCAGATATTTCGGTCGCGGTTACTTAAGATGCGCCTGTTGATCATTCCGTTAATGTTCCCCCTAATCGTCATGATGGGTGGCTTGAGTCTTTGGACTCCTGTGCAAGCCCAATCAGCCGACACCTTGCGGATGCTTTATTGGCAGGCTCCCACCATCTTGAATCCCCATCTCTCCACAGGAACCAAAGATTTTGAAGCCAGCCGCATCACCTATGAACCATTGGCCAGTTTTGACCGGAGTGGAACCCTCATCCCGATTTTAGCGGCGGAAGCTCCCACGGTGGAAAACGGCGGCATCAGCAGTGACTACAAAACCGTCACCTGGAAGCTGAAACCGGATGTGAAATGGTCGGATGGACAGCCCTTTACCGCCGATGATGTGGTGTTTACCTATACCTTCATCACCGATCCGGAATCTGCTGCCGTCACCACCTCCAGCTACGAGGGGATTGCTAGTGTCGAAGCGGTGGATCCCACTACGGTCAAAATTACCTTTAAGGAACCGACTGCTGCTTGGGCATCGCCGTTTGTCGGGATCAACGGACAGATTTTGCCAAAACATATTTTTGAACCCTTTTTGGGGGCGAAATCACGGGAAGCACCTGCCAACTTAGCTCCCATTGGCACTGGTCCGTTCAAATTGGTGGAATTTAAGCCGGGGGATGTGGCGGTGTATGAAGCCAATCCCAATTTCCGCGAACCTGGCAAGCCCTATTTTAAGCGGCTGGAACTGAAGGGGGGCGGGGATGCCACCTCGGCGGCACGGGCGGTGTTACAGACCGGAGATGCTGACTATGCCTGGAACGTTCAGGTGGAAGCTTCTGTGTTAGGACAAATGGAAGCCGCCGGGATGGGGTATGTCTATCCCAAACCAGGGCCAGATGTGGAGCGGATCATGTTCCAGTTTGCGGATCCCAACCAAGAGGTGGATGGAGAACGCGCCCACAAGAGCACCAAGCACCCTTTCTTTAGCGATTTGAAGGTGAGGCAAGCCTTTAATTTGGCGATGGATCGAGACACGATTGCCAATCAGCTTTATGGCAAAGCTGGGCAAGCCACGGCCAATTTCTTGGCTGCCCCAGAAAATGTTGCCTCCAAAAACACCGCCTACGAATACAACCTAGAAAAAGCGGCGGCACTTTTGGATGAAGCTGGCTGGAAGGACACCAACAACAACAAGGTGCGGGATAAAGATGGTGTTGAAATGAAGGTGTTGTTCCAAACATCAGTGAATCCCCTGCGACAAAAAACTCAGGAAATTATCAAGCAATCTTTGGGTCAAATTGGTGTAGAAGTGGAGCTAAAGAGTACGGACGCCAGCATCTACTTTGATAGCGAGCCTGCCAACAACGACAACACCGGACATTTTTACGCTGACCTGCAAATGTTCACCACGGGCAATGAAAATCCGGATCCGGGTCGCAGCTACATGGATCTTTATTCCTGTGATGCCATTGCCCAAAAAGAAAACAACTGGTCAGTCAATAATGTGTCGCGCTACTGCAACCCCGAATATGACAAGTTGATGAATGCAGGCTTAGCAGAATTGGATCCGGCGAAACGAGCCGCCGCCTTTATTGCTATGAATGACTTTTTGATTAACGATGTTGCGGTGATGCCTTTGGTGAACCGTGCCAGTCCTTCCGCTGTCAGTAATCGCTTGCAGGATGTTTTGACCACCCCCTGGGATCTCGAACCGTGGATGATTAAGGAGTGGAAACCGAAAGCCTAGAATACTTTTTCCCACGCTTATTGTCCCAACCTTAATGGTCATTGCAGAAAAGGATCCCTAATCATTTCTATTTTAGGGATCCTTTTTCCGCCTCTACTGACTTTTACGAAATTCTTACCCCCACGCCCCATGACTCGTTATTTGATCCATCGCTTCTTAATTTTGTTTCCAACTTTGATCGCCATTAGTGTGGTTGTGTTTACTATCTTGGCCTTGGCTCCAGGGGATCCCATGGGGGAGTTTGCCCAAAATCCGGCAATTAGTGCAGAAGTGCGGGAAAATATCCGTCGTTCTCTAGGGTTAGATCAGCCCATTTATATTCGCTATTTCAAGTGGGTTTGGGCTTTTTTGCGAGGAGATATGGGGTTTTCCTTTAATAGTCGCAGTCCAGTCAGTGAACTGATTGTACAACGATTACCGACAACGCTTTGGGTGGTAGGATCCGCCTACTTGCTGGGATCCGTCATCGCCATTCCGATGGGGATCATTTCTGCTCTAAAACGTTATACCCATTTTGATCGGATTGTCACTATTTTGGCTTTTATTGGATTCTCTCTCCCCACTTTTTTTACGGGGGTGTTATTTATTATTATTTTTAGTGTCAACCTCAAGTGGTTTCCTTTTATCTATAACAGCACTTTAGAGGTCAAAGACTGGGCTTCTTTGGTGGCTCAAATCAAACAATCCATTATGCCGATCACAGTATTGGCAATGTTTCAGACGGCGGTGTTAATGCGGTTTGTGCGGGCTTCGATGGTTGAGCAACTCAGCAAAGATTATGTGAGAACCGCTCATGCTAAAGGATTGCATCAGTTGGTTGTGGTCAACCGCCACATTCTACGCAATGCCCTGATTCCTGTGGTTACGCTGATGGCTTTGGATATCCCCAGTATTTTTACGGGCGCTTTGATTACGGAGCAAATTTTTCGGGTGCCTGGAATTGGGGCTTTGTTGGTGGACTCTATCTTTCGTGCCGATACTCCGGTGGTCATGGCGATTACGTTTATCTATGCCATTTTGATCGTCTTTTTTAACTTGCTGGCGGATTTGCTGTATGGTTTGCTAGACCCACGAGTACAGTATTCCCGTTGAAACCAGATAGGGTTGAGGCAGGATCTCTATCCCTGAACACGGAGCTAGTCTCTAAGTGAAACAGATGGCTAGGCCATCACCATTCCTCCATCGACAGCGATGACTTGTCCTGTCATATAAGCTGCTGCCGGATCAAGGGCTAAAAAGCGCACCACCCCTGCCACGTCTTCCGGTTGGCCTAATCGTCCCAGAGGGATTTGAGCAAGGATGGGCTGGGTGTCGAGTTTCTCGGTCATTTGGGTGGCAATAAATCCAGGTGCAACCGCATTGACGGTGATGTTGCGGCTAGCCAATTCGCGGGCTGCCGTCTTGGTTAAACCAATCACTCCAGCTTTGGCCGCACTGTAGTTAGCTTGTCCGGCGTTGCCTGTGATGCCGACCACTGACGTAATGTTGAGGATGCGCCCCTGTCGTTGTTTTACCATCACCTTAGCTGCTGCCTTGAGGCACAAAAAGACACCGGTCAGGTTGAGATCGATGACCTGTTGCCAGTCCGAGGGTTTCATCCGTAGCAACAGTCCATCACGAGTAATGCCCGCATTATTCACCAAGACATCCAGATGCCCCCAGCGGGTAAGGGTCTCCGCAAACAGTTGGTCTACGGCATCCGCTTGGCTAACATCTCCCCCGATGGCACAGGCAATTCCCCCCTTCTGACGAATCATTTCAACCACCTGGGTAGCCGCTTCGCTGGAACTGGCGTAATTGACCACAACCGCCATGCCGGCCTCGGCTAGGCTGAGGGCAATGGCTTGGCCAATCCCACGACTCGCACCAGTGACCAGAGCCACCTGGGGCTGGGAAGGGTTGTGATTAGTTGTGCCCTCAGGAGTTGTCACCATTCCTCATCTCACCATTTCGGAAGTCGCTGTGCCGTTTAGTATAAAACCCCTGGGATCCTGCGAGTCAAGCTGAGGGGCGGCTAGTTTACGAAAGGATATCGCTAGCTGTCAACCCCTGGGGATGAAAGAGGTGGAGGCTGCTGATCGCCGTATTCGTTTGCATGAGTAGTTCCCCCCCCTGGCTTTTGGCTTGGAGGGGAATGCGGCTGAGGGGCAACACGATTATCTGACCGGACTCCAGCAGCACGTCCACCTCTCCCGCCTCTACAACGGCCAATAATCCCACCAAACTATCGTTGCGCTGCTTGAACTGCATGGCTTGCACCCCAATAGCCCCTCGCTCGACAATCGGTACGTCTTGCACA
The DNA here is from genome assembly GCA_033764955.1 of Cyanobacteriota bacterium. Taxonomy (GTDB): domain Bacteria; phylum Cyanobacteriota; class Cyanobacteriia; order Thermostichales; family Thermostichaceae; genus JANRIL01. The sequence continues at coordinate 20,037 of JANRIL010000013.1, read as the reverse complement.
GCCAGTCGCTTGAAATAGCCTGCACGGGATGCCAAAATGACGCTGCCTTGGGGGGATACCCGACACATACCGACGATCGACTCCCGTTTGTGCAGACGCAGGGCGGCTTGTCCAAGGGCGATGCGTCCCATCACGGGTAAGTGATCAGGGGCAAGCGATAGGCGCAATAGTCGTCCCCCAGAAGTGGCGATCAGCAGAGTATGCCCTTGGGGATCCCCGCTGGGGGTGAGGGTTGCCCAGCCTAGGGTGTCATCATCCTTAAGTTTGAGGGCGGTAGTTCCACGGGCGGTCAGTCCCATCAACTCAGCCATCTCCACTCGCTTGAGGCGTCCCTGCTGACTCAGCAACAACACATCCACCTGAGCAGTCTGGGGATCCTGGCTATCTATCAGAAATAGCTCAATCACCGGTTCCGCAACAGGCAGAAGTGTCACCAATGGGATCCCTTTCGCCTGTCCGGTACTGTGGGGAATATCCTCCACCGCCAGGTTGAAGGCGCGTCCACTGGCCGTTAAAACCAAGATCTCCTGCTGTAGGCGGGCGGAGAATATCTGCCTGATGGGGTCGTCCCCTCCTGTATCTCGTGGGGATCCCGTGGCTCGGCTGCGACGACCTCCCACCGCGAGGCGGCGGATATACCCTTTGCGGGTCAGTTGCACCACAACAGGGGCATCCCCACTGTCTTGCGGATCGGGCAGATCGGCAATTTCAGCAGCCAAGTCTTGAGCCGATTTCACCTGGCTGCGGCGGGGATCCCCGTGAGCTTTTTTCAAAGCACGCAGATCTTTTTTCAGATAGTTGAGCAACTTGCTCCGATCCTCCAACAACCCTTGCAATTCTGTCAAACGAGCCAGTAAGGTTTGATGCTCCTCGTGCAAACGTTGCTGCTCCAACCCCAGCAGGCGACGCAAGGGCATGGCTAAGATCGTGTCTGCTTGTCGCTCTGTGCAGGCTAATTGCTCTTGTAGTTGGCGTTTGGCTGTGGTTCCGTCCGCTGACTGTCGCAGGACTTGAATCACCCGATCCAAATCCGCCAAGGCCAGTAACATACCAGCCACCTCTTCTACCTTGCGGCTCACCTGCTCCTGTTCCGAGCGAAACAGCTTGAGAAGGGTTGCCTCTCGAAAGTCTAAATAATATTGAAGTAAAGCCTTCAAGCTAAGCTGTTGGGGTTCATTGTTGACCAAGGCCAGCAAAATCGCTCCAAAGGTTGTTTGGAGGGAGGTCAGCTTGAACAGTTGTTGCAGCACCTGTTGGGGATGGGCGTCTTTGCGTAGCTCGATCACCACACGGATGCCCGTGCGATCCGATTCATCCCGCAGATCGGCAATGCCGCTGAGGCGATTGTCGTTGACCAGTTCCGCCACTTTCTCAATCCAGGCGGCCTTATTCACCTGAAAAGGAAATTCTGTGACAATAATGGCGGAGCGGCGATGTCGCCCTTTGCCGGGTTGAATTTCTTCAAACTGCGTCACCCCCCGCACCGTGATCAGACCCCGTCCCTCGCTATAGGCGTCACGGATCCCGTGATCACTGAGGATCTGTCCCCCCGTCGGAAAATCGGGAGCCGGGATCCACTGCATCAAGTCGCTGGAGCTGAGGTGAGGCCGCTCGATTAAAGCCAACAAAGCATCCACTACTTCCCCCAGGTTGTGGGGAGGAATATTGGTGGCCATACCCACAGCGATGCCGGAGGAACCATTCAAGAGCAGGATCGGTAAACGGGCGGGCAAGACCGTCGGCTCCGCCTGGGATCCATCAAAATTGGGCATGAAATCAACAATCGTTTCGCTGATATCGTTCAAAAGCCCACTGTTGCCCATACCGGATAAACGGCACTCGGTATAGCGCATGGCGGCGGGGGGATCATTATCAATCGAGCCAAAATTGCCATGTCCATCCGCAAGGGGGTAACGGCTGGAAAAATCTTGCACCATCCGCACTAGGGCATCATAGACCGCTTGATCGCCGTGGGGGTGATACTTCCCCAAGACATCTCCGACGACGCGGGCGCATTTGCGGTAGGGGCGATCGGGGGTTAGCCCCAACTCGTGCATGGCGTAGAGGATGCGGCGGTGAACGGGTTTAAGGCCATCCCGTACATCCGGCAATGCCCGCCCCACGATCACGCTCATGGCGTATTCCAGGTAGGAGCGCTGCATTTCCCCTTGCAGATCCGTGGGGACGATGCGGCCTAGGGCACTGAATCCTTCAAGGGATAACTGCTGGGTCATAGCGGCACGGCTCAATCACACATAAGTCCCAAGTTACCTCAACTGGGCAGGGGGCAACACCCAAAGGGATCCTTCTCCTCAACCCAAGCTAGCCAAAGCGGTTAACAAACCACGGGCTTTATTCATGCATTCCTCATACTCTTTGATGGGATCCGAATCGGCCACAATGCCCGCCCCCGCCTGCAAGATCAGGTGTCCGTCTTTGACCACAAACGTGCGAATCGTGATGGCGGTGTTGAGTTGTCCAGCAAAATCGTAATAGCCATAGGCACCAGAATAGAGACCCCGTCGCAAGCCTTCCAATTCGTGAATGATCTGCATGGCGCGAATTTTGGGAGCACCCGTCACCGTTCCTGCCGGGAATGTCGCCTTCAGCAGATCCCAAGCGGTTTGATCGGGGGGCAATTCTCCTTCGATATTGCTGACGATGTGCATGACGTGACTATAGCGTTCGATCACCATCAGATCGTTGACCTTGACTGAGCCGGTGGCGCAGACCCGCCCCAGATCATTGCGCCCCAAATCTACTAACATGACGTGTTCGGCTCGTTCTTTAGGATCCGCCAATAGCTCATCGGCTAGGGCTTGATCCTGAGCAAGGGTGGATCCGCGTGGGCGGGTGCCCGCAATCGGACGCAGGATGGCTCGCCGTTGGTTACCCTCACGGTTGAGTTTGACCATCACTTCCGGACTAGAGCCGATCAGATGCCAGTCGCCAAACTGAAAGAAGGCCATATAGGGAGAGGGGTTAATCAGGCGCAGAGAGCGATAGAGATGAAAAGGATCCCCTGGATACTCCACCCACAGTTGTTGGGACAACACCACCTGAAAGATATCGCCCGCTTGGATGTATGCCTTGGCCTGCTCCACTTGACGGGTATAGTCGGCTTGGCTGACGCTGCTGCGAAAGGAAACCGCATCGGCGGGGCGGTGTTGCCAATTCAAACTGAGGTTACCCAGGGGCAAGGGGGCATTCAGTTGGTTGGTCAGGGCGGCTACCCGCTCACAGGCGGCTTGATAGGCGGCTTCGGCAGGGCTATTGGTCAGGTCAGCAAAGGCCATCACCCAAATCTTGCGCTTGGCTTGATCAAAGAGGAGGATGCTATCCACCAGCATAAACACCGCATCCGGCAGATCATTGGAGCCTTGATGAATGGGGACTTTTGACTCAATCCACGGCATCAATTCATAGCCCCAATAACCAAATAACCCGCCAATCGTTCCTGGCAAATCTGGTAGGGTCACCGGCTGATAGCTTTGCAGGCAGTCCGCCACAATGCGAAAGGGATCCCCCTGCCACAATTCCACGCGGCCATCGCGATGGGTCTGAGTGGTTTGTTCCCCCCGTACCTCTAAGCGCCAGAGGGGATCACAGCCCAGCAAACTGTAGCGGGCAATCTGTTCTCCTCCTTCCACCGACTCCAACAAAAAGTTATAGGGTTTTCCGGCACAGACTCGATACCAAGCCGAAACGGGGGTTTCCAGATCCGCCACCCACTCTTGATAAACCGGGATCAAATTGCCCTGCTGCGCGAGCGTCAAAAAATCCGCAAAATTTGGCAAGATCATCCGCTATTCCCCCCAAAGCTGCTTTTCGACTTTACCTCAGGCTGCGGTAGGGAAGGGATCCCTTCTGATAGAATGGCTGAGTTTAGGGAGTAGACAGGCCAAGCTGAAGTAGCCAACCCCACGGCATCTGGCTGATCTACGGCATTTGGAGGCACGACCTTGACCCAGTCCATTGATCTTTCCACCCCTGTCGATACGTTTCTCCAAGAGTTGCTGGCGATTCAGCAGGTAGGTCCCAAGCGGATCGCTATTTTGGGTAGCCGCCATGTGCCAATTGGCCATCAATATCTGATTGAAACCTTAAGCTATGCCCTCGCCCTGACGGGCAATCGCATCCTCACTTCAGGAGCCACCGGAACCAATTTGGCGGTGATTCGAGGGGCAATTCGGGCGGATATCAAGTCCTTGACGGTGATCCTGCCGCAAAGTCTAGACAAGCAGCCCAGTGAATCTCGCGCCAGCCTAGAACAGGTGATTCATTTGGTAGAACATCCCGAACACGATCACCTTTCCCTAGCGGAAGCCAGCCATCTCTGCAATCTAGAAATTATCAGCAAATGTCAACAACTCATCTGCTTTGCTTTTCATGACAGCATCACCCTTCTAGACACCTGCAAAAGTGCTGAGGAGCAGCATAAAGTCGTGACGTTGTTTTATTTTGATTAGGTTCTGTTGCGCTTTCATTTCCTTGCTCTCGCACCTATTCTCGCTCACGAACCCCTTGCACAATTCTTGAAAGTTCATTTTTCTCGTCAATGCTAATGCGGGTAGGGGATCCACTGATGATTCGTTCGTAGCCACGGAAAGAATCTTGAATCTGAATGCCTACATTGGAGATGAGATATTCGCAAATACCGTTATCGTGCCAAGAGCCGCGCATTTTGAAGACGTTGATAGCTCGTGACATTTTTCCTCTAATCTCCACGTACTGCAATAGAATTATCGTGTCTGTGATCGTAGAGATATGGGATTCGGTAATGGAATGGGATCCCATGAACTGATCGGTAGTATTGGTGAAAAACCCTGTGATTTCCATTTGTTTGGCATAGCCCGTCACACCAATTACGAACTGACGAAAGGCATTTTGGCTGACTCCTCGTGCCAGAGCAGAAAGGGAATCAATGGCAATCCGAGCCGGTTTGAAAGCCATGATTTCACTTTTGATGATTTGCAGGTGATCTTCTAGACCGGCTGATTCGGGATAGGCACAAATGATTTTTAGCAGTTTTTGTCTCTCAATTTTTTCCAAATCAATTCCCCAGGAGGAGGCATTTCGAGATAGTTGAGCACGGGACTCTTCGTAGGCAAATAAAATACAGCGTTCCCCTTGTAAACACCCTTCTTCGAGAAACTTGCTGACCAGGGAGGTTTTGCCTGTACCGGTTGCTCCGGTTACCAAAATGATGGAGTCTTTGAAAAACCCTCCCCCACACATTTCATCCAGCTTTTTGACACCAGAGGAGACGCGATCGTTGGAGGAGCGTTGGGTCAGTTGCATGGCTCCCAGGGGAAAAATATTAATCCCATCACGGGTCATGGTGAATGGATACTCCCCTTTCATGTGGGTGGTGCCCCGCAATTTAAGAATTTCGATGGTACGTCGCCGCTTCTCTCCCTCTAGCATATTGCGGAGAATAACCACGTTATCTGAGACAAATTCTTCCACTCCAAAGCGGGCAATCGGGCCATATTCATCCGTTCTCTCTGTGGTCATGACAGTGGTGACATTACATTGTTTGAGGCGTGCGGTAAGTCTGAATAATTCTCGACGCACAATCCCCGCCGGATCATATTGTTGGAAAATAGCGGTGACAGAATCAATGGCAACTCGTTTGGCTTTGTATTTTTTGATGGCGTATTGGATCCTCTCAATGAGGGCGGAAAGATCAAAATTTCCACTTACTTCGTAGCCTTCAGGATCCGGAGAAGCATCTAGGATGAAGAGCTTACCCTCATTAATAAGCGCTTGCAAATCCCAACCAAAACTAAAGGCATTGCGAATAATATCCGATGGAGATTCTTCAAAGGTAATGAGAATACCGGGATCCTGGAATTGAATGATGCCGTTGTGGAGGAATTGAACCGCAAATAATGTTTTGCCAGTGCCGGAGGTGCCACTGATCAAGGTGGTGCGACCAAAGGGTAAGCCATCATGGCTAATGTCGTCGAAGCCTTCAATTCCTGTGGGGACTTTGGGGATGCCGGTGCTGGTTCTGGCAGAGGCGATGGCTGTGGGAGGTTCAGAATAGTTTTGGGAATCAGAGGGGGAGGGGGAATTCTGAGGGATTTCATTAATCATAATTCAGCTATTCTTGCTCCTCTAGTTCTTCATAAAGTAAATCGAGTCCAATCAAAACTTTTTCTCGGTTAGAGAGATCTCCAATGATTTTACGAACGGGGGGAGGTAATATCTTGGCGAGGGTAGGGGTGGCTAGTATTTTATCTTCTTCCGCCAGTTGAGGATTTTCTAAAACATCAATCACTTTAACACTATAGACACCTCGAAACTCTTTATCTAGGATGTCATGCAAAGTACGAATCGCTCTCAAGGAGTTGGGGGTATTGCCAGCAACGTAGAGTTTAAGAACGTAGGCTTTGCGGGAGAGGGACATGGGATTAGCCGTTCCGTTGGGGGGAGGGAAAGGAGGAAGTTTTGGGGATAGAGCGACGGTACATCTCACTGAGATGGGCAATGACATCAATCAGGGTGATGCGATAGTCTAACAAAATTTCTTCATTGCGACCTTCTAGCTTGAGTTGGTTGGCAAAGTCATCCATTAAGCTCATGTGTAACTCTACAATTTGGGAGGCACCAATGTCAGCAAAAAACGTGAGGGCGACAAATTCATCGATCAAAATATTAGCCCGTTGAGGGGACTGGAAATAATCAAGGACGATGGCTTGGTAAAGTCCTCGCAGTCGTTGCAGAAGGATTTTTTGTTCGCTGGACGAAAGATGGCGAAAGTAGTGATTGGGATCCCGATGATAATAGACCCCGTGGTAGCCGAGGCGCTCCTTGAGTTTTTCGGAGAGTCGATGTTGCTGATCATAAACGCGGTCAAGGGGAGAAGGGGGATCCCCGTCCAACCGTTCACCTTGGGGGATGCCACAGGTGGGGGACATTTGCAGGAAAAGCGCAATGGCTTGGTCGATCAGGCTAGGAATGGCGTCAAGAAGGGTCGTTTTATCGTGAAGTCGCAGGGCAAATCCGCTGTCCCCTGAGGGGGGAGAAGCGAGGAGGGGAAAGGAGTGAATAACCGTGGCGTTGTGGTAGAAAAAACGGCTGTGTTGTTGCAGAGTTTCCAGCATGGAAAGGCGGTTTGAGCCTTCCTCTTCATAGGTGAAAATTCCCAGTAGCGTCGGGAGGAGGATACCCCATTCGCACAGTTGTTTGGGCAAAGTCTGTAATTCGGGCAGGAGATGAATTTCGCTGAGTAGCAGCAGACAATCCACGGTATCCGATTGATGGCGCAGGTAGTTGAGGAGGGCTGCGGGGCTGGGGGCTTGATAGAGGGAAAACCGTTGGGGAGGGAGGAGTTGAGTCCAGTCTAGTGAAAACGGAGGATCCTCCGCTTGCGGATCCCAATTGACTAACAAACAAAGATGTAATAATTTTTCTTGGCTCAAGGATGGACTACCCCTAGACGAGCAGGCCAAAGAGGGGGCTTAGCATGGTGGTGACGAACCCTACTGCTGTCGGAACACCCTTTATTTTAGTCTGGATAGATCCGCAAACGCCGATTCGGTTCTTCCCCAAAGCTTTTGGCTCGCAGATGGTAGTGCTCGATCAACTCATGTTGTAGCTTGCGGATGACCGAAGGACGGGGCAGCAGTTCGACGGGCTGAGATTTGGGAATCACGATTTGTTCAACAGCCAAGCGAGCTTCTTCGAGGGCTTCGTTTTGGTCACTGGCGGAGGGCTGAAGCAGCAGATCAAAGTCGCTATCGCCGTCAACCTCACCCATTTCTGTCTCTAGGTGGAGGATTTGCCGCAGCGCTTTGGAGAGAGCCAGCAGATTGTTGGCTTTAACCGTATGGACAGGGATTTGACGAGCCTGGGCCAGTTGTTGGATTTTAGAGCGATTCCTCACGTGGGAACGAAGGGCAAGGACGATATCGGCACTATTTAGATCTTTGGTGACCTGGGCATGAATCTTAAAGGTCTGGATGATCTGCTCCAGATGGTGGCGACTGACCCCGTAGGGATAGATCATGACCACCTCTTGCCCCGCCGGAGAAAAGGAATCATAATCAGCCGCCGCCAGATCAAAGTCCTCTTCCCCTTCCGATAATAAGTCCGCTTCATCAGCGTCATCCCTATCTAAGGAGAGGTCTCTGAGGGAGAGGGAGGGCGAGTGGATTAGAGATCCTGCTAGGGGGGCAGGCTGAGCCAAGGGATCAAGGGGGAGGGCTTCCATGCGACCGCTGCGTCGCCAGCCGGATCGACCGGAGCGATTGCTGGCAGAGGCAGTCATGGAGAGGGCATCAAAGGCAGGAGGCCACTGCGGCCCTGCTGGCACCGGACGGGAGATGGTGAGGTCGCCGTTGCTATTGAGGCTGCGGATCTGGACAGCGGGATCCCGTCCCCGCAGCAGATAGTCCACGGTGTTGGCCACATTTTCGTGGATCACCCAGCGGGTTCGTTCCAGCATCTCTACGGCAATCTCAAAGGTGGGGGGAGCCTTTCGCTCCAAAACACTTTTTTGGCTGCCCCGCCGCCGAGCCTCGTCGTCTCCCAGTGTGACGGTTTGGATCCCGCCAATCAGATCCGCCAGCGTAGGATTTTTGATCAGATTATCGATTTGGTTGCCGTGGGCGGTGGCGACCAACTGGACTCCCCGTTCGGCAATCGTGCGGGAGGCTTGGGCTTCCAGTTCCGTGCCGATCTCATCAATCACGATCACCTCCGGCATGTGGTTTTCGACCGCCTCGATCATGACCTTGTGCTGCTGCTCGGGGGTAGCCACCTGCATACGACGGGCGCGTCCGATGCCGGGGTGGGGAATATCTCCATCGCCGGCAATCTCATTGGAGGTATCGATGATCACGACTCGCTTGTGCAGATCATCCGCCAGCACACGGGCAATTTCTCGCAGGGCTGTGGTTTTGCCGACACCGGGACGACCCAGCAATAGGATCGATTTGCCCTGCTCCACCAAGTCGCGGATGATATCGATAACGCCAATCACGCAGCGACCAACGCGGCAGGTTAACCCAATGATGGATCCCTGGCGGTTGCGGATGGCGCTGATGCGGTGCAGGGTCGATTCGATACCCGCCCGGTTATCGCCGCTAAACTCTCCCACTTGGCTGATCACATGATCCAATTGCTGGCGGGTGACGGGTTGTGGGGAGAGGATCTCGGCCTGCCCTGGAAAGCGAGCCTCGGGTTGTCGCCCCAGATCCAAAACGACTTCCACGAGGCGATCCAACTGTGGGTGAGTTTGCAGGACACTGCAAAGCTCAGGGGGCAAGATTCTGAGCAGACGACCGAGATCTTCACTCATCTGGGTTTGAGTGGGCCATTGGTCAGGGGTGAGGGAGACCTGGGATAGAGGGGTAGCACCTTGGGGGGCAGGCAGCGGCTGAGGGTTGAAATGGGTCATGGTTCCGGCAGGGGTAGAAGGTCGAAAGGGGCTACCAATTAAGAGTGAGGGCGGTATTCTCTGGATTTAACCGGGGCAATTAAGCGGCTGGCCTGATCAATTGCCTCTTGCAAAAGATCAGCTTCAGCCAACAGGTTGGGATGATCAGCGGCAAAAGCTACCAATTGACGGGCATAGCTACCATAGGCAATCCCAGCAATCTCCACGTCTGATTTTATCTGGGGAAGGGTGGCGGCGTTGGTTCCTCCTGCTAATTGAATATATCCAGGCAATCCCATCTGGGCGACCTTTTGTGCCAAGCGTAGGGTTGCCTTGGTGGTGCCTGCCCCGATGTCTCCACTCATCGGGCGTCCGTCGGTTTGCCAGATCAGGGGGGGAGGATCGGCAGGTTGCATGAGGGTCAGTAGGGATCCCAAGTAGGCAACCAAATCGGCTCCATCGGGGCAACTAATCGAGAGGAGATGCAGTTGTCTAAGCCAGGGTTGTAGGTGTTGCCAGAGCTGCTGAAATTCAGCGAGTCGTCCCGGTTGGGTGTGAATTTCCAGGGCACGGATACCGACGGCGAGTAGGGGCGGGAGCAGACGATCGGCGGCCAGGTGATAGCCTTCTGTCCCAATGAGTTGGTGGGGGCAGACGGGCTGACAGCGCCCACAGCCATAGCAAAGATCGGTTTGGATGGAGACTTGGTAGGTAGATGGCTGGGTTTGGATGGCTTGGGGGGGACAGACCCGCAGACAGGGCTGAGGGCAATTGGGGGGACAGTAACTATCCAGCAGCCGAGCTTTGCGAAAGTGGGGATCCTCCCCGTCATGGAAACTAGCCATCAGCAGAGGGATCCCCACATCGGGTCGGAGGGTTTTTGCCCAGGTGATCCCCTGTTGAGCGGCTTTGACCACCGCTGGATCCGCCGCCAAATCAATACAATCCACCCCCGCCAGTGTATAGATGAGGGCTAAATTACTGATCGAAGGCAAATGGTGAAAACTGGCTCCACAGATCAGCTTGACCCAGGTGCCTTGTTGCAGAGATTGAAGGGCTAGACTCACTGGCAAAGCTGCTCAGGAGGAGCAGGAGGTGACTCATCAAGCAGATAGGGGATAGGGGAGAGAGAAATCGGATCCCCAGTAGGGGGTAACGCTCGGATCCATGGGGAAAAACGGGAAGAACTAGGCGGTAGCCGGTAAAAGGGGCTGCCAACTGACCCGCCGATCTCTGGCGATCTCTACGACAAACTTAACCCGTTTGTCTTGGTTTGCCAAGCGCACTAGATAGGCTAGTTCCTGCTGGGTAAACACATGCCCCTCGTAAAACCAGAACACAATTCCTTTGGCGGAGGGGGGTAAGGTTTGGAAGTGCTGCTCCAAAAGAGGAGGGAAGTAGTAGGTGCGTCGCTCCGATTTGCCGACGTGGGGGGGGCGCACCCCGTGGGTACGGGTCAAGAAGCTGGTGAGATCACCGATCCCTTTGGCTGAAAGGGTGACCACTCCATAACCTGCCCCCCGCAAGCGCCGCTGGTAGTGCCCTTCGGAGCCCCCCTCTGGAGGAACCATCATGCCCAACGACCCCAGCTTTTCCAGATCACGCACAAACCCTTGACCAGAACCAATCAGCAGCATGACACTACCTCACAGCAAATGTAGCGAAGACAAGTCAAAATCTCCAGGGAGAGGAGAGGTGGGGATCCCTAACTTCTGCTATTCACCCTAAGCCAAAATGGCCAGCAAGGCAAAAAAATCCCAAGCTAGATGGAGAAACCCCGTTGGCTTGGGAAAAAAGAGATTTTTACTGAACCGCTATTGAAGGGGAGGGCTGAAGGGAGTTGCCCAACCGTAGAGGGATCCCAGAGGGGCAGCGGCGGGAGGGTTAGTTGTCGTAAAGGCGGCACTCAACGGCATCAGGATTTTCGGCACAGTGCTGCTCCAAGCTATTGGGCTTGGTTGGCTGATGGCTGCGAGCCGCGAGGACTTCTTCCACGGCATCCCAAGCGGCACGGCAATGGGGATCCCCTTCGCCAAACTCTGAACAAATGGAGCGAGCGTTTTCTAATTCTTTGGCAACAACTTCAGTTAATCCCATGAATTTTGACTCCTTGGGTAAATATTGCTGGGCTAGGTCAACCATAGCGCAACAACTGACAACCATTTCGATACGTACTTTGACTCCTCTATTCTAGTGCTTCTCTGGCGGAGAGTGTCCAACCTGAAACCTTCAGACCAGTAGGTTGGGGAAAGTTTTAAGATCCTCAGAGGCAGGGGTGAAAACCGATCCCCCCAAGTTCCCCTCGCTAAGGGGGGATGCCCGAGAGGGATCCCTAGGAGATCTTTAGCTCTCTCGACTCTCATAGGATTGCCATAGGAGCCGATCCCCGATTATTGAAGGGGATTGATCGCAGAAATTCCAACTGTTGAAAACTATTGGGTAGTCTATGTGGCGAAAACATAACGATCTAAGGGTCGGAGGGGATAAAAGTTAGGGTTTGCTGGCGGCTTGACGAAACCAGGTCTGAGCGTAGTGACGAACGTGGCTGGGGGATCCCTGTTGCACAACCTGCCCTTCTGCCAAAAAGACAGCGGCATCCGCCCACTCCAGTTCGTTGAGGCGGTGGGTGATCCAGAGGGCGGTCAGGCCGGAGCGATCCACCAGTTGACGAATTTGCCGCACCAATTCCAGTTGGCTATCGGGATCCAGAAGGGCGGTGGGTTCATCCAAGAGCAGAACACGGCTATGACGAGCCAGAGCACCAGCCACCGCCACCCGTTGTTTCTGTCCACCACTCAAAGCATGGATAGGGCGGCGGATCAGGGGCAATAGTCCCACTTGGGCGAGGGCTTCTTCCACCCGTTCATGTACTATCGGCAGCGGAAGATCCTCCTCCGCCAGCCCAAAAGCCACATCCGCTCCGACCGTGGGCATGACCAACTGGTGATCCGGATTTTGAAAGACAAATCCAATGGGGGCTTGCACGTGCAGAGAGGCCGCAGTTGGGGGGGGCAACAATCCCCCCAAAAGCTGGAGCAGCGTAGACTTCCCGCCTCCATTGGGGCCGAGCAGCATCCATAGCTGTCCGGGGGGCACATGCAGGTGGCAGTGATCCAGGATGGGGGGGCGATCCGGCCAGGAAAAGGTGAGATTGTGGACGGCAATCGCAAAAGTGGCGTTGCTTACAGGGGATCCCAAGGTCATTGTGGCGTTGCGTTATCCCTCCACTTGAGCCAAAAAACCGGGGCGAGCGCCCGCACCACTACTGGATCCTGCCTTGGGGGTGATCTGCACAGCGGACAGTTCGCTGCCCAGTACAAATACTTTTTTGCCAGTGCGGTCGCAGGTGATCTCAAGCGGGGCGGGATCCCCTTTTTGTAGGGCGGCTGTCAGTTTTTGGTAAAGCTCGTTGGCGGCAGCTTCCTCCTTCTGTTGCACCGCCAAGACCGCCGGATTTCCTTTCAACACCAGTTCAATCGTGTACATGATGATTCCAAGTGAGATCAATGAGATCAATAGTATTCAGAAGTCAGTATTCAGTAGGATTGGGATGTATCTGCTCAGGGATCCGACTCAGGGGAGGGGTGGCAAGGGGATAGTCTCAGGAACGAGAACCCAGCCAAGGGAGGGGGCAACCGGACGAAGCCAGCCTGATCAAACCGCATCTTTCTCCAGTATCGCAGGTTCCTCGAACTTGCCGCCGATCAGTTCCCCCAAACGGTTCACCGTCAGGCTCTCGACGGGGAGAGGAGGCGAGACCTGCCCGCCACTAAAGACCATGACGCGGTCGCTGTATTGCATGATTTCGTCGAGATCACTGGAGGCAAAAATGATGGCGGATCCCTGACGACATCGCTCGATCAACTGCTGCCAGATCCACTGCGCCGATTCGATGTCGAGACCACGGGTGGGATGTTCCATCACTAATAGTCGCCATGAGTCGGGCAAAAGAGCCAGTTGCGTCCGTTGCTGGTTGCCACCGGATAGGTGCTCTACTCGACTGTGAACCTGTCCGCGAATCTTGAAGTGGGCGAGGGCAGCTTGTGTGGTGGCAAGGGTGGCTTGCCAGCGTATCCGCCACCCCCGTTGGGGATCCTTTAACAAAAAGTGCTCATGAATGGATAACCCGCGAATCAGACCCTCCTGCAAGCGGTCGGCGGGAGAATAGACGATCCCTGCCCGCCCAAAGGCCAAGTAGGGCTGCTGGCTGAGATCGAGATCGCCGACATACAGGCTGCCGGAGACAGCCGGAGATAGCCCCGCCAGATGGAGCAGAAGCCGCTGTTGCCCACTCCCTTCCACTCCTGCCAATCCGATTACTTCTCCCTGCTGGAGGGTGAAATCGGGAATCGGTAACGGCGATTGGCTATTCTGCAAAACGGTATTTTTGAGGCAGAGCAGGGGGATCGGTTGCCGAGTGGGGGGTTTGAGGGGAGGGGGCAAGGCTCGCCCAAACATCAGGTCAATCAGCGTGGCGGAGGCTGTGGGGATCCCCAGTTCCCCCACAACGGATCCCTGCCGCATCACGGTTACCCGATGACATAGTTGCTCGACGTCTTCTAGTTTGTGGGAGACAAAGATCACCGACTTGCCCTGGTGGGCTAGCCGCCGCAGCGCCTCAAAAAGCAGGGTCTTTTGGGAGGCTGTAATACCCGTGGTCGGTTCATCCAGAATGAGCGTCTGCACCCCCAGAGATAAGAGGCGGATCAGTTCCAACTGCTGGCGTTCTCCCACCGTCAGATCCGCCACCCGCTGCTGAGGGGGCAACTCAAAATGAAACTCCCTGGCCCAATCCACCAAGCGTTGAGCCGATTGCTGATAGTTGAGAAAAAGGGATCCCGGCTGTCCCGCCAAAAAATTTTCCAGTACGGTCAGGGAAGGAAAATCTAGCGGATCTTGGTGCAACATGCCAATGCCCAAGCGGATGGCTTGCGCCGGACTACGAATATCAACCGCCCGCTGGTTGAGCAAAATCTGCCCTCCATCCCGCCGGACAAATCCGCTTAAAATTTTAACCAGAGTACTTTTGCCGGCTCCGTTTTCCCCCAACAAGCCGTGGATAGCTCCCGCCGCCACCCGCAGCGTCACCTGCTGATTGGCATGAACCGCCCCAAACCATTTATCAATGTTCTGAAGGTCAACCTGCATAGGGTCTTGCTCAAAAAAGGGTTAGAAAAGCTTAGAAAAAGGGGTAAGTGTGGAATCGGGAGCTAGTGGATGCTGAAAAGAGTCTATATTTAGTGACCCACTCTGCGGTATGTGTTAATAGGAGATGTTGAGAAAAGTTGCGGGACTACCCATGAAACCTCTGGATCAGCAACCGTCTTGGTCAGGTCATCTGCAACCCCTGCTTGTGGCGGGGCTGGTCTTGACCACATGGATGGCAGGGGATCCCCTGTTCGCCCAATCTAGCCCTGCTCCCTCCCCGCAGCCCACCCTGACTCCCACCGAGACCCCTTCCCCCGAAGAGACGACATCCGGGGATCCCGCCCTCCCCTCTGGGGATATTACCCTGCCTCCTCCCCCCCCCCAACTGGGGATCCCGGCGGATGTCCCCAGCCCTTCCATCAGTCCCACGCCAACGGCTGAACAACTGGTTGTGCCCGATAGCCCCCTAGAAGTACGAATTGTCACCACCCAAGGGTTGTCCCTGCAAGCGGCGCTCGATCTGGCCAGCCAGAATAACCCCTCCATTCGCCAAGCCGAATTAGCCGTAATCCGCGCCCAAACCAGCCTGGATCAAGCCCGCGCGGCCTATTCACTTACCCTATCCGGCAGTAGCCGCTATACCTATAGTCAGCCGCCCGATCAGGGCAATCCGCAGTCAGGAGATTCCAGCAGCCTTTCTTCTACTCCCTTACGGGTGGACTATACGGTTTTAGATGGCGGGCTGCGGGATAGTGCTACCCAAGCCGCCCAGGAATCTCTGACTATTGCTCAACTGGAATTGGCCGAAACTATTCAAACGGTTCGCCTCAGTGTGGCCTCCGCCTACTACGATTTGCAAAACTCCAATGCCCAGGTCGCCATCAACCAAGCCGCCGTTGCCAACTCCGAAGCCAGCTTAAAAGATGCTCAGGTTCGAGAACAAGCCGGATTAGGCACTCGTTTTGATGTGTTGCAGGCGGAAACCGAGCTAGCCAATAACCAACAATCTTTGATCAGCGCCCAAAACACCCAACAGTTAAGTCGTCGCCGCCTAGCGGAATTGCTGAACTTTGCCAGTCCTACCGATGTCACCGCCACCGATCCGATTCAACCCTTCGGGGCATGGGATCTTAGCTTAGAAGAAACCATTGTGGCAGCCTTTGCCAATCGGCAAGCTCTGGAAGTGCAGCGACGCACCTTACAACGAGCCAAAGACCAAGCCATCAATGCCCTAGCCGCCAACAAGCCGCAGGTCAGCCTGTTTGCCACCTTTGATACCGGCTATAACCTGCAAATTGATGACAGCTTTGATGTGGGCTATTCGGCAGGAGCTAATTTCAGCGTCACCTACTTTGATGGGGGGGCTGCCGCTGCTCAAAAGCGAGGTTTTGATGTGGATGGAGATATTGCCATCAGTCAGTTTGATCAAGCCCGCAATGAAATTCAACGGGGAGTGGAAGATGCCTTTCTTACCCTTAACTCCAGTCGGGAGCAGATTGAGTCCTCCAAAACGGCGATTGTCTCAGCAGAAGAAAGCTTGCGCCTAGCTCGCCTGCGTTTTCAGGCGGGCGTGGGCACCCAAACCGATGTAATCAGTGCCGAAACGGCGCTCACCCGCGCCCGTGGCAACCTCTCCAGCGCCATTATTGGCTACAACCGAGCCTTGAGCCAATTGCAACGAGCTATCGGGGAGCTATAACGCCTTCTGGGGAGCTTCTCCCAGGCTGTGGATCCCTTGCCATTGCTGATACTGCTGGCTAATCTGTGCGATCAATTGCTGGCAGACTATTTCACAGATCTCTAAGCAGACGGGATCCGTGATTTCATAAAAGACGTTAACTCCCCGCGGCTGCCGAGAAACAATGCCAGCTTGGGTCAACACCTTGAGGTGTTTAGAGAGGTTAGCCTGCCCCATTCCTGTGGCTTGCATGATCTCACTAACATTCTTGCCACCTGTGCGTAACTCACACAAAATTTGCAGGCGGCTCACCTCAGACAACACTTTGAAATAGTCGGCGACGTTGGCCAACATTCGCGGGGATAGATCTGCCATCGTTCATTCCTTGACCGGATTAAGTTTGACGGAAAGTTATAGTATTGATTATATAACTAAATGGTTATATAGTTAGTTTATTGAGATCGTGATTGGCCACAATTGTCGCTGCTCTAGCAGGAGAGTTCTCATGATATTTCGTCAATTCTTTGATCGCGAATCGGGCACTTATACTTACTTGCTTGGGGATCCCGTCAGCAAGGAAGCGCTTTTGGTTGACCCCGTTTTGGCGCAAGTTGATCGGGATCAGCAATGGATTCGGGAATTAGGGCTGACGTTACGGTTTTGTCTGGAGACTCATGTCCATGCTGATCATGTGACAGGTACCGGACAATTGCGGGCAGTAACCGGATGTCAAGGGGTTGTACCAATGGGAGCAAACGTCACTTGTGCCGATCGCTTTATAGGTCATGGGGATGTTTTATCTCTGGGTTCTGTGGAAATAGAAGCCATCTCGACCCTAGGGCATACGGATAGCCACATGAGCTATCGAGTCGATAAGCAGGCGGTTTTAACGGGAGATGCCCTACTGATTCGTGGCTGCGGGCGTACCGATTTTCAAAGTGGGGATGCAGGTTTACTCTATGACCATGTAACGAATCGCTTGTTTAATCTACCGGATCACACTTTGGTTTATCCGGGGCATGACTACAAGGGGCAGACAGTTTCTACCATTGGCGAAGAAAAGCGCTGGAATCCTCGCTTTATCGATTTAGCGAATGGTCAACTCCGCTCCCGTTCAGAATTTATTGCCCTCATGGCAAACCTCCATTTGCCCAATCCCCAGAAGATCCAGGAGGCTCTGCCTGCCAATGAGCAGTGCGGCCAAGTTTCTCTTGCTCGCTAAGGCAGATCGCTGTCTATTTTCATCTCGACTCTCCCTGTATCTATCTGCCTACATCCAATTTATCCCTACGAGGAGCTACCCATGTCTTTGCAGAAAACTCAATGGTCTCGGCACCCCCAGCCCCCAACTGACCAGCCACCCATCCTCGCCCTCGATCCCCTCACGTTGCGGCAATGGATGGAGCAGGAATCCATCTTGTTAATTGATGTCCGCGAAGCGGGTGAATTTGCAGGTGAGCGAATAGCTGGAGCAATTCATCAACCCCTCTCCACATTTGATCCGATGGATCCGATAGGGATCCCCCGACCTGGCCAGAAGCGAGTCCTTTATTGCCAAACCGGAAACCGTTCTTACCAAGCAGCCCAAACCCTCATACGGGCCGGAGTAACTCCAGTCCTTCACCTGGCAGGTGGGCTGAATGCCTGGAAGGAGGCCGGCTATTCGGTGGAACCCAGGCTCATGCCCCCATCAGTTTGATGCGGCAGGTTCAGATCAGTGCCGGATCCCTGGTGCTGTTGGGCACGCTGCTGGGAGCTTGGCTCAGTCCGGCTTGGCTAGTGCTAAGTGGATTTGTGGGGGCAGGCTTAGTCATGGCTGGTATTTCTAATACTTGTGGTATGGCTATGCTCTTGGCCAAAATGCCCTGGAATCGAGGTCAACGTCGATGAGAGTTCCAACAGGCAGCATGGGGTGGCGGCGCTATTTGCCTTTTACCGACTGGCTCTTGCACTACCAAGCAAGGGATTGGCCAGGAGATGTGATGGCGGGCATCGTGGCAGGCATTATGTTAGTCCCACAAAGTATGGCCTATGCCCTATTGGCGGGGTTGCCTGCCCAGATGGGACTGTATGCCAGCATTGCTCCATTGGCGGTCTATGCTTTGTTGGGATCCAGTCGCACCCTTTCGGTAGGCCCTGTGGCGGTGATCTCCCTCATGGTGGCGGCAGGCTTAGAACCGCTAGCGGAGGTGGGTAGCCCCCATTATCTACAACTGGCTTTGGGGTTAGCTCTGCTGGTGGGAGGGATCCAAGTGGGGATGGGTGTGCTGCGGTGGGGATGGGTAGCCAACTTTCTCAGCCATGCGGTCATCTCCGCCTTCACCACTGCCTCCGCTATTTTGATTGCGCTTGGTCAGCTTAAGCATCTCTTGGGGGTGAAAATCCCTAACCACGAGTCGGTGTTGGCCTTGCTCAGGGATCTCTGGGGCAGCCTGGATCAGGTGAATCCACCCACCCTCCTTTTGGGGCTAGGAGCCATCAGCCTGCTGCTCTATGCCAACTTTAAGCTGTCCAGCCATCTGCGCCGTTGGGGGGTGCCTACGGGTTGGATCTTGCCCATCAGCAAAGCAGCCCCCTTGTTGGTGGTGATCATCACAACGGTTTTGGCGGGGGGATTACGGCTGGCGGACGGATTTGGGGTTGCGGTGGTGGGATCCATTCCGGCAGGATGGCCACCCCTCACTTTCCCAATCCTGCCTTGGCAGGATTGGGGAGCGCTGCTCCCCATCGCCCTGACAATCAGTCTGGTCAGCTTTACCGAGAGTTATGCGGTGGGTCAGTCGTTAGCCAGTAAAAAACGGCAAAAAGTGGATCCCAACCAGGATCTATTGGGATTGGGAGTTGCTAATCTGGCGGCTGCTTTAACGGGTGGATTTCCTGTCACGGGTGGGATCAGCCGCTCAGCAGTCAACTTTGCTGCCGGAGCCAATACCGGTTTGGCCTCCCTAATCACCGCAGGATTGGTGGCCTTGACCGTGTTACTCCTCATGCCGCTCTTCTTCTGGCTGCCCCAAGCGACCTTGGCGGCGACTATTCTAGTCGCTGTAGTGGGATTGATTCAGTTTCAGCCCCTGCTTGATCTGTGGCGCTACGACCGAGCGGATGCAGGGGTTTGGCTGGCAACCTTTCTGGGGGTTTGGCTGGTGGGGGTAGAAGCTGGCATTGGTCTGGGGGTCATGGTTTCCTTGTTGTTGTTTCTGTGGCGGAGCAGTCATCCCCATATCGCTATCGTGGGACAAGTTCCTGGTACTGAACACTACCGTAATCGCTTACGCCATGCGGTGATTACCTATCCCAAAATTCTGGCAGTGCGTGTGGATGAAAGTTTATTTTTTGCAAATGCGGCCTATCTTGAAAACTATCTTTTGCAACAGGTGATTGAGCAACCAGAAGTAAAGCACTTGTTGTTAATTGGTAGTGCTATCAATGCCATTGATGCAAGTGCCCTGGAGTCTCTGATCAAACTGATTGAAAAATTACGGGAGATGGGGGTGACATTTTCAATCGCAGAAATCAAAGGTCCTGTCATGGATCGCTTAAAGTCCATTGGTTTTGTCGAGATCATTGGTGCTAACCATATTTTTCTGTCAACTCATCAAGCTATACAAACTTTACTAAGGCAGCCTGAATGACTTGAGGTAGTCAAGAGCGATAACGATGGGGAAATAGCAAAAAGCTGAGCTTCATGAGTAACTCCGGGAAACCGCATCCCCTTGTGGGTGGGGAGGGATAGGAGTGTGGATTGAGCGGGGTTTCTCGTTCCGAGACGCTGGGATGCCCCCGAAATCGACACACAATCTTTGCAACTCACAGATACCCCTTC
>JANRIL010000012.1:0-15852 GCA_033764955.1 Cyanobacteriota bacterium | reverse complement strand
GTAATCCACTCGCAGAACTGCTCCCACACGTTGCTCGATGAGCGACGTTGAATAACAGTAGTCATGATGATGGCTCTCCGGTTTGAGAGCGTTGAACGATTACATCCCCAAATCTAATCCCCTTCGTTAAGTTTCGTCAAGTATTTGTTACAAACGAGTGTCAATCTTCACCTACTCTTAAGGGTGACCCGTCAAGGGAGGGATCCCTGAGGAGCCGACAAAAACATGGTTTCGGTGGTAGTGATTGGGGCAGGGTTAGCAGGTCTCACCTGCGCCAACGTTCTCAGGGAACGGGGCATTACTGATCTGCTGGTGTTGGAGAAGGATTTCTCTGTGGGGGGACGAGTCCAAACCGACTTGGTGGAGGGATTTCGGTTGGATCGGGGCTTTCAGGTTTTATTTACGGCCTATCCTGCGGTGGGACGACATCTCGATCTAGCCGCTCTTGACCCAAAACCCTACCGTCCGGGTGCTGTTCTCGTTAAAGATGGGCGACACCATTGGATTGGGGATCCCTGGCGGGACAGGGGATCCCTTTTGCCTTCCCTCAGCAATCCCTTAATCTCCTGGTCAGACAAACTGAGAATTTTAAGCCTGCGTTGGCGTTTGCTGAGAAAAGGGATCCCGGACATTTTTCAGGAAGCGGATCGCTCCACCCGAGAATGGCTCAGGCAGTTTGGCTTTTCTGAGGCCATCCTCGAACATTTTTTACTGCCTTTTTATCGAGGCATTTTGCTCGATCCTGATCTCACCACCAGTGCTCATCTCTTTCAGTTCTATTTCAAAATGCTGGCGGAGGGATCCATTGTTACACCCCGCTTAGGGATGGGAGCGATCAGCCAACAACTAGCCGCCCGCCTCCTCCCCCATCAGATCCGATGCGCCAGCCCAGTTGCCGAGATTCTCCGAACGGAGGAGAGCCAACCCAAAGTGATTGGTGTAAAAATGACCACCGGAGAGATCCTCAAAGCCAATTGGGTGGTCTGTGCCACTGATGCCCCCTCTGCAAGACAACTGCTGAGCCTCCCCCTCCCCGATTCCCCTCGCTCCGTAACCTGTCTTTACTTTGCCTCTCCTGACTCATTGGGGATGGGATCCCTAATCCACCTAAATGCCAACGGTCGAGGCTGGATCAACAATCTCGTCGAACTCAGTCAAGTCAGCCCTGATCTCGCCCCCGCCGGACAGCATCTCTATTCCGCGGTGGTGTTGGGGCTACCCCAAATTGGAGATCAGGCGCTAGCAGAACAATGCCTAGAGGAACTCACCACCTGGTTTTCTCCCCAAAAAGTCAAAGGGCTGAAATGGTTACGCAGCTATCGCATTCCTTTCGCCCAGTTTGCTCAGCCTGCCGGATTTCAGAATGCTCTACCCACCCCCCAAACCCCCATTCAGGGGTTACTCTTAGCTGGTGAATATACCCAGCACAGCAGCATTGAGGGATCCCTCTATAGTGGTGAACAAGCCGCCCTAACCATCTGGGGTCAGGAACAAAATCTGAGCCGCCAGTCTGCCGGAAGATAAGTCGAATATCCAGCAGGTGCAGGGATCCCTACTCCACAAATGGCAAACTTATGCTATGATGCATGAGCTTGAGTTGGGGGAAATTAAATTTTCCCTCGTTATATCTGAGCAAAACCCTTTGCGCCTGTAGCTCAGTGGACTAGAGCACGTGGCTACGGACCACGGTGTCGGAGGTTCGAATCCTTTCAGGCGCGTTTTTATCCCCAGGAAAAACAGAATTCTGGGGTAATTGCCGTCTCTTAACCCATCGAAAACCTGTGCTAGGATTACACCTATCAAGCCCACTGCAACCTTGTGCAGGCGAAGGGAGACCACCATGTTCGAGCGTTTCACAGAAAAAGCCATTAAAGTGATCATGCTGGCTCAAGAAGAAGCCAGACGTCTTGGTCACAACTTTGTTGGCACTGAACAAATACTACTAGGGTTAATCGGCGAGGGCACTGGGGTCGCCGCCAAAGTCCTTAAGTCTATGGGAGTAAACTTAAAGGATGCCCGCATCGAAGTCGAAAAGATTATTGGTCGCGGTTCAGGTTTTGTGGCGGTTGAGATTCCCTTTACCCCGCGTGCCAAGCGTGTTTTGGAATTGTCACTAGAGGAAGCTCGTCAGCTAGGCCACAACTACATTGGCACTGAGCATCTCTTGTTGGGTCTGATCCGCGAAGGAGAAGGCGTTGCCGCCCGTGTCTTAGAAAACTTGGGGGTTGATCTTTCCAAGGTGCGGACGCAGGTCATCCGCATGTTAGGGGAAACCGCCGAGGTTACCGCCGGCGGATCCCAGGGGCGCACCAAAACTCCCACTCTAGATGAGTTTGGTTCTAATCTGACCCAACTGGCTCAAGACAACAAATTGGATCCCGTGGTAGGTCGGCAGCGTGAGATCGAGCGGGTGATTCAAATCTTAGGTCGCCGCACCAAAAACAATCCGGTTTTAATTGGTGAACCTGGGGTGGGCAAGACCGCCATTGCTGAGGGATTAGCCCAGCGAATTATTCAGGGAGATGTCCCAGATATTCTCGTAGATAAGCGCGTGGTCAGCCTTGATATCGGGTTATTGGTAGCAGGAACCAAATATCGTGGCGAATTTGAGGAACGGCTGAAAAAAATCATGGACGAAATCCGTTCCGCCGGGAACGTGATTTTGGTGATTGATGAGGTTCATACCTTAATTGGTGCCGGGGCGGCAGAAGGAGCAATTGATGCTGCCAATATCCTCAAGCCGGCTTTAGCGAGGGGAGAACTTCAGTGCATCGGTGCCACCACTCTCGACGAATACCGCAAGCATATTGAGCGGGATGCTGCCCTAGAGCGGCGCTTCCAGCCGATTATGGTGGGTGAGCCTTCCGTTACCGAAACTATTGAAATTCTCTTTGGCTTGCGGGATCGCTACGAAACCCACCACAAACTAAAAATCTCCGATGCGGCTTTGGATGCGGCAGCCAAGTTAGCAGATCAGTACATCTCCGATCGTTTCTTGCCCGACAAGGCGATCGACCTGGTTGATGAAGCGGCATCACGGGTGCGCTTGATCAACTCGCAACTTCCTCCAGCCGCCCGCGAACTCGATCAGGAGCTACGGCGCTTGCTCAAAGAGAAGGATGCAGCTGTCCGTGCCCAAGACTTTGACCGAGCTGGTGAACTGCGGGATCGAGAAATGGAGATCAAGCAGGAGATTAAGGCGATTGCCGCTGCCAAAAAAGCAGAAGAAACCTCCCGCGAAGAGATGCCTGTGGTGGATGAAGAAGATATCGCTCAGATTGTCAGTTCTTGGACGGGTGTGCCTGTTTCTAAACTGACGGAAACGGAGTCCAATAAACTCCTGCAAATGGAAGATACCCTCCACACCCGCATTGTTGGGCAGGAGGAAGCGGTGCGCGCCATCTCTAGAGCAATTCGACGGGCAAGAGTAGGGCTTAAAAGTCCAAATCGTCCCATTGCCAGCTTTATTTTCTCTGGCCCAACCGGAGTTGGCAAAACCGAGTTGACCAAAGCCCTAGCTACCTACTTCTTTGGTTCGGAGAGTGCCATGATCCGGCTGGATATGTCGGAATATATGGAGCGGCACACGGTATCGAAGCTGATTGGATCCCCGCCAGGATACGTCGGCTATAACGAGGGGGGGCAATTGACGGAGGCAGTTCGGCGGCGTCCCTACACTGTTGTTTTGTTTGACGAAATTGAAAAGGCACACCCCGATGTCTTTAATCTACTGCTGCAAATTTTGGAAGATGGTCGGTTGACTGACGCCAAGGGACGAACGGTAGATTTCAAAAATACTCTGCTGGTCATGACCTCCAATATTGGCTCAAAAGTTATCGAAAAGGGTGGGGGCAGTCTGGGCTTTGAGTTTAATAGCAACGATGAAGATGCGAACTACAATCGAATTCGTAACTTGGTCAATGAAGAACTCAAGCAATACTTCCGCCCTGAATTTCTGAATCGCCTTGATGAGGTGATTGTCTTCCGGCAACTTTCTAAGGATGAGGTCAAGCAGATTGCCGATCTCCTCTTGAAGGAAGTCTTTGATCGGATGGCTGAGAAGAAGATCCTCCTGTCAGTCACAGATCGGTTTAAGGATTTGATTGTAGAGGAAGGTTACAACCCTAGCTACGGAGCCAGACCTCTACGGCGTGCCATCCAACGTCTGATGGAAGACATCTTGGCAGAAGAAATCTTGACGGGTCGAGTCAAAGAGGGATCCACCGCCACACTGGATGTGGATGAGGATCGCAAAACCAAGGTGCTGGTGAATGAGCCGGAACGGGTGTTGTTGACCCAAGGAGCGGAATAAAGCTCGAATACCGCAGGGGGAGCCACGCTGGCTCCTCCTGTTTCCTGGTGGAATAAGCTTTTTGAAAAATTGGGAATTGGGCGAATTATTTTATGGATCTGCAAGCGGTGCAATCAAATTACTATTCGGGCGGCGTCCCCTTTCGGACTCCCCCACCGGATCTGCCTTCTCTGCTTTTGCAAGAGCGGATTATTTATCTGGGACTACCGTTAGCGGAAGAACCAGAAGCCAACGTAACCAAGTTGATCATTGCCCAACTGTTGTATTTGCAATACGAAGATCGGGAAAAACCGATCCGCATGTATATCAACTCAACAGGCACCTACAGCTACGACACGGCGGCTTTTGCCATCATGGACACCATGAATTACATTAAGCCCCCTGTGCATACCATTTGTATTGGCAATGCCATGGGTATGGCGGCTATGTTACTCTCGGCGGGTGCTAAAGGATTCCGAGCTAGCTTGCCTAATGCCACGATTTTGTTGCATCAGCCCTATGGAGGAACCCGTGGGCAAGCCAGCGATATTCAAATCCGCACAAAAGAAGTATTGACGGTGCGGCAGATGATGCTAGAACAACTGGCCAAAAACACAGGGCAGTCGATAGATCGGATTAAACAGGATACGGAGCGATTCTTGTTTATGACTCCAGAAGAAGCAAAGGAGTATGGCTTGATCGATCAAGTGTTGACTCAGAACAAAAGTCTGCCCCCCGCGTTAGCGGCAACAGCAGGATAAACGATCGGTTTAGTCTTCTTCTCTTGTGAAATTTTTTATGACCTGACCCTGAGGGGGTTTTCTGCTATCGCTAAGGGGTAGGTCGCGTCCATGAGCAAGTTGTTTTTAGGAGGTGGCTATGCCAATTGGAGTACCCAGTGTTCCCTATCGGTTGCCCGGGGAACCCTACAGCCAATGGATCAGCATTTATAACCGTCTGTATCAAGAGCGGATCATTTTTATTGGTGAGCCGATTGATGACCAAGTGGCGAATACAG
The DNA here is from genome assembly GCA_033764955.1 of Cyanobacteriota bacterium. Lineage (GTDB taxonomy): Bacteria > Cyanobacteriota > Cyanobacteriia > Thermostichales > Thermostichaceae > JANRIL01. The sequence goes on along the minus strand of JANRIL010000012.1, from coordinate 10,543 downwards.
TGGTCGCTGTTATGCTCTATCTCAACTCTCAAGATGCGGGCAAAGATATCGTCATGTATATCAATTCGCCAGGGGGATCCGTAACGGCAGGGTTAGCCATCTACGACACCATGAATCACATCAAGTCGGATGTGGTTACGGTTTGTGTGGGCTTAGCTGCTTCCATGGGGGCGTTTTTGTTGGCAGCAGGAACCAAAGGCAAGCGATTTGCTCTCCCCCACTCACGCATCATGATTCACCAGCCCTCCGGTGGTGTGCAGGGACAAGCCAGTGACATCGAGATTCGCGCCAGAGAAACGCTGCGGGTAAAGCGCAAGCTGAATCAAATTTTGGTGGATCGCACGGGACAACCTCTGGAGAAAATTGAACGGGATGTGGAGCGGGATTATTATCTCTCCGCCCAGGAAGCGCAAACCTATGGGTTGATCGATCGCGTGATCGAGGATCGGGCAGAAGCTTTAGCCAGCTAAAGTCAGGGAACCTCCGACCATGATCTCTGGGCGCTCTTGGTTGGGCGGTTCCTCCAAAGTCGTGATGGTTGCAGCCTCTCTCTATCCCAAGCCCAGACTCTGCAATGCTTTGTTTTGACAGCTTAGCTGACCAAGCTGTACGTAGCTGCTCATTTGGTGCGAATGGACGACCGAACTGGCAACATCTACTTGCTGGTAGGTGAAGAAAACAAGGTCGAAATTTATCCCGCGAGCCAGTAGGAGATATAGGTGATGGATCCGAACTTACAATCAATGTCTCAACCAGAGCTTCGCACCTATGTCCTTGCACATCGAGAAGATACTAAGGCTTTTTATCTTTACGTGGATCGCCTTCAACAAACGAATAAGTGGAGCGATCTAATGCCTCCTTCTAGCTCAGTCGATGAATTGACACGGGATCCTGAACTGATGAAGCACTTTATTCCATACTTTTTGACTCATAAGCACAATGAATATTAATGAAGAGACAGGCATATCCATCGGAGCTAATCTTTCGCTTGGAAGTTCTTCTTCTCGCTGGGATCCATTCTCACTAAACCATCTATTTTCAGCCTTTCATTTTTCGCACTTGAGCGAAGTAATTGAGGAAAATTTTATTCGAGATCTGGATCAAAACAACCGGAATGACTTACACGAAAAATACCATTATGCTCATCGCTCATATGTTATTTCTTCCATTGTTTCTTCTGTAGCTTTTTTAGAATCCACTGCAAATGAGATATTTGCTGGAGTTGCAGATAAATTAGAAACAGTCTACGCGAATCAGTTAAAGGCAAAATATGGAGATTCGATCACTTCACTAATATCGACCATATGGAGTCTGACCATAAATAGACCTAACGCATCAACACCATCCACTGAGACCAGAAATTTCATAGAAAGATCAGAAATTCTTAACAAATACGATATCCTTCTGTCTTTGTGTGGTTGCAATGCACTTAATAGCGGTGAAAAATACTATCAAAATGTAAGAACAGCTATTAAGATTAGAAATATTCTTGTTCACTACAAACCTCAAATCCTAGTGATAAACTCTGATATTGATTCAATATCTAAGACAGAGAAACTCTGGGATCTTAACCTCAAACAACTTGAGAAAGAAAAGCAATTTGCTAGCAATCGAATATATGAGAATGACAATTCGGCTGCCTATTTCCCAAATAAGATGCTTGGGCATGGGTGTGCAGAATGGGCTGCCGAAAGCGCCGTAGAATTTATCAAAGGATTTTGCAATGGAATAGGCATTCAATCTTGGCAATCATATCAATCTGTTATTGATAGAGCAAAAGAAGCATAGTGGGAGAACTGATATATCCTTATAGTAAAGTTGAAACTTTCGTGGATGTTAAAGACGACTTCAGCGATACCATGATTCCTACTGGAACTCAGGGATCCATCACTGAATCCTACTTGGATCCCCTTGCCTCCGCCTGGACATGGATGCCTAGGGATCCTGGGTTAGTTTGGTTAGGGATCCCCTGATAGTGAGTCAGAGGTTCTCATAGTGACGACTACCCATCAAAACGGATCCCATAACAGCACAGAAAAAGCTAACTGTTACCGAATTTCTCACCCTACCTCAGGGGTATATGACTTATGAGTTGGTTGATACAAGCCATTCCCAAAGATGAACCCATGCCACCCCAGTGATTTCATGCTTCTTTACAGAAAAAACTACTTTGGATGCTGGATGCCTGGTGTCAAGGGAAAAGAGATGTCTATACAAAATTGGCGATTCGCTTACATCGTCAAGGCAAAGACTGGTTTCCGGTTCCCGATCTCACGTATGTTTCTTTTGAACGCTCGTCTGAACAACTGACCGCCGATAGTGCCTGTCCGGTTCCACCGGAGGTTGTGATTGAGATTATCTCTCCTGGAAAATCTTTCGGTAAAATGGCTTAAAAAGCAATAGACTACTTCAATTCTACGATCCCTCTATCTTTTTTTGCGAATGATCTCTACTTAGCTAATCGAAACCAGCCGCCCCTCCGATCCACCGTCCTCTGAAAAGCGATAAAAGAAGAAATCATCAGCAAAATCTTGTTCCCCCAAAACATGGCTAAATAGACCACGCTTTAGGCATTCTTGACCCAAAGCCAACGCTTCAGGGCGAGAAAGATGTAGATAATCCGCCAGCCAGGTCACAGCCTCTGCCCCCACAAAGCTTTTTTTGAAAACCCGTAGTCCCCAGCGGCGATCACTAATGCCCAGTTTGCCCGACCCTCGCATGGTGTCACAAATGGTTTTCAGAGCTTGCTCATAGGGAACCACCTCCACTCCCGGTTGATAAATACAGAGGCGAAAACCACGGGCTTCTTCCAGCAAAATACAGCTTTCGTCAGGCACAGCGGGTTTATCGATCCGCTTGCGATAGTGTTCGAGGGCGGCTGTTTTGTCCATCCAGGCAAAACTCTCAAAGAAATATCCTCGATCCAGATGGGTCACCCCCAAGGTAACGGAGGATCCCGGTCGCCGGATCCCACACCATTCCACCTGAGTTTGGTTGAGTAACATGCCAGAAATTCCTTTTGTTCAGACCCTTGCGTCTCTGTTGGCGATTGTGATCCGCTGAGTAAGTAGCCAACGCTACTGGTATTTTGCCTTAATCTCCTGAAGAAAGTGGAGAACTCAGCTAAATTTTGTCTGAATGCGCCGGGTTTGCTTTCAGGCGGGATCCTCACTATTGAGGATGCGGGGTACTTTGAAAAACTGCTGGGAGCGGTCGGGGGCGTTGGCTAAAATCGCCTCACTATCCACCCACGGATCTACATGGTCGGGGCGGGTGGGCTGGGGCAGATCCAGAATATGAAAGGTGGGTTCCACTCCTTCCGTGTCCAGTTCCTTCATCTGCTCGACGTAGGCTAAAATATCCGCCAACTGCTCGGTGAACTGGCTTTCTTCTGCGGGGGTTAGCTCTAGGCGGGCTAAGTGAGCCACATGCCGCACCTGTTCTCGTTCGATCATGGCGTGACCTCTTGATTGGTAACAAGGATCCAGTAAAAATGGCGACTAATATAGCTCTAGGTTGGCACGTCCGGTGGTTTTCAACCAGTTCTGAGCCTCAATATAGTTGTTGGGAGCCATGCGGATCGCACGAATCCAGTATTGAGCCGCCTCATCAAACAATGCTTCTGCCCTTTCGGGATCCCCAGCCTGCTGAGCGGATTCTCCCCGATGATGCAGCAAAACCGCGATATTGTTGAGGGCAGAGCAGTGACGGGGGTTGAGATCCAAGGCTTGCTGATACAACTCAAGCGCTTTGTCGGTTTCCCCATTGCTCTGGTAAATTAACCCCATATTGTAAAGAATATAGCTGCGGTCATCAGAATTTTCCTCAAGGGTGAGGGCTTCTCGATAGTTGTCGAGGGCTTCCGCATATTCCCCCTCCGCTTGGGCTGACATGCCATCCCGATAGTAGGAGAAGGCTTTTTTCTGGTCGTGGCTGACCCCCGGCATCATCTTCAAAATCATGTCCGCCATCACCGTAAAAGTTTTATCGATAAAATTGTCGTTTTTCATGCTGCGAGGCATGGCGGTTCTCCTTGCGATGATCAATGCTGCCAATCGCGTTGTATCATATCCTTTGCGGATGGGGGTGAGGCGTTAAGCTTCATAACCACTTCTCTCCCTTAGAGGCTAGCCTCCAACCACAGGCTAGGCGGGATCCCGTTGCCTCTGTTGTCGTTCCATGGCTTCAAACAGAGCCTGAAAATTATTTTCGCCAAAGCCGGAAACCATGCCTCGCCGCTCGATGATCTCAAAAAAGAAGGTGGGTTGGGAGAATAGGGGCTGGGTGAAGGTTTGGATAATCAACCCTTCTGGATGAACGGATTGATTGGGGAGAGGACAGGGTTGATCAATGGGTGGATCGGTTTGTTCATCAATTAAGAGCTGAGCCGCTTGCCAATCCGTGAAATCAGGATGATCCTTGAGCCTCTGGGAAAGGTTTTGATAATAACTAGGTGGCACCTCTAAAAACGGCACTCCCCCTGCCCGTAAGTGATGAATCGTCCTCACAATGTGAGAAGTAGCCAGCGCAACATGCTGGATGCCCGCCCCATGATGAATATCCAAAAATTCTTGAATTTGGGAGGTGGATCCCAGCGGTTGATTGATCGCCAGTTGAATCGGTGAAAATCCTCGTAAATCTCCCACCACTACACTTTCTAACCCGGAATGATCGGTGGCAATTCGGTAATGATAAAGGGGATCCCAACCCAATAAGGATTGATACCAGGCGGCAAGCCTAGTCATCTCACCAAAGTCCACATTCAAGACCACGTGATCAATCTGAGCAAACGATGGATACCTTTGGCTAGCCATTCGATCTACTTGTTCACCTCTGGATCGGTCTAGCGGCTCAAACCCTAACAACGCTAGGGCATCTTCCCCGCCGTAACACAAAAGTGAATGACTGACCTGGGGATGACTGAGCGCCGGGATCCTAACCCGCCAATGGATCCCGGTTTCGGTTTGGGTCACCACCTCCAGTGAGGCGCTCCAGCCATGCCCCGCCAGGGGGGAAAGGTTAGCCGGAAGTGCGCGCAGGCGGAGGGCAATATCCGCCAGTCCCGGCGGGTGATGAGATAAATAATCGGCCACTTCCCCCAAATTGTGGGTGGGCTGAGAAAGCAGAAGCTGAATGGAGCCGTGGCTCAGCCAAACCGTTTGACTGGTGGGGTGGCGGCGGATCCCCCGCGGGCGAAACCGCCAAATATCCTGAAACCAGTCTTGCCAGCTGGCCAGATCCTCCACATAAAAATGCAGATGATCCATGCCAAGACACTCAAGCGGAGCCATCATAGGTCAGAGAAGTCAGTCCCCCAATACGATAATCTTCGGGAGCTTGCCTTGCCGATGCCACTGGCCGCAACCCAGAGAAACCCCAGGTATCCACCTAGAGGGGGGGGATCCCCGCCTCGTCCAAAATCTGCGGAATCAGGTGTTCGGCTTTGACCGCCATCACATGGATCCCTTGGCAGATCTGGCGAGCCTGCTTGATCTGCTCGGCGGCAATTTGGATCCCTTCTTGCAGGGGATGGTCAGACTGAGCCAGCCGCTCAATGATGGCATCGGGAATGTTGACGCCCGGCAAATACTTGTTGATAAATAGGGCATTTTTGGCAGATTTCAATAAAAAGATGCCCGCCAGAATGGGTTTGCCCGCCGACCGTCCCTCCCGCTCCATAAAGTCAGCCAGTTGCCCAAAGTCGGTGATCATCTGGGTTTGAAAGAACTGTGCCCCCATCTCCAGCTTTTTGTGAAACCGCCGCAACAGCCCACTGCGACTTTTGGATTGTGGCTCTAGGGCAGCTCCCGCAAACAGTTGGGTGCCTTGATCCGGCAACGATTGACCATTGCAATCCCTCCCACTATTTAGCTGCTGAATCAAGCGCAACAGCCGCACCGACTCCAGTTCAAAAACCGCCTTGGCATCGGGGCAGTCCCCCGCCTTTAAGGGATCCCCTGTCAGCGCCAAAACATTTTGAATACCGAGCGCCGCCGCCCCCAGCAGATCCCCCTGCAAAGCCAGACGGTTGCGATCCCGACAGGCCAGTTGATAGATCGGCTCGATGCCGACCTGCTTAAGGAGAAGCGCCGCCGCCCAGGCACTCATGCGAGCCATCGCCCGATTACAATCCGTTACATTCACCGCATGAACCCGCCCCCGCAAACTTTGAGCTTGTTCCAGAAGATGCAGAGGATAGGAGCCTTTGGGGGGAGTCACCTCCGCCGTAATCAAAAATTCCCCTCGACCCACCGCCGCCGCCAAGCGAGACTGAGGGAGCGGCGCAACGGTAGCTGAGAACGCCTGACTCTGCGGTGGGGCTGATTCCATCTGGGGATCCGGTAGTGTCATGGGATCCCGCTAGCTCCAACCCTGAGTCAGCAGCAAACCCAAAGCTTCCGGTGGAGGGGGCGACCATCCTCCCCGATAATCAAGAATCTGCACCAAGATCAAATATCCCACCCCTAGCCCAATCGCCAGGATGCCGGTCACGACTGCCACCCATTTCGGTCTTTCCATGGTCTATCCCTCTGAATGCTCTGACTCACCTTTGGTCGGGGGGATCCTCTGATAACTAGCTCCACCTACTGGATTGAGGAAGATTGTCAGCAAGCCCTAATCGTCAACATGCCAACGATAGTCAATCTGAAAACCCCGCTGCTGCCAATCCTGTTCTAACTGCTGTTGCTGGCTAAAGGCTTTCCGCAGGGAAACAATCAGTTCTTGCATCCGCGAACGGTTGGTAAAGTCTTGTTCTTCCACCGCCGGAAAGGACTGTCGCTCCAACAGTTGCAACAAGACTTCGTAGTGGATATGGGCTGGGATAGGAATGCGTTTCATAAAGCCTGATTTACCCCTGACATAAAAGAGTGTGGGTGGCTTGCCCAGGATCCGGTTGTTTCACCAATGCTTCTCCCACCAACATTGAGCGCACTCCCCACCGTTGTAGCTGTTGCCAATCGGCAGGCGTATGAATGCCTGACTCACTGACGATAGTAATCTGTCGAGCCGCCATTTCCGAATGTCGTGCGGCCATAAGCTGCTGAGTGGTCTCTAGGCTGACCTGAAAGGTGGTCAGATCGCGGTTGTTGATGCCAATCAGATCCACCGTCGGCAACCGCAATACCCGATCCAATTCGGCTAGGGTATGGACTTCAATCAAAGCGGTCATACCCAGTTGCCGGATCAGTTTCAAGAAATATCCCAAATCATGGTCATTGAGAATAGCCGCGATCAGTAGCACCGCATCAGCCCCCAAGGTGCGTGCCCAGAGAATTTGATAGGGATAGAGGATAAATTCCTTACACAAAATGGGGATCCCCACCACCTGTCGAATCTGCCGCAGATAATCACCGCTTCCCTGAAAAAACTGGCGATCCGTCAGCACCGACAAACAACTGGCTCCGGCAGCCGCATAGGCGTGGGCAATCGCCACCGGATCAAAGTCAGCCCGCAAGACACCCTTGCTGGGGGAGGCTTTTTTGACTTCTGCAATCAGGGAAACGGCGTGGGGGGACTGCCGGAGTGCCTGGGCAAAATCGCGCACAGGAGGAGCCTGCGCCACCTGTTTTTGCAGTTCCGGCAAAGGGGTTTGGGTGCGTAGCTCGGCTACTTCTTTTTCTTTATGCCAGACAATTGCTTCTAAAATATGCCTGGGTTGAGGAGGAGGAGTAGCGCTCTGGAGGATCTGATGCTCCAGGCGTGCCACGGGTGGACGACGACGAATAGCGAGGGGAGAAGATCCAGGTGGCATAGGGGGCGGGTATCAGAATTCATAAGCAGGATTCTCAATAGCCTACCCCAGGATGATGAGGTTCTGCCGAGAGAATCGATGGAACACAAGGTGGGATCCCGAAAAGGGAGTGGCATCATCAAAACGTTCGCTGCCTGTCCCATTCAATTGGGGGACTTGGCCTGTGGGATCCCGAAAGGGGAGTGGCATAATAAAAACGTTCCTGTCGCTAGAGACCTATGGCTTATCTCCAACAACCCGAATCCTGGCTACAGCAAAACTCCCGTCCGATCTTAGGGGGACTGGCGGGTTTGGGATCCCTCCTCACGGCCTATCTTACCTTCAACAAACTGACGGAGCGTTCGGCAGCGTTTTGTACGGCGGATGGGGGGTGTGATCTGGTTTTATCCAGCAAGTGGGCTACGTTTTTGGGGATGCCCACAGCGGCGCTCGGTTTTTTGGGTTTTGCAGGGATCCTGGTTCTGGCTATTTTGCCCGCCACTCTACCCTTGGTCAAGCAATGGCGCTGGCCGGTTTTGTTTGGGCTGGTTAGCTCAATGATGGCCTTTGAGATGTACATGCTCTACCTGATGGTGGGGGTACTCCAGCAGTTTTGCCTCTATTGTGTGACCTCGATTGTTTTGGTGGTGGGCTTGTGGTTAGTAACGCTGCTGGGGCATCGCTGGTTAGACTGGGGACGACTAATTTTCAGCTATATCTTGATTAGCCTGTTTACGCTGGTGGCCACGATCGGGGTTTATGCCAATCAAGTTCCTCCCGCCAGCCGTCTAGCCACTGAGTTGGCGGCGCACCTCCGACAGGTGAATGGCACGATGTATGGGGCGCATTGGTGTCCCCACTGCCTCGAACAAAAGGAATTGTTCGGTTCTGCCTTCAAACAAGTGCCCTATGTGGAATGCTCCCCCAATGGTGGCCCCGGATCCCCAACCGCTCAAGTCTGCCTAGACCAAGGGATCCGCAGTTATCCCACCTGGGTGATCAACGACAAAACCTATCCAGGAGTCAAATCTCTGGAAGCTCTGGCCGCCCTCACCGATTTTGATGTGGACGGTGATTTATTGGCTCCTCCTGCCCCTTAGTCCCCTGCCGACTGTTGTTTTGGATGAGGTTGCCGTGGCTCCCCCTTTACTCCAGGCTATTTGGATTGCCCTAGCGGCCTCGCTTGGCATCATGGTTTTAGCGGGCATCTTGAATGCTTGGTTCAATCGTCAGCCTACCCAGCCAGAACCTAGAGATTCTACGGATCCCTGAGTGCCTAGACCTTCCGTATGATGGGGATATACGGATTGGCTCCAGATAAGGAAACCCTGCTCAATTGAGACCCAATAGCTGGCTCCCACTTAACTATCAGCCACCAAACCGCACAAAATCTATCTTGAACTGAGAGTTGGTTCTGCTCTAGCTTTTGGCTAAGGGTTTTTCAGAAAACTGCTGCCAATTGCGTCATGGCCTCCGACTTTAGATTGAATTGTTCCTGTTTCCTATGGATCCGTCGGCATGTCAGAGATTGTCCAGTTTGTAGAGAAAGTTTTGCAAGAAGGTGCGATGGGCGAAATGCAGGAGCGCCAGCTTTTGAAATGGTTGCAGCAGGATAGTTTTAGTGCGGCTGAGTTGGAGGCTTTGGATGCGCTCCTATCGGCAGCGGTTACTCACAAAATTCGTCGCTGTTATGTGACGGGTAGTTCATCCCCTCTCAGCACCAGTCTAGGATCCCTAGGCTCTAAAGGACAACCCGACTAGCCGCCTTTGTCTGGCTAGCTGGCCGAGAAGGGATCCCTGCCAGAATAGTGATCTCAGGATAGTCTAGAGAGAGTATCGGGCATATCCTAGCTATGGTGGATCAACCTACTCACGCCTCCGAAACCTACTATGAGCAGTTGGGGTTAGCAGCATCGGCTAGCCCCGAACAAATTAAGGATGCTTATCGCCAGCTAGCCCTGCAAGTGCACCCTGATAAGCTACCCGCGGATACTTCTGCTCGCCTTCGTTCCTTGGCAAAACTAGAATTTTTGAAGCTGCAACGAGCCTATCACACCCTCATGGATCCGGAGCGGCGGCAAGCCTATGACCGGAGCCTCTCCTCTCCTGCAGAGCCGCTGGCTTTTCATGCCTCGCCAGCCTATTCCTCCCCCTTGCTTGCGGAAACCGATAGCAGGGGTGTTGGCTGGCCAATGCTGCTGGTGAGTGGACTGGCGGGTATCACCGTTACGCTCTTGGCTTTGGCCAGCCTCAACTGGTTTGCGGGTCAACGGTCGATCGCGGTAAGCAAGGCGGAGGGGGATCCCACCCCTTCTTTAGCAACAGCACCCCCACCTGAGCAGGCAGCGATTGCCGCCGAATCGGCTCAGGCGGATCTTATGGTGCCCCCAGCCGCCCCCACACCCACTTTGCCTTCCCCCGAACAGATTGACCGATTTGTGCGGGCTGTCTACGCGGTGCAGCCCCTTCTGGCTAAAACAGATGAGCAACTGAAACAGGCTACCAGCCCTGCCGAGCGGCAACGGGTCGAACAGGAGTTTGAGGTGGTAGCTAACCGATTGATTGCCGCCAACGGCTTAACCACCGTCGAATATCAGCGCATCTCTCAACAAATGCGTCAGGATCCCCTCATTCAAAAAGCAGTCACTGACGCCGCTGCCCGCCTCAACCTTTAGCTTACTCGGCGGGAAGCCCCGCACCCTAACCGATAGGGTCGGTGTCGGGATGATAGCCAGGGTCGGCATACTCCGCACAATTTGGACTAGCCGACCAACTTTTGCTATGGTGTTTCCAAGTGGGGTTGGGCGTCGC
>JANRIL010000030.1:0-91429 GCA_033764955.1 Cyanobacteriota bacterium | reverse complement strand
GGGATTCCATAACGCTGTGACTACGCCCTATCGCGTGTTGTTTGTTTGCTTGGGTAATATCTGCCGTTCTCCAGCGGCAGAAAATATTATGAATCATCTGATTCAGCAAGCAGACTTGCAGGATCAGATTGTTTGTGACTCTGCTGGAACGTCTGCTTATCACATTGGAAACCCACCCGATCGTCGCATGACTCAAGCAGGCAAACAGCGGGGGCTTGCTATGACGGGGTCAGCGCGGCAGTTTTCTCGCACGGACTTTGAGGAGTTCGACCTGATTCTGGCGATGGACCGGGATAACTATGAAGCTATTACCTACTTGGATCATGGGCAACACTATGCAAAGAAGGTAAAAATGATGTGTGAGTTTTGCCAACATGCTCACGATCGAGAAGTACCAGACCCATACTATGGCGGTATTGACGGCTTCAATTATGTATTGGATCTGTTGATGGATGCTTGTGGTGGTTTGCTCCAGCACATTATTAATACTGAACACTTATCGGTCGATCGCTAGTTGATCCAGTGATTTGTCATGACATAGCGCACGAGTTCCGCCCGATTGCTAGTATCCGTTTTACGCAGTAAGCTGCTGACGTGCTTTTCTACTGTGCGAGCACTGATGTGGAGCTGTTCGCCAATTTGTCCGTTGGATAACCCATCTGCTAGTAACGTTAAGACGTCCAGTTCTCGTGTGGTTAGATCAATTTGGGCAGATGCGTTAATGCCAGATCTTGTTGAGGTATAAGTCTGTTGTAGCTCTGAGCTATCGGATGCTGGCGATTGCCACTCTGCTTTGACAAGGTGCTGTTGAATCATTTGCGATCGCTCCAGTAAATTGCGCACAACTGCACCTAATTCAGACAGCTCAAAGGGTTTTGGCAAGTAAATATCACCCCCCACCTGATAGCCCCGAATGCGCTCTTCAACCTGAGAACGAGCCGTGAGAAAGATTACGGGCATCAGACGAAGCTCTGGCTGTTGCCGCAACTTCTGCACTAACTGATACCCATCCATGCTGGGCATATTGATATCGGTTACAAGCAAATGAGGTTGCCATTTGTCCAGCATTTTTAGGGCATCAGTCCCATTCTCAGCCACAATTACTGAGTAACCCACTGCTGCCAAATAATCACCGATCGCCAGCCGAGTTGCTGCGTCATCTTCAGCCACAAGAATTGTTAGAGGCATGGCTGAGCCAGATAGGTAGGGTGAACTAACGCTAGTTTACTGTCAGTTCTCCTGGATTTATAGAGTGACTTTATTAAACAAAATGTGGTAAAAACTGGGGCGCTAGGATTCGAACCTAGGGATGGCGGGACCAAAACCCGCTGCCTTACCGCTTGGCGATGCCCCAATCAGAAATTACGCTTAACTAATGTAGCGAGAGGATTGTGGCTTTGTCAATTGAGGGTTACTGGCTTCCGATTGATCAGGGAGCTGTTGGGGGATGCAGGCCAGAAGCAAGCCGAGAAATCAGTAGTATAGTTGTGTTAAGTCTCCTCGTTAAAGGAAGTCGTTGCCTATTGCCAGCCAATTGGGATAGGTTAGCCAGAGTTCTGAATACCCTTCTTTGTTGTTGCTCATTCTCCTCTCATGGCTCGTTACTCGTGCGTGACCAAGCTCTCCGGTTCTAACGATCAGTTGAACGAAGCAATCCGCAACTTGTTGGAGCGTTGCCGTTTGACGATTCTCCACAACAGCCAAGACTACTGGGTGGCTGGGGAACCTCCCGGAGAAAAACCCTATACGCAACTGGTGACCGTTGAGGTGCTCATGGATCGCGCCCGCCAAGGGGACTCGGTGCAGGTAACCTGTATTGCCAAGAACGAGGAATTGCCGTTACAGAGTGTCAATCACTGCCAACAACGTTTCCACCAACTGAAGGCTGAATTTTCTCAACTTCAAAACCAGTTGCAGCTTGCGTCGAGCAAACGCGATCCCGTATAATAACAAAGCTGTATTTTTGAAGCCAAACCTATGGGTCGCCACTGTCAGCTCACCCAGAAAAAGAAAAACAACGCCTACTCCATTTCCCACTCCCATCGGCGCACCAAAAAGATTCAAGAGGCCAACTTACAGTGGAAGCGCCTGTGGTGGGAAGAGGGCAAGCGCTTTGTTCGGTTGCGGATATCGACGAAGGCGTTGAAAACCCTCAAGCACCAAACTCTTGGAGAGATGGCACGGCAAGCCGGTCTTGATCTCAATAAGTTTTAGAGAAATCTCGCCACTTCCTCCCTCCACCCCGCCCGAAAGGGAATCCCGTGACTTCTCCCCACCCCTCCCAACCAATTGGATCCCAGGGAGAAACTCTGGTTTGTGACTATTTAATCACTCAGGGGTGGCAGGTGATAGCCAGACAGTGGCGCAGCCGTTGGGGAGAGATTGATATCGTCGCTTGTCAGGGATCCCGATTAATTTTTGTGGAAGTAAAAACCCGCCAAGTTAACAGTTGGGATCAAGGGGGACGGCAGGCTGTCGATCAACGCAAACAAGACAAAATTGCCCGAACCTCCTCCTTTTTTCTCAGCCAGCATCCCGCCTATGCGGAATACGATTGCCAATTTGATGTAGCTCTAGTCGAGATTCACCCCAAGCAGTTGAAATTACGAGAATATATCCCCCACGCCTTTGAACTGTCCTAAGGGATCCCCCCATCCACAAAGCATTAAGGTAGAATTGTGCCCCCGATCATTCGGGGAATGAAGCAGGAAGAGCAACCAACTGGGTTTCAGTTGATTCAACAACATTCAAATTGACGTTATCCTCGATTAAGTGACCATCTTCCATATAAACGATTCGATCCGCAATATCCAAAATCCGATTGTCGTGGGTGACCAAAAGAATAGTACAGCCCTGTTCTTTGGCTAATTTCTGTAGGAGATCCACTACATCTCGACCAGATTTTTTGTCTAAGGCGGCGGTAGGTTCATCCGCCAAAACAATTTGTGGACGAGCCACCAACGCTCTAGCTATCGCTACCCGTTGTCGTTGTCCTCCCGATAACTGATCGGGATAATAGTCAACCCGATTACCCAAGCCAACCGCATCTAACATGGCTACCGCTAAAGCATCGGTATCAGCATCTAGATAGTGATCATGCAATTCGAGAGACATACGGACATTTTGTTTGGCAGTCAAAAAAGTCATCAGGTTATGAGCCTGAAAGATATAACCAATTTGGCGACGAATCTTGACACGATTTACAGCCGTAGCTCCACACATCTCTTGTCCTAGGATTTTTAAGCTGCCCATTTGAGCTGAACGTAGTCCTCCCATTAGGCTAAGTAATGTTGTTTTTCCTGATCCAGAAGGGCCTGTCATAATAACAATTTCTCCCCTTTGAATCTCTAGGTTAATCTGATAAAGAGCTTGTTTTCTTAGATCAGATTCTCCAAAAAAATGATCTAAGTTTTGCACCGATATCACGGGCTCAAACTGAATTTGACTTGTCTCTTGAGCTGCTTCATTTTGAGAGATAGACATCATGACCAGAGCCTCCAATCATCAAGGGATTAAAAATTAACTGTTTGATGGCTATGAGTGAGGATGAGGCCAGTTGTTCCCATTCTCCTCACAGGATAAAAACTTAGGAAATCGGGGAGAATTGGAAATGGGAATCTTTGAATTGAGGCGATCTCTCCATCTGCCAATAGGATAGTTCTTCATCATTCAAATGGAGGCGAACAGTCTGGGCAAACCCCTGCCGTTGATAGAACCGCATCGCTGCTAAGGTAGAAGTTTCTAAGCAGCAAGGGATCCCCTGTTGTTCGGATAGTTTTAGGATTGGCTTCAGAAGCTTTTTGCCGATACCCTGCCCCTGATAATCGGGATGAACAGCTAATATTTGTAATGACCAAAAGGGTTGAGGAGATGGCTTAATCAAGGTAGCAAAATGGAACCAGCGTCCCCATAACTTAACCGGAACCAGTCGGGGTAAATGATAAAACCCCACACGCAACCAACCCCGTAAATCTTCTAGAGGAGTATGGGGAGGCATCCAGCCTGCTACTCCAACCAAGGATCCGTCTGGGGTATATGCTCCATAAAGATGTCGGTAGGGCTGACAATAGCGAAGAATGCCACTCATCACACAACGGAGAATGGGATCCCGACTGCTTTCGGAGGTTAGATAAGCAACCACCGGATCCTCACGAAAAGCTTCCACTAAAACCTGGCAAGCCTTCAGCTCATCCATCAAATCGAGAGAACGAACGTTCACATTCATGGCTAATTCCTTAAGAAATTACCGATCTTTGGAAGCATCAATGGGTTGAATAAAAACTAGGCAATCTGAGAAGGAGTTGAGAAGTAGCAGCCCTAATTTCCACCCACTGATAGAGCAAAACTAAAATACATCTGCCGGATCGGCTGAGCGCAGTTTACCCATCGCTACCGTGCCAGAAATCAAGCACATCATCAATGTCATAACCAAAACTGTGCTTGCCCGCGACACCGTCATTCCAATCGGCAACATTGTGGCAAGACGAGCAACTTCATATAACCCCGCTGACAGCAAAAAGCCAGGGATAAAACCCAGTAAGGCCAATAAAGTTGCCTCCTGCATCAAAATGAATAAGAGGGAATGATCGGTATATCCCATTGCTTTGAGGGTGGCATATTGCGGCAGGTGGTCATTAACATCCGAATAAAGAATTTGATAGACAATCACTATCCCCACAATCAAACCCATCCCCACACCAATCCCAAAGATGAAGCCGATCGCTGTACTGGTTTCCCAGTATTTTTTCTCGGTTTGACCAAACTCCTCTAGGGTAAGTACCTTGACCTGATCCGATAAAAAGGACTGCAACTGAAGCTTAACCTGATCGATATTGGCTTCTGGTGTTAGTTGAATCAACCCTATCTCGATTTCCTTTGCCTGCCGCTCAGGAAATAATCGCAAAAATGTAGAATGACTAGTGATCACGTTGCCATCAGCAGCAAAAGAAGCTCCCAAACTAAATAGTCCTGCTACACGGATTTGCTTATCATTTAATTCTGTTGTAACAGGGGATCCCGACTGCCATAACTCAGCAATTCGCCCATATTCTGAACGGCCTGCTTGATCATACAAAAGGGTGTTGAGGGACTGAAGTTGACGCTGTTGATCCCGCACGGCAGGCAAGTCAAAGCTGATGCGATCCGGATCGATTCCCCAGACCAAAATCTGTCTTTCTGATCGGGTTTCGGGATTGCGCCAGCCCGCCGAAGCCACTGCCACCCCACTTACGGAATCCACTTCGGATAGGGCTAAACTTTGCTGAAGTTTCTCCCGTGGAAATGGTTTCATGGAAATGAGGGCTTGGGACTTAGGATGAACCAGCACCAGATCCGCTTGTAGGCTTTTGTGGGGGGTGATGGATGACTCATACAGAGAAGCTTCAAAACCCATCTGCAAAAAGATCAGCAGATCAGCAAAAGCAATTCCCGCCAGAGCCACCGTAAATCGAGTTTTATTGCGGGTAAGTTGCAGCCAGGCGACGGGTGTTTTCTTGAGCCATTTTGTCAGCATATAGGGGGATTCCTGAGTTATGTTTTCAGAGTTTTCGCTGGACTACCGAACTGTCAAATGGATTCCCTTTGATGAACTGTGAAATTGAATTACGAATCACATGGTTTTTGTTTTTTGAGGCGGGGAATCAGGGCTGTGGCTATCTTTTCTAGGAGAGAAATGCCTATCACTCCTACTAAGGCAACCCCCACATCTGAGTCATATACCCCCCAGCTTTCTATCTCTAAACTCAATTCCTGAATCTGACCCTGCGATTCGGATCCCCAATGCCATATCCACATCCCGATGGAATGGCAAAAAGTCTGCCATCTTTTCATCTTTTACTCCTTGGCCGGATTCCAGTTGAAATAAATTTTGTTGGTCATGGATGGATCCTTTCTGCTTTATACCTGTGATTTCGGGCGTTCGTCTTAAATTAAGCCAGGGATCCCTTCTCGGTTTGAGTTCTTTCGCCCCTAATCCGCGACTTGCTGGGATCCCTACTGGGCCTGGATGAGAGCATCCACCTGGAGATTAGTCATGCTGGCCACCTGCTGACTGGATTCAGGGGAAAGGCGAATTTTCACTTCTACTACCCGTTGATCCAGGTTTTCTCCGGGTTGATCGCTGAATACATTTTGTTTCTCTACCTGGAGACCGATCTCCGAGACTGTGCCCTGCAGGCGCTCCCCAAAAGCCGAGCTGACAATCTGGGCGGGCTGCCCCACCTGCACCCGACCAATATCGGTCTGATAGACCTCCGCCACCACCATCATCTGTTGGGTATCCGCCAGATCCATCAGGCCGTCAGCCTGGATCTTTTCCCCCGGTTGGGTGTGAATCTTTAAGATTTGTCCGGCTTGGGGGGCACGGATCACGGCTTGCTCGAGTTGACGCTGGGCTTGCACCACCGAGGCTTGAGCGCGATCCACCTCCGCCTCTGCCACCTGCACATCCACAGGTCGCACTTCCGCAATTCGGTTGAGGGTGGCTTGGGCGGCTTGAATTTCCGGCAGCGCAGAGGTTTCTAGCCGCCGCAGGGTGACACGAGCAGCTTCGACCTGGGCACGGGTCGTATCCCAACTTAGGCGTTTGCTATCCAACTGCGATTGGGAAACCGCCCCCTCCTGATAAAGGGATTGGTAGCGTTGATATTCGGCATCGGCATTAGCCATTTCGGCTTCTAGGCGGTTCACGGTGGCTTGTTGGGCGGCAATTTCCCCCTGTTGTTGGATTTCTAGCTGGCGAATCGTGGCCTGTTGGGCAGCAATTTCTCCGGCTTTGGCTCCGGCTTTGACTTGAGCTAACTGGGCTTGCGCCACGGCTAAATCCTGTTGGGCTTGCCGCCAATTGGCCTCCCGTTGGGCGTAGCTATCCAAGATGCCCAAAACCTGACCCACGGTCACCCGATCCCCCTGCTTGACTGGCAATTCCCGCAGGCGATCGCCATCCACCGAAGCGGGCACAGCAACGCGAATCACCTCGGAGGCGGGTTCAATCCGACCCAGGGCGGTAATGTGGGGTGGGGGGGTGGGCAAGAGAGGGGCAGGGGAAGAGGATGGGGAGCGGGATTGGTTGAGGGTGAAGTAGCCCGTGAGGAGGGTGATGGAGGTAGCCGTTACAAGAGCGACCCCTAGGGAGGGCCATTTGAAGGAGGGTGCAGAAATCATAGAAATGGTTGAGAAAGAGGGTGAATGGGTTGGTAGTTAGGATCGTGGCGAATCTGGTCGAGGTAGGCGCTCAACATGCGTGCCAGCAACTGGCCCTGCTCCGCAAAAGTGGTGATGTCCCCCAAAACAAAGCGCTGCATGAGGATCCCGACCATTAGGCAGTCCCAGAAAGCCATCAGAGCCAAATCATCCAGGCCAAGCTGGGCAGCAATCTGGCGATAAGAATCAGCAATCAGGGTTTTTAGAGCTTGGCTTTCTTGGAGTACCTCCTCCCGTCCCTGCTGTTGCACAAACTCCATCCAGAGCAGCACTTGCTTGCGCGACCGTTCCTCCTCTTCCGCCATACAAGCAAACCCCTTTTCGATTTGCTCAATCAGGCCGCGCTGGGGATCAAAGTCCTGCATGAAGCTTTTCACATCCTGCAAAACCTCGTGCTCCATCAACTGCCAAAACAAGTCTTTCTTGCTGGGGAAGTAGTGATAAAGGGATCCCATCGATACCCCCAGACCCTTGGCTAGCTCCCGCATCGACAGGGATCCATAGCCTTTTTCGGCAAACAGATCAAAGGCTTTAGCCAGCAACTCCTGACGAACCAGAGCATGGTCAACAATCTTGGGCATCGTTTTTAGAGCGAACGTTCACTATTAGAAGTGTAATTTCGAGCGTTCGTTCTGTCAAGCCACCAAAAACCTTAAAGAGGGAAAGAATCCGAGAAGACGAAGCCGAGTTGACGGCAGGACTTTCCCTTTGGCACAGGAGACCTTACTATGGATGACGGTTTGCTCTGCAACCGCTTCGTCGTTAACCCCGTGTTTATGGAAGAAATCACCGCCAGTCCTCAGCTTCTCCTGAAGCGCACCATCCCCATCAAGGTGGTGGTTACTCCCCTCTGGAAAAATGAGATGCAGGAACAAATGCAGCGTCAAGTCCAGAATATGGATACACAACTGCAACAACTGGAATTCCAGGGCAAGCGGGCGATTGCCGAAATTGAAAAGCAGACGATCAATCCGGTCGGCCCACAGGCCATGCAACAGATCGAAAGCATCAAGGGGCAGGTGAACGAGCAGAAGATTAAATTGCTCGATCAAAAAAATCAACTGCTGCAACAGCTTAACCAGTTAAATGGGCTAGAAATGGATCAAGAGGTGATCCAGGGAAACGTGGAGAGTTTTTTCCGCGTCCAGCAGGGGGATAACCTGATCCAAAAGATGCAGGTGGAAATTGTTTTGAAGGATGGCATTATTTCTGAAATTCGCGGCAATCCCTAGCTTGACCTCATCTTATCCCCAGAGTTATTTCAGGCTGCCGACGTGACATCGGGTTGTGACTCAGCTTAGCCCTCGGTTCCTCTGACGTTCTTTCCTGAATCTGAGAGACTGCCATGCCTGAATCCGTCTGGATGGACTGGGATCCCCTGGATGAGTTGCAGCCGCCCCAATGGTTGATTCCTGCTGACCAGCGTCGCCGCTTAAAGGCTCTGCTGGTGCTGGGATTGGTCTGGGGAACCGTCAGTCTGCTCCATTGGGTAGAGTCGGGACATTGGCTGGTGTGGGGGCTGGCCTTCTTAATGGCAGGGCATGTGCTCCGGCTGAGCGTAGGCCAACCCCTGCCCCAACCGGATTTGCTAGAGCTGGAGCGTGAAGCAGGGGTGGGGGATCCCTTGCCTGCTGCTGTGCGTCTGCCGCAGGTGTCGATTTTGATCCCGGCCAAAAATGAGAGTGCGGTGCTGCCCCGCTTGTTGGAGAGCCTCAATCAACTGGATTATCCGACGCAGCATTTGGATATTTGGGTGATTGATGATGGCAGCAGTGATGACAGTTTTGCCATTGTCAGCCGCTATCAGAGCCAGATGCCCCATCTACGCCTCCATCAACGACCGCCGGGATCCCAGGGAGGCAAGTCGGGGGCTCTCAATGAGGTCTGGCCCCAAACCGCCGGCGAGATCATTTTGGTCTGTGATGCCGACGCCCAGCTACCCAACAATTTTCTACGGCAGGCGCTCCCTTCTTTTCGGGTCTCTGCCCATGCCAAGCGTCCCGTGGGGGCGGTGCAGGTGCAAAAAGCCATCAGTAATGCCGAGCAAAATTTCTGGACCCGACAACAACGGGCGGAAATGGCCTATGACAGCTATATTCAGCGGCAGCGGATTGCCATTGGTGGTATCGGAGAATTAAGGGGCAACGGGCAGTTGGTGCGACGGGATGTTTTGAAAAAGTGCGGGGGTTGGAATGAAGCCACCGTGACTGACGATCTCGATCTCACCTTTAAGCTGCATCTGGCGGGGATCGATATTGCGTTTGTGGTTGATGTGGCGGTGCAGGAGGAGGGGGTGACCCACTGGCAGGCGCTCTGGCATCAACGCAGCCGTTGGGCAGAAGGCGGCTATCAACGCTACCTCGATTATGGACTGCGGTTGCTGCACCACCTGAGTCCGGGCAAAAGCGTTGATTTGCTGCTATTTTTTATCAGCCAATATCTGATGCCAATGGCTCTGATTCCGGATCTGGCCTGGAATCTGTTTTATTCTCACCATTCTGTCTTGGCTCCGATTGGGATTGTCATGGCCGCCACCGTGATCGGGGGATTTACAGCCGGATTATCCCAAATTCATCAGCGACGGGGCTGGAGACTGATTCGGGATCTCAGCTTGGGGTTGCTCTATATGCTGCACTGGATCCCGGTCATGATTGTTACCACCAGCCGCATGTGCATTCAGCCCAAACGGTTGAAATGGGTCAAAACTGTGCATCAGGGATCCCCTTAATGCCGCATGGACAGATAGTGGGATCCCTCTAATACTCCACAAGATCCTTATGCACTTGTGCTGACCGTCTCTGCCTCGGCGGTTTTTGGGCTGGGCAAGCGGCGGATTTCGGAGCAAAAGGAAGCCATACTGAAGCCGCCAAACCGCTTGGTGACGCTGGCGCGAAACCGCAAATTGGGGCTGGCAAACCAGATGCGCTCCTCGGAAGCGGTCATTTCATACTCGGTGTAGAGGGTCATGGCATTATCGGAGCCAATGGTATAAGTTCCCACCACAGGAACTTTTTCGGCATAGCCCTGATCCCGCAGCAGGCGACCGGATTGCGGCTGATCCGGATCGGGA
Source organism: Cyanobacteriota bacterium (assembly GCA_033764955.1). Lineage (GTDB taxonomy): Bacteria > Cyanobacteriota > Cyanobacteriia > Thermostichales > Thermostichaceae > JANRIL01. Next base: position 81,159 of record JANRIL010000030.1, on the reverse strand, counting down.
ACGGTTACCAAAATCACATCCCCCTGATAGTCTTCGTTATCCCAATCCTGTTCTCCTTGCCACTGCACCCGCGCTCCTCCAGCCGCTAAGGTGGGATCCACGTTATGGAGCTGACAGGTTTGGATAACCGCCGGATCGTCGGGGGGAAGGGCGGTGATCTGTAATTTGGATCGACCATCTTCCGCACGCCGAAACGCCAGATGATGGCTGGTGCGCTGGCACATCCACTCCCCAGCACTTTGCTGAAAAAACTCCTCGACGGTCATGGTCATCATCCTTGCTAAAGGGTCTCGGTTACATGATCTCAGTGAAAAATCTCAATGACAATTCCGACGGAATCGCTACCGCAATTTTAAGGCAAGCTGGGCGTTAGACAGGCTCGCAGGGATCCCTTCCCTCAGCCCCCCTCCTCCTGGGGATAGTCCTGCCAAAGTCGGGATTGCTCCCGCAGGCTGAGAAACTGTCCTCCTCCCAAAATCAAGTGATCCAACAGAGGGATCCCCAAGATCTGCCCCGATTGGAGGAGTTGTCGGGTCAGCGCTAGATCCTCAGGGCTGGGATCCAAACTGCCGGAGGGATGGTTATGGGCCACCAAAATCCGGCTGGCTCCCAGACGAACCGCCGTTTTGAAGGTTTCGCGGGGGTGGGAAAGGGTTTCCGTCGCCGTACCTTTCGTTACAATTTGTTGACCGATCAGACGGTTTTTGATGTCGAGCAACACCACCCCAAAGTGCTCCTGAGCATCCCACATCATCTCACCACTCAACACCGAGGCTGCCACCTGCGGCGAGTCGATGACGGTGCGCTCATTGGGACGAGCCAAAAAGATCCGCCGCCCCAGTTCCACCGCCGCCAAGATCGTCGTGGCTTTGGCCGGCCCCACCCCCGCAATCTGCATCAATTCCCCCCCCCCCACCTCCCGCAGACGGCTCAAGGGATCCGCTGCATGTTGCCCCAGCTCCCTCAGCAACAGTTGTCCCAACCCCACCGCCGACAGCTTGCCCGCTCCCTGTCCCGTTCCCAGCAAAATTGCTAACAGCTCTGCCGTAGCTAAAGAACGGGATCCCTCCGCCAGCAGCCGTTCCCGTGGCCGCTCTCCCACCGGAATATCTGCCATCCGCAGTGAATAGAGACTCATTACAAAATCTCCTTGTCCATTGAACAATCTCCTACAATCAATAATCATCAACCTTTGGCAAGCGTGGCTGATCATCCTTCAAAACAGACTCAATCCTGCTTCATGGGTTGAAAATCCACCCATTGTGTGTCATTTGGTGCCAATTGAGCGGTTGTCTTATGTTTAGCTGAGCAGACTGTCTACATCAACGCTGTCGGATCCCTCAACATGGAGTTGGTTAAATCCTCTTCCCCTCCGCCATTCCAGGAAGCTGCCCCACTCACCCCTGAACTATTAGGGCAGATCGTTGAAAAAATCACGGATGGGATATTTTTGATCACGCTCCACGTCACGGATCGGCAGCCCGTAGGAGAGTTTTGGATCGCAGTTCAGAATACCGCCACCTGCCATTGCTTAGGGATCCCGGACAGTCCACCCCAACAAGGCTGGCTGTCGGATCTCTGGCCTAGCGACTGCGTGGAAACCCTGCGCCCCCTTTTCTGGCAATGCTGGCACGATCCACAACCCCTAACCGCTAGCCTGTTGCTTTCCACCTCTGCGTTGCCCATCCGCTTGCTGCCGATGGATATCCCCCAAGGTCGCTATATTCTGGGCATTTTGCCGATTTCCGTCTCTCCAGAAGCTCCTGCTGCTAGCACGTTTCTCACGGCAGAACTGGATCGCCAGGTACGGGTACGCACCGCTCAACTCAACAAACAACTGCGCTCCCTCAAACTGCAAAACGAGATTTTAGAGCGTCTAGACAATGCCGTGATAGTGACCAACGAAACCGGAGAGATCACCTTCTGCAATGGTTATGCCCAAACCCTCTGCGGGTTGATGCGGGATGAGGTTTTGGGAGAACCCCTGATGGATTTGCTGCCCTTCACCCCTGACCAGCGGCAGGCTATTGGGCGGGCGCTCCAGCAGAGACAACCCTGGTCAGACCAAGTTCAGTTCCCCCAAGCGGAGGGATCCCGCACGATCTGGCTCACTCTCTCCACCATCCAAGACCATGAGGAATGGCTGGGGAGTGCCTGGGTGGGTACGGATATCAGCCAACTGCAACAGATTCAACAAACCCTACGCAACAGTGAATCCCACTTTCGTGCCCTCTTTGAACGAGCCGCCATCGGCATCAAAGTCACCAACCTGAAGGGAGAAGTCGTAGACTGCAATCCGGCCATGCTGGCCATGCTGGGCTATTCGGGAGGGGAGCTACAGACCCAACCCTTTGCTCGGTTTACCCATCCTGAGGATTTGCCCCAAGAACTGGCTCTCTATGAAGAACTAGCTAGTGGGCAGCGCCATTCCTATCAACTGGAGAAACGATTTTTGCGGCGGGATGGGCAGATTTTCTGGGGACGGCTAACGGTCTCCTTGGTGCGCGATAGCCAGAATCAGCCCCTATTTAGCTTTGGCATGGTGGAAGACATCACTGAACGGCAGCAGGCTTTGGAGGCGTTACAGGGATCCCAGCAGATGTTGCGCCTCGTCATGGACAATATCCCCCAGGCGATTTTTTGGAAAGATCGCCATCTGGTCTATGTGGGCTGTAATCAGGTGGCCGCTCAAGATATGGGGCTGCCCTCCCCCGCCCATGTGGTCGGCAAAACAGATTTGGATCTGGGCTGGTTACCCCACCAACAGGAAGCCTTTCGGGACTATGATCAGCAGGTTCTCGCTAGCCAGCAACCCATTTCCTATGATCTCTGGGAAATGGTAATGGCGGATGGCAATCGCGCCTGGGTTTCCATCAACAAAGTTCCCCTTTGGAATGCCGCCGGAGAGGTGGTGGGCGTGCTAGGCACCTATCGAGACATCACACGCCGTGTGCAAGTGGAAGAAGCCCTGCGGCAGGCCGAGGCCAAGTACCGCAGCATTTTTGAGAATGCAGTGGAGGGAATTTTTCAATCCAATATTCATGGGCAATTGCTGACGGCCAACCCCATGCTCGCCAAAATTTTGGGGTACGACAGCCCAGAAGCGCTCATGCAATCGGTGCCCACTAGTCAGCAGCTTTATGTCGATCCGCAGCGCTGGCAAACCTTTACCCAACGCATTCGGGCAGAGGGAATGGTAATGGGCTTTGAGTCGGAGGTGTATCACCGCGCTGGGCACAAAATCTGGATCTCTGAATGTGCGCGACCCGTACATGATCCCAGTGGAGCCATGATTGGGTTTGAGGGTACGGTGGAAGATATCAGCAAGCGGAAACAATCCGAGGTGGAACTGCGACAGCGGGACAGCCTTTTGCAGGGAGCTGCCGAAGCCACCCATGTGCTGCTCACCTGCCGTGATTTGCCCACCGCTATGCAACAGGTTTTAGAGATTGTCGGCCAGGCGGCGGCGATGGATCGGGTGGCTCTCTACCAATTGCAGGAGGATCCCAGCCGTCTCTCCCCGCTTTGTCACCGTCGCTATCTGTGGACGGCTCAGCCTGAGGAGGAGGGCAGTCATAGGCTGCTTGATTTTCCCATTCTGCCTCTGTTTGCCGATTGGTATACCACCCTCGGATCGGGATCCCCTATCACCGCCACTTTGGAGCATCTGCCCCCTGAGCAACAGGTGATTTTCCACCCCCGCGCCTATGGATCTGTGTTGATCAGCCCTATCCTGGTGGCTAGCCAGCTTTGGGGATTTATCTCCTGTTTGGCCTGTCAAGCCAACCGTTTGTGCTTTAAGGGAGAAGAGTCGGTGTTGACCGCTCTGGCCGGTAGCTTGGGATCCGCCATCGAACGCCAACAGTCGCAGGATCAGATGTATTATCAGGCTCGCCGGGATCCTTTGACCACGCTACCCAATCGGCTGTGGTTTGCGGAGAAATTGAGGAAAGCTTTAGCGGAAGCGGAACAGCACCACCGCCAAATGGCGGTACTTTTTCTGGATCTGGATCGCTTTAAGATGGTCAACGACAGCCTGGGGCACACCGTCGGCGATAGCCTGCTGATTGAGATGGCGCGGCGTTTGGGGCAGTGCTTATCTCCCCACGATACGGTGGCTCGCTGGGGAGGGGACGAATTTACGGTGCTGTTGACCCAGGTGCCCTCACCGGAGGCGGTTAGCAAAGCCGCCGAAACCATTTTGCAATCCCTGAAACCGCCCACTCTGATCGACGGTCACGAATTATTTGTCACGGGCAGCATTGGCATTGCGCTTTATCCGCAGGATGGAGACCAAGCCGAAACCCTGATCAAGCACGCTGATGCGGCACTTTATCGCGCCAAAGACCAAAACCGCAGTCACTTTCAGTTCTACACCTCCGACTTTAGTTCCCAGGCTTCCGAGCTGCTCAGCCTGGGCAATAGCCTGCACCGCGCCCTAGAGCGGCAGGAATTTGTCGTCTACTTTCAACCCTTGGTCAACCTGCAAAGCGGACGGATTACCTGCCTGGAGGCATTGGTGCGCTGGCAGCATCCCGAACTGGGCCTGGTTCCCCCCGGTCGGTTCATCCCGTTGGCCGAGGATAATGGTCTGATCATCCCTCTGGGCGAACTGGTTTTGCGGCAGGCTTGCCAACAGGTGGTGGCTTGGCACGAAGTGGGTTTTGGATCCCTGGGGATTGCTGTCAATTTGTCCGTTCGTCAGTTTCAACAGCCCCAACTGGTCAACAATATTCAACAAATTTTAATAGAAACTGGGCTGCCTTCCCACCACTTGGAGCTGGAGGTGACCGAGAGTCTGGCGATGCAAGATGCCTCTCAAACCATCCGCTGGCTGCAAGAACTGAAAGCAATGGGCACCCAGATTGCCATTGACGACTTTGGCACAGGCTACAGTTCCCTCAACTATTTGAAGCAATTTCCCATCGATACCCTAAAAATTGACCGTTCCTTTGTCCATTCTTTAGCCCGTGATACCCGTGATATGGCGATTGTCAGCACTGTGATTGCCCTGGGTAATGGTTTGGGCTTAAAAGTGATTGCGGAAGGAGTCGAAACCCAAGAGCAATATGAACTGTTGCGTCAGTTGGATTGCGATGAAATTCAGGGCTATTGGTTTAGCCGACCCCTGCCTGCCCCTGAGGTGGGGGAACTGCTCCGCCACAACCAACAATCCCCTCTCCTGCCCCCCCGCTATGCCTAACTCGTTTGGCTTGTTTTTCCTTCTCGCTTTTCGATAGACGATATGGATATGACTCTGGCTCCCCCTTCTCGGCAAGCCCACTCCAGTCAGTATGCCCTGCAACTGCGTGGCATCAGCAAGCGCTATCCCCTTGTCCTAGCAAACGACAACATTCACCTGGCGGTGAAATGGGGAGAGATTTTGGCACTGGTTGGGGAAAATGGCGCGGGCAAATCCACCCTTATGAAGATCGTCTATGGTTTGGTCAGCCCAGATCAGGGGGAGATCGTGGTGGATGGGCAGGTGGTGCCGATTCACCAACCTACTGATGCCATTCGCCTGGGTATTGGCATGGTGCATCAACACTTCATGCTGGTGGATCCCTTGACCGTGGTGGAAAACGTCATTTTGGGATCCGAACCCCGTCAAGGTCTCACCCTCGACTATCGGCAGGCTCATGCCCAGGTCAGTCAGTTGATCCGCGAGTTGGGGTTCAACTTGGATCCCGACGCCCGCATCGCTGATTTACCCTTGGGGTTGCAGCAACGGGTGGAAATTCTCAAAACCCTTTATCGACAGGCGCGTATCCTGATTTTGGATGAACCGACGGCGGTTCTCACCCCCCAAGAAGCTACCGATTTATTCACGTTTCTGCGAAAATTTGCGGCGGCTGGCGGAGCCGTCATTTTTATCAGCCACAAGTTAGCCGAAGTGTTGCAGCTCTCCGATCGCGTGACGGTGATTCGGGATGGTCAAGTGGTGGGATCCCTGGCCACCGCCGAAACCAGCAGCCAGCAGTTAGCCCGCCTGATGGTAGGTCGGGAAGTGAATTTGACCGTATCTAAACAGGCCAAGCTTCCCGGAGAAGTCCTCTTAAGCGTGCAGGATCTCTGGGTGGCTAGACCCCAACAAAAGCCTGCCGTGGCGGGGATCTCCTTTCAGGTGAGGGCGGGGGAAATCGTCGGGATAGCTGGCATCGAGGGTAATGGACAAACGGAGGTGATCGAGGCCATCACGGGATTGCGAGCTTATCGGGGGACGATCTTTTACCAGCAGCAGGCCCTTGACTCGGCGTCCTCCCGTCGCATCCGTGAGTGGGGACTTAGCCATATTCCCGAAGATCGAAATGTGCGGGGATTGATCCTCGATTTCCCGACGCGAGACAACGTGATTTTAGGGGATCACTGCCAAAAGCGTTACACGGGCTGGCTGGGCTTTTTTAATAACGTAGCCATCCGCCAGCAAGCTCAACAGGTGGTGGAAAGTTTTGATGTCCGTCCCCGTAGCATCGATCTCTCGGCTCGTCGCTATTCGGGTGGCAATGCCCAAAAGATCATTGTGGGGCGGGAACTCTCCTGTGCGCCACGGGTCTTGGTGGCGGCGCAGCCCACTCGCGGGGTAGATATTGGGGCGATTGAGGCGATTCACCAGCGGATTGTGGCGGCACGGGATGAGGGGATGGCGGTATTGCTGATTTCGGCGGATCTCAACGAGGTCTTAGCCCTAGCGGATCGGATTTTGGTGATTCATGAGGGGAAGATCGTGGGAGAACTGGCGGCTCAGGAAGCCAGCGAAGAGCAGTTGGGTCTCTGGATGGGGGGAATGGCTGGTTGAGGTGAGTCCAACTGTTGGGGAGCGGGATCCGATTGGCCTATGGTACAGAATAGCGATGGGGTTGAGACCAAGTCCTATCTCAACCGGGTAGATGGGCTGCTGGGGCAATTGCACCCGTAGCTGTTTGATTCGGGATCCTGGCGAGAGGATCCCCCTGGCTGAGCATTGGCTCCATTTGCCACCTTCTGAGGTCGGGCTACCCGCCCCCTAAGGATCCCTGAGGTTGGCGGCTCCCCAAAATCTCTAATGAGTAAACACGATGCTAGGGGTGGAGTGTTCTACAATAAAAGAATAACTGTGAAATTTTGTAAATCTCTCTCATTAGGCCACCATGACCTCTGTTCTCTCTCCTTTTGGGCCGGTCGAAGCGGATCTTGAGCAGCTACGCCAGAGCTTAACCCAACTGGTGAGTGCCCAACACCCGATTTTGGGACTGGCAGCGGAGCACCTATTTGCGGTGAGGGGGAAAGGGATCCGTCCGGCTATCGTGCTGCTGGTGGCACGCGCCACCGCGTTGGGGGGAGAGCTGACAATCCGCCACCGTCGCCTAGCCGAAATCACCGAAATGATCCATACCGCTAGCTTGGTGCATGATGATGTGATTGACGAAGCGGAGGTGCGGCGGGGGGTTTCCACGGTTAACGCCGATTTTGGCAACCGCGTAGCGGTCTTGGCGGGTGACTTTTTGTTTGCTCAGTCCTCCTGGTATTTGGCCAACCTAGACAATCTGGAAGTGGTCAAGCTCCTCTCGCAGGTGATCAAAGACTTTGCCGAAGGAGAACTGTTGCAGAGTGCCACCCAGTTTGACCTTTCTCTCACCCTAGAACGCTATCTAGAGAAAAACTATTTCAAAACCGCCTCCCTGATTGCCAACAGTGGCAAAGCAGCCGCCTTGCTCAGTGAGGCTAGCCCCGCCGTGGCGGAAGCTATGTATATCTATGGCAAGTCCTTAGGGATTGCCTTTCAGATCATCGATGATTTGTTGGATTTCACCAGCACCACCGAAGTATTGGGTAAGCCTGCCGGATCGGATCTCGCCCAGGGACACCTGACCGCTCCGGTTCTGTTTGCCCTAGAAGAAATGCCTCAACTGCGGGATCTGATTGAATCGGAGCTGACGGAAGCCGAGCAACTGGCACAAGCCGTAGCCTGGGTGCGCCAGAGTAATGGGATCCCCCGTTCCCGCCAACTAGCGAAAGATTATGCCCACCAAGCCGCCGCCAGCCTTGATATCCTAGCCCCCTCTCCGGCACGGCGGTCGCTGTTCTCTCTCACCGAATACATTTTGGAGCGGGTCAGCTAAACAGCCCTTCTCAAAGGCTCTGATCCAAATAAAGGTGATAAATCGTTTGAGGAAGCCAAGGCAGAGCCGCCCCGTCGCCTGCTTGCCCACTTGACCCAAGGGATCCCTTCTGCCACTGTATCAACTCCGCCAGGGTTTGGGGTTGCGTTTGCAGATCCCCGCGCAGCCCTTCCAGGGGATGATGGCCGGCTGAAACCATCCAAGCCATCGCTTTGAGATCGGGGGATTTGGCGATGCGAATCAGCAGGTCAAGCAGGGTTTGCTGATAGCTATAAACGGCCTCTCCTCCCTCATACCACGGGATCCCGGAGGGAGTGGACTCTGCCAAACCCACATGAGCCACAACGGCGTCATTGCCAAAAACAGCCGCCACTAGGGGACGGCTATCCTCCTGCACCAACAGATGGTCAGCGGCAGCCCAACGGCGCAGTTTTTCCATCCAGAGGGCATTTTGTAGGGAAGGGCGCAGGGATCCCTCCTCAGACTCGCTCACCGATTGGGGATAAAGCGCCACCGTCAACAGACGAGTTTGTAGCATGAGGTGGCCTAATTTGAGGGCTTTGGTATGGAGGTAGCGGGTGTTGAAATCGTTCTCCTCCACCAAAAGCGGCACTCGCTCCACCAACTCCAGGCCAAACCCTTTTAATCCACTGATCTTGCGGGGATTGTTGGTAATTAAGCGCATCCGATGAATGCCCAAATCGCGCAAAATTTGTGCCCCCACCCCATAATTTCGCAGATCGGGGGCAAATCCCAAGTGTTCGTTGGCCTGCACGGTGTCTAGCCCCATATCTTGCAACGAATAGGCTTTGAGTTTGTTGAGGAGCCCGATGCCCCGCCCCTCTTGACGCAGATAGAGCACCACTCCACGCCCCTGATATTCAATCATTTTCAAAGCGGTTTCCAATTGGCGGCGGCAATCGCAGCGCAGGGATCCCAAGGCATCTCCGGTCAGACATTCGGAATGAACCCGCACCAACACCTCCTGGGTTGAAAAAAGGCTGGGATCCCCTTTGACAATCGCCAAATGTTCAGCCTGATCGAGGGTGTCACGGTAGCCATACACCTGAAATTCTCCAAACTCACTGGGGAGACGGGCAATCGACTCGCGGTGGACAAAACGTTGGTTTTGTAAGCGATATTCAATCAGGCTGGCAATCGTGATAATTTTTAGGTCGTGCTTTTTACCGTATTCCACCAACTCCGGTAGGCGAGCCATCGTGCCATCGGGATTTTGAATTTCACAGATGACTCCGGCGGGATAAAGTCCCGCCAAGATCGCCAAATCCACCGCCGCCTCCGTATGACCAGCCCGCTTCAACACCCCGCCATCACGGGCGCGCAGAGGAAAAATATGTCCGGGACGGCGCAAATCCTCCGGCTGGGTTTTGGGGTGGATGATTGCCTGGATAGTCTTGGAGCGATCCGCTGCCGAGATGCCCGTAGAAACCCCAAAATGAGGGGCGGCATCCACACTCACCGTAAAGGCGGTTTGGTTACTATCGGTGTTGTGCCCCACCATCAACGGGATCCGCAGTTCGTCTAGGCGTTCCCCCTGCATGGACAGACAAATTAAGCCGCGTGCCTCCATCGCCATAAAGTTAATGATCTGGGGGGTGGCAAACTGGGCAGCACAAATCAGATCGCCTTCATTCTCTCGGTTCTCATCATCCACCACGATGATCACGCGACCGGATTTCAGATCGTCGAGGGCTTCTGGAACGGAGTGAAAGGTGGTTTCTACGGGTAAAGAAGCAGTCACGATGCGAGGGTTATCCCAGGATGAAAGGGGCATTGAACTGGGATCCTTCCCTCCACTTTAGCCAATCGTGTCACCATCCTGGAATGCAGGTCATTTTCAATCAAAAATCAATTCGTCTGCGATCCGAAACAACTTTTCTATCTGGCTGTGGATGGGGTGGATGTCCTCTCCTCACCGCGAATCCAAGTCGTCCAACAAAACTTTGGGCGTGAGGAGCAGGGAGAGTTGTCCTGGCTGATGACGGCCTTCCCTAAACTCCACCCGAGCCAGTCCGGCCTTTTTGAGAAGGATCCCTTCTGAGATAGCAGACTCTCCAGGAATGGGATCCCCCAGCAGGGCGGAAAGAATCCAGCGGCTTAGATCCGGCTGATGACCTACCACCGCGAAGCCAGTCAGTTCAGGATGCTGCTGCATCCAGATCTCTAAATCATGAAACCGCCCGCCCGGAGCCAGGGGATGAAAGATTTCTACGCTGGGGGTGAGGGTTTCCTCCTGGAAAATGGTAGCGGTTTGCTGGGCGCGCCGCAACGGACTTGTCAATACTATGGGCCATTGCCATCCCAGTCTCTTCAGGCGCTGAGCGACTTGGCGGGTGCGCTTTTCTCCCGCTGGGGTTAGGCTTCGTAACTCATCCTCCTGATCCGGTTGGGGATCGGTAGCGATGCCATGACGCAAAAAATCTAGGGTCAACCCAGGGGATCCCTCAACTGGCATAGCGATGTTCGACCTCCCGCTCCAAACTGGTCAGGTTGAGAGACTGCCGATGGGCGAGATGCCAAGCCTCCCACCACGGAATATTGCTAGCCTCCACTACCGCTAGGGAGAGGGATCCCCCTTCCGAGCCAGATAACCCCAACTCAGGGGTGGTGGGCACAACCGGCAGAGGGCGAATCAAACAACTGGGACGTAAAGGACGCAGGTCGGCATAATGGCTATCCCGAATGGTCATCATTTCCTGTTGAATGAGGGGCAAAGGCTCGCCTAACTCCCTTAAAAGATGGCTGCACAGACCCAGGCTGGCCTCAAACTCTGGTTGAACCACCTCAGAGGCACCCAGTTGATAAAGCTGCTCAATATCCTCTTTGTGGGGAGCGCGCACAATAATTTCCAGATGAGGAGCGACCTCCCGTGCCCGTTTCAAACAGAGGCGAATGCTCATCAGATCAGGAATCGCAATCACCATCGCCCGCGCCTGCAACAGTTCTGCCTTTTCCAAAACAAGTGGACTGGCGGCATTGCCGTAGAGATAAGGGATCCCGGAGTGGCGCAGGTGTTGAATGGCTCGTTCCGATTCATCAATCACGAAAATCGGTTGGTTGCGGGACTGCAACAGCCGCACGATATCTCGCCCGATTTCCCCATAGCCACAAATCACCACATGAGCGCGGGGATCCTGGATGCCGGCTATTTCACGGGGTTTATCCGACTGTACCAGCAGAGGAGAAATTCCCGGCACCTGCTGGAGAAGATCAAACAAACGGGGAGCCGCCTTGAGCAGAAAAGGGGTAACCAACAGCGTGACTGCTGTGGTGCTGACAATCAACAGGTAGGTTTGCCGAGACACGAGTCCCAACGATTGCCCTTCGCTAGCCAGCACAAAAGAGAATTCCCCAATCTGGCTCAACCCCAAGCCCACCAATACTGCCGAACGGAAGGAGTAGTTAAACAGATAAGTGAGCGGGGTGGTGATCAAAAACTTGCCCACCATAACCAGCGCCACTAACGCCAAAATCAAGGGCAAATGCTCAGCAATAAAGGCCGGATCGATCAACATGCCAATCGAGGCGAAAAACAGTGCGGCAAAAACATCCCGCAGCGGTTCCACATAGTCGAGGGTTTGGTCGGCATACTCCACCTCCGAAATCATCAATCCAGCCACAAATGCCCCCATCTCGCTGGAAATGCCCAAGCGATCCGTGAGCAGGGCAATCCCCGAACAGAGGCTAATCACCCCCAACAAAAAGATTTCTTTGCTCTCCCGTTGCGCCAGCAACCGCAAAAAGTTGGGAACCACCCAGATGCCCGCCGCCAAGGCTCCCGCCCCAAATAGCCCAATTTCCAAGAGGGCTTTGCTGACCGCCCAGCCCAGTTCGGGCAATGGATGATCCAACGCGGGCAAAACCGCCAGCATCAACCCCACCGCCAGATCCTGAACAATCAAGATCCCCAGCATGGCTTGTCCCTGATTGGTTTCGGTTTGGTTGGTTTCCGCCAAGCTTTTTAGCACCACCGCCGTCGAGGAGAGGGACAAAATGGATCCCAAGAAAATACCCTGTACCGGAGTTGTCATCCAGCCTGTTGCTACCGCCAACAGAGTAGTTAAGACAATCGTCAGCAAAATTTGTAAGGTTCCCCCACCCAGGGCAATCCCGCGTACCTTTTTTAGCTGGGAAAGGGAGAACTCTACCCCCAACGTAAACAACAAAAATGTCACGCCAAACTGAGCCAAGGTTTCCACCTGCACCAGTTCTTTAATCCAGCCCAATCCGGTTGGCCCCACCAGAATCCCCGCCAGCAGGTAACCCAGCAAAACAGGCTGGCGCAAAAGGGAAGCCAACATCCCGCCCGCCGTCGCTGCCGCCAACACGGTCACAATATCCAGAATCAGGCGAAAGTCTTCTTGCACAGCAGCCCACCCCAAAACAACCCAAAAATGTGAACTTTTGTAGTTCTTTCTCACAATAACTGGCTTCCACCTCAGATCTCCAGAGGGATCCGGGGGAATTCCTGACTACCCCGCCATCCCTCGCGCTTCTCGGTGGGAGTTGGGCAACAGGCACTAGACTGATATTCATTCAAGCAAAGATCTGAAAAGATCTGGTGGGAGAGAGCCGCGTCTTTCGGGGATAGGAGGAAGCATGTCACACTTCACCACGATTCAGGTGCAAATCAAGGATGGTGAGCTACTGAAGCAGGTTTTGCAGGAATTGGGTTATGCCGTCGAAACCAACACTACTCTGCGTGGTTATCTATGGAATCGCACCCGCGCCGATTATGTGATTCGGCAAAAAAATGGTTTTGATCTGGGGTTTCGCCGTGCCGGCGATCACTTTGAGCTGGTCTCCGATTTTTGGGGAGCCAAGATTGATACGCAAGCCTTCTTGCAGCCCATCTTGCAGAGCTATGCCCACAAAAACCTGAAGGCAGTTACACAGCAACAGGGATACCGAATTGAGGCGGAAGAACAGTTGGCGGATGGAACGATTCGCTTGGTGGTGGGTCGTTGGCAATAAACTGTGCTTTAGGATCCCTCAGTGGGCCAAGGAGCTTCACTGCTATTGGGAGGCTCAAATTTGTAGCCCACTCCCCGCACGGTGCGAATCAACTCCGGTTGGCTGACATCAGTTTCTAGCTTCTTGCGAATTTGCCCAATGTGGACATCGACGACTCGCTCATCCCCATCGTGGTTAAAGTCCCAAACCTCTTGAATCAGTTCAGTGCGCCGCCACACCCGCCCTGGATAGCGAGCTAACACATAGAGCAGATCAAACTCCAGAGCCGTCAGGGGAATAATCTGCTGGTTACGGCTGACTTCCCGCCCTTCCGGGTCGATACTGAGGCTGTCGTAGACCAAAACTGGAGCCGTGGGAGTATCAATAATTGCCGCCCGCTGCCGACGCAGTAAAGCCGCCACCCGTGCCGCCACCTCCGGTAGGTTAAAGGGCTTAGTTAAGTAGTCATCGGCTCCCAAGGAAAACCCCTGCAATTTATCGGCAGCACTAACACGGCTCGTTAGCATCAACACATAGATGCCGGGGTGCTTTTGAATGGTTTGGCAGACTTCGTAGCCACTGATATCCGGCAGGTTAAGGTCAAGAACCACCAAATTAGGCCGAAAACTGGCCAACCGCTCTAGCGCCTGGGATCCCGTTTCCGCCACTTCCACCAGATAATCCTGCCGTTGCAAATACCGTTGCAACAGATTGCGAATGCTTAGCTCATCATCTACAACCAAAATGCGGGGTGCGGTCATAGCCCAACCTATTTCTGCCTGATCATCAGCCACAGATAAACGGCTCAGTGGTGAAGATGTTGGAGAGATCTTCTTTATCTGTGCCTGATAGGTTTGATCTTAGCGTTTCCCCTGAATTTGTCTGTGCTTAACCACGGGCAGATAGATCAGGAAGCAAGCTAAAGCAAAGCTAAGGGGTGGCGGGAGCGCTGTAGGATACCCTGGATGGGTTTATGCCTGTCCATCGAATTGTCAAGCCCCTGAAGGGGGACATGGAGTGGCCAGGATCCAGACTAGCAAATCCACCTCAAACTGGATATGGTAGCGGGTAGTTCTTGATGGATCCTCTTGATGGATCCTCATGTTGTTAACTGGAGCGATATTCCCCATGAATAAAGATGCTGGAACCGTTTTCCAAGAGGATGTGAAAGTTGGGTTGATGACCTGGGTCGTCCTGGAAGCCGCCTGCTTTTGGGGGATCCCGCTGACAAAGGCTTATCCCTACGAAGATGTCAGCAATTGGTTAATTCCCAGTCTATTTATGGGACCCATCGGAGCCTTAATTGTGGCGGGTTCTTCCGCTTGGATTGTAGCCAATCAGTTATTGGCGGATGCCAAAAAGAAAGATTTTCGCCGACGGGTGGCACAGGGAATTAGTTTGTTAGGGTTTTTGGGTATTGCCTTTCCCTTACTGTTAGCAGGGGTTGTCTTTGCCCGAGCCTTACAGGAAACCGATTGGAAAAACATTTTGCCTAATGCCACCCCCACCCCCTATATCAAACCCAGCCCCCGCCCTTGATGGCAAAATGGGGTAAAACTTCCTAGGGATCCATAGGCGGTGTCGGATCAGCTTTTAACGGCGCTCAAACATTACTTTGGCTATGACCAATTTCGCTCCGGTCAGCAGCAGGTGATGGAGCAAGCCTTGCAAGGGCGAGATGTCTTTGTCTTGATGCCGACGGGGGCAGGAAAGTCCCTTTGTTATCAACTTCCGGCTCTCCTCACACCTGGAGTGACGCTGGTCATCTCTCCCCTGATTGCCCTCATGCAGGATCAGGTGATGGCTCTGCAAAACAACGGAATTGCCGCCGCATTTTTGAATAGTACCCTCACACCAGACGAGCAGCGTAGCTGTGAACAACGCTTGCGACGGGGCGAGTTCCGCCTGCTTTATTTGGCTCCTGAACGACTGGCACAGGAGGATTTTTGGTCTTTGCTAACCGCCATTCAACAACGGCAAGGGATCCCCCGTTTGGTGGTGGACGAAGCCCACTGCATCTCCGAATGGGGGCACGATTTTCGCCCCGATTATCGCCAATTGAGTCAGGTGCGGCAGCGTTTGGGATCCCTACCCGTTACGGCTCTCACCGCTACAGCCACAGAGCGGGTGCAACGGGATATTGAGCAACAACTGGAGCTACGGGATCCCTTTTGCTGGGTATCCAGTTTTAATCGACCCAATTTGTATTACGGGGTGCAGGATAAAACCCCTGAAACAGACATCCAGATTATCCAATGCATCCGTAATTTATCTTCAGGGACGGCCATTATCTATGCGGGGAGTCGGGCGGGGGTCGAGAAATTAACCCAGAAATTAACCGCCCACGGGATCCAAGCCCTCCCCTATCATGCCGGACTGACGGCGGAAGAACGCCAGCATAACCAAACCCAATTTATTCGGGATCAAGCGCAGGTCATGGTAGCCACGCTAGCCTTTGGTATGGGCATCAATAAGCCGGATGTACGACTTGTCATTCATTATGATTTGCCCAAAAATTTAGAAAGCTATTATCAAGAATCAGGGCGAGCGGGGCGGGATGGGTTGGAAGCACAATGCTTGCTGTTTTATAGTCATGCTGATCGCAACAAAGTGGAGTTTTGGATACAGCAAAAAGCCGATCCTCAAGAGCAACGGATTGCTCGCCAACAGTTGTGTCAGGTGATCGACTATGCCACCACTAGGTTGTGTCGGCGGCAGATTATCTTGAATTATTTTTCTGACCAATTGCAGGAAGATAACTGTAGAAATTGTGATAACTGTTGTTACCCTGTGGCTTTGGAAGATCGAACCATCGAAGCCCAAAAATTCCTCTCCTGTGTTTATCGTTGTCAGGAACGTTATGGCATGAATCACATCATCAACGTCCTGCGGGGATCCTCAGATGAGCGGGTGATCAAGGCTAAGCATGATCATCTTTCCACCTATGGAATTGGCAGTGATCTCAGTTCCGTAGCCTGGAAAAACCTGGGGCGATTTCTGCTGCAACAAGGTTTTTTACAGGAAACAAATGATGGATATTCCATCCTCACATTAACGGAAAAAAGCTGGGAGGTTTTGCGTGGTATTCGCACCCTGGAAGCACCCCCTATCCAACCTCTGCACAGTGATAAATTAGAGAAATCCAACAAAAAACAACAGGCAATTTCCATTCAACTGTCTGCAGCACAGCAGCAGCTCTATCAACACCTGCGAACTTTACGCCGCCAGGTTGCGGATGCCCGATCTATTCCTCCCTATATTATTTTTTCGGATCGTACTCTATTGGAAATGGCTCAACGACAACCTAGCCACCTAAATGAGTTTGCTCAATTACATGGTGTTGGAGATCGCAAGCTAGAAGACTATGGGGGAATGTTTCTGAAAGCCATTGATGATTTTTTGCAACGACCATCTCCGGCTATTTCCTCTCAATCAACAGGGATCCCGAAGGTAACTATTTTATCGACTCCAAAAGATGGATTAGCTTTACCCCCCCACCCTCAAGTTTCTGCAACTAACGGATTGACTGCATCCACTAAACGATCCATGGATTTATCGGTTCCCCCTGGCGGCAGAGACAATCAGGATCAATCAACACTATCGAGTTCAATAAATTCAACCCATCCAACTAACTCGATTAAGCTTAATCCAACATGGCTAGAAACCTTGACGCTGCATCAGCAAGGGTTATCAGTTGACGCGATTGCCAATAAACGACACTTGAGCAAGGACACTATTTATAAACATCTAACCGAGTTGTTGGCATCTGAAGCAGAGGTTAATTTAGATGATTTGGTATCTCCTGCTCGACAACGACAAATCTTTCGCGTTATCTTTCAACAAAAAAGTTATGGTAGCCTAACCGCATTGCGAGAAGCTTTGGGAGAAGACTATAGTTATGAGGAAATTCGTTTGGTACGAGCCGCTTTATTTGGTCAACCCTAAGCAAAACCAGCTACAGTTTGTTCACGAATTATCGATGACACACAAGGGATCGGGATCCCTATAAATCTTCCTTAAAAAAGGGAACCACGGCTATCGCCACGCTGCGGGAAAAGAGGGATCCCATCCGGTAACCGACAATTCCTGAATAGGCTGTAATAGCCTAGAGGTAATGCTGACAAATTCAGCAGGATGATTGGGCATGATTTATTGAAGCGAAGGCTACAGCCCTCATTCCATCTTATCTATCCCCAATCAGCTAAACCTGTGGAATATCCTGCTATTTCATAGCTATTGATGGAGTCATCGGACTATCGAGAGGCCGTTGTTTCTAGATTAATTTTGTCTGCACAACTCCTTGTGGAGGTTCATAAAGAAACTCAAATAAGTTGCCATCGGGATCCTTGCCATAAAAAGAGGCCGTGCCGTCCCGGTGATCATGAATGGAACCTACGGCAATTCCTGCTTGTTGAAGGCGTTCATGTTCGGCTTTGAGATCCGCTCGATCCTCAAATAAAAAGCCAAAATGGGCACCGGCGGAACGATAGCCAGGGCCTAAGAGAGCCAGACCGTCCGATCCTGCTTTCATATAGGCCCAATCGGGATCCTGCCAGACATTGGTTAGTCCTAAGCGGGTATAAAATTCAATCGCTTTTTCGATGTCGTTAACACGGACAGCAATGTGACCTAACCGTTTGAGTGTCATCGTCAACGCCTCTCCTAAACAATGATTGGACGTTATTCTAGAGGCTGAGGTTTTGCTTGGCCTGATTTCATCATAATCTGCCCAATCCCTCACCGAGACTGACCTAAGGATCCCTACCTCGGTCAAACATGGGTCTGTTTTTTGCGGGATGATTTGGCGGGATGATCGTTAACGGCGAGATGGGTGAGCAGTGACTCACTGTCAGGGATAAATTTCACGATTTCTTTTTGTATTTGGGGTTGATCATGAGGGTTCCCGCTCCTAGCCCCCGTTGGGAAAGATATTCCAAATTGCGCCGCCGCATAATGGTGTCATAGTCGTCTTTGGTGCGGTTCTCTAACATAGCCACCTGTTGCAGGGCACTCAGGAGAATCGAGGCAGCCTGCTCCGAACTATAGCCATTTTGAGAGGCATAGCGAATGGCAAATTCATCGGCAGACACCTGGGGCTTTTGGCCTTTTTCGGCTTTTCGCAGCAGGAAAACCGCCGAAGCGGCCAATCCAGCAGCTAGCCCCATGCCCAGGTTATCCCCCATTTGCAACTCCACCAAAATTCCCATCGAACCAGCCCCAATTAAGGCCGGATAAAGCAGCAATGCCGACCAGTTATCTCCTAAGGCCAGTTCGGTAGCCATGACCGCTTCCCGCAAAAAATAGAGCTTTTGTTGATCGACACCCAAGCGTTGCCAACGGGACAGATCAATGGCAAAGCGGGAGTATTTTTGCCAGGGGAACCGCCACAAGGACTGAACAATGCGGGATTGATCGGGGGTGCCGATCTCAATCTGTACCTCAGGGCGAATTTCTATCGGCAGAAATTGAAGTAAGCGATCAAACTCAGAGATGGTGTACATGCTGTGCTGAGGATACAGGTGGAATGTGAATCAGGATACCGCCTAGGACTGAAGAAAGCCAACCCTGGCAGCATTTTAGCCTGTCCCATTTTTGCGGGATAATCAAGTGCTGCCTTATCCATGATCCGCCATTATGTCCGCCGATCCCCTTGATCAAGCCCTCTCCGACTACTGGCAAGGGGATCCCTCTGCCACCGTCTACCTGCGCTCTCCTTTTGCCGGAGAACAGGCTTTGCCTATCGCCTATTTCTTCCGGGATCCCGATGAATTTCCCCTCCAGGAATGGACGGCTATCAGTCTTTGTCGCGGTAGGGTTTTGGATATTGGGGCGGGATCCGGTTGCCACAGCTTAGTGTTGCAACAGCAGGGCTATGCGGTTTGGGCGCTGGATCACTCGGCGGTTGCGGTTCAGATCCTACAGGAGCGAGGGGTACAACAGGTGGTTTTGGCGGATATCTTCCACTTTCAGCCGCCTTTGCCTTTTGAAACCCTGCTGTTGCTGATGAATGGGATTGGCTTGGTAAAAACGCTATCGGGACTCCAGCAGTTTCTTCAGCTTGCCCATGACTGGCTGCTCCCCAACGGGCAAATTCTCCTAGACTCCACTGATTTACGGGATCCCCCTGATGGGGACGAGGAGAGCCTACCGGATCCAAATAGCGCGGATTTCCACGAGGTGGTGTTTGAGGTGGAGTACCAAGGGAAAGCGGGGGATCCTTTGCCTTGGCTGTTTATCGCTCCTGAACGGTTAAGTCAGGTAGCCGCTCAAACCGACTGGTTTTGCCAGGTGGTCTATCAGGATGAAGAGGGGAGCTATTTGGCGCGGTTGACCTCCACCCGTGCCGGTTAAAGGAAAGCCGCTAATCAGGCGGGATAGCTCAAAAAGGGCATTTCCATCACATACGCGGGTGCTCCCTCCACCTCAACTGGCATCCCCGCATAGGGATCCCCTTTGCTACGCAGATAGGCTAACCCTACCCATTCCTTTGGCAGCGCCGTCAGGCTGGTGAGTAACCCCAATTTTTCCCCCTGCTGAGTCATCACCTGGGATCCGACCGGCACCTCACAGCTCAGATGGATCCCCCATAACTTTTGGCGAATTCGATGGTAGGTGACCTGTTTTGCCAATACCTCCTGACCGATGTAGCAGCCTTTATCCAGGGCAATAGCTCGCCACAGTCCTGCCTCCAGAGGGTTGTAGTCAAGGGTGAGTTCCTGGTCGGCGGCGGGGCGTCCCTGGCGGATCCGCCAATGCTCCCACCACTCCCCCCCCGCAACCGTTGCCCCAGCCGCCAGCAGAGCTTGCCATACCGATTGCCGATGTTCAGCCGCCATCAGTAGCGTGTATCCTGGTAGTCCCAGCCCATTCCCCACCGCCACCAAAACAGGTCGATCCGCCAAAACATAGTTGCCGTGATTGTGTTCGGGATCCGTAACCATTAAAGGGATCCCCCACCGTTGTAGCAGGGCATCCGTCCCTTCCCCAATCAGGCGCAGCATACTCATGGCGGGCTGAGTGATGCTGACCCCTTTCGTAAAAAGGGCAAAGCGGGCGAGGTGTTGATAAAGGATGGCGGTGCGCGGCGGCGAGGTCACTAGCCAATAGCCACCGGCAGTGGCGTAGAGGCTGGTCAGATCCAAGATTTGAGCAGTGGCATTAACAAAAGCCGTGTAGCAGCCTTCACCGATCCCAATGGCTTTGATGTTTTGGGTGCTTTGGTTGTGCAAAAACTCTTGGGCTACTGATTCGCCGCTGATCTGCAAACACCCCCAAGCGGAGTGATCGATAAGCACCCCCCCACTGGGTTTAGCCTCTAGGGGGAAGAGCGGGAGGTTCTCTCGCTCAAGAGCTGCTTGCGGTTGCGCCATAGTATATGTCCACCGTCCACATAAGATCAGGATAGACCGATTTCTGGTGTCGCTGATGGTTTGGCAACTCCTGACCTGGCCTGCCCAAAGCTTAGTTTGGCTAGCCCAACAAATTCAAGAACGGGTAGATGCTCAACTGGACAACAAAGAAAACCTGCAAAAAGAGCTGACAGCTCTGCAAATTCAGTTGGATCTGGGGGATATCGACGAAGCCACCTATGCCCAGCGGGAGGAGGAGATTCTCTTGGCTCTAGAGGCGGCAGCCCAAGCTGAGGCGGCAGCCCAAGTGGAAACGGATCCCTGATGGGCTGGGGTTTCGTCCCGCGACGATCTTTTTGGGATCCCTCAGACAAACTGGCTGATTGGGAAGCGTCACGAAACGGTAAACTTTGAAGGAACAGGTCTAGCGGTCTTCATGAAAGATACATTGGTGCTCCGCGATGAGCATAACCAAACCTTGAAATGTGAAATCCTTAAGCAGGTGGAATTAGAGGACATGACCTATGCCCTCATCACTCCTGTCGATCACTATGTGGAGATTTTGGTCTGGACAGAAAGTCCCTCCCCGGAGGATGAGGAGGACGAAGACTTCGAGGGTGTTTTGGATGAACCGGATCCGGCAGAGTTGGTGGATGCCCAACCCACCATGCAAGCGGTGCTGGCCGAATTGAATCTGCAACTGCAACAGAGCGCCTTTGGTTTAATGACGGTGCAAGGGGAGCTACCGGATCCCCAAGAGGAAGATATTTTGGAAATCGCTAAAGACGGCGATGAGATCGAAGAGTATCAACTCCTCACCACTTTCTTTCACAACGACAGGCAATACGGCATCTTTACTCCCTTGGATCCCTTGTTGCTCTATGCGGCACAACCGGAGGATGCCCCCCCCTATTTATTGACAGCCGATCATCCCGATTCTTTATTCGAGCAGCTTTACGATCAGCTTCTAGATTTAGCAGAGGAAGACGGTTGACTCTGGCGGGCTTGAGGCCGGGGATCGCTCAATCTGTCGGATTTTTGCCCAAAAGCTCTACTCATTCCCTCCCTGATCCCCTACAATCTTCTTAATAGGTAAATTTGCGATATCAAAGGACTCGGAATGGAGAGCATGTATCATTCCACAGAAGTACTTTCGGAAAGAGAGCTACAAGTGATTGAGTTAATTGCTTCGGGCATGACCAATCAAGATATTGCCGAGCATTTAGATATCAGTAAGCGTACTGTTGATAACCATATCAGTAATATTTTGGGCAAGACTCGCACCTCTAATCGGGTGGCTCTGGTACGGTGGGCGTTGCAGTGGGGCAAAGTCTGCCTGGATGAAGTGAATTGTTGTGCAGTAGTACCCCAGCAGCGACCTGCCTAGACCTTTTGAGCCTTCAAAAGCCTTCTCGCCACTTTCTTATGCCCCCCTCTTCCGCAGACAGAATTAGTTTTGGGGTCTGTTATCACCGCTTACCGCTAGCGGTTTATCGAGAGATAGCGGCTCACTTAACCTGTGTTCCTGAGATTAATACCGATCTAGTGATGAACTCAGCGACAACCTTTGACTATGCTGACAGTCAGGTGGGATCCCTCCAGATTCATCACCCGATAGGGGCAGATCTCGATCCGGTGATACAAGTTCTGGATCACTATGGAAAGTGGCAGCGACGGGAGGGATCCCCTGGGGATCAACCCGAGTGATCGGGGATGAACCTGAACTATTTCTCTGCTAATTTCCTGAATATGCTGACCTAAACAGTTTAATCTGAATCATTTTGGTTGATGTGAATCCGGCTGCTTCTCAATCCTGCGATTCTCCTTCCCCCCTCCTCAGTCGAGATTGGGATATTTTGATCATGGGGGGAGGGGTGATCGGCTTGGCGATTGGCTTAGAATTACGCATTCAGGATGATCGGTTGCGGGTATTGGTGATCGAACAGCAGCAGGTTGGAGCGGGAGCCAGTTGGGCAGCGGCAGGGATGCTAGCTCCTCAGGCTGAAAATATCTCGGATCCCAGGCTAGCGGAGCTTTGTCAGCGCAGTTTGCAGCTTTATCCTGACTGGATCGAACGGGTTGAGGAGAGGGGGCAGTTACCGGCTGGCTACTGGAATTGTGGCATCCTTAAACCCCTTTCTTATCCGGCTGAGAACGGCTTGACCCGCCCTCAACTCGATCACCTGCAACCCCACCTGGGATCCCAGATCACCAGTGCCATCTGGTTACCTCAAGAGGGACAGGTGGACAACCGCCTGCTCCTGCCGGCTCTAAAAAGCGCTTTTCTGCAAGCGGGGGGATCCCTGCTGGAAAATGTCTCTATTC
This sequence comes from Cyanobacteriota bacterium, assembly GCA_033764955.1. GTDB lineage: Bacteria > Cyanobacteriota > Cyanobacteriia > Thermostichales > Thermostichaceae > JANRIL01. The sequence goes on along the minus strand of JANRIL010000030.1, from coordinate 58,412 downwards.
AAGAATGTCCCCACAATAGCCAGCAGCTTTTGGGAATAGAGACCGCCCTCGGTATGCTACGGGCACAAAGTTATATTTGCTGTCTGGGGGCATGGTCGGGGCAGATGGCGCTGCCCGTTTTGATGACGGTTTTTCCTCGCAAGGGGCAAATGATCGCCCTTCAGGATCCCCGCCAACTCCTCCAACACATTTTGTTTGGAGAAGACATATATTTGGTGCCCCGCCGGGATGGCCGACTCTTGGTAGGGGCAACCGTGGAGGAGGTGGGCTTTTTGCCGGGCAACACCGCCGGAGCCGTGCAGGATCTTTTGGCCGCTGCTATCCGTCTATTTCCTCCTCTCCGTGAATTGACTGTCCTAGAGAGCTGGTGGGGATTTCGCCCCACCACCCCCGACCGCCTGCCGATCCTCGGATCCAGCCCCCTCAGCAACCTCTGGCTAGCCACCGGCCATGACCGCAATGGCATTTTGTTGGCTCCCATCACGGCTGATTGGCTGGCTGGGCTGGTTTTGGGCAAGCCTGTGGATCCCTTGCTGGAGGCATTTAGCTGGCGACGCCGCCTAGCAACTGCTTCATCCTGAAGCAAGTTGACGCGCATCCCCAAAACAGGATGTTATGGATGTCATCTGGGCAAAGGAAGGGATCCCGTGGCTACCGTTGGCTCTATCGCTATTATCATTCCCACCTATCAGGAGGAGACGACCCTAGCCACTTGCCTAGAGCATCTGCAACCACAAGCCCCCCCCTTTCACGTCCTCGTAGTGGATGGGGGATCCAGTGATGCCACCTTGTCCATCGCTCAGGACTGGCGAAACCGCCTCAACTATCCCCTCTGGGTCGGGTTAGCCCCCCAGCGCGGGCGAGCCGCTCAAATGAATTGGGGATCCCAACAGACGGATGCGGAGATATTGCTCTTTCTCCATGCCGACTCTCACTTGCCACCCCAGGCTCTCTCAGCGATCCAAGCTGTTATGCTCTCGCCAGAGGTAGTTGGGGGTAGATTTCACGTCCGATTGGACAGCTCCGACTGGCCTTACCCTCTCATTAGTTGGGGTATTAACAGTCGCAGTAGATTAACCGGTATGTTTACAGGAGATATGGGGATTTTTATCCGGCGAACCGCATTCCAGCAACTGGGAGGGTATCCTATCCAACCGTTGATGGAGGATCTGGAATTAGCGGGACGCATGGGAAAACTGGGCAAGAAAGTCTTTCTGCCGGAAATGATCATCACCTCCAGTCGCCGTTGGCAACAAAAAGGGCCTTGGAAAACCGTGGCCCTCATGCAGATATTACGAGCGAGCTACCGCCTAGGGATCCCGGCTAGCCAGCTAGCCCAGTGGTACCAGACGGTTCGCTGATCTCAAGACCAAAAGTGGGGATCAAAACCCAGCACGGGAAAGAATCTCTACTAGCCCTGGTGTAGTTTTTGCGCCAGCCCCAGTTTACTGAGCACCCAGATAGCCCAATAGGTGACATCAATCTCCCACCAGGTTAACCCTGCCCTGACCCGCTTCGGCTCAGCGTGGTGATTATTGTGCCAGCCTTCTCCAAAGGCCAAGATAGCCGCCCACCAGAGATTACGAGCATTGTCATCACTATCTTCAAAGCGACGATAGCCCCAAAAATGGCTAGCAGAGTTGATCAGCCAAGTGCAGTGCCAGAGGAAGACAGCCCGCACAAAAATTCCATAGATTAAGAAAGACCACCCACCGATCAGATAAAGAAGACCACCTAGGAGAGCCTGCAACAACAAAAAGTTTTTATCTAACCATTGGTAGTAGGGATCCCGAGCCAGATCAGGAGCCATGCGGTGGTAACAGCGAGAATCAAAAAAGTCTGGTTGCTGATAGATCAACCAAAGAAAATGGCTCCACCAAAAACCTTTGCGAGCAGAGTAGGGATCCTTATCCACATCTTCGGTGAAGGCATGATGCTGGCGATGGCCACTCACCCAAAAAATAGGTCCCCCCTGCAAAGACAGTGCCCCCAAAGTGGCAAAGGTGTATTCTAACCACCTAGGCACCTGAAAACTACGATGGCTAAGAAGGCGATGATAACCCAGGCAGATTCCCAGACTACCAAACATCCAATAGAGGAAAAAAGCAACTCCTAAGGCCGACCATGAGAAGGTCACGAAGGCTGCTAACGCCAATAAATGAAAAGCTATAAAAAAGATCAGGCTAGGCCAAGAAAATCGGTAGGACGGTGGAGTTGGAGACTGAGTGGATGGCTCAGACGAAAGGGAAACAACCATGAATCAATAAGACCTCTAAATTGGGAGTTGTAACGTGCAGCCTGCTTGACACTCAGCCTAACGATAATCCACCGTAAATGCAAGCGATACTTACATTAAGACTTTCTGGTGAATATGCCTAAATCGAGGCTTTCGACCCGCCAAAGACTGATTAATCAAGCCAAAGAGTTATTTGGCCGACAGGGGATCACCCAAACCACCACTCGACAGATTGCCGATGCCGCTGGGGTGAACGAAGTGACTCTGTTTCGCCATTTTGGGACTAAGCAAGGACTACTCTTGGCTGTATTCGCAGAGTTAGGGGTATTTGCCGGCATTGGAGACGGGCAACCAACTCCGCAAAAGTCTGACCTCACTCTAGATCCGGAGTGGTATCAGGATCTAGTGAACTATGTCACAGTCTGCTTTAACGCCCTTGTCAACAACCCCGAACTCACCCGCTCGGTGGTGGGAGAAGCCGGACTCTATTCATTGGAACATCGGCAGGCTCTACGGCAGGGCTTTAGCCATGCTCAACATCAACTGATGGAATACCTATTGAAAGTCGATCCAGCACTTGCTCCATCCGAGTCTCAACGGCAGCGGCTCGTTATTGACTCAGGCATTTTACATCTACTGATTTTGGGGGCGGCGGTCATGCAAATCACGGCTGGATTACCAGGGGATCCCATCTCGACTGAGCCACTCCTCCATGGAGAGGAGTCACCCCAGAAGGGCGTCTCTGAAATGAACTTAGATGGGTTCATTGCGATTTGGTTAAAGCAGTCCGTCCTCCTCTGGTTGCAGGGGGTAGGCTTGTCGGATCCCTCTCGCGGATCTTGAATGGCAAGAGGATTGAGGAACCTGATGGCTTACCCAGGTTTTGCCTGCGTTCCACCCGCAAACCTGTTACGATTTGTAAGTGAGACTGTTTAGTCCTTAGCATTCCGCAAGTCGCTGCCTGAATTTAGAGCGATTTTTTCTGGCTAAGCACCCTAATTCTCCGTTTAGCATTGCCCCTATTCTTCCGACCCTGCAACTTCCTATGAACCCTGCTATCCGCAATGTTGCCATCATCGCCCACGTTGATCATGGCAAGACAACTCTGGTGGACGCTCTTCTCAAACAATCCGGCACTTTTCGAGAAGGGGAAGATATTCCCACCTGCGTTATGGACTCCAACACCCTAGAGCGGGAGCGGGGCATCACGATTTTGGCTAAGAATACGGCGGTGCGGTTTGGGGATACCCTGATCAACATTGTCGATACTCCTGGTCACGCCGACTTTGGTGGTGAGGTCGAGCGGGTGTTGGGAATGGTGGAGGGATGCCTACTGATTGTAGATGCCAACGAAGGCCCGATGCCGCAAACCCGTTTTGTCCTCCGCAAGGCTCTCGAAAAGGGCTTACGCCCGATTGTTTTGGTCAATAAAATCGACCGCCCCCGTTCCGAACCCTATAAAGCTGTCGATAAAGTCCTAGATCTGTTTCTGGAATTAGGAGCTGACGAGGATCAATGTGACTTCCCTTATTTGTTTGCTTCGGGACTCCAGGGCTTTTGCCTGGAAGAAAAAGATCTGAAGTCTTTCCTGGCAGGGGAGTATAGTGGCTCCTTGGATATGATGCCCCTTTTCCATGCCATGCTCAAGCATGTGCCGCCACCCGTTGGGGATGCCAGCAAGCCCCTACAACTGCAAGTCACCACCCTGGAATACTCCGAATACATTGGGCGGATCGTGATTGGCAAGATCCACAATGGCAGCATTCGAGCTGGGGAAACCCTGGCGATGCTAGATGGAGATGGCAAAGTTGCCCGTGCCCGCGTCACCAAACTGTTTGGCTTTGAAGGTCTCCAGCGGGTAGAACTCACTCAAGCCACTGCCGGACATATCGTTGCCGTAGCCGGATTTGCCGACGCCAACATTGGCTACACCTTAACTAGCCCCGACGATCCGCAGGCACTCCCCCTGATCAAGGTGGATGAGCCGACCCTTCAGATGGTGCTGTGCGTTAACGATTCTCCCTTCTCCGGGCAAGAGGGCACTTTTGTCACCTCCCGGCAAATTCGGGATCGCCTGATGCGCGAACTGGAAACCAACGTGGCTCTACGGGTGGAAGAAACTGACTCCCCCGATCGCTTCCTGCTTTCTGGGCGGGGAGAACTCCACCTTGGCATCCTGCTAGAAACCATGCGGCGAGAGGGCTATGAGTTTCAGGTGGGACAACCCCGTGTGATTTTCCGTGAAGTCAACGGTCACCCCTACGAACCCTATGAGTGTTTGGTTTTGGATGTGCCAGAAGCCTACCAGGGAGCTTGCATTGAGCGGCTAGGGCAACGGCGTGGAGAAATGCAGAATATGCAGATCAGCAGTGATGGTCGTTCTCAACTGGAGTTTACGATCCCTGCCAGAGGCTTAATTGGCTTTCGGGGCGAGTTTATTCGCATTACCCGTGGTGAGGGGATCATGAACCACAGCTTTTTAGACTATCGTCCCCTTACGGCTGAGATTGATTCCCGCCGGAATGGTGTCTTGATTGCTTTTGAAGAAGGGGTCGCCACCTACTATGCCCTCAAAAACGCTGAAGATCGGGGAATTTTCTTCATCACCCCCGGTACGCGGGTTTACAAGGGGATGGTGGTGGGAGAACATAACCGCCCCCAAGATTTGGAGTTAAACATCTGCAAATCCAAGCAGTTGACTAACCACCGCGCCTCTGGGGGGGAGGAGTTGGTTCATTTGCAAACGCCGGTGGAGATGACCCTAGAGCGGGCACTGGAGTACATCAGCGATGAAGAGCTGGTGGAAATTACCCCCAAATCGGTGCGTCTACGGAAGGCTCAACTGCAAACCTCCCGTCGCTAAGGGATCCCTAGCTCTCTCCCCCAAGCATTTTTTCGGGTAACTAAACCTCAACATCCCTGCTTGTGGGGGGGCGATTTTTGTTAGAGTTTTGAGACTTGCCGCTATCACCGCCCTCCCCCTATGACTAGGCCAAAAGCAGGGATCCTTTTTAATGACTCCAAACCTGCGGCACATCGGGCTAGGGATTTGCTGCTGGAATGGTTTGAGCAACAGGACTGGCAGGTCTATGCGTCACCGGGCTGGGGAGGCATGTTGGGATTTGCTCGCCCCGAAAGCCCGATTTGTCACACTCCTATGGATCAACTGGCTCCCGAAGGATTTGACGAAACCATGAAGTTTGCGGTGGTACTGGGGGGAGATGGCACGGTTTTAGCCGCCGCTCGCCAACTGGCTCCCCGTGGGATCCCTTTGTTAGCCGTTAACACCGGGCATTTGGGTTTTTTGACGGAAACCTATTTGTCCACGTTGATTGAGGCGGTGACCGAGGTAGTGGCGGGAGAATTTAGTCTGGATCGGCGCAGTATGGTGCGGGTGCAGGTATGGAGGGGGGAGCATCTCTATTGGGAAGTCTTGTGTTTGAACGAATTGGTCTTACACCGCGAGCCGTTGACCAGCATGTGCCATTTTGAGGTGACCATTGGTCTCCACTCCCCCTTGGATGTCGCCGCTGACGGGGTGATTTTAGCGACTCCTACGGGTTCAACAGCCTATGCGCTTTCGGCAGGCGGTCCTGTCGTCACTCCCGGCGTTCCGGTTCTCCAACTGATCCCGATTTGCCCCCACTCACTGGCTTCCCGTGCCCTTGTGTTTGAAGATTCTGAACCCGTGATCATTGCCCCCGTTTTTCAAAATCCATTGGTATTGGTGGTGGATGGTAACGCCGGATGCTATATCACTCAGCAGGATCAAATTCGGGTCAGCCGCGCTATCTACCACACTGATTTGGTGCGATTAAAACGACCCGAATTTTTTAGAATTTTGCGGGAAAAATTGGGCTGGGGTCTGACCCATGTTTCTAAACCGACTTCGGTGGAGTTGCCCTAGTCTTGTAAGCAACAGACTATGACTAGCGACGGGATCCCGGAGGACGCCCTGAACTCCGGCGGGAAGAGTTGGGCTTGCTGGAAGCCTTAGGACGGAGAGATTTAGCGGTGGCTGACGGTTTCTTGGGGGGTGCCTTTGTCGCTTTGGCCTGTGGTGTGAAAATCGGAGTCTTGAGTATTTTCCAGAGGGTTTGCAGCAAAGGTTGCCACCAAGCTCGGCGGGGACGGCTGCCTTCGCTTTGGGTGGGATCCTCTGGGCTAACCGCACTGGTGATTGGAGAAAGCGGTGCATCCATGCGCTGCATGGTGGTGGTGCGGGGATCTACCGTTTCTGACTTGACGCTGCGATAGGCTACCGCCTCCAGATAGCGACTGAAATCTTGATCGGTCATCTCACGGATGTAATATTGAGCCTCGACATTGCTACCAAAGGAAATGTGATCTCCATCCCGCAAATCATGGGAGGCACAGCGTTGACCATTCACCAAAATCCCATTGGTGCTCCGCTTCCCTTCCGCATTGCCATCAAAAATACGATAGAAAAATTGCCCGTTGGCGGTGGGAACCCGCAACAAAATTGCGTGCTGGCGAGAAACCCCACTGGAGTTGAGCACAATCGCATTCGAGGGATCCCGGCCAATTGTGCAGGTGATGCCACTCAGATCCAGGCTACGCCGTCCCGCATCGTCATCAATCACCAAAACGTGCCAGATTTTCTTCTTGGTTTGGGTAGACATCAAAGCGACCCTATGAACGTGTGAGCAACATTTTTGGGCAACTATTATTGAAATATTGTCAAATAGCTGGGGGCAGGATGGACTCTCACAGGGAATGAACGTTAAAGGCAGGTCGGAACGTTCATAGGTATAGGATATCTCTCTCACGATAACAAATTCTTCTGCACGAACACGCAACTCTTCTCCAGCAAATGGCTGAGTTTTGTTCATTTAGGATTTGTCGGGGTTGGGGCAACCTTTGTTGAGATGGCTTGTGTTGGGATAGCGGAGGACCTGGGATAAACTAATGGGTGAGAAAGCCTATGCGAGTTGGCTTATGCATTTTTTGATTCCCGCAGCAGGTCGCGGTCGCCGGATGGGATCCACGGTGAACAAACTACTGTTACCCCTATTGGATCGACCGATCTTGGCATGGACTTTACAGGCGGCTGATCAAGCCAGTTCCATTCGTTGGATTGGTCTACTCGCCCAAAAATCCGATTGGCCTGCCATGGAAAAGATTTTGCAGAAGTTTCCCCTCAGCAAGCCCGTGCAGTTGATCGAAGGGGGAGAAACCCGCCAAGCCTCGGTGTATGAGGGTTTGAAATACTTGCAAGCCCAGGGGGGGATCTCCCATGTTCTGATTCACGATGGGGCACGTTGCCTGGCCACCCCCGCCCTCTTGGATCGGTGTAGTGCGGCTCTCGCCCAGGTAGATGGTCTGATTGCCGCTGTTCCGGTTAAAGACACCATCAAAGTGGTCATCTCCGAGCCGGGGGATGCTTTGCCCCAAATTGAATCCACACCCAATCGCAAACACCTCTGGGCGGCTCAAACCCCCCAGGGATTTGCCCTTTCGCTGCTGGCGGATGCCCACCACAAGGCCGTAGAAGTGGGCTGGCAAGTGACAGATGATGCCGCTCTTTTTGAAAAATTAGGTCTACCGGTTCACATCTTGCCGGGAGAAGAAAGCAATCTTAAGGTCACTACTCCTCTCGATCTGGCCATTGCCCAATACATTTTGAAGGTGCGTTTGCAGCAAGCTACCACTCCCGCTCCACCTGCCTAACTATGCCCACCTACCTCTTTTGGGGAGACGATGAATTTCGCCTAGAGCAAGCCGTGCGACAATTACGGCAGCAGGTTTTGCACCCTGACTGGTTGGCCTTCAATGATCAGCGGATCCCGCCAGAACAAACCTTGATGGGATTAGCTCAGGCAATGACTCCCCCTTTTGGCTTGGGAGATCGATTGGTATGGATGGAGGAAACCCGTCTCATGCAAGCTTGCCCAGAACCGTGGCTAGAGGAATTGGAGCGAACGCTGAGGGATCTGCCTGCTTCGACCCATTTGCTGTTCACCTCCTCCCACAAACCGGATGCCCGCCTCAAATCAACAAAATTATTAAAGAAAGTAGCAACACAGCAGGAATTTCCCCTCTTAGCCAGTTGGGATAGTGAAGGGATCCTCCAACAGGTGAAGACGCAAGCCCGTCACATGGACATCCAACTGACTGCTGAGGCGGCAGAATTGCTGTCTACTGCCATTGGTAACGATAGCCGCAAACTGGTCATGGAACTGGAAAAGCTGAGGCTCTATCAGGGGAAAACGGTCACCGCCATCACCGGAGAAATGGTGCAAAGTCTGGTTCCCGCCACCGCCTACAACAGTTTTCAGCTAGCGGGATCCCTGCGGCAAGGGGATTTGGATCGCAGCTTAGTCATCCTGCAACATTTGTTAGATCAAAATGAACCTGCTCTCAAAATTTTGTCCGTTTTAGTCAATCAATTTCGAACTTGGCTGTGGGTAAAATTGTTGATGGAGCAGGGAGAACGGGATCCCAAAGTGATTGCTCAAATGGCTGAGATTGGGAATCCTAACCGCGTTTTTTTCTTACAAAAAGAAGTGCAATCCTTGGGGCTAAAACCCTTGCATTCTAGTCTCAAATATCTATTGGAACTAGAGTATGCGCTTAAGCAGGGGCAGTCGGAGATAGAAGTTTTCTCGATTTTCCTGATCCAAATAGCTAATCATTTTGTTTCTTCTCTCCGAACAGCGCCTTAAAAAGCCAGTAGGCAATCCTAATATTTACCTAATATTTACAGAAATCCTATAAGATTCGTGAGAGAAAAGATCCCCCAGGGATCCCCTCGCCCTATCGGTACTCTCCTTACTAGGGGGGCTTAGGGATTGGTTTTTCCAAATTACTTAGGCTTGCCATAGTATATAGTTATTCCAGATAAGAATGCCACTATCTAAGTCCCTCTATGCAAGCGGTGAGAGGCTTTGCGATTCTCAAATTAAATTGAATGACTATAATTTTTTAACCTAGCCAGCAATCTGCCGGATCACCCGGCAAGGATTACCCACCGCAATAACATTAGCAGGGATATCTTTAACCACAACACTGCCGGCTCCGATGGTTGTATTATCGCCAATGGTTACCCCCTGCGTAATGATTGCACCGCCTCCAATCCAAACATTGTTGCCAATTTTAACCGAACCAGCTAGCTCTTGTCCGGTCAGACGTAGCTGAGGATCGGTAGGGTGATAGGCAGCATAAATTTGCACATAAGGAGCCAACAAAACATCATCCCCAATCTCTACCCAATGGCAATCCAAAATGACACAGCCAAAATTACTGTAGAACCGCTCTCCCAGCAAAATATGGCTGCCATAATCACAATAAAACGGAGGAGTAATATTCACTTGAGAACCAACCCTTCCCAACAGCTCTTTAAGAAGGTCATAACGTTGTTGACCCTGATCCTCATAGGTATTGTTATAGAGGCGGATGAGATGACTAGCCCGCTGCCTAGCTTGAACCAATTCTGGGTCAGAGGCTAAGTAGAGTTCACCGCTTAGCATTTTTTCGCGTTCCGTTTTGGTAAGCATAATAAAAGGAAAGGATGAGATAAACAATTGATAGAGATAGAAGAGCAAGCAGCACTACGATACCCGTAAAACCCATAAAATTCAAATGTTTTAGTTCGAGATTAGAAGAAGATGCGTTATATTTCATTAACGCATATTATAAAATCAGTAATTCAGACTATGTTTGCCAACTTACAAGAGTAGTGTAGTCTGAAGATTTCCAAGAGCCATTCCACCTGTGATTACAAATGCGCGCTTTGAGCACTCGCTCTACAAAAATCAGAACTATGTCAAGGTGTAGTCGATATTCTGACAGGTCATGGAGCTTTACATCTGTTTTATTTTTATCTAGACGGTATGCTCCGATGATCGCCCCGACAGCGGCTCCCTCCGTAGAGCTATTTTCGACGGGATCTTCAAGATAGAAAATACCTGCTGCGTTCACTCCAACAGAAACAAAAGCATACGGAATAGGAATCGACTTGATTTGAGTTTCAGTTTTGTATTTCTCCCAAGAGGTTAATTCTTCAGGAGAAGCTTCAACTATTCGTGCTTCACTAGTATTTTCGAGTTGCATATTGTCTACTCCATGAAAAGTTACGAGTCGAGATGGATAACGACCCCGAGATCAGCGATACGTCGGAGGGGCGCGGCCTTTGCAGGGAGGTGGAAAGGCGGCGGTGGTCTGGAGCACAGGCCGTGAGGCGGAGGCGTGTTCGCTGCAGCGTATGGTTAGGCGTCATTCGGTTCGGGTGTGAATGTCCAAGCGTCGAGTGCGTTCAAGGCGTCGTTGGCAGCGAGGTAACTGTCGAGAAGTTCGGCGCGAGTGTCGATGGCGTATCGAAGAAAGGCGACGACAGCGGCGCGCTGCTGCGGTGAGCAATACAGCCATCGTTCGTTGCTGCGTCCATCCTGCTGAAGGTGCCAAAGTAACTGCGGCAGATACGCGTCGTGCTCGTCATCGGCTGGAGCGAGCGCAAGACGAGCCAATGCGGGGAAGTAGTATGCGAAGCCCTGTGGCGAGATGAAGCAGATGGGATCCCAGCCTGCGTTACCAACGTGGTCGAGCGAAAGAGTGTCAAGGTCGTGGGCGCGGAGAACGTCGTTGTGCTCCCGACACTCCTCGCAGTGAGTGTAGTTGGTGAAATGCTCCGGTCTGCAGCAATCTGCGAAGGCGGTGCGGATAGTCCGAAGGATTTCATCGTCTCGATTCACAGGATGGGCTCAATGACGTCTAACGTTCCCAATCAGCGGCAACCGTAGTTTAAGACTCAGCACCAGCGATTCCAATTGTCTGCTGCATTGTGGTGATTGTGCTGCACTAGAGATAGTGGTTTGGATGGATCTGTCAAGCAGTTTGTATCAGGAATAAATACCTAAATTGGAACCCTCCCTTCAAAGTCAATAGCAAAACGATTCAAAGCTCCTTTTCCATTGCGAATGGACATCGTCCATTTCTTCGATAGGTTGTGGATGGCCAGGTAAATCACCTTCATAGCTGATTCATCGGTCGGAAAGCATCGGTGGTTGCGTAACACCTTACGTAGAGTCATGTTCACTGATTCAACGGCATTGGTGGTGTAAACCACTTTGCGAATACAGCAATACTAAAAGGTCTGTGAGAAGTCCCAGTACTCGCAGAGCTTAGGAAAGTCAAACACCTGTTGTGCAATATCCATTCAAACATCTGTTTGACTACCTTAAAAGAGCAGCAAGTATGATAAAACCATCGAATGAATCTCTTGCCTTGTAGCCAGATATCCTCCACAGGGTTTTGCTCCGGAGCATAGGCAGCAAACATCACACAAGTTACCATCCACTCCTCTTCTTTTAATCCATGATTAACCTGCTCCAAATACTCTCTGATTTCTCTAGACCGATGATATAGCAATCCTATAAGAGTTGTGAAAGCTAGGATCCCTGAGGGATCCCCCCGCCCTATCGGGCACCCCCCTTAGCAAGAGGGGCTTGGGGGGATCGGTTTTCACAAATCACTTAGGCTTGCTATATGCCCAAAAATATGACGAAATTGAGCAGTAAAAATGAAAGATCAATACAACCTAGGACAGCAACTGGGGATCCCCCACTTGCCAGGGGGTTGACCAGGGATCCCCACCCGTTTCCAACCCTGCCCACTCACTGTGGGTCTCTAGGATGGGTGTCCACACCTGCCCAACCCGTTGCCAGAGTTGCAGATGGAGGTGGCCGTGCAGAGTTTCTCGACAAACCAAACGTAAGCCACGGGAGGTGGGTGCCAATAGGGGAGTACCGGGGCGAGAGGCTGTCCCGCGCAGCATGATTTTATAGTCCGATTGCTGGGCAACCACCTGCCAAGCTCCCCAGGGATCCACCCGCCAAGCTATCTGACTATTTTCCGGCAGCCATGCGAAAAAGCGACCTCGCCAATGCAGGCTGACCATCCCCACCGTCTGGGGGATCCCCAACACCCCCCGTTTGCCACCCGCAGAAGTGAGGCTAAGGGCAGAATCCGCCTGATGACATTGCATCCAAAACCATTGACTGGGAAAGCTCCCTCCCCAGTTTTTTTCCACATATGCAGCGGCAGGAGCCAATTCTCCGCCAAAGCGATAGGTGGATCCCTGCCATTCTAACCAGCCCTCCGCCCCGCCCTCTGCCATAAGAATCTGCCAGCCCGGTTCAAAAATCGGCAGATAGGACAACCAGCCCATCGTCGCTTGGGGAGGAATCCCATAGGTATGAATAGGGCGAATTTGGTAACACCAACGGGTCACCTGTCGGCTGGCGGGATCGCGGAGGATGCCCTGATTGAGGGTAGCGGTGGCTTGATAGCCCTCGCGCACGTATCGCCAAAAGTCAGTGGGATCCAGATATTGAGGGGGGAGTACCGATCCCAATCCCTGGGTTTTGCCCCAATGCCCCAAGGCCAACTGCTCTGGATCTGCCCAAAAGCCTTCTATACGCGGAAAAGTTCGCCATTGATGGTGATCCTGAGGGCCTAACAGTTGCGCCGATCCCCCACTCATTCCGCCCCCTTTTGCCCAGGGATCCCGTTCGATGGAATACATAAAGGCAAAGCTCTCCGCCAGATCAGGGATGGTTAGGCGATAGTACCACCCCTCAAAAAATCGGTTCCAGACCCAACTGCCGTGATAACCAGCATGGGGCACTTGCAGGGCAGGGGCAGCCGTCATCGTTGCCGTCAACCTTTAGCCTTCGGAAGCAGGGATAAACTTGAGGGCGGCGGAGTTCATGCAATAGCGCAACCCTGTCGGGGCGGGGCCATCCTCAAATACATGACCGAGGTGTCCGCCACAACGGGCGCAATGAACTTCGGTACGGGGATAAAACAGCTTCCAGTCGGTGGTGACACCCACAGCCTCCGGGGAAATGGGATCCCAGAAGCTAGGCCAACCGGTGCCACTGTCGTACTTGCTAGTTGACGCAAATAGGGGCAAGTCACAGCCGGCACAGTGATAAACCCCGGCGGCCTTCTGGTCGTGATAGGCATTGCGGAAAGGAGATTCGGTTCCCTCTTGCCGCAGCACCCGAAACTGTTCGGGAGTAAGGAGGGAGCGCCATTCGGCCTCGCTTCTGCTTACGGCAAAGCTAGGTTCCGGTTGGAGAGGGGGGGTGTCCTTTCCTCCTTGGATCCACTTGCCCAAAAATCCAGATCCTAAATTTGACAAGTTTGGCATCGTAATAGTTCCTGAGGGGTGTCTGAACGTAAGCGGGAAGCACGGAAATCCCAGAGGGATCCCTCCTGCCAATCTAGCCGGAGGGAAGGGTGGAATAGCTGAATGGAGGCTAAAACTCTGGTGAGTCTTTGATTTCTGCTCACCGACCTTGCTATGGCTCTCAGGCTGTTGCCGCCGTGGCAAACGAAGTTCCGCAACCACAACTGGCTACTGCATTGGGATTTCTGAAGCGAAATCCGCCCCCTAGCAAATCTTCCGAAAAATCCACTTCGATGCCTGACAACAGGGTCATGCTCAAGGGATCCACAGCCACGCTGATGTCATCAAAGGCAAATGTCTGATCGTCAGGATTGGCTCCCCCCTCAAAATTCATGGTGTAGGAGAGACCGGAACAACCGCTCGGCTTCACCCCTAACCGCAAAATGGGCTGGGATCCCGCCTCTTGGTATTTGCTACGCAGCCGCTTGAGTTCGCTGACAGCACTGGGGGTAACAGTAATCATGGCTAAAACAACCTCGGACAGTAATCGTTAGCAGGGTTAATAGGTAATCTCTATTATCACCCTAACCGAGAAACCCCTGTTCTCGCTAACCGCAGGGGATCCCATGAGGGGGCAAGCTAGGGACTGGTGGTGGCAGCAGGGCTGGGCAGATTGCTGGTTGGGGGGGTCGGACTGGTGACGGCGGGGCTATCAGCCGGATTCGTAGCGGCAGCAGGCTTCACTTTATCCAGATGTTGTTGCACCCGTTGTTTGAGGGTGGGGTTTTCGTTGGCTAGGGTCATGATTTGTCGATACTGCTCCACCGTCAAACCCGTTTTTTGGACGATTTGGGTAGCTTTCACCTCGGTTTCTTGAAAGATTTGCTGATATTTGGCGTCATCTTTGGCGGTTTCTGCCGCTTTCAGATCAGTGCTAGCTTGACGAATCAGCGGATCCAATTCGAGGAGGGCGCTTACCAACTGCTCGATCTGCTGATCGCTGACCTGCTCAGGCGTCAAGGTGCTGGCGGCACTGGGGGGAGTGCGGCGGGGGGGTGGGGGCGGGGCGGGTTGTGGAGAGGTCTCGGTGGGATCCGCAGGGGATGGGCTAGACTCTGGGGCAACGCTCGCTTCGCTGGCAGGACTAGGGGATTGAGCCAACGCGGGAAGGGATCCCAGGGACACAACCAAGGAGAGGAGGGCTAGGTATATTGGAGACTTCAGCATGGGCTTCCCTTTGACCGTGATAAGTAAGCAGATGAGTCAGTGGGTGGATGATCCATTCTTCGGATCGGGGGTTAGGACGGTATCTAGGCGTAGCTAGTGGAACTACCTGCCTAGGGTTCGGCTAGCGCATCCGAGTCAGCCAGCTATCCACATCCTGGCGAGTCTAGAGTAACAGGATGTCCACTTAGAGTGTAACGGCTTGTGCGTAGTTATAGGTTCGCAGAACCGATATCCTGTGTCAGGTAGAGTGAGACGTAAGGCTGGCCGTTGATCCATCTCTAGCTCCTAATATGAAGCAGATAGTTCCCTCAGACATCACGATTCGTCCCGTGCGGGATCCCGATAGTGCCGCTCTTTTTGCCCTGTTAACCGCTGTTTTTGCGGAATATCCTGGATGTTTGATGGAAACCAGCGAATATCCTGAGCTACTGCAACCCGCCAGCAGTTTTGCCAAGATGTCGGGTCAATTTTGGGTGGCTGAATTTCAAGAAGAGGTGGTGGGATCCATTGCGATTATTCCCAATTCAGAACCTCATCGTTGGGAAATTAAAAAACTCTATACCTATGCTCAGGTACGGGGTATTGGCTTGGGCAAAACACTCTTAGATTCTGCAGAAACCTATGCCCGTCATGCTCAGGCAAAATCCATTCATCTCTGGACGGATACTCGCTTTAGGGCGGCTCATCGCTTTTATGAGCGACAGGGATATCAACGATTAGCGGATACCCGCCACCTCAATGATGTCAGCCAATCAGTAGAATATCACTATCAAAAGCTGCTAAATACCTGATACGGAGGGATCCAAATTTTGAGTGAGGGGCAATGGCTACAGCAACCCTAAGTAAGATGTGAGAAGATTTTCCCCCTCTCCTTGCGGGAGAGGGGCTAGGGGTGAGGGCGGTTCACGGATCAAATAGGGTTGCTGTAGTTGCATTTGATATGCAATACCGAATGGGGCAGATGGGTTGGTGGATGCGGTTTATCCAAGAAACTCCAGGGGGAGACATCCCAATGGTTTGGACTACCCCGGCGTATTCTGATAGACGACTAGCCGTAACTGTAAACCGTGATGGGAGGATTAACTATGGAACCCGTTAACGTCCCGCTAACCGATCAACCGTGGGTTGACCTCTGGCTGCAAACTCAGGATCCTAGCGTTGGTCAAGAGGTGGTTGATCGTTTTAAGGCGGATCCCTTCAGCCAGAGCTTTGACCCTAGCACCCAAAGCTGGGATGGGTTTGAGCAAGGGATCCGACAACTGATGGGGACACCGTAACCGAGGAAAAGCTCAATCAAAAGCACTCTAGCAACAGCCAACAGCATTTGATCTCGACTAATTTCCAGAGGGTTATGCTCACAAACTGGTTTCAGCCCCCCCAACTACGCATTGATGAAGAATCGCGGCGAGCCACCTGGCTAGAATTATTTTTTGATCTAATCTTTGTGGTGGCGGTTTCACAACTTGCTCACAAACTTTATGACCAGGTTTCGTTCACTGGATTTTGTGAATTTGTGATTCTTTTTTTTCCGGTCTGGTGGGCTTGGATTGGAGCTACTTTTTATGCCAATCGCTTTGATGTGGATGATATTGGGCATCGCCTGTTAACGGGGTTGCAAATGCTAGCTATTGCGGGCATGGCGGTGAATATTCACCACGGTTTAGATACCTCCTCCACAGGGTTTGCTCTGGCCTATGCCACTGTGCGCTTTCTATTGGTATTTCAGTATTCACGGGCAGCTCGCCACATCCCTCAAGCCCGTTCGCTTGCCACCTACTATGGGATAGGGTTCGCGGTGGCGGCTAGCTTGTGGTTGTTGTCGGTTTTTGTTCCTATTCCCTATCGATTTATCCTCTGGCTTTTGGGGCTAGTCATTGATTTTGGGATCCCCTTAACAGCCACCGAATATCAAAAAGGACTCCTCCCTCAAACCGAACATTTGCCGGAGCGATTTGGCTTATTTACGATCATCGTTTTGGGAGAAGCCATCATTGCTGTGGTAGATGGAATTGCCCAAAAAGATTGGCAGGTTAGCTCTGTTTTGGCAGCCGTCGCGGGCTTTTTAATCGCCTTTAGTTTGTGGTGGATTTACTTTGAAAATGTTGGGGGATCCGCCCTGCGGATGGCCGCTCGCCACGGACAACTGTGGGTCTATCAAATCTGGCTATATGGACATCTGCCCTTGGTGATTGGCTTAGCGGCTACGGGGGTAGGGGTGGAGCAGGCGGTGCTGTCGGATCCCGCGCTCCCTTTGCCCGAGCCGCAACGTTGGCTTTTGTGTGGTTCGGTGGTGTTGGTGCTCATTTCCCTCGCCATTTTGCACCGGATTGGGATCATTTTTCCTTGTAAAGCTCGTTCTCGTTACCGTTTACTGGCGGCAGGATTGTTATTAGCGTTAGCTGTTTGGGGATCCCCGCTCACTCCCTTGTCGGTGATGGCGCTGGTAGCGGCGGTAGGGGTTAGCCAAATTGCCCAGGATATTTATCAAGGTCATCCCCCAGGCTACGCGGTGGCACTCCCCCCTATTCCTGGGGAAGCAGAGCCACTCTCCCTCTCCGAAGGCCATGACTCCTGAATGATCCCACCCCAAAGCCCTTCACTATCGCCCAAAAGCTGGAAAAAGGATCCCATTCTAGGGATTTCTCAGCCAGATTCTAGAACGATCTCAGGACTGTCCCAGCTTGCTGACATTTAATAATAAAGAGATGAGTCATTGTCAATGAAAGACTGCCTGAAAGCCATCCCGTCTATCCATAACTGATGACTAGTGATGACAGTCTCACCCCCTATCCCCTTGGAACTCCCCCCATGAGTAAGATGATCAATCGGCGACAAACCCTCCAATTAGCCGCCTTAGTGGGCACGGGCTTACTCTCCGATTCGCCTGTGTTTGCCTCCTCCGCTACTTTTGAAGTCACCCTCTCAGAAGCCGAATGGCGGCAGCGGCTCACCCTTGAACAATTTGCGGTTTTGCGGCAGGAAAGCACCGAACCCCCTTTTCAGAATGCCTACCACGACCTTAAAGCAGTAGGGATCTACCATTGCGCTGGCTGTGACCTGCCGCTTTTTTCCAGTGAAGCGAAATATGACAGCGGTACAGGTTGGCCGAGCTTTTGGCAGCCCATCACAGCAAAAGCCATTGGCACCAAAACCGATTGGAAGTTATTGGTGCCGAGAACTGAGGTGCATTGTCATCGTTGTGGTGGCCATTTGGGGCATGTGTTTCGCGATGGCCCTCAACCAACTGGGTTGCGCTATTGCCTCAATTCGGCAGCCCTTCGCTTTGTCCCCACTTAAATTCACCACAAATAGAAATTCACTAGCGACCCACCAGAGATATCCCCTCATGCATACCCCTAGACACAACTTCCTCCGCACCCTGCCCCGTCTACTGACCTGCCTTTCCTTGGGAGTGGGCGTTCCCCTTTTGTTTGTGTTTGGTCTGACCCCGGCCGCCTGGGGAAACGAGACTGCTGTGGCCACCTTTGCCGGAGGATGCTTTTGGTGTGTAGAGGAAGCTTTTGACGGGATCCCTGGTGTGATCTCGACGACTTCTGGCTACACGGGCGGGCATACCCCCAACCCCACCTATCGACAGGTTTCTTCGGAAACCACCGGTCATGCAGAAGCCGTGCAAGTGGTGTATGACCCTGATCAGGTCACCTATGAGCAACTGCTTAACATCTTTTGGCATAACATCGATCCGTTGGATGCCGGGGGACAATTTTGTGACCGGGGCAGTTCCTATCGCTCCGCCATTTTCGCCGAGACTCCTCAGCAGTTGGAGTTAGCGGAAATCTCCAAAGAGGCGATTGCCGAACAATTTGAGCAACCGATTGCTACTGAGATCGAGTCCGCTTCCACCTTTTACCCTGCTGAGGACTATCACCAGGACTATCACCTGAAAAATCCACTCCAGTATAAATACTACCGATTTGGCTGTCGGCGGGATCCGCGGTTGCAGGCGGTGTGGGGAGAGCGGGCAGGCGTGGGGGATCCCGCCATCCCCTAGGTTTTGGCGCAGGCAGAGACATTCCTACCCACTCAGAGGAAGGGTGGGGAGGGTGTAGCATGATGACATCTTCGAGCCGATGGATCGGTATCTTTATGTCCAGTGTGAATACGGCCTTTGAACTGTTGAGCCGGTATGCGGCGGGTGAGCGGGACTTTAACGGAGCGAATCTGCGCCTGGTTGAGTTGATCGGGGCTAATTTAGCAGGATGCAGCCTGGTACGGGCGGATCTGATCGGGGCGGACTTAATTGGCGCTAACTTAGCGGGATGTCAACTGGATCGCGCTGACCTGATTGGAGCCAACCTGAGTGGGGTTAACCTCCGGAAAGGGATCCTCAAACTGGTGGATTTAAGCGGTTCAGACCTGAGCGGGGGACAACTGAGTGAAGCCGATTTGAGTGGAGCCAAACTGGGGGGAGCTAAGCTACGCCTAGCCAAATTACCCGCTGCCAATCTGCGGGAAGCCATCTTGGTGGGATCGGATTTGGTGGGAGTCGATTTAATGGGAGCGGATCTGCGGGGAGCCGCCCTCAACGGAGCGGATCTGCGGGGAGCGGATTTGAGCAAAGCCCATCTAGAGGGAGCCAACTTTGAGGGTACCAAGCTGATCGGCACCAAGCTGATCAACGGTTTTTATGATGCCAAAACCCGCTTTGATCGCGGACTCGACCCCCAAGCCCTGGGATTACGCTTCCTAGAGTAGGGGGATCCCTGTTCGGGGGAGGGTCTTGGAGCGCACCACTAGCCACCCCGCTCCCGCGATTCCCGCCACACTTAGCCCCAAGCCCGTATAGGGAATCAGCAGGGATCCCACAGGCAAGACCACCCCCGCCAGCGTCGCTAGGATCCAAGAAAGGGACTGTTGCCGATTCTCCCCCAGCCCCGCCAATAGAGCGAGCAATACCCCTCCCATCAGCAAAAAGCCCCCCGCCACCGGCATCACCCGACTCAGATAGGTCAACCCCAGCCCCGTTGCCCAAAATAGGCTGACGGACACCCCCAGATCCTGCAGGCGGGGGGGAATGGACAAATACAGCAAGAACCACCACCAAGCCAAGATGCCCACAGACAGGATTAGCAGGCGGGGCAGGATCCCTGTATTGGGTAAAGGATCACTAAGGGTAAACACTCCAAAGGGATCCCGAACGGCAACATTTTGGGCAAAGTCCCAGGTGTAGGTTGTGACATCCCCTTGGCGAGTGGTTAGGGTGGGGGCAATGCCACTGGCAAATTCCACCGGATCTCCCTGCGCCACAATCGTCAAGCGAAACTGAGCCAGGAGGCGGTTGGTGGCGTCATAAATCCAGCGGGATCCCCCTTGGATCCCATAGGAGATCTCTAGACTAAGGGTTTGATCAGGTGCCAACTCCCGTTCTGGATCGGCATCCACCGATTCTCCCTCCAGCTTGACTTGCCAATCCTGCAAAAGTCGATAGCCCGTCGGGAGAGGGGTTAGCACCTGAAAACGCTGGGACTGGGGGAGATCGTTACGAAACTGATAGGTTGCTTGTACCCGACCTTGATAGACCCAGTTTCCCAGTGCTGGTGACTGCTTGAGTTCCACCAGAATCTCAGAGCGAATGGGATCCCGATAGCGATTTTCGGGTTGTTCTTCCTCCACCTGCACAGGTTGGCCATCCACATAGGTGAGGTAACGATAGGGAACCAGTACGGTGTAGAGGAGTTGGGGAGCCATTTGCTCCATGCGTTCTCCCGCCACACGGTTAGCGAGGCTATGTAATTGAGCCTGTTCCCAATCGTGATAGCGGCGCGCCAGGGTGGATCCCCCATAAAAGGTTGCCGTAAGGAGCACCCCCATCACGAGCAGGTGGGGCAGCGCCAACAGCCACCGCTCATAGCCGCTGACCAGGGGAGAAGAGCTGGGTCGCCCTTGTGCCCAATGGAGGAGGATGACCACTCCCCCCAACACAACCACTCCCCCCACCCCGATCAGCAACCCTATCCAAAAAAGTTCTCCCAGCGCCTGAAGGGTCGCCGATTGGGTAAGATCCGGCAGATCCGGCAGAGCAGCAACCCGCATCATCGGGATCCCAACCTATCGGTTCCGTTCACTTGCCACCTATGAATTCTCCCAATCCGTTGACCGATAGTGTGGGGTTGATGGGACATGGAATGGTTAGGCTTTGGCAACCTCCCACCTCCATACTTTGCCATCTTCAGGATCGATAATCTCTGCCACCTGCCTCATTCCACACTTTTCTAAGACTCTCGTCGAGGCATTGCGCTCCGCCAGAGTATGAGCACAAACGCAGTCTACCAAAGCATCTGTTGAGGAGAAGGCTATCGCAATAAGCTGACGCGCCGCCGCCGTAGCGAAACCTTTGCCCTGATAGCTTGGCGCAATCGAATAGCCAATCTCAACCGTGCGCTGTGCATCGGGAACTGACTTAAATCCACAAATCCCAACTAGCATCCGCTCAGGATGGAAACCAATCCAATAGGGTAACCAGGGATGCCAAACTTGGGACGATTGCATCATGGTAAGACTGTACTGAAGCGCCCCTTCAAAAGGCAAATATCCATCAGCAACCCCAAAACCGTAGGCGGCATGGAAAGCCTTTCCACCCTCAATAAGCTTTTCAATCTGCTCAATCAAGCAAGGAACAATTTCTAAATCCATAGGTTAACCATCCTCACCTTACCAACTTTTAGCCTAGCTCCCCAAAATTTGGGATGTCCGTTAAGACGTTGTATGGATTGATGGAGGACACCGTTTTTGAAGGAGACTATCCAGACTTTGTGAGTGGGACGATCAAGCAAGCTGGCTCCAAACTAGAACTTTTCCCCAATTCCAAAGTGCAGTTGTCCCTGCCCAGAGGATCCCTGTCCTACTCCGTAGTCAATACGCAGCGGCCCTAGCGGCGATTGGATCCGCACTCCAGCTCCCAGTCCTAAGCCATCCCCTGGTTTTCCTCTCACCCCAGCCGGATTGCCGATCACGGCAGCAGCGCTACCCAAATCGGTGCCATAGTCGGCAAACAACACCCCGCCAATCGGATTAAAAATCGGGAAGCGCAGTTCTGCGGTGGCTTGGGCATAGCTGCGACCGGAACCGATGCCCCCCTCAAAGAAACCCCGCACACTGTTGCCTCCCCCTAGACTAAAGGCATCGTAGGGAGCCAGATCCCCCAAGTGAGTGCCGGCTTTCAAATCGAAGGCCAAGACTTCGGGGGTATCTTCGCGGGTTTGGATCAAGTTAATCGGAATAAACTGGCTGTAACTGGCCATCAGACGATTACTATTCAGACCATTCTCAAACACCTTGACCGATTGGTCGGAGGAAACGCGAAAGAGGGATCCCTGACTGGGGGTGTTGGCATTGTCGCGGCTGTCGCGGATGGCTCCCAAACGTAAGCTCGTGTAACTATCCTGACCGCTTTCACTAAAAGTAATCGGGTTACCCAGGGCATCAAAGCGTTGTTGGTTGGCATCGCTATCCCGCGCATCCACAAACTGCATCTCAGTCCCCAAACTGGCTCGCCAATTATCCCCCACCGGACGGGAAAAAGTGACCCCTCCCCCTAAGCGGTTGATGCGGACGGGATCCCCATTGGGCAAGGAAAATCCCTCGTTAAAGACAAAGCTAGAAGACTGTCGGTTAGCAATGTTGACGTTATAGGAGGTGGGGATATCCATCGTGGCGATGCGGGGATCCGTGAAGTTGAGGTCGAATAGGGTTTCGTTGGTTCCCACCTGCACGTTTAGACTGGCGCTTTGGTTGTTGCCCCCTAAGTTCTGTTCCGAGAGGTTGACCCCCCCAAAGGCTCCCGTGGCCGAACTGACCCCAGCCGTCGCCCCCAGAGTTCCGGTGCGCTTCTCCTCCACATTCAACACCACCACCACTTTGCTGGGATCCTGACCCGGTTCGAGGGCGATGTTGACATCCTGAAAAAGGTTAAGGCCAAAGACGGTTTGGATATCCTCCTGCACCTGATCGCGGTTAAAAACATCCCCTGCTTGCGAGGTCAGTTCCCGCGTCACGATAAAATCACGGGTGCGATTGTTGCCGCTGACCCGAATATCTTCGATTTCCCCTTCGGCAATCTTGAGGGTAACCGTGCCATCTTCAGAGGATTGCACATCCACAACCTTGGCCAAAACATAGCCTTGATCGGCATACCATTGTTCCAATTCCTGCACTCCCAGTTGCAGTTCCCCAAAGTTGAGAACCTGACCCTGCTGAGCCGCAAAAATTTCTTGCAGGATGGTCGCTTCTAAAACAGTTGCCCCTTCCGTGGTGACTGCTTGAATGACAGGATTCGGCTTGACCTCAAAGGTAACTCTTACCCCCAAGGCGGTATCAGAGGGGACGGCTTTTACATCAGCAAACAGCCCCGTAGCAAACACTGCATCAATATCCGCTTGCAGTTTGGAGCGGGTGGTCACATTGCCTGCTTTGGTTTGAATGGCCTGATAAACCTGGTCGATCAGGGTTTGCTCCTCGGTGCCATTCACCACCACCTCGGCCACCAATACTTCCGGTTCCGACTGTCCGGTGGCGGGGGCTGTTCCTGGTTCGGCAGGAGCCTCTCCCCCCGTCCGCAGGTCAAGGGTGCCCGGTTCGGCTTCTGATGGAGTGGCAGCCGGAGGGGATGGCTGAGGGGTTTGGGCAAAACTGCTGTTGATTCCCCACCCTCCCCAGATTAGGAGAGCAGGAGCCAAGGCTGACCCTACGTAAAAACCAAGGCGCATGGGGTTAGACATCAAGGGAAACCTCAACAACAGCAGAAGCAAATCCTGATGGAGCAGGAGGGCTAATGCCGTGAATTATATCAGCGCCATTCTGACAGATGACGAACCCCCGCTGCGCGAAACAGCAAAAGATGTCTCTTTCTCCAGCACCCCTGCCTACTGTTAGCCCGCCAGCACAGGAGGAACCGTAAAGAGCAATGGAGAACGAACCTTGGTGCGGATGGTAGGAGTGGGGGCGGGAGCAGTCTGAGCAAAATGGATGCCCACCCGCAAAGGGGATCCCAGTCCTAGGGCTGAACCTAAACAACGAGCTAAAATTTGCGCCTTAAACTCTAATTCATCGGTCACATTCATGAACTTCAGCTCCTCTGTGCTCATCCACACTTTTGATGTCGTGGGGTTAAACATACGGGTTTTTGGGTAGTCCTGAGAATATCGCTTGGTTAGTGAGCCGCTCTTCCGTGAAACTACGGTCTCAAAAGAACGCTAAAGCAGCTCACCACCAGTCCACCCGCTGATGTCGATCCTGTGGCTATAGCTAAGCAAGAGTTATAACTGCTGTCTAGCGGCCATTTGGGCAAACGGCAAGGGAAAAATTACTTGGTTTTTTGGGAGAGGTCACCACCTTCTGATCAAGAAGATTTACCCAAAAACGAAATAAATCTTTACGAGAAATCGCAAACAAACGTATCTTAGTTTGGCTAAGTTGTTACAAAGTCACAGATGCGCTTAATTTTGCTTAATAATCACAAGCAAGGAAGCAAATCCATACCTAGTTACGGGCGAATGCACAGGACAATGGAGAAGATATTGCAGAGGTGGAGAAACCATCTGGCTAGTTTGGGTGTCGCTGTTCTGGGGTGGGGTGGTTTACGGGTGCTCATCCTTCTGCTAACGGGGCTGCTGATCTGGGCAGGCGGATCCACATATCTTGGGGCGGTCGGCTCCATGCAGGTGCGAATTTCACCCCCTCAACCGGCTTTGGGCTATACCCTCTCTGTGGAAATCATCACGGCAGATCCGCCCACCTTTCCACCGCAGGTGAGATGGCAGCAGCCCAGTCCAACCTTGGGGTATCCGGCTAGTTATCCAGCTTTTTTGATCGGCAATCATCACTGGCGGGCGCTGGTTCCTACGTCACCTCTCGATAACCCAGGAGTTCGTCAACTAGAAGTACAGGGATGGGGATCCCCACAGCTATCGGAGGTATCCCTGCAAAAGCGAGACTTTCCTGTGCAGCGCATTCAGCTTGCTCCCAGCGTGGCGGGTTTAGAGCCAACGGAGATGGAGATGACGCGGGTCAACCAGTTTCGTCAGCAGGCTACCTCCGAAAAGTTTTGGCAAGCCGCCTTTGTGCCCCCTGGGCGGGGATCCGTGACCACGATTTATGGGGTGAGGCGCTACTACAACGGCGTTTTTGCTGAAAATTATTATCATCGCGGGATTGATTATGCCGGAGGGGTGGGATCCCCAGTGGTTGCGCCTGCGGATGGTCGGGTTGGGTTGGTCGGATTGGAGTCGGCGGGATTTCGGTTACATGGCAATATCATTGGCATCGATCATGGACAGGGAGTAACCAGCGTTTTTTTGCACCTCAGCCGCATTGATGTACAGGAAGGGGATTGGGTAAAAGCTGGACAGGTGATCGGCGGGATCGGGGCAACGGGGGTAGCAACAGGACCCCATCTGCATTGGGGTCTGTTTGTTCACAATGTTTCGGTGGATCCAGTTCCCTGGCTGCATCTGCATGTGCCTTAGCTGGATACTTCACAGAATTGACCCTGTCGGGACAGTCAGCAAGAGGAGTTGCTATTGTTCGCCTAAACCGAATCCCCGATCCTTCAGGTCGGAGAGGATCTCAATTCGATACCATAATAGGGACGACCTGGCTGTCATGAGCCGTTCTTTTCATGCCAACCCAAATAGAGCCTTCCCTTCCACCCGATTCAGGATCCCCTCAACCCAGTCAACGCTTAGCCGAACTGCGGCAACTTTTGCAGCAAGCTAGCTATGCCTACTATGTGCTGGATGATCCGATCATGGAAGACAGCGTTTATGACCGTCTCTATCGGGAATTACAGTCGCTAGAACAGCAATATCCCCAGTGGATTACCCCCGATAGTCCAACTCAACGGGTGGGAGAAAAACCCGCTAGCCATTTCCAGACAGTTCCTCACCAGATTCCCCTCTATAGCCTAGAGAATGTTTTTACCTGGCAAGAATTTGCGGACTGGCAAACCAGCCTGCTCAAGGTTTTGGGGATGGGATCCGATTTGGCCTCTCTGGCTTATGTTTGTGAGCTAAAAATTGACGGGTCGGCTTTGGCGCTGACGTACCAGGATGGCTTATTAACCAGGGGAGCCACGCGAGGGGATGGGCAAGCGGGCGAAGACATCACCCCCAATGTGCGGGCGATCTCGACGATTCCACTGCGACTGTTGACGGATCACCCCCCACCTCAGGTGGAAGTGCGAGGGGAAGCTTTTTTGTCGATAGCCGAATTTGAGCGGATCAACCGGGCTCGTACCCAGGCGGGGGATCCCTTGTTTGCCAATCCCCGCAACTGTGCCGCCGGCACGCTCCGCCAATTGGATAGTCGGATTGTCGCCGAACGCAAGCTGAGTTTCTTTGCCTATACCCTGCATCTGCCCCAGGGGTGGGCGGGCGGGGATCCCCCCAAGACCCAATGGCAAACCCTGCAACGGCTCAAAGCTTGGGGATTTGTGGTCAATCCGCACTCGCAACGATGTACTTCTCAAGCGGAAGTACAAAGGTTTTATCAGCACTGGGACAAAACCCAACGGCAAGGGGATCCCTTGCCCTATGCCACCGATGGCGTGGTGGTCAAACTGGATGAGCTGGCGCTACAGGAGGAGGCGGGCTTCACCCAAAAATTCCCTCGGTGGGCGGTGGCGCTCAAATATCCTGCCGAAGAAGTACCCACTCCCATCCGCTCGATCACCGCCAGTGTGGGACGAACCGGGGCAGTGACTCCGGTGGCCGAGCTAGTTCCGGTTTTGCTGGCGGGCACCACTGTCAGTCGCGCCTCCTTACACAATGCCGACCGTCTACGGGAATTGGACGTGCATATCGGCGACACCGCTCTGGTTCGCAAAGCCGGAGAGATTATTCCCGAAATTGTCGGTATTCTCAGGGAGTTGCGCCCAGAGGGATCCCAGCCCTACGTTTTGCCCAGCCATTGCCCGGAGTGCCAGACTCCTTTAATCCGCCTTCCTCAAGAAGCTGTCACCCGTTGTCCTAACCTGCAATGTCCGGCACGGGTGAGGGGACAACTGCAACACTGGGCCAGTCGTGATGCCCTCGATATTGAAGGGTTGGGGGAAAGTTTGGTACGGCAGTTGGTGGAACGGCTCCAGGTGCGCTCAGTGGCTGATCTCTATGATCTGACCAGTGATCAGTTGAGTGGTTTAGAGCGAATGGGCAAACGCTCCAGCCAAAAGCTCATCGCCGCCATTGATCAATCCCGCCAACAACCGTGGCCGCGTGTTCTTTATGGACTAGGGATCCCACATGTGGGCACGGTGACCGCTCAGGTATTGGCCACCCATTTCCCCTCTCTGGAAGCCCTGCAACAGGCCACCGTTGCTGATATTGCCCAAATCTATGGGCTGGGATCCGAAATTGGCGAAGCTATTGTGCAGTGGTTGCCCCAGCAGCAGACTCTCCTACAAGCCTTGCAGGAAAAAGGTCTGCAACTGGCTATTTCCCCCCTAGCCGCTCAAGCCCGCCCCACCTCTACGGCTCTATCCGGTAAAAAACTAGTGATCACAGGCACACTGTCCACCCTCAGCCGTCAGGAAGCCAAAGCCTGGATCGAGGCACGGGGTGGCAAGGTTACTGCCAGCCTCAGTCGCCAAACCGATTATCTGGTGGTAGGAACGGAAGCGGGATCCAAACTGGAGCAAGCCCAATCGCTAGGGATCCCTTTACTGAGTGAAGCCGAACTGCTCGCCTTAGACGAACCGACATCGTGAAGGGGTCTAGGTGGGTCGAGGATTGTTTCTATCCGAGAAATCGTCTAAAATTCAGCGAAGGTGAGGAGTGAACACTGGAGAAGAGGGGTGGCGACGCAACACGGAAAGTCCCAGCCCTCTTTTTCAGTAAAAAATTTTCAGCCAAAAGGCTTTCACCCCAACTATGCAACCTATGCAACGAGCTAGGCTCTGTTGATTTTTGCCTTCCCCAGACGTTTACCTAAGCTCCCACCCATTTAATCTCCTGAAAAACCAGGCAGATGAAGGAGGGTAGCTCAGGTCTGGAGAAGTTTGTGACTGCTTGGCTCAACTCCCTCAGCTCAGCCTGCTGCTGAACCTCCCAAATTGACAGGTGAGGAAAATCCAGGGCTATTCAGACCTAGGCTCTGTGAGGATCCATCACAGCTAGGCCACGGCAACAAGACCCCTGAGGGAGAACTCAAGGGGGAGGGGGGAGTGGACGAATGCGTAACGGGGATCCCGGTGGAGGGGGAGCTGGTGGAGGTGGCGGAATGAGCGGTCGGGGTGGCGGAGGTGGCGGAGTTAGCAAAACGGGGAGCGGAATTTGAGTGGGAGTGGGAGTAAGCAGGGGTGAGGGCAGAGGCGTAGGGGTGGGAGTAAGCGGGGGTGAGGGTAAAGGGCTGGGCGAGGTGGCGGTGGGTAGAGGGACAAAAGTAGCTGGAGAGGTAGGGCTGGTAGTTGGCAAGGGCAACGGCTCCCGATTGGATCCCCAGAGGAGATAGCCCATTGTCAAGGAAATGGATAGGAAGCCAAGGGCGGTTATGACCATCCACCCGATTAACCGTGCATCCATCTTCTGACCAGAAGCAGGCATCCTCAACTGGCGGGTAGCGG
This sequence comes from Cyanobacteriota bacterium, assembly GCA_033764955.1. Classification (GTDB taxonomy): domain Bacteria; phylum Cyanobacteriota; class Cyanobacteriia; order Thermostichales; family Thermostichaceae; genus JANRIL01. The sequence continues at coordinate 30,221 of JANRIL010000030.1, read as the reverse complement.
CTGTGACTGGCTGGCTGCTGAAAGAACGTTTTTGGCTAGAAGTTGGTGAAGCCGGTGAAGCAGAGGAGCTGGCTTTGGGACTACCTGAGGGGTTATCCAGAATGCCGACGGTTTCTGGCAGGGTAGGAGAAGAGGGAAGCGGTATGGTCACCAACAGCTCCGGAACCCTACCTGGAGCCAAGACCTCCAACATATCGCGGGCAGTACTAAAGCGGTCACGTGGATTAAATTCCATCGCTTTGTTGAGCACTCCCACCAAGCGAGGGCTTAAGCCAGGAACTTGCCAGCGATACTGACCGGTAGCCTGGTTAATCGGCAGTTCATCCGGCCATTTTCCGGTCAGCAAAAAGACCGCCGTCAGACTGAGAGCATAGAGATCGGAGGAAAAAACGGGTCGTCCTACCGCCTGATCAGAGGGCATAAAGCCAGGGGTTCCAATCACCATGCTCTGGGATCCCACCAATGTGGAATTGACAGACTCCTTAACCGCACCAAAGTCAATCAGAACCGGCAATTGATCCGAGCGGCGGATGATAACGTTGTCGGGTTTGATGTCTCGGTGAATGATGCGTTTGCGGTGAACCAAATCCAAAACGGGGAGGAGGGAGGTCAAAAAAGCCATCACACGGGCTTCACTCCAAGCCCCTTCCCGCGCCACCATCTGGGTAAGGGTATCTCCATCCACCCATTCCTGAACCAGATAAAACTGATCATTCTCTCCGAAGTGGGCATAAAGGCGGGGAATTTGCCGACAAGCCTCCCCCAATTCCTCCAAAACGGCTGCCTCCCGTTGAAAGCGCTCTAACAAAACTTGATAGCCGCGTGGAGTTTCGGCCACCGCTCTCAACTGCTTGACCACACAAAGCCGCCGCGACGGAAGGTAGGTATCCTCAACTAAAAACGTTTGTCCAAAACCACCTGTGCCCAGTGCCCGAATGATGTGGTAGCGATTACTGAGCAGTTCAGAATCTGGCATCTGGAAGTCTCACCTAATTAGGAAAGATGGTTATTAAATTAGCACAAACTATGAAAGTATTAGCCTCATTTCACGCTAGGAATAGAACCTGCTTGTCTAGCGTAATCCGATATCAGTTGAATCCCGAATAGTCCGTAAGCTTGTCGTGGTCTGCCACTCAATATCCGGCATTTGCTCAAAGGCTTGGCGGAGGGAGGCTTCCCAAAGTTTACGAATTTTGAGGAGATAGGGATCCCCAGAACGGAGGCGCAGTTGATGGTGAATGTAAAAATGATTGGCCTGATACATCAACAAATCGATAGGTGGTCCGACCGATATATTGGATTTCATAGTTGAGTCAATCGAGAGCAAAGCCGATTTAGCAGCGGCTTCTAAAGAAATTTCGTAGGACAAAGTGCGATCCAAAATTGGTTTTCCATATTTTGCTTCTCCAATCTGCAAAAAAGGCGTTTCTGGCGTCGCTTGAATGCAATTTCCCTGACTATAAATTAAATATAATTCTGGTTCTTGTCCCTGAATTTGTCCACCCAGCAAGAAATTACACTGAAAATCAATACCATCTTTTTCCAACCACGGGCGATCCTGCTCCTGAATGTGCCGGATTTTAGAGCCAATATAGCGAGCAATTTCATAAAGGTTGGGCAGGGAATGTAGATTAGCCTCTTCCTGTACCCGCAGATCGCGCTGAAGCTTGATCAAAACCCCTTGTGTTATCGCTAAATTACCCGACGTGCAAATGATGATGACCCGTTCTCCTGGCAGAGAAAAATCAAATAATTTTTGGTAAGTCGAGATATAATCGACTCCGGCATTGGTGCGAGAGTCAGCCGCAAAAACTAATCCTGAACGGGTAATAACACCTAGGCAATAGGTCATGTCCTAAAGACCCATAACATTTACACAAAATTTACCCTGATTACGGCTCCATCACATTACTGCTCTATCAGAGAGTTGATTGATCGAGTTGATCTAGCCTGAACACAAGGACGATTCTTGATCTAAAGATGGATGCCAAATCTCCACTGGATCTGCTGAACTATCCAGATCTGACCAGATCTGAATCCGGATCCCATTCAGACTAGAAATCCACAATAGTTGACATGGTATCTACAGGTTCAGAGCGAATGCTTCGTAGGGCAACCGACTGAATGTATTTGCTAAAGTCTTCGTCTGACATCTCACGATGGTAATACTGGGCTTTAATCGCCCCGCCAAAAATAATCGTGTCCCCATCCTGTAGGTCATGGGAGGTGACTTTCTCGCCGTTGACGGTGATGCCGTTGCGACTGGGTTCTCCCACTAAGTTACCGTCCATGATGCGATAGACATAGCCTTTTCCCTCTGGCACCCGCATCAAAATGGCATGGTGGCGAGAGATGCGCTCGGCTTCTAACAAAATACTGTTGGTGGGATCCCGTCCCAAAGAATAGGTGGCGGCTTCTAACGATACGGCTCGCAGACCGCCGTTATTTTCCTTGACCACCAACACATTCCGCATCTTGCTTTGTCCGGCTTGGGATGAGGCTCTGACCATACCCGCTCCTTAATCAAAAATTCTAAAGAGGAAAACGTTAACAGCAATTCACCATCATGGCTGGGTTGATTTTCACGAAGCCCTTGTGGGTCTTGGCTCACTTGACCAACGAGTGAGGAGAAGGTCAAGCCTCTGTCCTCAGCTTATTTTAGGGGGAACTTGTTGGCAATTGGGAAGATTCCTCCCCCCATTTTTGCCCTCACCAACCCCAGCCTACGGATAATTTGTAGATAGTTGTGGAGAAATCTTTAAGGAACCTGCAACTTATTCCAGGCAGGAGGGCAGGAGGGCTAAGCTAGATTCAGCCATCTTATGTCGTAAGGGATCCCAAAAATCATGGCTCACAAACAACAATTCAAGAGTTTCGCCGACATGATCGAGCACTCAGAGACTCCTGTCTTGGTCGATTTTTATGCCTCGTGGTGTGGACCCTGCCGCCTGATGGCCGGGGTTTTGGATCAAGTCAAAGCCGAGGTGGGAGAACGGGTGGCAATTGTGAAGGTGGACACGGAAAAGTATCCCCAGATTGCCATGCAGTGGCAAATCAATGCCCTCCCCACCCTGATCCTCTTCAAGAATGGTCAGCCAATTGACCGGATTGAGGGGGTTCTCCAGCCGAAAGTGTTGGTGGATCGTTTGCAGCAGCAGGTTGCTTAATGGATCGGGTGATGGTGGATCCGCTCCCGCTCCCCTTGCTTTATGAAGGCAAGGCCAAGCGAGTTTATCAAACGGATGATCCAGAGGTGTTGATTTGCCAATTTAAGGATGATGCCACCGCCTTTAACGCTCAAAAAAAAGGCACCATCCCTCAGAAAGGACAGGTCAATGGCACGATTGCCGCTCATCTGTTCATCTATCTCCACCAACAAGGGATCCCAACCCATTTTTTAGCCCAGCTTTCCCCCAACACCCTCCAGGTCAAAGCGGTGACGATTCTGCCGATTGAGGTGGTGGTGCGAAATCGAGCGGCGGGTAGCCTCTGTCGCCGCTTGGGGATCGAGCGGGGTCGTTCCCTCTCCCCGCCCCTTGTCGAGTTCTTTTATAAAAACGATGATCTAGGGGATCCCTTAGTTACCCTCGATCACATTCAACTGCTGCATTTAGCCACCCCCGAACAGGTGGAAATTTGTCGTCAATTGGCGCTTCGGATCAACCAACACCTGCAACATTTCTTTCAGCGCTGCCAGTTGGAACTGATTGATTTTAAGTTGGAGTTTGGGCTAGACAGCCAGCAGCATCTTTTATTAGCGGATGAAATTAGTCCCGATACCTGCCGCCTTTGGGATTTACAAGCCAGCCAGGGGGATGAGCAACGGGTCTTGGATAAGGATTTGTTTCGCTTTGATTTGGGGGATCCCGCCGCCGGCTATCAGGAAGTGTTGCAAAGGGTAGTTTCTAATACCTAGTCATCGATGGGTTGTGTTTATAGTAACTTTTCGTGAAGCTATTGACCGCAATCATTCTTGATGGAAAAAGTAGTGCGATCTCTGTGCTTTCCCCATTTTTTCTCGATCACTTATCTAGTTTGATAAGAGAAGGTTAGCCTGGGATCCCTCAATCAAGTTAGGTGAATCCACCTGATGAGAATCCTCTCCTGTTGATTGGTCTTATTTTGTCGCTGTTACTCCCCTTTTCTGATCTGCCATGCCCACGATTCCTCCCCACTTAAAAGTAGCTCCTGCTACCCCTTGGGATGCTCAGCCGATGTCAGCCCTCTTGATGATCATTGATGAGGCTTTTCGCACCCATCTCTTGACGGCTAGACAGGAACGGCAACTTAAAATTCTCCTGCAAAACAATCCCTGTGGGGAGGTTGAGCAACAGGCGGTGGATCGCCTGCTCGAAGCCCTGATTGCTGGCGAGGTACGGGAAGCCAATCCGGATCCAAAAGAACTAATACCCCAAGCCAGCTAGCTTCTTACGGGTTGCCCAAGGGAGCCGCGTCAAAAATGGACGTGGGGGATCGAAAGAGTTGGCGTAAGCTGAAGGGGTAGCCATCTCCATGCCTGGGGATCCCCCCTGATTGTTATCCGCTTGTTCCTTCTATGACTGACCTCTCCACCCCTCTCCACTCCCCGGATCCCAAGGAATTGCGGCGTGCCCTGCGCCAGTCCGACACTTACTTTGCCAAGGGATTTGAAGAGCACAAACAGGATGTGCAAGGGGAGTTGCAAGGAACCTATCAAAGTCCTTTAGTCGAGAAAATCCGCACCAATGGCTACGTCTATCAGCAGGGGGATGTAACCATTCGCCTCGCCAAAGCCTTTGGTTTTTGTTGGGGGGTAGAGCGGGCGGTGGAATATGCCTACGAAGCCCGTCGTCGCTATCCCCATCGCCAACTGTGGATTACTAACGAAATCATCCATAACCCGCAGGTCAATCAACACCTCTTGGATATGGGGATCCGCTTTGTGGATAGCCAGAATGGGCAGAAGGATTTTTCCCCTATCCAGCCGGAGGATGTCATTTTGTGGCCTGCTTTTGGGGCGAGTGTGCAGGAGATGGAGTTTTTTCGGCAACGGGGCAACGAAATTGTTGATACCACCTGCCCCTGGGTCTCACGGGTTTGGAACCAGGTGGACAAACACCGCGCCGCCCAATTTACCTCGATTATTCACGGCAAATATAACCACGAAGAAACCATAGCCACCAGTTCCTTTGCTCAAAAATACCTGGTGGTCTTAAATTTGCAGGAGGCAGAATGGGTAGCCCACTATATTTTGCAGGGGGGGGATCCGTCCGAGTTTCGCCGCCGTTTTGCTAAAGCTTCCTCCCCAGGGTTGGATCCCGATCAAGACTTGCAGCAGGTGGGCATCGCCAATCAGACGACGATGCTGGAGGGGGAAACCCGCGCTATTGCCAAACTGTTTGAGACAACCATGCTCCGCAAATATGGCCCGCAGCATTTGAATGAGCACTTCATGAGCTTTAACACCATCTGCAATGCCACCCAAGAGCGGCAAGATGCCATGTTTGAGTTGATCGAGCAACCTCTCGATTGCATGGTGGTGATCGGTGGGTTTAATTCTTCTAATACTACCCATCTGCAAGAAATTGCCCTCGCCAAAGGGTTGCAGTCCTATCACATCAATAGTCCCGACTGCATCACCTCCAACAATCAGATTCGCCATAAAACCCTAGAGGGAGAACTGCGGGTTGAGGAAAACTGGTTACCCGCTGGTCCTGTAACGGTGGGGGTGACATCAGGGGCTTCCACGCCGGATCGCACCGTTGAAGCGGTCATCCTTAATATCTTTGCCCTCAAGGGATTGAGCCAAACCTCATGAATGGGCTGACTTTCTGGCAGGGATCCCTGGGCGAGAGTCTGGCGTGACGGCGATTTTGTGGCAAGTCTACCTGCCGCTGTTGGGCTGGACGCTGCTGGGGACAGCGGGGGGACGGTGGATGCCGACGGGTTGGTTGGCCTATATTGGCCCCTATCCACTGGGACGATTTATGTTCTGGGTGGGGGTGCCCCTCAGTATTGTGGGTTTTTTGTTGGAAACCCCCTTAAATCTAACCGCTTGGGTAGCTCCCCTTTTCGGGTTGTCCGCCGTCGGGTTGGGGGGAGGGTTAGCCTGGGGGTGGGTGCAGCTACGGGGGAAGGGGTTCTGCTGGCGAAGAGGGGGGTGGACTGCTGAGCACCATGCCCCCACCGCCATCCCCGCTTGGTCACGGGCGGAAGAGGGTAGTTTTCAGTTGGCGGCGATGTTAGGCAATACGGGTTACATCGGCTTTCCGATTTGTCTGGCTATCGGGGGATCCAGTTACTTTATCTGGGCGCTGCTTTACGACTCGATTGGCACCCTTTTTGGAGCCTATGGCTTTGGGGTATGGGTAGCCAGTCGTCATGGAGAGATTCAAGCGAAGGGATCCCAGATATGGCTTCACCTACTCCGCACTCCTTCGCTTTGGGCATTTGTCGTTGGCTTGGGATTGGCACAAACACCTCTGCCTCACTGGTTGACGAGTGGGTTACGGGGATTTGCCTGGGCGATGATTCCCGTCAGCTTGCTTCTCTTGGGGATGCGCTTGGCGCAAGTGCGGGATTGGTCGGGGTTACAAAAAGCCTGGGTGGCTCTCCTAATTAAGTTGGTGATCGTGCCCAGCCTTGTCGGGTTGATGCTTGCCCTCATGCCCCTCCCAGGCATGGCGAAGTTGATGATCGTCCTCCAGTCCGGGATGCCTCCCGCTATTGCCACGCTGGTTTTATCAGAGGAATATAACCTGGATCGCTCGATCACAGTGGCGGCTTTGGCGGCGGGCTATCTGATGGCGTTGCTGACACTGCCCTTCTGGGTCAGCCTCTGGGGGTAAGTGAATTTCATCAACCCTACACAAGTCAGGATGAACCCTGAGCCTCGTGAAAGGTGGGCATCCAGGGCAAATCCGTCACACCGGGATCCCTACCCATTTGGCTGAGCAAGGTAGTAAGCTGTCCCCGATGGTGGGTTTGGTGGTTAAACAGGTGGGCAACCAGCAGCCAAGTGGGGCGGATCCGTGTTTCTCCATCGCTGCCGCTTGTCCAGCTAAAGGGTTGGGCTAGCCACTCCTGCGATAGCCCAGATGCCCAATCCAGAAGCTGCTGATCCACCCGTTGCCGTTCCTGCCAGAGATCGGCAAAATCGGCATAGAGAGTTTGGTTGAGGGGGGCACGAAACGGTTGATTGATGAATCTCCCCAACCAAATTTTGTCTCCCACCAGCAAATGATTGAGGGTTCCGTCGATAGACTTGAAAAAAGCCCCCCGCTCCTGTTGGCGCTCCTCCTGCGGGATCCCCTGGCAGATGCGGTAGAGTTTGTCATTCATCCATTGGTTGTAGCTGGCGAGAACCTGGCCATACTCAGGGGTGATCATGGGGCAAATCCAAACGGAGGTTCAAAAATCTGGGTAGGCTAGAAGGGATCCCTTTCATGCTAAACCCCGCCTGTTGATCATGTCTGAATCCTTGCCGCCAGATGCCTTGATACCCGACGAATCCCCATCCCCTCCCGCCCCGCCATTGGAGGCTTCCCCGTGGGTTTGGGGCACCGGTCAACAGTTAGCCCTGCTTTTGTGGCTGGGGATTGTCGGCTGGCTGGCTTATGGGGGTGGGGTGGGGTGGATCCCTTTGCTGATCAGTGGAGGAGGAACAGCGCTGTTGGGGATGGGAGCGGTGCCGTTGCTGCGTCGCCTCAAAACGGGGCAGGTGATTCGGGAAGATGGCCCCCAATCCCACCTCAAAAAGGCTGGAACTCCTACGATGGGAGGGATCTATTTTGTCCCTGTGGGATTGTTGGTGGCCGTGATCTGGACGCAAGCCAACCCACAGGTGCTGGCTGTGGCTGTCCTCACCCTCGCCTATGGATGGGTGGGATGGCTGGACGACTGGCAGGTCATTCGGCAACAGTCCAATAAGGGGCTGACCCCTCGGCAAAAGTTTTTGTGGCAGATCGGGATCGGTGGGCTGTTTGCCCTTTGGCTGGCGTGGTCAGGGATCCCTTGGCACATCACCCTGCCGTGGCTGGGAACCGTAGCTCTCGGTTGGGGATTTTGGCCGCTGGTTTTGTTTGTTCTGGTTGGCACTAACAACGCGGTCAACATCACCGATGGGGTGGATGGCTTGGCGGCGGGGGTGGTTGCTTTAATGTTGGTGGGGCTGGGGCTACTGGCTGTGGATCCCAACTTAGCCATCTTTGGGTTTTGCCTAGCGGGAAGTTGTCTCGGCTTTTTGGCACACAACCGCAATCCTGCACAAGTGTTTATGGGGGATACGGGATCTTTGGCATTGGGAGGGGCTTTAGCGGGGATGGCGCTGCTGGGGGATAGTCTCTGGGCATTGGCTTTGATGGGGGGGATCCTGGTGATGGAAGCCCTTTCTGTCATCCTGCAAGTCAGTTATTTCAAATATACTAAGCGACGCACAGGTCAAGGACAGCGCCTCTTCAAAATGTCCCCCCTGCACCATCATCTGGAGTTGAGCGGTTGGTCAGAACGGCGAGTGGTGGCAACCTTTTATGGAGTAACAGCTATTTTGGTCTGGCTGGGTTGCCATTTCAGCCAAATCTAGGCTGACCAATGCCTGTTCTCCATCCCTCAATAAAGGGGATCCGGTGAGATGGATGGCCGACCCGCTGAGGGATCCCGAAGAGAGGGTCTATCCTGGAAATGGGCGGTTGTTCTGACGAGAACCTAGCTCCTCCCGCAACGATTCCTGAGAGAAACCATTATGCTTAATCCAACCCCCCGCATCCTCTATGGTTTACGAGCCGATCAGTTTCGCCACCCCATTGATCGGCAAGCAACCCGCTCTCTCCAACAATTGCCGGGGCTACAATTCCTCATTCAAAATCTCCTAGGATCCACCGCCGAGCAAATCTTTTATCTGGATAATATGGCCTCCAGCATCCAGATCAACGAAAATCAACTGCCGGATATTTATCAACTGTTGGTAGATGCCTGCAAAATCTTGGACTTACAGGTTCCGCAGCTTTATATTCGACAAAATCCGGTTCCCAACGCTTATACTTTTGCGATGCAAGGGAAACAACCGTTCATCGTCATGCACAGTTCCCTTTTGGATTTATTAGAACCTGCCGAAATTCAGGTGGTGTTGGCTCATGAATTAGGTCACCTCAAATGTAATCATGGCGTTTATCTGACCATGGCAAATATTTTAATGCTATCGGCAAGCTTAATTCCCTTTGGTGGTCTTTTTCAACAAACCCTACAAGATCAGTTGATGCAATGGGTGCAGTGTGCCGAATTTAGCTGTGATCGAGCAGCTCTCCTGGTCAGCCAAAAAGCCGAAACCGTTATCTCAGTGTTGATGAAATTATGCGGAGGATCCCCCATGTTGGCGCAAAGATTAAGTGTGAAAGCTTTTCTGGAGCAAGCTCGTACCTATGCCGAACTGGATCAAGATGAATGGCAATTTCAGATCAAACAAATGCAGACAGTGGGACGCACCCATCCAGTTCCGGTTTTGCGGGCACGCGAGATTGATCGCTGGTTTCTCAGCAACACCTATCAAGAAATCATGACCTTGCAACAATAGACACCACATTCTCATCACTCTGAATAAGAGCTAGAGAATATTTCAAAAGAGCCGAAGCAGCTCGGATAAAGCATCATTTAGTTTTGACGGGAGGCTGTTGAGAAAAAACTTGAGCAAAAAGATAAATCCGTTGGAGCCACCCCGCACCCAGATCTATTGAGTAAAAGACCTGAAAAATTGAGAAATTTAAGCAGGGGAAACAACTGACACAAAGTAGCCAACACAGCGAGTCCTATCTCAGGAAGTCTGCCATCAGGAGGCTCTTAGATAAGGTTTTGTAAAAACCAACTGCTTTATTCAGCTTTTCTGTGGATCTTTCTCATGGTTCTTCTTGCCCGTTCAGAGGAGAAACCTCTGGGGTTGAAGTCGGTGGCGGCAAAGTAGGCTGCCGTTGGGAGGGGGCGGTTCGCAAGAAAACAAAGGGAATGCTCAAACATCCCAGGGTCATCACCAAGACGGTCATCAATGCCACCAAAAATGGATTGGGAGAATAAGATCCTTTTTCGATCTGTTGATAGACCAGCCGATAGTTCCAGTCCGCCAGCCCAATCACCCCAATTCCCAGGACAACCAGGGCTAAGCCAAGGGTTTGAGAGCTGATCCACGGTTCAGAGGAGGTCGCCTCAGAGGACGTTAAAGTGGCTTCCACTTCCACCACCAAAAAGCCAAAACGAGCAATGGCAAAGCCAAAACCAATCAAAGCAATGGATGTTCGTAATCAGGCTAAAAAGGTTCGTTCATTGGCTTGATGCTCACGAATCCGCTCTAGGTTAGGCATAGCCGGGGCTTATGACTCGAAGGGATCCGTTGCTGCTGCTGGCTCTATGACATCTGGCGTGGCCATGATCTGGGCATGGACGGAGGCCAATTCATTGACACTAAAGTAATGATGAAACTTATTGGTGACTTTTAACCAGGCGGAGCGGCTACCTGCTTGGCGGTATTTGGTGACAAAGCCTTTTTCCACCAGATCGGCTACCTGCTGATAGGCGGAGGGACCGCGCAGTTCTACCAAATCAGCCTGAGAAAGTGGCCCGCGCAAGATAATCATCGCCAGGGTTCGCAGGGATCCCACCCCCAGCTCAGGGGGTAAAATTTCACTAACCAGGGGCAAAAAGGGTGGGCGCAGTTGCAGGGCAAACCCCTCTGGGAGCGCCAAGACTTCTAAGGCGGAATCACGGTGGGCATAATCTTCCATCAGCTCCAAAACCGCATCATACGCCTCATCCCGCTTACAATCCGCCAGTTCTGCCAGACTGGCTACATCGAGAGGCTGCCCCTTCAGATAGAGAATGGCTTCAATCTGGTTTTTGAGGGCAAACGGACGGGATCCCTCCAGCTCGGATCCCAGTAGTTTCATTTGCTTGCTGCGCGCCATGATTGCCTCAAACCCAGCCAATTGGCTTTATTTTAGGTGGGGATGTTGATGTCTGTCCGATCATTCAAGAATCTAAGAATCAATCCAGTTGCTTAGGGGCGAAACAGCCCCAACCCATTGTGTACCCGTGGTCTGATCATCCGTACTTCCCCTTCTGCCTGGGGTTGGTTTAATACCTTCCCTTGATAAACCAACGTGGAGGAATTGCCTCCGTCCAAATTCAAAGCTGCCTGACAGCCCAAATGCTGCATCAGTGTTGCCATCTCCTGCAACGTTAAACCTGTCTGCTCTTGAGCTTGTCCAGCCGTGACCCAGAGAATGTGATCGGAGCCTTGCCATCCCAATGCGCTACGGGCGGCTCGTTGGGTGCGAAAGCTGGGTTGAAACCGTTCTAACTCAGCATCCAAGACTATTTGACCCTCCGCCAACAAAAGGGGTCCCGCCCCTAAAAGATGAGGAAACCGAGCCATCTCCGGCGGATTCACCTGCCAATGGACGCGAATCTCATCCCCAACCACCAGACGTTGGGCATCCAAGCGACCTGCCTCCTCCCGACCCACCAACAGATATCCCTGAGCCGGGATCCCCACCTGCTGACTGCCCGCCCCCCCGGCAAACTGAATGGCTGATATCCGCCCCCCCACAACTACCAGGATGATTTCTTGATCGGTTTGACTGGTGTAGGTGGATCCCCAGATGCGTGTGTATTGGGAGAGTCCTGCCACCACATAGCCTGTGTTGGTTCCCAGCAGGGGGAGGCGATCGCCCATAGGAGTGGAAATTTCGCCGTTGGCTTGCACCCGCTGCAAGCGGATTTCCCCTTGATCATTCCAGCCGATGGCTGCTCGTCCCAAAATCGGACTGGAGATCCACTGATTATCCAGACGAATCGCGCCCAGGGGTTGCTGGGTATTGCGATTGAAAAATCCGCCGTTAATCGCGGCCACGGATCCCAAACGGGTCGAGATATCCGGCAACGGTTGCAATCCGGGCAATTGATCGGAGCTGGCCCAAACGGGACGCATCACTAATCCTGCCGCCTGAAGTTGCACCGCCACTATCGTGATCGGCAGAGATTGTCCCGCCCAGGTGCTCACCTCCTGATAAATCTGGATCCCTGGCGCACGATAGCGAGGCTGCATCACCGCCGCCGCAAGGCTGAGGGATCCGGTTGCCCCCAGGAGTAGGCTGGCAGCCATCCCCCCCCTAAGGAGTCGGCGTCGCGGCAGATTGGGCATAGAAGGTCTCCAAACTGGCTCGATCCCCCACATAGCGCCAATGCCAGGGTTCGTAGCTCACCCCCTGCGGGTTAGACCGGGGAAAGGACAACTCAAACCCAAAGCGAGCCGCATTTGTTTCTAACCAAGCAAAAGCTGCTGTTTCTTCAAAACCAACTTCGGTATCAGTGGCCGGAAACTGGGCATCTCCGATATCAATGGCATAGCCCGTGTGATGTTCGCTATAGCCGGGGGGAGCACTGACACTAGCCCGCTCTTGAGGACGCAATGCCTTTTCTTGGGCACGCTGAAAAAATAGATACTCCTGGTCAGCAATAGTGCGAAACCCTGAGATAGGAACCAGACTAATTCCATCTCTACGGGCGGCTTCGGCCATTTTTGAGTAACTGGATGCTGCTGTGACCTGCAACTGAATCCTTCTGCCCTGATAAGCTCCCACTTCCTGCAAACTGGTCAGAGGAGCTTCCGCATAGGCATAGTGACCCAAAACCACAGGTTTATTCTCTGGGCTAGCCGGGATCCCAATGGGGGAGGGGCGGGCCACTTCGGCGGCGGGTGAGGGTTGATCCGGCAGAAACTGCCAACTGACAAGCACAACCACAAAAATGCCCAAAATCCCCCCCAGCAGCAAACGCCCCCATCGCCGCCGCCGCCGAACCGATGATAGCCAAGCCGAGCGGGATCCTAATGTTTGTCGCTGAGCTACCGGAATATCGTCTGACATGCACAGCTTCCATTGACGGGAGAAGGGATCCCTTGGTTTGGCTCCCGATCATCGGTGAGGAAAGGGAGCAACTCCAACCCAAACTCAGACATTCCAAAGGGATCCCGCTAACACCATAACCCTTTCAGAGCGGGGCTACAGACCCAAATCCGCCAAGATATCACTGGCGTGGGTTTCCGTTTTAACACTGTCATACACGCGGATGATCGTGCCCGCCCCGTCAATCACATAGGTGACCCGCTTAGGATAACCACCGCCGTCCACATCGTAGGCTTTGGTAATGGTGGCATCCACATCCGCCAAGAGGGGAAAAGGCAGATTATACTTTTCGGTAAATTTTTGGTGGGACGCTTCGTCATCCATGCTTACCCCCAAGACCACTAAATCTTTGCCTTGGTAGTCGGCATAGGCATCCCGAAAGCTACAGGCTTCTTTGGTGCAGCCGGGGGTATCGTCTTTGGGATAGAAGTAGAGGATCACGGTTTTGCCCGCAAAATCACCCAAAGAAACAGTTTTGCCTTGAGTATCTGTGGTAGTGAAAATCGGTGCTACCGAGCCAACCTTGAGCGCCATGTCTGAGACCCCTGGAGAAGTGAGGATAAGGCAAGGAGACTGCCAAGACCTGACTAAGCATTGGGAAGTATGGTCTGAATCTCCTCATCCCCTTGCATTGTCAGCAGGCTAGGGATCCCCTGTCAAGGTTGCTAGGGTTAAGGGAAGCCCCCAATGGTTTTGGGGCAAGACAGGCTAGCTGGCTGTAGACAGGTCGAGGAACAATATCTCAAGAACGAACTGAGCCAAAGTTGATGCCATGACAGATGATGAGATTGATACCTTAGATATCCTGCCTCTTAGCGATGAACTCTTCTCAAAAGCAAAATTGCGGATGCCTGATTCTTCCGTAGCAACTGTTGCTGGCCCTGTTGATTCTGAGACGTTATCCACTACATCTGAATTTTTAGATCTCCTCTGGGCTTCGTGGAATAGCTTTTGCTTGTAAAAGGCTGACTGGATCATCAGTCACCATATCTGTCGTCAAATTTTCTAGTTTCCATCTGCAGAAATTGAAACCATTGGCTACCTAACTCATTTACAAAACCTGTTAGCGAATCTCGTACCCTCCTAATATATAGTCATTCCAAACAAGAATGCGACTACCTAAATATTGACATCCAAGCTTTGAGAGATTTTGGGGTTCTCAAGCTAAATTGGAACGACTATAAATAGGGATCCACAGAAATTTTACATAATTATTGTCTGGAAGATCGACATAGTGATTAACTGTTAAACACACTACAGCTCTTTCGGTGATTATCCAGTATGGCTTTGCTCCTCTCTCTCACTAGGAGATGGTTTAGTAGTGGGTAGTGATTAGGATGATCCGTAACAGGCGATTCACGAAAGGACTGTATCAAAGATAATACTGGCAAAACTCCCTTTAATTTTGCAAAATCTAATCCAACTTTGACTCAACTCCTTAAACAATACAGTCCTTCTTTTGATGAGTCAGTAGAGTATTCAGAAAAAATTGGGGAAAATGATTCCATCCTTAGCTTCGGGTTGACAGAAACTATGTCAGATCGCTATCGGCCTCCCCTGATCTTGGCTTCGCAATCTCCGGCTCGCCAACGGTTGCTAGAGGCCGCTGGCTTCTGCTTCACGGCTCAACCCAGCCATTTTGATGAAGATGGCATTCAGGAGGCAGACCCGATAGTGCTAGTGAAAACCTTAGCTGCCAAAAAAGCGGAAGTGATTGCCCAACGACAGCAACAACCCGCCCTAGTGATCGGGGCTGACTCCATTCTTTATTTCAACGGAGCGATTCAGGGTAAACCCGATAGCCCAGAAGAAGCGCTGGACCGTTGGCAAGCCATGCGGGGAGGAGTGGGAGAACTGTTTACGGGTCACGCCCTCATTGATACTTATCAAGGCAAGTCCCTTTGTCACTACGCTGTCACGCGGGTCTTTTTTGCCAAACCCAGTGATCATGAGATTCAAGCCTATATTGCTACCGGAGAACCGTTAGCCTGTGCGGGATGTTTTGCGATTGATGGCTATGGAGGAGTTTGGGTGGAAGGGATCCAAGGTTGCCATACCAATGTGATTGGGTTGAGTATGCCATTGTTGGGGCGGATGTTAACGGAGTTGGGCTATACCATCACCGATTTTTGGGCAAGCAAGCGCTGAGAATCTAAGCAGGCTTGTGCCACACTTAACCAGCCCTCCGCCAGATTTCGCAGATCATAGCCGCCTTCCAAGCCAAACAAAACCCGTGGGGTGAGCTGTAGGCACATCGCCGCCATCCTGCCAAAATCCTCCGGCAACAGATTCATGTGCGCTAAGGGATCCCCTTTCGCACAGTCAAACCCCGCACTGATCAGCAACAGATCCGGCTGAAATTTTTCTAAAAAAGGCAGAACCTGCTCTTGCATCGCCCGTTGATAAACCGACCAGTCAGAACCCGCCGCCAAAGGGATATTACAGATATTGCCGAAGGATCCCGTCTCCGCCGCTGCTCCGGTTCCGGGGTAAAGAGGGAACTCGTGGGTGGAGACATAAGCCAGTTGAGGATGGGACTCAAAAATATGTTGGGTGCCGTTGCCGTGATGAACATCCCAATCAAAAACCGCCACCCGTTGGATGTTGGGTTGATCGAGTGCCCAAAGGGCAGCAATGGCGGCATTGGCAAAAACACAAAACCCCATGCCTTGGCTTGGCTCCGCATGATGCCCCGGTGGGCGACACAAAACTAAAGCGGGTTGTTGTGTGGTCAACACCGCTTGCACGCCATCAATCCAACCCCCCACAGCTAGACGGGCGGCTCGATAGCTCTCTGCCGAAAGGATCGTGTCGGCATCGACTCGCCCCCCTCCCTGTTCCGCCAAATCTGCAATCCACCGAATGTAGTCGGGCGGATGGACTCGCTCAATGTCTTCTAGGCGAGCCAGATGGGGATCCCGCCATTCTAAGTCAGCAGCAAAAGGTGCGGAGCGTAGGGCTTTGACAATTTCCTCTAGGCGAGCCGGACGTTCTGGATGAAATCCCCCTGGCTGATGCTGAAGGTAAACATCCGTGTAGTAGATGGGGAGCATACCAACCCGCCAAAACAACGCTCCCTCAATAATAAACCTCCGTCATCAGGGAAGAGTACGGCGAGGCGTGCAAGGGAACCGCTTGCCGTTGCCGTTCAATTTCTTGCCGAACCACCGCTTGCAGTTGCGCTTGCTCCGCCGCCATCAATAAATCCAAATCAGGGCATTCATCGGGGGCTAGCCACATATACACCGGCGGGATCCGGTTAAGGATGGCCTGCATCAATGCTTGCCGTTGAGTATGGTCACAAAATAAAGGTTGGTGGGCATACTCCGTGCTGAGGCACTGTTCGACTTGCCCAAGGGCGAGGTATTCGATGATGTTGATCAGCTCTCGTTCCATAGGTAACCTCTGTGTGGATTGCTTAGGAAAATCAGTCATGGTGGAAAACCTTTCAACGACTGGTTTAATAAAAACAGACTCATAGCCCATTCCAGACAATTTTTAGATATATTACTTAGATAAGCCTTCAACATGAAAACTTGATGACAAAATCCTGAGCATTTTTGCCGGATTTCTCCCTCAATGCAAACAACTGACGAAATCAAACTTACCGATCCAAGGAATAAGCTAGAAAATGGACTGACAAAGACATCAAAATTCTACCTAGCAAGCCCATAGCTGCCTGTTTCAGATGCTTTCCGAGGGTTTTTATCTCAGCCCATTGAGAGGCTAAAGAATCTAAAGGAATCTAGCAGAAAAGACTAGAAAATTACTCAAACTGAATCTGCTAAGCTGCCTGCAATGTTAGCAACTATCTGACAATCAAGAGAGACAACGAACACAAATCAACTCGTCTCGCAAAATTGATGGAAGACTCCGTCTAACCTACTTGAAACCAACACTTGAAATTTTAAGGGAAAACCAAAAGAAATTATGGTGATGTAAACAACAAATTAAACTCAAACAAGCCTTAAGCAAATCTTAAGTATTTGTGAGTCTGGTGGGACAAATTAATTCTAACCAAGTCGCCTATCAATATGTTCGATTTTATTGCAGCTTAGACACATGAATTTACCTTGCTTCATCAGCAAGTTTCCTCGGCACAAATATAGGCCATAGGGATCCCTTGCCCTATCCAGCCATCGGCTCAGGAGCACAATGAGGGAGCGGCTGAAGGCGGTTAGCCCGCCAAGGGCAAATCAATCCGATGAGCCTGTCCCCAAAAAGATTCCAGGTCATAGAAAGCTCGCTCCGATGGCAACAAGACATGCACGATCATGTCGGCATAATCCAGCAAGACCCAGGTGGCGGCCTGCTGCCCTTCCGTTCGCAGAGGGAAGGTTTGCCAGGTTTCCCCCAGTTTGTCTTCGATGGCTCGGCTAATCGCTCTCACCTGTGTGGTGGAATAGCCTGTAACTAACAAAAAGTAATCGGCCAACGTAGAAATATGCCGGACATCCAAAAGCACAATATCGCCACCTTTTCGCTCTTCGGCAGCTGCCACAGCAGTCAGCGCCATCTGGTAGGTGGGATCCAACGGATTGACTCGGATAGGGGGAGTAGACATGAGGTGATGCAAGTAGGAACTCCTTGAGAAAAGCAGGATAAAGCGGAATGACCCTGGGTTGCCTGGGATGGGGCAGGGGGCTTCCTGATTCCGGTTTAGCAAAAAATGCGCGACTGGATCCCTTCTCTCAAAAATCTTTGTGAGTAAACTCGGCAAAATCCGAACAACCCTTCGGACGCGCTAGGATTGTAAAAATTCTTTGCCTATCTGAACTCCCCCCCCCTATGACGGACGTTCCTGTTTCCCATCTCCGCAACTTTTCGATCATTGCCCACATCGACCACGGCAAGTCTACGCTGGCGGATCGACTCTTGCAGCAGACGGGAACCGTTTCCACACGGGAGATGAAGCCGCAACTGCTCGACAATATGGATCTGGAGCGGGAGCGCGGTATTACTATCAAGCTGCAAGCCGCCCGCATGAACTATCAAGCCAAGGATGGTCAGTCGTATGTCCTCAACTTGATCGATACTCCTGGACATGTGGATTTTACCTATGAAGTGTCGCGCTCTCTGGCCGCCTGTGAGGGGGCATTATTGGTGGTGGATGCCTCTCAGGGGGTAGAGGCGCAAACCCTCGCCAATGTCTATTTGGCGCTGGAGAATAATCTGGAAATCATTCCCGTCATCAACAAAATTGATCTGCCCAGTGCCGATCCCGAACGGGTGATTCGAGAAATCGAGGAAGTAATTGGTCTGGATTGCAGTGGAGCCATTTTGACCTCCGCCAAAGCCGGTATCGGCATTGATGAAATTCTGGAGGCCATTGTGCAGCGGATCCCCCCCCCCCGCAATACGATAGGGGATCCCTTACGAGCCTTAATTTTTGATAGCTATTACGACCCTTACCGAGGCGTGATTGTCTATGTCAGGGTCATGGATGGCAAAGTCAAAACTGGAGACAAAATCCTCTTCATGGCGGTGGATCGGGAATTTCAAATTGATGAGGTGGGCATTCTCAAACCCAATCAGGTATTAGTCAATGAGCTGCACGCTGGAGAAGTAGGATTTATCAGCGCTGCTATTAAAACAGTTGAACATGCTCGCGTTGGCGATACCATCACCCTCGTAGATCGCAAGGCTCCCGCCGCTTTGCCTGGATATACTGAGGCAAAACCGATGGTCTTTTGTGGGATGTTTCCCACCAGTTCTGATCAATATCCTGAACTCAAAGAAGCATTAGAAAAACTCAAATTAAATGATGCGGCTCTTCAGTTTGAGCCTGAGGTTTCCAGTGCGATGGGCTTTGGCTTTCGATGCGGATTTTTGGGGCTATTGCATATGGAAGTAGTGCAAGAACGCCTAGAGCGAGAATATAACCTTGACCTAGTGATTACGGCACCTACGGTGGTCTATCGAGTTACCCTTAATGATGGATCGATCGTTTTGGTCGATAACCCCAGCGACCTGCCTTCTCCCAACGAACGCACCGAAATTGAAGAACCGATTGTCAAAGTGGAGGTCATCCTACCCGAAAACTTTGTGGGAGCTGTCATGGAGTTGTGTGAAACCAAGCGAGGGATTTTTAAAGATATGCGTTATCTGGCGAAGGAACGCACCACGTTGGTTTATGAATTGCCCTTAGCCGAAGTAGTCACCGACTTTTTTGATCAGATGAAGTCTCGCACGCGGGGCTATGCCAGCATGGACTATCAGTTGATGGGATATCGTCCTGATGATCTGGTGCGGTTGGATGTTTTGATCAATGGGGAGCCAGTGGATTCGCTTTCCACGATTGTTCACCGCACGAAATCGATGTATGTAGGCAAAGCCCTCACCTCCAAGCTACGCGAGTTAATCCCCCGTCATCAATTTGAGGTGCCCATTCAGGCGGCTATTGGCTCTAAAGTGGTTGCTCGTGAAACCATTCCCGCCCTGCGAAAAAATGTTTTGGCCAAGTGCTATGGAGGGGACATCTCCCGTAAACGGAAATTGTTAGAGAAGCAAAAAGAGGGTAAAAAACGGATGAAGTCAGTCGGAACCGTTGATGTACCGCAGGAAGCTTTTATGGCCGTCTTAAAGTTACAAACTGAATAAGCTGACGAACCCCCATCGGAGTGGAATACCCACTCATCCGGCACTCAAGAATTAAGATAAGCAGGAAAACTGAGAGATGAATCCAGAGCAATGCAGGCTATGATTCTTTAGTATTTCCCAATTCCCCATTTTTTGTCTAAAATTTATCTCACTCCCCCCAGGCCATAGGGCTTCAGCTCTGGGGATGGGAAGTTTGTTGAGCGTTGAGTTGTGATCATGTTTCAAGATGCTGCCTTTGGGATCCTGCCCATATTTCAGCCCCCTCAGCAGGGATCCCCTAGCCACCTTTACCTCTTGATCCTTCACAACAAGGGACACTGGGGGTTCCCGAAGGGGCATAAAGATGGCAATGAGAGTGATCTGGAGGCTGCCCGCCGGGAACTTCAGGAAGAAACGGGGCTGGAGCACTATCGGGTGATTGAGGGGATCCGCTTTCAGGAAAGCTACTACTTCACCAACCGAACAGGGATCCCCGTACAAAAGTCCGTGACTTATTTTGTGGCGCAGGTGGAACCAACCGCCGAGGGATCCCTGCCTGAGGTTCGCATTCAAGTGGCTGAATTAGCCGACTATCGCTGGTGCACCTATCAAGAGGGGATGAAGCTGCTAACATTTCCCGCCAGTCAAGAGGTTTTGGAGGAGTGTGAGCGTTGGATCCAAGGAAACCAGTAGTTAGCTAAGGCAGTGAGCTATCCAACATCGAAACGTTGCTCAATTTGGTATGGTGCCAGGTCTTACACGGTCTGGTTTGACCGCTTGGCATTGTCGATTCTCAGTGTCAATGGACGGGTCAAACTGCCCTTTGAAATTGCTCAATCCTATACTTTCCAGCCACTCTGATTGAGGTATGGTTTAGATTGTCAACGCTATTGCTGGTGTTTAATAAGGGCGGACGATGGGACTCGAACCCACGAGTGGAGGAACCACAATCCTCTGCCTTAACCTCTTGGCTACGCCCGCCAGGGCTTTTGGACTAACAAATATAACATAAAGTAAGGGACTTCAGCTAGAAAATCTGCCTGGACTAAGGTTCTTAGCGGAAAAGTCGCTTTCGTAAGCAAAAAGACCTGGGGATCCCCCGGTATGAAGGAACACCACATTGTCCGTAGATTGAAAAAAACCTTTGCGAATCAGGTCAATTAAGCCTGCCATCGCCTTGCCTGTATAAATTGGATCCAGAAGGATACCTTCGGTTTGAGCCAGCAGGGAAATGGCTTCTAAGGTAGCGGGGGTTGGGTAGCCATAGCCTTGTCCGACATATTCATCGCTCACCAGGATATCGTTGCGATTAATAGGTTGTTGCAGGTTGAGGCGCTCAGCACTGGCTAAAGCTAGCTGAAGAACTTTTTCCACCTGGCTAGATTGGTTGCGCCGCACACTAATCCCTAGGATGGGGATCCCACTATTGAGTCCTTGCAGCCCCGCCACCAATCCCGCTTGAGTTCCGCTGCTACCCGTAGCATGAACGAGCCAGTCTACTCGTAGGTTTTGCTCTCCAGCTTGATAGAGAAATTCTTGGGCGAAGGCAACATAGCCCAAAGCTCCGGTAGGATTGGATCCCCCTCCGGGAATGATGTAAGGGATCCCTCCAGCGGATCGAACCTGTTGAGCTACGGTTTGCATCGCCCCCTCCATGTCGGTATCAGATGGATAGAGGTGGGTCTGTCCGCCCAGCAGATGACTGAGAAAAAGATTGCCCGTTTGGTAATAGGAGGGATCCGCATCCGGCACCCGATCCTCCAGAAGGATTTCACACTTTAATCCCAGGCGAGCAGCGGCGGCAGCGGTTTGTCGGACATGATTGGACTGAACCGCTCCTTGGGCAATGAGGGTATCGGCTTTTTGGCTGAGGGCTTCTCCCAAGAGAAACTCTAGCTTGCGGGCTTTGTTCCCCCCGATTGCTAGACCCGTACAATCATCCCGTTTGATCCACAGTTGCGGACCTTGCAGAAGAGCGGTCAGGCGAGGCAGAGGTTCCAACGGCGTGGGGGTATGAGCCAGTCTTACCCTGGGAAAACGAGAAAGCAACATACTAAACAGCCTCACTAATAACCAACCGATGCACTCCCTCTCGCTCAGTGAGCTGAAGTAAACCCCATCCCCTACGTTATGAGGGATCCCCCATCGCCACTAGCTCCCTGCCATGTTGCCGCCCGCACCGCCGCCCACAAAAGCGCCACGTTGTAGATAGACCAGGCTACATTGACCCAATATCCCTCTGCTTCTAGGCTGCCCTGCCCAACGGCCAAACGGATCCCTGCCCATACTGCGGATCCCACCGTCAATCCAATAAAAGCCAACTGCGGTTTGATCAGTCCCAGATAAATTCCCGACTTTCGCTGTTTAGAAGTCACCTCAAACTTAATCTTATGACCTGTTAAGACGCTCCATACTGCCTGAATCTGGATGGGGAAAAGCGCCACAGCAAATTGCTCAGCTCGCCATAGTTCCTTCGCTGGGATCCCCCAACTGCTCGAGATAAAGGTAAGACGATTCAACACTAAAAAGGGGACTAAGTGTAGGACAAACTGGGTATTAAGAGCTTTGACAGGAGGGATCTCGGTCAAGAAATAGATGATCGGGCAAAGCAGATAAACGACTACGGCAAACCCACCAAAATAGCTATACATAGTTTGAAAATAGGCCAGCCGCTGTCCCCAATTCAGACCAGGTTTGACGAGAGGATTATCTTTAACTAAAACTTGAATGGTTCCCTGTGCCCAACGCAGACGTTGTTTGAGAGCAGATTGTAAATCTTCGGGGGCGAGTCCTTCGGCTAACGTTTCGTGGTGATAGACACTTTGCCATCCTTTAGCGTGTAGATTCATGGCTGTTTCCATATCTTCGGTGATGCTGGTGGTACTCAATCCCCCTTCGTAGGCGTAATGATTCAGCGCCTGATCCAGACCCTGCCGTTTGACTTCCTGGGTCAATCGTTGCAGAGCCACCTGCACCACTGCTTCTCGCCGTAGTAGGGCATTCGTGCCAGTATAGAAGGCAGCACCCAGACCATCTTTCCCTTTCTGAATCGGCCCATAAAATAAGCTGGCTCGATGGCCAAAGGGATCCTCGGCGGGGAGGTTGTAAAAATACTGGGGAGTTTGGACAAATGCCACCCGATTGGGTACCCATTGCCCCTCATTCAATTCATAGAAATAGGGTAAAACTCGCTGAAGGAAATAAGGCTTTGGAATGTGATCACAATCAAGGGTAAGAATAAATTCCCCAAAGGTTTTGGCTTCTAAAAGGGCATGGTTAATGTTGCCCGCTTTGAAGTGTAAATTGGTGGGACGAGTAATATAATGAACCCCCAATTCTGCCGCCATTGCTGCTACTTCTGGTACCTTGCCATCATCCAAGACATAGATGTGACACTTTTCGAGGGGATAATCTAACGTTAGGCAATGGCGCACGGTTGGCTCAATGATGGCTCGTCCTTCGTTGTAGTGAGTAATAAATATATCGACATCGGGGTAAACCGCCAGAGGGGGAACCATCTCCCGTAGTGATACACTATTGCGGGTGCGGGGTCTACCCATGCCCACCATAAACATCAATGCCCCAAAATAAGCGTAGATCTCGACAACTAAGAGGGGAATCGAAATCCAGAGGGCATCGGTATTAATGGTGCGGGTGATTCGCCAACTCAAGTAATAAGCTCCCCACAGCCCATTGGCGATGGCTAATCCGATAAATAGTTGCCGCTGATGGCGGGGTAAATCTCTAAATTGCCGGAAGGGTTTCATTTAGCCTCCTATCCACCAGCCCCGTTGCTGCCACCTCTCTCCCGGCTGAAAGTTTTGGATGAGGGATCCCTGCTGAGCATAGGCAAGGGCGGCCAAGACCAAATAGTTGCCCTGGCTGGTTCCAACACCCACCGATTCTTGAGAGCTGACCAGATAGCCATCCTGAAACCCCAAACTCTTATCCAGGAGGGTGCGTTCGATGGCGCTTGCCCTTAATACCTCCGCCTGCGGCAAGCCCAATGCCCACCAGGCAAAGGCCGCACCCGTACTCACACTGGCTAATTGAGGATAAGAGTTGCCATCAATACCTTTCACGATCCCAGCTTCCCCCCCTGCCCAGAGGGTGTTACGAATCCAAAAAGGAGGTTGGCTGAGTGCCACTGTGCCACCGCCAGTAGGGGGAGACTGTGCCTGCCAATGAGCCGCCAGTAGCCGATCGGTGGTGGGATCCTTACCCAATTCCAGGCGGCGATAAAGGAGGGGATCACTGGTCAAGAGGCGATCACAACCCACATCCAACGACTGCCCCGCCACGCTAATCCGTTGATAGGTGGGTTCCTGGAGATCCATGCCCCAGAGATTGAGGCCAGGAATGGCATAGCTGCTGTAAAAACTGCACTCTAGCTGGGGTCTCTGACCAATTTTCCCCGAAAACAGGCTGGCGGCATGGATGAGGGCATAGTAGCGCCACTGCATGAGCAGATCGTCGATGGCGGGACGATATTCTGGATGACATTGGCTCACTCCCGCTAAGGCAACAAAAAGACGAGCCATTCCCATCGCATCCCACTCCGAGGGGAGGGCAGCAACTCCCCCTAGGGTGACGGGTTGACCGGTGGTTGTGGCATAGGCAATGTGGGGTAGCCCCTCGACGGTCGGTAAAACTCGCGTGGTGCCCAACACCTGCCGCATCAATTGATCAAATTCTTGGCTCTCAATCAGCCCCATCCGCTCCGCCAGTTGGGTGGCAGCGATGCTATCTCCCAAACCCCAGAGGGTTGTGGCCTTCAGATCAGAGCGGGAGGCAACCAGTCCTGTTTGGGGATCGCGGTAGTGCTGAAAATAGTTCCAGGCAGCTTGGGCGTAGGGTTGCTCGGCAGGAGGGGGGGAAGCGCTAGCACACTGGGCTGGCTGGATCCCTTGTGCTGGCTCGGGTAGGGCGCTCAGAGATAAAGGGCCTTGGGGAGTGGTTTGTACCACTTCACAACTGGCGGAGGCAAAAAATTGATGGAGGGGAGCCGAGCCCCCAGGGCTAAGGCGTTCGCTGGGAGATTGTCCCAACACTAAGGAGCGACTAGGAGAAGAGGGATCCCCTTGGCTAGGGACATTGTTAGAGGCTTGGCTAGGGACATAGCCGGAGGCTTTTACCCTATCCCCGCAGCTACTGGGAAACGCCTCATCAGTAATCAGGGAACGCCCCCGCTGTTTGGCCCAGAGGGCTTCTAGCAAAATACTGTTGGTGTTGTTAGTGAGAATATCGTTGGGTTCACCGCTCATCTCAAATTTTCCAGCCCAGTAGCCTCCTTCGTTAAATAAGGGTTGCACCACCTCAAACAGCTTTTGTCCATAATTGAGGGGATCATCACTGGGTTGCAAAACCGACAGCAAGACGGCAGCTTTGGTACTGATGGTGCGGCGCTCATCGAAGCGTTGTCCCGACTCGGTAACTACGGCCCAAGGGATCCCGTCACTGATCAGGGTGTTATAGAGAAAAGGGGTGTCTGGGTAGAGCCGTCCAGTGATGTGATCCTCTGTGACCGCTGTCCATTTTTGGGTGTCTTGCCACCGGCGTTTTTGGGCTTTATAGATCTGGCAAAACTCCTCCCATACCTGGGGTCGTCCTGCCGTGCCCAGTTCGATAATCTCTAGGGCGGGGGCTTCGGTTACGGTATAGGCAACGGCGTTAAACTCCTGAAACCGACGCTGATCATTTTTAATGGGGATGCCATAGACATCCACTACTTCCACAGGTGGGTCGAGAGCTTTAGCCATATCCCGACCCAACAGAACCCCACTGCGAGCCGCATATTCCAGATAGCCATGCCGCCCCTCCTGCACGGGCAAGGTTTCCCCATCGGGAGTGACCACTGCCCCGTAGAGATCTTGTTGTTGATAGAGGCGATCCAAGTCCCAGCCCTGCAAGAGGCGATCAATCCGTTGGCTAAACTGGGGCTGCTGGGTTTTCACCACAAATAGCGCGTTGATTAAGCGTCCCATGTCCAAACCGGAGAAGCCAATGCCGCGCTCCACTGGATTATTGCCGTAGTCGGTTTTGATTCCTGTTTCTGTGTTGTAGGCTTTGTTGGGCAGATCCCCTTCAAACAGAGGGAGTTTCTCTAGTCCCTGCAAAAGTTGGTTAAGCCGTTGCTGCATGGCTTGGTCAGAGATGATGCCCAGATCATGAGCCGCCATCACTGCCACCGCTAGATTACCCTGCTCCCAAAGGGTGGCTGAAGGGTAGTTGGCCACGCTGTTGGCCAAACCCGTGCGGTTAATGTTGTTTTCAAAATAGAGCCAAGCGCGTTCAGCCATTGCCTGTTCCGCCGCCGACAAAGGGGATCCCCCAGGAACCTGGGCTAACCACGTTGGGGATCCCAAGGTCAACCCAATCCAAAATATCCCCCCCAAAAGTAACCATCGACCAATCTGTTTAAGGCGAAAACTGGTTGCGGGGGAGATCATTTGCGGGTATCAATACACACTAACGGCTACAGTATGGGCAATTTTGGAGAAGTTTGTCTAGCCTTAGCCAACAACTTTACGGAATTTTAGGCTTAGAGGAGCCAAAGTGAAAGGATGGCTGTCTGGGTGTTTATCCCTTGTGAGTGGGCTGTTACTTGTTGAGCAAGTGCAAGCCAATCCTGCTCTTTTGGATCCCGCTCTATCTCCCGATTTTTCTACCAATTTCCAGGATTCTTCGCTACCAGAGGTTTTGACGGTTCAATCTTCTGGACAACGCAGTAATACAGAGGCTTGGCGACGAATTTTGGCCACTTATCGCTATGACGACTCCTGGTACCTCACCCTAGGGCATGAGTTATACGAAACCTGGGGATCCGATCCGACCAAGGTTGAGATTTTACCTATCCAATTGGGTCGAGATTTTCAACTGGGCGTGGTGTCCGGCACGATTGGCGGTGGTCTGGATATTTCTAGTGAGCAGGTGACACAGTTTAGTTGGGACACTCGCTTCGGGATCCCTCTGGGATCTGGCCTAACCCCCGAACTTCTTCTCAATTGTCAACCCTATCGAGGGCGGGCAACCAGCCTGACCAATGAAATTTATGCCTGCCGCGGTGGCTTCAACCTGTTTCGCCAATGGGATCCCCAATGGCAGTCCTTTCTGGGTTATCGTTACGGGCACTATTCGGACGACAATACGGAGCATCAGGTGATTGGTAGCGCAACGTTGCTGCCCGCCAATTGGCAGGGCTTTTCTCTGTCGGCTAATCTCTTCAACTGGAGCTACACCCGTGATCAACCTACCTATTTTAGTCCCCCTGATTTTTTGGTGTTGACCGCCGAGGTTAAGCTGGCTGCCGACCTCACCCGCGATTTGGAGTGTGGATTAGCAGTGGCATTTGGGCAGCAACGCCTCAAGTCCCAATGGTCAGAGGTCAATACATGGCAAGGACGCTGTCAGTGGCAGTGGAGTGAGGGGTTTTCTTTGCAATCCAACCTGGGGTTTTCCAATGTCCAAAACCAAGTTTCTAGTCTTGATCGCTATAACAATGCCGAATGGGGACTGACCCTGCGTTGGTTGTTCTAGGTGCCATCAAGAAAATTTCAGCCCTGCCAGGGATCCAGTTAGGATAGGAGAGCATGAGTTTCAGGGATCCCCTCGCTCAGGTAGCTGCCACGGGTGGCTGATTGCTTTGTCTGATTTGTTTTACCCCAATCACGGGAGGTTTTGATTGTCCAAAGAAGATGCAATTGAGATGGAAGGAACCGTCACCGAATCCTTACCCAATGCCATGTTTCGGGTGGATTTGGACAATGGCTTTAATATTCTCGCCCACATTTCCGGTAAAATCCGCCGTAACTACATCAAAATTTTGCCGGGAGATCGCGTCAAAGTAGAGCTTTCTCCCTACGATCTCAACAAGGGTCGGATTACCTTCCGCCTCCGTAAAAAATAGCCCTTTTGGGACTGCTCCTCCTCCGTTTTGCTTTTTCCTCTCCCTTTAGCATGTCTCCCGATTCCACGCTGAACCAGCTTCATGAGGCATTCCCTCAGATGCCCGCCAGTTATGGGGTTTATCTGAAAAATACCCTAGTGGCGCTCTGCCATGCCCTAGAAGATCACATCCTGCAAACGGAGCAGGGACAGCCCTTGGTCTGGGTGACCTTTCAGGAGGGAAAGTGGTATCTGCAGGAGGCGGATCGTTATGCCCAAATTGCCAGCCATGCTCAGGAAGTGGTGATCGCGGCGGTGCCGGATAGTGGATTTGCCAGCCATCCCACCGGATCGTTGCCCAATGTGCATCTGGTGCATTTGTCGCCGGGGGATCCCCTAGCTCAGGAGTGGAACCTGATCATCTTGGATCGAGGCTATGCCGCGATGGTGCTCTGCCATGAGTTGCCCCTTGATCAGTATCCGGCTGGTCCGCCGAGTCGGGATGTTGAGCGGAAGTTTTATGGGTTGTGGACGTTTGATCGCGCTGAGGTGGAAGCAGCGGCAGAGATTTTGATCGGCGGGTTGCGTGCCTATGATCCGGCGCTGGCGGATCGGATGGAAGCGGGGGGGCGGATCCTCAAAGCCGACTCTGATCAACACCCCCAGCAGGATTTAACAACGGTGGTAGCGCGGATTGTCAATTATCTGCAAACGAGCCAAGAACAGTTGGTGTTGGTGCAGCGACAAACCCGTGAGTTTTGGGAGCTAGAGAGCCAAGCCCTCCGCCTCAATCGCAACCTCAACGCCAACAAGTTACAAGCCCTGCTACGGATGGCTCAGCGTATTGATGCCCAGGATGCTGAGAATCCGGTGGCTTCGTTGCAAGTAGCAGCACTAGCCGAAACCCTTGGTCAGTTACTGGATTTGCCTACGCTCCGGCTGCGGCGGTTACGATTGGCGGGTTTGTTGTTTCGCTTGATGGTTGCCCCCGTTCCCAAAGAACAGCTTGGCCGGGATCCCTCCCAGGAGGGGGTTTCCCATGCCCAGGAAATGGAATATTGGGGAAAATATGAGCTATTGAGCAGCGAGTTATTGTCGGCGATTCCTGAACTCAGTCCGGTTGCCCAGATTATTGCCCACCATCTAGAGCATTGGAATGGCAGTGGGCATCCCAGTGGATTGCGGGGAGAGGAAATCTCCTTGGAAGCGCGGATTCTGGGATTGGTGGCGAGCTTTCAACGCTTACTCTACCCCCGTGGATCCCACCGTGCCTATGACATTACGGAGGCGCTCAAGATTTGCCAACGGTATGCTGGCATTCGCTTTGATCCCCATTTGGTGGAGGTATTGGCATCGGTGATCCGACTGTGTGAGATGGAGATGATGATCTTACCCGAACGCCCTAGCCACCTCCCCACCATCTGGTTAGAAGAGAATCCAGAATCGCTTGCAGCAGGGGGTAGCTGATGATGGGGTTACGGGATGTATCTATCGATATCGAGTCGATTCGAGCGGGGCAGATCTCCTCACTAGCGGGCGCAGATCTGGAAGGGTGGGATCTGCGAGGCATGGATTTCAGTCAGGTCAGTTTGCAGGGATCCCGTTTGGGCGGGGCAGATCTACGGCAGGCGATCCTACGAACTAACCTCCAGGGAGCGGATCTGACGGGGGCAAACTTGGGGGGAGCCGATCTGCGAAATGCCAATTTGCGGGGAGCTGTGCTTCTGGGATCCCGCCTGGTGGGCGCTAGCTTGGCGGGAGCCTTTTTGCCGGGGGTCGTTCTGGATCACCTAGACTTGGCAGGGGGCGATCTGCGCGGCAGCGATCTGCGGGGAGCCAGTCTGCGCCAGACCAGCCTACAGGCAGCCGATCTGTCCAGCAGCAACCTGAGTGGAGCCGATCTGAGTGGAGCCGATCTGGAAGAAGCCAATCTGGGGGGATCCCTATTGCGAGGAGCTAATTTAACCCGCGCCAACCTGTTTTGTGCCCAACTGACAGGATGTGCATGGGAGGGCGCTCTTTGGGATCAAGCTTGCCTAGAGGGCACCATTTTGCCAAATCCCTATCGTTAAACCCAGTCTCCTGATCCCCATTGGATAAATACCTATCCCATACTGAGTTGTCGTAGGGCTTCAAACAAGACAATCGCCACTGCATTGGAGAGGTTAAGGCTGCGGACAGAACCCTGCATCGGGATCCGTAGCGTCGGGATCTGCGCCAATAAATCAGGGGGTAATCCCTGGGTTTCGCTGCCAAATACCAACCAATCCTCCGGCTGATAGGT
The DNA here is from genome assembly GCA_033764955.1 of Cyanobacteriota bacterium. Taxonomy (GTDB): domain Bacteria; phylum Cyanobacteriota; class Cyanobacteriia; order Thermostichales; family Thermostichaceae; genus JANRIL01. Next base: position 548 of record JANRIL010000030.1, on the reverse strand, counting down.
CACCTGGGTATAAAGACTTTTGCCGCGCACCGTCAGACCCCAAAACCGTCCTTGAGGATGCTCCTGCAAAAGAGCTTGCCAAGAAGGGTAGCGATGCATCTCAACGGCATCCCAGTAATCTAACCCTGCCCGTTTGAGATAGCGATCACTCAGTTGAAACCCTAACGGATCCACTAAATAGAGCGGGGATCCCGTGGCCGCACAGGTGCGAGCAATATTTCCCGTATTGGCGGGAATTTCTGGAGCCACTAAGACAATACGCACCATAAACTCACGCTATGCTCTGCTAGATTTGGCCTGGATTTCGTCTGAATTTTAGCTTCTTGGGCGAGAGCCTCGCACCGTAGCCTTTAGGCTGGGTGAGGGGATGAAAGCGGGGTGGCTGCGAGTCCCCCTCGACGTTATGGTGAGCAACTGCGTGGCGACGGAGAGGGGAGGCGAGCGGCCACCAATCTGGTAAAATTGGACAAGCATTACAGGGTTGATTTTCCCCTGATACGGTGCGCTTTCGACCGACAACTGGAGTTGACCGACCCGTAGGCCAAGGC
>JANRIL010000025.1:0-52382 GCA_033764955.1 Cyanobacteriota bacterium | reverse complement strand
AGGAGCACCAGAGATTCTCTTGCCTGGGGATCCTGTGGTGCAGCCGTTATCCGAAACAGCAACTGTAGACCCAGGTCCTGCGCCAGTGGTGATTGTTTACAATCCTGACTTGGATGTCACCAATGATGTTCCAGAGCCAAGGATTGGAACTTACACGTTCCAGATTGTGGCAACTGATTCGGAGGGAGAGGAGGAGCGGCTTTACTTTGTCTTCTCTGAGGTTTCTAGCTCTATTGGCACCCCAACCGTTCCACCCTTCCCAACGCCAACAGGCGGAATTGTTGTAGGTAATTGTTTGATTACCGCCGATCCGGCCGATCCGGATCCTGGTGAGGACTACACTGTTGTTGTCCAAGTCCCTCAACCCTTTACAACAGGAGATACGGTTTCAGGATCCGTTTCTGGAACTGATGGCTTTCAGGAAAATGTGAGTGGAACGATTGATGCGACTGGCGAAGCTCGCCTTTCCCCACAAATTCCAGGTGCTGTTGCAGGTGTAGAGGACACAATTACCATCACTACTCCCAGTCAATGTGCAGGATCAGCAGTTTTAACTTTCTAAAATTCCTTACTGGAAGTTAGCTGGTCATCTTAATCCATAACCTCAAAGAAGTGGCTGGAGAATAGCTTCAGCCACTTCTTTATGGTCGTTCCAATTTAGTTTGAGAAACCCATAATCTCTCAAAGCCTGGATATCAAGATTTAGATGGTCGCATTCTTATTTGGAATGACTATATGTTTCGCCTGATTGAGTGTCAGCCCAGATGGCTGGCTATCAGAGTGGTTAGATCTTTGATGCGGCTGGCGTAGCCAAATTCGTTGTCATACCACGATAAAACTTTGGCAGTATGGGATCCCAAGACCATCGTGGACTGGGTATCGACAATCGACGAGAAGGTGCTGCCCACAATGTCGGCGGAAACCATCTGGGGTTTGGCAATGGCGAGGATCCCTTGCATGGATCCCGTGGCAGCCTCAGCAAAAGCATTGTTGATGGCATCGATACTGACCGGACGCTCGGTGCGAACCACAAAATCGACAATTGATCCGGTAATGGTGGGAACGCGCAGGGCTAACCCATCCAGCTTGCCCTTGAGACTGGGTAATACTTCCGCCACCGCTGTCGCTGCTCCTGTACTGGAGGGGACAATCGATACGGAGGCAGCCCGTCCCCGCCGAAAATCTTTGGGATCCGGTTTATCGACGAGACCCTGAGTGGCCGTGAAGGCATGGCAGGTGGTGAGAAATCCAGTTTCTAGACCAAAGGTATCCAACAAAACCTTGGCGACGGGAGCTAGACAGTTGGTGGTGCAAGAGGCGTTAGAAACGATGTGGTGCTGACTGGGATCATAATCTTGATCGTTTACCCCCAGCACGACCGTGAGATCGGGCTTCTTGGCGGGGGCGGAAATAATCACCTTGCGTGCCCCAGCCTCCAGATGCTTGGCGGCTCCCTCCCGTTGAGTAAAAAATCCTGTGGATTCGATAACGATATCAACCCCCAAATCCCGCCAAGGCAACTTTGCCGGATCCTTTTCCGCTAAGACTTGGAGGGGAGGAAGGTTGCTCCCTTCGATCCGCAGGTGGTTATCTGCGGCAGTGACAGGAGTGGGTAAGGGGCCATAGGCGGAGTCAAATTCCAACAGATAGGCCAAATTAGCCGGATCGGTGAGATCATTCACCGCCACAATCTCAAAGGGAGCGGGTTTTTGCAGATAGGTGCGTAAGAGGCCACGACCAATCCGACCAAATCCGTTAATGGCTACCCGTACTGTCATAGTTGTGTCCTTTGCTGTAGAAATTAAGCGGTGCTCGCATTAAGGTTTCATTAGACTACCGCTGGCGCAACAGGCCGGATGGATCCCCGCAAACTCTTAAGATTTAGCGGTGCCATTTCAGATGAGATTTTAAGGTAGCCCTCACCCCCAAGTCCTATGGCTATTTTGATCACCAATGATGACGGTATTGATGCCCCAGGTCTGCAAACGCTCGTTCAGGTGATCGATAGGCTTTATCCAGGGCAAAGTTTGGTGATTGCTCCCCAAGAACAGCACTCCGGTTGTGGACATCGGGTGACTGTGGAGCGACCCTTGCAGTTAGAACAGCGGGGGGAACAGTGGGCAGTGGATGGTACGCCTGTGGATTGTGTGCGGCTAGGGATCCATGAATGGGGATCCCAGATTGAGTGGGTTTTGGCGGGGATCAATGCCGGAGGTAATTTGGGATCCGATCTGTATTTGTCGGGTACGGTAGGAGCCGTGCGGGAGGCGGCGTTGCACCGTATTCCTGCCATTGCGATTTCCCATTATCGCCAGGGATCCCAGCCCTTTGATTGGCAACAGGCGGCCAGATGGACAGGTGAAATTCTCCAGGATTTGTGGTTGCATCCCCAGCCGGGTAGCTTTTGGAATGTCAATCTGCCCCACCTAGACTCAGGGGATCCCCCACGGGTGATCGTTCCCCTCTGCACCCAACCGTTACCGGTAGCCTATCGGGTAGAAGGCAATCAGTTTCACTATATCGGACGCTATGCCCAACGCAAACGGGATCCCGATGCGGATGTGGATCGCTGCTTGGGTGGAGCGATTACGCTAACAACGGTCAAAGTCGCCAACTAGGTTCTGTTGATCTTTTACTTCAACCAGAAAATACAGCCTGGGTTTACCTGTCATAGGCTCGGATCCCCCCTAGCCCCCCTTAAAAAGGGGGGATCCAACGTCAAAGTTCTCCTTTTTAAGGGGGATTTAGGGGGATCCCTTCTTTTGCTTTGCTAAAGATCAACACGAGCTAGTCAACGGTGAAGTTGTGCGGCTGAAAATACCCTCAACCTTTCACCGATAACCTCTATACTGTGCCCACCAACTGTTGGGCTGTGGTTGTTAGACTAGCCTACAAACCTAACCAATCTCGTAAGGACTGCTCAAGTTGGTCAGCATCAATATTAGCCAACTGACCAATCACTTTGATTGGCAAGCTTTCATGCACTGTATACACACCACTTTTGGCTGCGGTTTCTACATTCAATCCCGCTGTTGCCCATTCAGACAACACAAATTCGCCCGTCAGTAATGAACTTGTTTTGCTTGTCAAAGGGGTAATGAAAATGTCTTGAGATGGATATGATGGACTCACAATGGCAGCAGGTCTGACCTTTGAACTGGATAAATCTGAAAATGGATACCGCACTAAGATAACATCATGTTTGGGGTAGCTGGGCATATACATCATCCTCAACATTGCCCTAAATGGTATCAAGGGATGTCTGACTTGCTGTTAGCCAAAACTCCGCCTCATCATCAGGTAAAACTGTTACCAGCACCCTTACCCCTTCAGGCAGATCTGCTGACTCCAAAAGCTCGATTTTTCCCTGTCGCACTCTAGCCCAAAGCGTTTTTAGCCTACTTATTGCATGAAGTTATGCTTTGATTTTATGGGATAACTTAGTGTCATGGTTGGACAACCCGAGACAGGGATGAGGCCGATGGTGTGCCGTGAAAGCGGGTTAAACTCACCTGCAAAATTCGCTCCACCAGTTGCCCAAAAGTCCATCCCAGAGCCGCCGCTGCGTCGGGGCAGAGGGAGGTTGGGGTCATCCCTGGTAACGTGTTGATTTCTAAGACCCACGGCTGTTCCTGGCTGTCAATCCGCAGATCCACACGGGCTAACCCCTGACAGCCCAGCGCTTGATAAGCCGCCAAGGCCACCTGTTCTGCCGCCGCTAATCCATCGGGCGAGAGGCTACAAGGAATTAAATGACGGGATCCCCCTGGCTCATATTTAGCAGCGTAGTCATAGAGACCCCCGCTAGCCGTGATAATTTCGATGGCGGGCATGACCTGTCCTTGCAAAATCGAAAGGGTGAGTTCTTTGCCCGCAATATAGGTTTCTAGTAGTAACCGTTGCCCATAGGTTTGAGCCAACTCCATGCCCTCCTCAAACTGGCGGGCGTGGCTGGCGATCGTCACTCCCACGGTGGATCCCCCATCCACTGGCTTGATCACCACTGGCGATCCTAAGGTGGCGCTCACCTCCCCCCAGGTGGGACAATCCTGCCCTTCCCACACCCAAGCCGCTGGAGTCGGGATCCCCTGGGCGCGAAACAGTTGCTTAGCTATTGCTTTATCCATCGCTAGGGCACTGGCGAGATAACCGGATCCTTGATAGGGCAACCCCAGCCAATCCAGCAAGGCTTGCACCCGACCATCCTCACCCCCACCCCCATGCAGGGCAATCCAGACAAATTCACATCCCGCCTGCCGTTCTTGCCACAGCACTTGCGGCAGATCAAGACCGGGATCCACCCAGGTCACCCGATGACCCAAATCTTCTAAGGCATTCTTCACCGCCTTACCCGTCACCTGGGAGACAGCTCGTTCCGGTGATTGTCCACCCGCCAACAACACGATCTTCATGGCTCACTTGCCCTCCACACCGTAAATGTCCCCTAGCATACCCTGGGATCCCTTTAGCCTTGTGAGGGTGATCACAAAAACAAGAACTCTCCATCCCATTAAGAAAAGGAGAGAGCCAAAATCCAGGACTATCCAGGCAATTCAGCCAATTAAAATTTCAGTTAGCTAAAAAAGTTTAGGAGGAAGGCCGCCGCCGCCGCAGAAACTCAGGAATATCCAATCCGGCAGGTTCAGGGCGGGCTGGCGAGGTGTTGGGGGACTCCAGCGGGGGAGTGGCGTAGCTAGGGGTAAATTTGCTGGCGGATCCCTTGCGCTCCGTAACCTTGCTGGTGGCTTTATTGGTTTGGGTATCAAAACCCGTGGCAATCACAGTGATGCGAACCTCCCCCTGCATCTGTTCGTCGATCACTGCCCCAAAAATAATGTTGGCATCGGGATCCACCGCATCCGAAATGATTTTGGCGGCTCCCGTCACCTCATGCAGTGTCAGATCACTGCCCCCTGTCACATTCAGCAGCACCCCCCGCGCCCCATCAATCGAGGTCTCCAGAAGAGGGGAAGAAATGGCAGTCATAGCGGCTTCGTGGGCGCGAGATTTGCCGGATCCCATACCAATGCCCATCAGGGCGGATCCCGCATCCGCCATCACACTCCGCACATCGGCAAAGTCTACATTGACGAGGCCAGGGATGATAATGATGTCCGAGATTCCCTGCACCCCCTGGCGCAGCACATCATCCGCCACCCGAAAAGCTTCCTGCACCGGCGTCTGCTCCGAGATCACCGACAATAACTGATCGTTGGGAATGATAATCAGGGTGTCTACGGAAGCTTGGAGGGCTTGGATCCCTTCTTCCGCCTGCTTGGTGCGCCGCCGTCCCTCAAACGTAAAGGGACGAGTCACCACCCCCACGGTCAAAGCACCCGTTTCTTTAGCAATCTGAGCCACAATCGGCGCACCCCCTGTGCCCGTGCCCCCACCCATACCGCAGGCAATAAAAACTAAGTCTGCCCCTTCTAGAGCATTGGCAATCTCTTCACTTGACTCCTCGGCGGCCTTTTGCCCAACGGCAGGGTTACCTCCGGCTCCCAACCCACGAGTCAATTTTTGCCCAATCTGCAAGCGTTGAATGCCTCCCGACTGAACAAGAGCTTGGGCATCGGTGTTAACGCTCCAAAACTCAACACCGCTCAAATTGCTCATAGCCATCCGGTTGACGGCATTGCCACCACCGCCGCCTACCCCAACCACCTTGATCTTGGCGACATTACTCGGCACAATCCCCTCTAGTTGAGCTGATGATCGAAGCTGGGTTCCGTTGCTGCCATATTCAGGATGAGCCGAGTCACTAGGGTAGTAGTGAACTCTCTCGGCAGGATCCTTACCTTGGATGGATCCCCCAGCCGATGCATGATTGTCTGACCAATTAGATGGCATCTCAGATCTCAGAATAGCTTGCTTTCGATCAAATCTAACGATATTAACTGCTTAAATATAGAGCAAAGGGTTGCATCTGCCAATTCTTTTTGCTCTGATTTTTCCTTGGATCCCTGCTAGATACACTATGGGTAGTTGATCAGTAGTGTTATTAACCTGTGGCTTACGGAGTCTTAATCGGCAGGCAACTTGAATTTTTTTGCCCCTTGAACTGGGGATAACCCCCCATTTCCCCTGAGATCAATCCCTTCTAGATCGGTAGACGGCTCCCGGCTTGGTGGCTGAAAGTGGCTATAACGAAGTCGGAATGACTATGATATATTGAGTAAGTTCACAAATTGATACAACCCTCGATTTCGGAGAAGTCAGCCATGAGTGAAGGATGCTTGAGAGTCGGTCAGATTGCGCCTGACTTTACGGCGACGGCGGTCTACGACATGGAGTTTAAGACGGTTAAGTTGTCTGACTATAAAGGAAAGCAGTACGTGGTGCTGTTTTTCTATCCTCTTGATTTTACGTTCGTTTGCCCCACGGAGATTACGGCTTTTAGCGACCGCTACGCCGAGTTTAAGAATCTGGGCACAGAAATTTTGGGAGTTTCCGTGGATAGTGAGTTTTCTCACTTAGCCTGGACGCAAACGGATCGCAAGTCCGGTGGTGTAGGCGAACTCAGCTACCCGCTTGTCTCTGATATCAAGAAAGAGATCAGTCTTGCCTACAATGTTTTGGATCCCGATGCGGGTGTGGCGTTGCGGGGTCTCTTTATCATTGATAAAGAGGGCGTGATTCAGTATGCCACCATTAACAACCTGGCTTTTGGGCGGAGCGTTGATGAAACCTTGCGGATTTTGCAGGCGATTCAGTATGTGCAGTCTCATCCCGATGAAGTCTGCCCCGCCAACTGGCAACCCGGGCAAGCCACGATGAAGCCAACGCCCACCGAGTCTAAGGAATATTTCGCTAAGGTATAGGCGCTACGGCTTATCCCTAAGTTCCTCAACACAGCCCTTACCGCCAATCCCTCTCTCGTTCCGGCAGAGGAGATCCATCTGGTAGTGGATCATTAATTGATAATTGGGTGTAGGCCAGACTCGATAGCCATGAAATAAAAAAGAGTCCAGGGATCCCTATGGGGAGGCTGGACTCTTTTGCCTATGGCTAGACTTTCCGATGTTTTTTATGCTGTGATTTCATTGATCTTCATGATTCGCTATTAATCGCTGATGCTTCCGGTTAGTTAGCCGATCACCAGCCTAGTTCCAGGCACGCTTGCCCGTGAATTTGTAGGTAGCCGGATCAGGATTTTTGCCAATGCTGCGGTCAACTTTGCCGACCGTTTCCCGTCCAGCATTCATTTTTTCAGGAAAGACACCATCTTTGGGATGTACCAAGACGGGTTCCCCTCCCGCCTTGACACGGAAGATTTGATAATCTTTGATCTTAAAGCTTGAGATCAGTTGAGCACCGAGGGCAAGGCATTGCTCTTTACGAGCGAGGGTCAACATATTTTTGCCCTCTACCATGACAGCAGCCCCACTGGTGGGCATCTCAAATACCTGTCCCGCTTTTCCCGTCCAGGTGATGACATACTTTTCTTCGGTGTCGGCAGCCCCTAACAAGCCGCCCGTGGTTCCGCCAAACAGAGGGACGCTGGCACCCAAACGGGGATCCCCTTCTTTTAATGCTTCCGCCATAGCCTGCTTTCTCCTTAAATCCTAGGTTCTCGATGGGCAGTCTGGAGTGCATCGTATCACTGGCAGGGATCCCGCCTGGAAGTCTGGCGGAGAACTGTAATAGTTCGTTGCAGATTTTGCCGAATCTGGGATCCCCAATCAGAAGCGTCGTAGGTGAGGATGGTAAGTAGAACCTGAGGCAAATCCATTATGGCTCGCTGGTCACTTCACCCCACGGCTCATGCTAGCGCCCGCATTCTTTTGATCCCGACGGCTTTTGGTATGGATATTCAAGCCCCGACGGCTATTTTGAACGCAGGGGCTGATCTCTGTGCCTTTGAGCCTTGTTTAGGGATTGACGTGGATAGCCTAGCCATCGGTCAACTTTCCGGTTTGATGGATGAACCTCCCTTTAGTATGTGTGAGGCGGCGGTTCAGCAAGCGCTCCGCCGTCAGCAGTGGCCTGTGCTGTTGCCGTCGGGCATGCCCGCCAGTTGGGGAGCGATTCGCGCTGTTTGGAAGCATCATCCCCTCCTAACTGTGGTTCATTGGGGTGCCCATGCCAATATCCTGGCGAGTGCGGAGCAGATGCAAGGGGATCCCGAAGTTGGTTACGGCACCTGGAGTTGGCTGGAACGCATCTATCAGTATCAACTGGGTCTTGTCTATGTGGGGTTACGCAGTAGCACCGGGCGAGGCTGGCAATGGATTCAGGAGCATCAAACCCCCGTGTTTTTGGCTCACCAAGGGTGGGATCCTCAACAACTGGTGGCCGCCCTGCCCCCCCATCCGGTGTTTTTGGTGATTGATAGCAATGTTTTGGATCCCTCGGTGATTCCGACCGTCAGTTATCCGGAGCCGGGGGGCCTGGCCTGGTCTGATTTATTAGATAACTGCCGCGCCATTTTTGCCGCTCGCCCTGTTTTGGGAGTCGCTTTGGGGGGCTTAACCGTCGCCAATGGGACGAAACAGGCGGCTCGTTCTCTCGCCCGTCTTTTGAATTGGTTGCTGGCCTGTCATGCTTTTTATGCAGATCAATCCAACAAAAAAACTCCAGAAGGATCTCTGGAGTCTGCGGGGAAATAATCAGCCAATATAAACCAGCAGAAGGTAGAAAATTCTAGGTTCCGGCTGTCCAGGTATTGCTGTAGGCGATTTGTTCGGCAGTGGGAACATCAATGGCAATTCCCATCGCTTTTAGTTTGAGGGCGGCAATTTCTTGATCCAGATGTTCGGGGATGGGATGCAGTCCAGCAGCTAGCTGGCCTTTGTTTTTGACCAAATATTCGCAACCCAGCGCTTGGTTGGCAAAGCTCATATCCATGACACTGGCCGGGTGACCTTCTGCCGCCACCAGGTTAATCAAACGACCTTCCCCTAAAACAATCACCGACTTGCCGCTATGTAGTTTATATTCCACCACGAAGGGGCGGACACTGTATTGAGAAGCCGTGCGATTTGCCAAAGCCAGCAGATCTACCTCAATATCAAAGTGACCGGAATTGCAGACCATCGCCCCATCCTTCATCCGATCAAAGTGCTCTCCACGAATGATGTGCTTGTTGCCCGTCACCGTGATAAAGATATCTCCCAAACTGGAAGCTTCCAGCATAGGCAAAACCGTAAAGCCATCCATCACCGCTTCTAGGGCACGCACCGGATTAACCTCCGTGACGATCACCTGGGATCCCATGCCACGTGCCCGCATCGCCACTCCTTTGGCACACCAGCCATAGCCCGCCACTACTACCACTTTGCCCGCCAAGAGGATGTTGGTACAACGGATGATGCCATCGAGGGTGGATTGTCCGGTGCCATAGCGATTATCAAAAAAGTGCTTGGTTTCGGCATCGTTGACGGTCATCACCGGGAAAGTCAGTGCCCCATCCTTGAACATGGCCTTGAGGCGAACGATACCCGTGGTGGTTTCTTCGGTAGACCCGATCAGATCAGCAATTTGATCGTGGCGATGCTGTACCAACTCCACTGTTACGTCACTGCCATCATCAATGATGATGTTGGGGCGGTGGTCGAGGGCAATCTGCACATGCCGCCGATAGGTATCCACATCTTCCCCTTTGATGGCAAACACCGAGATGCCGTAGTCAGCCACCAAACTAGCGGCCACATCATCTTGGGTGGAGAGGGGGTTGCTGGCAATCAAGACCGCATCGGCTCCTCCGGCTTGCAGAGCAAGAGCGAGGTTAGCGGTTTCGGTGGTGACGTGACAACAAGCTACCAGGCGGATGCCTAGCAGAGGTTTTTCCTGGGCAAAGCGCTCCCGAATCTGCGCCAAAACGGGCATTTCACGAGCAGCCCACTCAATGCGTTGTTTGCCGAGGGCAGCTAGGGCTAAGTCCTTGACTTCGTGTTTGGGCAAGGTGGCGGTAGGCATGAGTAGGGATCCTTAAAAAGTTACCGTTGAGAGGGTCAGTCTATCCCAATCCTGATGGCTATGGGGTGATCAGGGTTCTATCCGATGTAGGGGGTGGAGAATGAAGACGATCCATGCTGTTGAGGATACCCAAGTTTGGGGGTGGGCTTGTCGAAAAAACACCGTGGATCTGAACAGGCACCAAGGGGCTATAGTGGCAAAAAATTCCCGATCAAGGCAACAGCTTGCCGTAATTGGGTTTCCCCCTCCACCAAGGCAAAGCGCACATAGCCCTCACCCATCTGACCAAACCCGGATCCCGGAGCGAGCGCCACCCCCGTTTGAATCACTAATTCCTCACAAAACTGTGCTGAGGAGCCGTGATAGCCGGGGGGTAAGGGTGCCCAAAGATACATAGTGGCTTGGGGGGTGGGAACTATCCAGCCCAGCTTGGCAAGGGCGTCGAGACAAACATCTCGCCGCCGCCGATAAACATCCCGCCACTCCTCAATAAACGTGGGGGAGGTGTCCTGCAAGGCGGCAGTAGCCGCTTCTAGGATCCCTTGGTAGGCATTAAAATTTACTACCGATTTGATTTGCCCGAGGGCTTGTAAGAGCTGGCGATTGCCGATGGCATAACCCACCCGTAGCCCACCTAGGTGATAGGACTTGGAGAGGGTAAAAACTTCGACCGCCATCGTTTTCTCTCGATCCACCTGCAAAACCGATGGGGCTGGTTGATCGGTAAACATCCAGTCGGCGTAGGGAAAGTCGTGGATCAAAGGGATCCCCTGAGTTTGGCAAAAGGTGACGGCTTCTCGCCAAAAACTGAGGGGGGCGGTGGCAGTGGTGGGATTGTGGGGATAGCTGAGCACCATCAGGCGGGCTTTTTGCCGATGGGAGTCCGGAATGTCGCCAAACACCGGCAAAAACTGCTGTTCAGCCCGTACTGGCATGGATAAAACTTCTCCACCCGCCAGGAGAACACCCGCTGTATGGGAAGGATAACAGGGATCCACCACCAACGCCCCATCCCCCGGATTGAGAAGGGCTAGGGGAAAGAGCGCCGTGGCTTGTTGTGCTCCCATCAGGGGTAACACTTCGGTTTCTGGGTCAATTGCTAGGCCAAACTTCTTCTCATACCAAAGGGCACAGGCTTGGCGGAAGGCTTGCGTTTGATGAAAGAGGGTATAGCCATAACGATAGGGATCCGCCGCTGCTTTGGCTAGGGCATGGCGAGCTTCGATAGGGGGGGGTAAATCGGAAGAACCAATGGAGAGATCAATAATAGTGCGCCCTGCTTGCTGCCCGATCCGTTTGGCTCGATCCATCTGGTCAAAAACATTAGACTGCAACGATTGCAACCGATCCGCAAACCGCATAACTCCATCACCCTTCCCAAAAACCAGCTAGGATCTTAGCCTGCTACCCTAGTTGATGAAGGGGGCATCCCCACCTCCTGATCCGTTGCTAACGCACGCCCAGGCTCACTTAATGAACGGCAATAGATCAAATTCTTGACGAATCTCGAGAAGCGATCGATCTAGCAAAGGCTCAAATTCCAGAAAAGGAACACGATGATGTCGCTGACGAGTCCTCAGCCAGATTGAGATGAGTTCTGGCATGAGTGGCGGCAAAACTTTCAGAACGGCACCAGACAGCCAAAACACCCCTTTTTCTCTTATCATGTCGTCGTACATCACATCCACAGCAGGTGTATTTCTCATTTCACAAAACTGCTGAAAAGTGCACTCACTTGTCCACCAAAATAGCGGCAAGATTTTTAATTCGTCATACATGCCTGTATCACAACCGTAAATGACATGACCGACATCATGAGCAAGCAAGATCTTGGCAAACTCTGGCGGTTGACTGGATGGGGAGGTGATATGAGGATTACAGGCATAGTACTCCTCTAAACCTTCTTGAAGCGTTTGAGTGCTATTTCTGTCCATGTAGCATGGACGAGGAGGCTTGCTCATAGTATTTCGATACAAGATAGTTTCGTAAAAACATATTAGCACCTATGAATGAGATCAATAAAAGATCACCAGGAAGACCTCGTAGCCCTCAATCTCACCAAGCGATTCTGCAAGCCACCTTAGATCTCCTGGCAGAAGTTGGTTTTGATGCCATGAGTATTGATGCCATTGCCGCTCGTGCTGGAGTAGGCAAGACTACCATTTATCGACGCTATAGCGGTAAAGAGGAATTAGTCGCGGATGCGATCGAAAGTCTTCGACAAGATGTTGTGATTCCTGATACGGGTCAGATGGGAAGTGACCTTGATGCCCTTATCGAGAATGCTGCACAGATCATGCTCAGCCCTTTAGGCCGACAGACGGTTGCCATGATTATCAGCAGTGCCTCAAACAATTCTCAGTTTGCACAGATCTACTGGACAAAGTATATGCAACCTCGACGACAAGCCTTTGCTGTTGTTCTGGAACGGGCAAAAGCTAGAAGTGAAATTCGGCCAGACTTAGATGCTGGGTTAGTCTTCGACATCATGAGTGGGATCATGCTTTTTGCCTTAATCTTTCAACCCACATCTGAATCATGGGAAGAATATGTACGGCGCGCTCTAAATCTGCTTTTCAAGGCAGCTTCTATATAGTTTGATAGGGAACTCTACTAGCTAGCTTTTAGGCTGCTGTCCTCGCAGATATACTAAAACTTCATTTTGCTATATTGGCTGATTCTCCCCTTAATTGATAAAGAGTGTAGATTATCGGCAGGCGCATGGACGAAGTTAGAATTTTTGGCAGAGCAACCGAGCTTGCTCAGGTGCAATCCATTGCCATCAATTAAGTGCAATCCATAAGAGAGAGAACAGTGAAGGTAAATTTTTGGTTCTGGCTATTGGGTTTATCGGCTCTCTCGGCAGGGCTGAGTGTGGCCGTCAAGTATGGGGGAGCGAGTCTGCATCTTGCCCCTACCTGGCCGATTCTGCTGACCCTGATCGGATCCCCGGCCTTAGTCGTAGCCCTCCTTTTACTCTGGTTGGAGGTTCGAGCAAAGCCTCAATAGGGCCACTTCCAATCTCGCACCTCCGGTAGATCGTCTCCATATTGAGCAATGTAGTGCTTGTGTTCGATGCGTTTGTCCCGCATTTTTTGCTGGGTATGGGCGGCGGCATAGCCCAGTTGGGGCACGCGGTCGATCACATCCGAAACCAGGTGATAGCGATCCAGATCGTTGAGCACCACCATATCAAAGGGAGTGGTGGTCGTGCCCTCCTCTTTGTAACCCCGCACATGCAGATTTTTATGGTTGGTGCGGCGGTAGGTGAGGCGGTGGATCAGCCAGGGATAGCCGTGGTAGGCAAAGATAATCGGTTTGTCGGTGGTAAAAAGCCTATCAAAAGCTGCATCAGAGAGACCGTGGGGATGTTCTTGTTCCGGTTGGAGGGTCATCAAGTCCACCACGTTGATCACCCGCACCTTCAAGGCTGGAAATTCCTGCCGCAGAATGTCCACCGCCGCCAGTGTTTCTAAAGTCGGAATATCTCCAGCACAGACCATCACCACATCCGGTTCGGATCCCTGGTCATTGCTGGCCCAAGTCCAGATGCCGATGCCTGCTGTGCAGTGTTTGATCGCCGCCTCCATATCCAAATATTGCAAGGCGGGTTGCTTGCCCGCCACGATCACGTTGATATAGTGGCGACTGCGCAGGCAGTGATCTGTCACCGATAGCAGGGTATTGGCGTCCGGCGGCAAATAGACGCGAATGATATCGGCCTTTTTGTTGACGACATGATCGATAAAGCCGGGATCCTGATGGCTAAAGCCGTTGTGGTCTTGCCGCCAGACGTGGGAGGTGAGCAAATAGTTGAGGGAGGCGATCGGTCGCCGCCAGGGGATGTGGCGAGTGGTTTTCAGCCATTTGGCGTGTTGATTAAACATCGAGTCAATGATGTGAATAAACGCCTCGTAGCAGGAGAAAAACCCATGCCGCCCCGTCAATAGATAGCCTTCTAGCCAGCCCTGACACATATGCTCACTCAGCACTTCCATGACTCGTCCATCGGCGGCGATGTGATCATCCTCCGGTAGTTGCTCTGCCATCCAAGTGCGGTTGGTGACTTCAAAGAGGGCATCGAGTCGGTTGGAGGCAGTTTCGTCTGGTCCCATCACGCGAAAGTTGCGACTTGCCTGGTTGAGTGTCATCACATCTCGCAAAAAACGCCCCATCACCCGTGTGGCCTCAGCTGTTGTTGTGCCGGGTTGTGCCACGGACAGGGCATAATCTCGAAAATCCGGCATCCGCAGATCCTTGAGCAAAAGGCCGCCATTGGCGTGGGGGTTGGATCCCATGCGCCGCTCTCCTTGGGGGGCAAGGGCGGCTAGTTGAGGGCGCAGTTTTCCTTCTTCATCAAACAGTTCTTCCGGTTTATAACTTTTCATCCAATTTTCCAGCAGTTGAACATGCTCCGGTTTGCCGGCCATCTCAGAAAAAGGTACCTGGTGAGAGCGCCAATAGTCCTCGGTTTTTTTACCATCCACGGATTTTGGGCCAGTCCACCCCTTCGGAGTTCGCAGGATGATCATCGGCCACCGCGGACGCTGGGCAGAGCCAGAGGTACGGGCTTGCTGTTGAATGGCTTGAATTTCAGGGATCACCTGATCAAGGGTGGCTGCCATCTGCTGATGGACGTCTTCAACTGGGTAGGATCCCTCAACAAAATAGGGCTGGTAACCATAACCCACAAACAAACTGGTCAATTCCTCTCGGCTTAACCGCGCCAGCACCGTTGGGTTGGCGATTTTATAGCCATTCAAATGTAGGATGGGCAAAACGGCTCCGTCATGAACCGGGTTGAGAAATTTGTTGGAGTGCCAACTGGCCGCGAGTGGTCCCGTTTCTGCTTCACCATCCCCCACGACGCAACAGGCAATCAGATCGGGGTTATCAAAAACGGCTCCGTAGGCATGTAGGAGGGCATAGCCCAATTCTCCTCCCTCATGAATAGAACCGGGGGTTTCGGGGGCAACGTGGCTAGGGATCCCTCCTGGGAAAGAAAACTGCTTAAATAACCGCTTCATCCCTTCGGCATCAGCAGAAATATGGGGATAAATCTCACTGTAGGATCCCTCCAAATAAGTATTTGCCACCAAGCCAGGGCCGCCGTGACCAGGACCGGCGATGTAGATCATGCTGAGATCGCAGGCTTTGATGACGCGATTGAGATGCACATAAATAAAGTTCAGACCGGGGGTTGTGCCCCAGTGCCCCAGCAGACGAGGTTTGACATGCTCTAACTTGAGGGGATCCCGAAGCAGGGGGTTATCAAAGAGGTAGATTTGTCCCACTGATAGGTAGTTGGCAGCTCGCCAGTAGGCATCAATCAGGGCTAACGCTTCCGCAGATAAAGGGGATGGAGATGCCAAGTTTAGACTCATGACTGACCTCAAGAGGGCGCTTTCCCCATATTCTCCGTGGCTTCCTGGGCAATTGGGGATGAACCCTTGTGATCTCTTCAGGATTTCTAGGGTAACTGCTGTGGGGGGAGTGCATTGTCAAGCGGAAGCTGAATGGGTCATCTTTGAAGTTAATAATGGTTTATTCTTTAAGATTTAAGGCAGGAATTGAAGATAAAGCGTGAAAATTTTTCAACCGGAACTCCTTGGGAGCCAATCGTCGGATATTCACGCGCCGTTCGGGTTGGAAATCAAGTCTGGGTGGCAGGTACAACTCCAACTAACGAGTTGGGTGAGATTGTTAGTCTTGGCGATCCTTATGCTCAAACAGTGCAAACACTAAGAAATATTGAAACCGCACTCCGTAAAGCTAGAGCTAGTCTGGAAGATGTGTTGCGAACCCGAATGTATGTTGTCAATATTGAAGATTGGGAGAAGGTTGGACAAGCCCATGGGGAGTTTTTTAGAGAGATTCGACCGGTAACAGCTATGGTTGAAGTAAGGCGATTGATCCGACCAGAAATTTTGGTTGAGATCGAGGCCGAAGCAGTCATCATCCATAAGATCTCAAATGGGGTAGACGATTAAAAGTTGCGGATCCTGGGTGATGAGGCTTTTTGCCGCCCCTGATTTGAGACAGTCGAGTCAAGGGCAAAATTTCGACAATGGCTTAGTTGACTGGGTTAGCCAAAGATCTCTGACCCCCGCAAAAAATAGCCCAAAAATAATTGCGTTGATCCATTCAGCAAGTATGGCGTGGTTTGTCAGTGAGAGGCATCAACCAATTCCACGAATTTCTCGATATTTTTGTTGACGGATCTCTTCGGGGGTAGGCTCTTTGGCTTTGGCAACAGCCACTTCTAGACCCGCTTGAATCTGAGCCTGTAGAGCTTCGAGCGATAGGCTGGCATCAGGAGAGCGCACCACATAAAACATCATGTTGACCGCTTCTGCGGCGGTCATGTGAAGATCCGTTTTGTCACTGGGAACAAGAGCCACCTTGCCATCGGTGGTGGTAATCATGACATGCTTTCCCTTGGCAAGAATCTCAATAGCTTTTTCGATGGTAACTAGCATGGGGTAAACATCCTGAGAGTCAAGACTGTCTAGCATCAAAAACCCAGGTGGCAAGCTCCTCCAGGATTCTCATGAAATTATATCAGAATCAGAAATGCCGTAACCTAAGCAACTTGGCGTAACCGTAGGGCTACGATTGCTTGACGGAAACGGAGTCAGCTCACAGCCCGTTCATACGCAGTTAGTTCACGATGAACTAGCTCAACTTACTGGCTTGATGGCTATGAACAGCCAGCGTCAGAGGCTTTACGCATTGCCCCTAAGATGGTACTGACAATAACACATCGACGATCCCCAGAATATTTGCTTTCAATCGAGAAGGTTCCGGTGTTAAATCCCCCGGTACCAATGGCTTCCCCCTCCGTATTAAATTCAGCAATACCAGAGCCATTGGTTCCATTGGCAAATGTTGCCTCAACTAATTCTACATAGTTACCCAGGCGAATGCTCTGACAGGGAGTGGGTTCATTACAAAGACCATCAACATCCTCTACCACTGCTACCAAATCATCCCCTTGGGTCACTAACTCTACCTGCCAACTTCTGCCCTGTAAGGAGGCACGGGCATTCGAACGAGCGGTACGAAGCGCCCCGTACAGCTTGCTGTGGGCAGTATCCAGATTATTCCGGTTGTAGAAGTTAATTCCAGACGGGATCCCCACCGATGCCAAAATGCCGACAATCACTAGAATAGTCATTACCTCAATTAGGGTAAATCCAGAGAAAAAGGCTTTGGGGGAAAGTCTGCACAACATAACCAATCACCAAGCTAAAATTTATGAACAACTCTCTGGAGTTGAAAAACACAGATGAAAATCTACTGGTTCACTCTTCAATAAAAACCTAATCCTCAATGCAATAAATGGGTTTAATCTATTCAGTGCGAGCAAAAACTCCACGGGAAAAAGTTTGGGTTTGCAGACTATGCAGATACCGAGAGAGGGTGTCGGGATCCACATTTATAGGATTATCCTCATATAGGGTGAACAATCCTTTGTTAGCTCGATCCATCGAAATACCCGTCAGAAAAATTTGGATATCTTGGGGAGTATCTCCTCTTGATTGACGAACACAGGTGTAAAAGCTGGCATAGGTTTCATTGCTGGCAGGATCCGAACCACCGTAACTATAGTTGGCAGGACAGGCCGGAGCAAGATCCTCTGTGAAGAAAATGTTGCTGGCCAGAACGGCATTGGCATTGGCATTTCCCCAAGCGGCAGGATACCCATCAACGGGCTGAATAACAGGAGTTTGGCTCAGATCTGGCCAAGCTAGGAAACCGTCCCTTGGTACAGGATCAAAAGGAAAATAGGCTTCCCGCTCTCGGTCAGGAGGCCCAACAATGGTGACCGGATTGTCAGCCGTACAGGTATTTTGGTCAAAAGGCCACATTGCATAGCGAGTAATGCGACCCGTTCCTTCCCAATCAGTTGTATCCGCTCCTGTGTTCTCTCGCAGATAGTAGGTTACTAAAACATAGACATTGCGAAGCTGCTCAAAGCCAACGGCAGCAGGGAGCAGGTTTCCGCCCGCATCAACACAGCTATCAGGCAATGGCTCAAACTTCCAAAAGGAAACGACTGGCACACTATTGGGAGGATTAGGGATATATCCGTTGTCGTAGAGGATCTCAATCATATCGGGGATCCCATTGGGAGCAGAGTTTCCGGTAGCACTATCAAACACATCGCTATAGACAAACAAAGATTCGGAAAGATCCCGTTGGATATAGTCCATCAACTGAGTCAGCTCAGACTGAACTTCGGAACGCCCCGTTTCTTCTCGGTCGAGGCGCATCACCTGCACCACGATGGAAATGGTCGCTGCCAAAAATAGGGAGGCCATCAGAGAGGCTACCAACAGCTCAATCAGGGTAAACCCCTGACCCTGTGGTTTTTTTCCTTTGATCTGCTGCTTTGCTTTCATAAAATTTCCTTTCCTGTGGAGATAGCCAATCTCTGATCAGGGCATAACTATAAGGATACTTTTCTCAAAGGCTGCTAGCCAGAATTAGGTTTAGTCAAACGCAGAACAACGGGTATCAGGGTCATCAGCAAGAGCGCGACAGATTTGGGCTAGATCCGCCCCTTGGTTAATTTCGGCCTCAATGACGGTTAGCGGTCGCAGCCATGTATCTGTATTGGCCAGACTGGTGTTACCAGAACTAGCCACACGGTTGTCCCCCGCATTCAAATCACCGATGGGAGCGCCCCCAGGAGTTTGTTCAAAGGAAAACCGATGATAGACCCGCACACCCATACGGAAAGAGCAAGGCTCCGGTAATGGATCCCCATTGTCATCTAAACAGGGGGATCCTTCTTCCCGAAAGGATTGCACAATATATTCTTCGGGAACATTGGTTGAACCAGCCGGAGTCACTTCCACAAGCTTTACCCAGGAATCTCCCTGCACTTCTGGGAGATTGGGAGTGACAGGTTTATTGAGGGGACCATCAATATCAGCATAAGGTTGATCAAAGTCAGCCCCATCGGGGGGAATGTCAGCCAGGGTATAGCCATCAGGCGGAGTGCCCCCAGGGTTTTGGGTATCAAGTAACGCCCGAATTTTATCCACTTCCCCTTGAGCAAGTTGAGCCGCTACTTCTACCCGCTCCGATTGCACTCGTCGGTAGCCCATGAGGGCTAAAACCGGAGTGAGAGCGGCCAAGGCAACAGAAACGATCACCAGTGAAGCCAACACTTCCAGAAGGCTAAATCCTCGCAAACCGATTCCAGATGGACGTGGGGGGCATTGCATAGTGTTCACCGATTGTGTCTGGAAAAAATACGTAACCATTTACCCCAGTTTAGCTAGAGATGAGATAACTTCGGTATCAGGATGCTCTCATTCTGTCAAGAACTTCAACATCCAGTCGCAACCGCTGAGGTGTCTAAGTTGGTGCCAGCTTCCCCCTCTAGAGCGGTTCTCAGGCGACAAATGTAGGGATCGTTAGGCTCTAATTCCCGCACAAACTCAGTTCGAGTGTCGTTAGGAATTTCGAAGCGAGCGGCAACGGCACTGGGGCGACGGGCAATCAACAGCCCTACGTCATAACCAAAACGGCGGTTAGGCGCAGAGTAGTAGTCAAAGCCCGTTCCGTAAGTGTAGGAGACTAGGGCAGGTGGCTCGTAGGAGGCTTGAATCCAGGGGGCGGTCGCATACTGGCTGAAGTTGAGGCTAATCAGCGAACCACTAAAGAACAAGTTTTGGTTGTTGCTTGAGGCTCCGATCTTCCAGGCTTCGTGCAAGCGCAAGAAGTTGTGAAATCCACCGTTGGATTGATCTTGTCGCGAGGGAATCAACCCACTCACCATCAGAGCATTCACACGGGTTTCTTCGGCAGACATCAGTTGAGGACGAGTCGAAGCCGTAGTGTTACGTCGCCGCTGGTTATCTGTGGTAGAGAATATCGGTTGATAAGCCCCAGGGACGGGGATGGGGCGGCGGGTACGCTCATCCAGGATGACAGCCGTTATATCGTTGATACTGCTGGGAGTGGCGTTGTTGTTGACAAGCAAAGCTTCAACCGCTACAAAAGCTTGCTGACCACTACCTGAGCCATTCCGATCGATCCATGCTTGGACTTGTCCAGAGTTGAGGCGGACAAAGAAGCACAAACCATTGCGGATGCTGCCATCAATCGTTATGTCGCCGGCATCGGTAGGATTCGGATCCGTATCGTCAATGTAATAGCCTCCCAGATAGCGGCTGGGTGGGGTCACTGAAGTGCGGGTGACATAGGGATTAAGCAAAACATCTGACCAGATGTCATTGCTATCGGCAATGTTGGGCGGTAGGGTGGTCGCTGCGGATAGAGAAGCAGGGGTAATGGGTGGGGACGGAGGTTCAAATGGCAGGTTGTTGGAGTTAATTTGATTGAATAAATAGTCAAAGTCAACTCCAAAGAGAGGATCGTGATGGAAGACTCTCTCTCCAGCATCCAGGCTGCCATTGAAGTCAGTCAGATTATCAACGACACCTACAACACCAGCATCATCTTCAAAACGCAACGTGCTGGGCACGCTGTCACCGTTATAGGCTGTGTAGGCGAAGGTTGTATTGAAGTTGGGACGAAATACACCAGGTACATACACGCCGTTGTTGGGGTTGGGGCCAGTGATCGTGGGGCAGAGCGCGAAGCGATTGCGGCGATTGGTTGCAGCCGCAAGATTAGTGCCGGTGTAGCTACCGCTGGGTCGCCCCTTTTGCAGAGCAACTCGAATGCCTGGAGAAGCATCGGGATTCACCAAAGCTGGCAGGATTGAGTCAGCAGAAGCCAGAGAAGCTCCACCAGGGGCGGGATTAGGGGTGACCCCGTTACTAAACCCTAGCCCTTGCTCAGCCGCCTCAGCAGGTTCACCAAATAGCCAATTGGGTGGACGAAGTTCTTTAGGTAAGAACCCTCCCCCTGGCGGCGGTGGTGGTGGTGGCGGTGGTGGTGGTGGCGGTGGTGGTGGCGGTGGTGGTGGCGGCGCAGGAGGGGGCGGCGGCGCAGGAGGGGGTGGCGGCGCAGGAGGGGGCGGCGGCGCAGGAGGGGGTGGCGGCGCAGGAGGGGGTGGCGGCGGTGGGGGGGGGCCAGCAGGAGGAGTATTGGTACAAGCTACAAATCCAGGAGGAACAGGAGAGCCTGGATAACAAGGTCTCAGGGTTGTATCTGGAACCAAATAGCTCAGTTGATAGTCACGCTCGACATTATCAATCGTAGGTCTGACTTGTAACCTGACGTTGGCATCTCCTGAGTTTTCATAGGTGCGGATGTTAATTGGATAACCAGTTCCACAGGAAAGATTGAGGTTGTTGAGGTCAGTGGTCAGACCTCCCCCGTCATTCCAGTTAGAAGCAGTGTTAGCCCCAATTTGCAAATATCCACCATCATCAGTGGTCAGGCGATAGCGAGCTGTGCCGCCAAACATAGGATAGAGAGTGCCTGTCCACATAACTGCAAACTCATCTCTGCCGCAGAAGTTGTGGTTTTGGCTATTGCTAGCGCTACCGCAGCTGGAGTTCGTCGGAGGGTTGGGGTTAGAGGGACTACCCGTATTGGTCAACCGATACCAACAGGAACGCAAATCGTTAGGGTTGGACGCGCCAACAGCCCAGTCCGCTAGTGTCCAAATGGGGGGGTTAGGAGTACCGTTGGGATTGTCTGGGTACTCTACGCCCGAAGGGATCCCGCTGATCGGGCAGGTTTTGAGGCCACTGTAGAGCAAATCACCAAGATTTGAGTTGGTGTCTTGAAAACGTACTGCATTTGGCTCAGTGGATCCCCAGCTATAGGTAAATACAGAAGCGGTTGTATTGGTGTTATCGGGCAATGGGTTAACCAAGGGAGGCCCAAGGTTGATGGGATTTAAGGGGTTAAATCGAAAGACTCGCCGCAGTAACGTGGGATCAAAAATGGCCGGTGAAGTAGGGCTAGCCGATAAATTTCTGGGGTTAACCAGTTGACCACCACTGACAAAACCATTGTAATAGTGCCCTGCCAACCCTCCTCCATTGGAGGGAGGCGCACAGGGACCCGGAGGCGCGATGAAGAGCCAAGGGGTGGTATCCACAACCGGATTCCCTAGAGAGGAGATGCGAACCCCATAGCTGGCATAGTTAGGGTCATAAGAACGCAGATAGTGATTATCAAAATCTAACCCCGTTCGAGGAGCCTCGACAGCTAGGGGAGTATCTCGAACAAAACCAATATGAGTTCCATTGCTAGGTGAACCCAGCAGGTTTTCGCTACCATCCACTGCTGTCGCAATCACATTATTAGCTGTAGCGGGCCAGTTACTACCCACGCTTCCCAACCCTTGGTTGATATATGAAGTATTGCTAGTGGTGGTGGTGCAGCCATACTGGAGGCGGCTGGGAGCGGATCCCAATGTGCCGTTATAGTTTGAGCCGCCGCCGTTGTAGGTGCCATCCTGACGGAAGCTGTCCTCAATGCTGCCATCACAGAAGTTGATCGACTGAATATTAACCGAATCACCCAAAACGTCGCTGGGTCGCCATGTGTCTAGCTCAGCCCGTGCAAAGCGGTCATCACGGTTAGTGCGATCATAAAAGTTGGCATAAGACCCATCTGAATTATAGGTAAGCAGCTCAGTAAATTCTTCCAAACGATTGGCGTTGGTAGCGTTGGTGCTGTGGAGGTTAAAATCACCCTGAATAAACACAGGGTTGTCGGAGATAAATGACAAACCAAACGGACTTTGAGCCGGAGGAAGTACGCCATTGCGACGTACCGTAGCTCCGTTTCTCAAGCGAAATCCGAAAGGACGACGCTCCGGATCGGCATAATAGTCAACAGGTTTCGGACTGATTTGGCTGTCTGGCTCCACCGGGGGATCCCCCACTGCCACCCCTCGTGTGCCATTGGTGGCATTGCAACCGCCGGTTGTGGGTTGCCCCGCATTCATGATGAACCCATCGTTGGTGCCGCAGCCAGAGATATTGGCACTCGTAGAGTCCCAGCGACTCTCATAGTTGGGCCAGGTTTGCTGAGGTGGGCGAGCAATCGCACTTTCCCGCACAGCATCTTCACGAAAAGCGTAAAAAATACCCCCCTCCTGGATATCATTTACCCCTCCATCCGGGATCCAGGTATCCCCGCCGATCAACCCATTAGTTTGTCCGCCAACATTGTTAGTCAAAAGAGCTAAATCAACATTCAAGGCTCGTACCGACATGCCTTCTCGTCCGTCATAGAATGCCGAATCTTTGAAAGGAACGCGGTGGCAATTGCCATCGACAGAAATCAACTCCTGATTTGAGCTGTTCGAGCCTGAGTTTGGGTTACATGCGCCGACATTACGGGTGGGTAGACGCCAGCCTCCAATAGTAGGTCTTGGTTGGATCGCCACATTAGCGAGGTTGATAGGCTGATAAATATAAGTGGTATCAACCACATTGGAAGCTCTAGATCGCACCAGCCCAGGGCCTGCATTGTCCTGATGAGTGGCCTCTGGGAAAATATACCAGAGAGGTAAATAAAGAGTGGTTGAGCGAGGATTGTCTAGCAATTTGGCTAGGGAAAAGTCATTCGCTCCATCCACATTGGGTCGAGTAATTTCGGTTGGAGGACCTGCAACAGCAGGGACGCCATTGTAGGGAAGTGGCTCATTGTAGGGGGGGAGAGCCTGGTTAGCGGCAGGAATCGGCAAAATGGGGTTATCGCCATCAATCGAGTCGTTAATCGACAGCAGTCTATGATCAGTGGCTGCTAGATCGGTTCTTAATTCAATAATGTTGCGAGCTAACATACCCAAGGCACAGCCTGCCGTGTGCAGAGTGCTTTTGTCAGCGATGCTTAGACTGGCATAACTTGCTGTTGTATCCAGCAAATCCATCACGCGGCGTAACTCAGAGAAGTTGCCAAAGGCTGACAGAAAGGGATCCGGATGAATAAACCCAGCTTCTTGTACGGGAGGATAAGCCCCTTCAGGATCACCGGCAAAGTGAGCTAGGTTACGCAAGGCATTCATCAAATCGCTGCCTTCGTTCGTGAAAGCTCCTTCGGCAGGGGGAGCATACTCCCATACATTTGTGCCCGACCCGGTAAAAAAGTTGATTGAGTCAACAGGTAGTCCCGTAATCGTTGAAGCCTGCTGTAAACTTCTCAGGGAGCCGGGGTGAGCCGTTGTTGCTAAACAGGCAACTGGAAATTCCCCATCATTTTCGGTGTAGTGATAGACAGCTGTAGCCTGTACCGCTGCCGGATTATCTTCTAGCGTCATGCGCTGGCGAGCAATGTTGCTTAGTAGAGTTGGCTGGATGGCAAACGGATCACTAGCCAAGAGAGCAGTGCCGGTGCGGGTGGGAGGAATGGCCAAGGGCAGAGCACTCGAACGTGTTAACTCAAGGCGTTGACCGACAATAACCCGCAGGCCACCCACTCGTGACCGTCGCTCCCAATATCCATCTAAGCCAACCGCTGTTGGATCCGATGGAGGAGGATTATCTTCGATGAGGCTCTCCCCTTCATTGTTTTCTAGCGCTGTCGAAGTAATCTCATCTCCAGCAGCAACTCCAAAGGTATCATTGTAGGACTCAACAAACTCTAGACAACCCTCAATGTCTCCATCTCCATCCAGATCGGCATCGGTTGTCTCCGAAAGAGGACGGTCATAAGATAGTTTTGGCCCAAACCGATTGTCGGCTCGATAGACATCATCCACGTAAGGGATACACCGTTCATCATTAGCTAGCACCCGCCCCTTCACGGGATCTGAAGTATCAGCGTTGAGGGGAGAGACATCCCAACCCGTTTGGTTTTCTGTGTAGTTACGATAAGTACTTTCGTTAAAAATAAGAAGCCTGAGCGGATCGATCGAAATGTGATAAGGTTCAACCGTGTTATCAAAAACCGAGTCATTGCCGACATTAATATCAGTAGAAGGTAAAACAGGATCTTGTCCGGCTACTCCAGGGTGACGGTCAAAGACATAATTATTTGAGCTGGCTAATCCATCCGTTAATCCCCCTTCTACAGTTCCCGCCACAATGTCATTGAGGGCTACAATCTCTGAGTTGCTGGCGGGCATGTAAAAACAAGAGGAGGGAGAGCTAATGAGATAGGCTCTAAATTTGAGGGTGGCATCCGTATAAACCTGATCAAAGAATAGGTTTCCCCCAAACATCGCCCCATTCCAATTAAAAACAGGGGTGTAGAAGAAATCCACATCGGATGGACTAAAAGCCCCCCACTTGTTCAAAACATCCCGCTGGCGATCCTGTTGATATTGCAAGGCTGAAATGGCTCTTGTGCTGCCACCTGAGTCAGCATTGGGCAGAGTAACGGCATAGACCTGAAAAGGCTTATAAAGCTTAGATCCAACTTGGAACCAGTCTCCTTGATCTGCCACCACTCCACCACCAAGGGGATCATCTACACAGGAGGCATCTAAAGAAGCTCCTTCTAGAGGCCCATTGCGGAGGAGGAGAGCATCTGCCCGGTCATTATCGGGAACTCCCGGATCCTCAACCCGTAGCTCACCAGGAGCTAGGCCAACACTCCGGTCGAAGAGAATCATGTAAGCCGTGACGGCATCATCAACCCCATCGTTGTTGGTATCGACACTGAACCACCAGGCAGGCACCCTGACCCCAGGGTCAATAGCAGAAGTAATTTGAAACTGGGTTTCTCCCGGCAAAATGTAAGGACTCTCACTCCCCAAGCTGGCGTAGGTGGGAGAAGAGATATCAAATAGAGCATCACGGAATTCTTGATCCGACGGGGTACTACGGGGGAGACGGCCATCACGAATCAGAAAGCTGATTTTGGCACGACCACGATCAAGGGCAGAGTTGAGCTGTTTGTTGACCACCTGACTGGCTCGCTCAAGGGTCGTTTGACGATTACGATCCGAAGATCGACTGAGTAGACCCACGGTGACAAGCGAGAGAACCAAAACAATCAGTAGAGCAATCGGTAAGACAAATCCCTTTTGTTGTGCCCGTTTTTGGGTGAGGCTGGCTGGCAATGAAGCCGCAAGCTTGAGCGTCAGTTGAATCAGTACACGGAATTGGGAGGAGGGCATAGGGATTAGCTCCAAAGAAGTCTCTGACGACCCACGAATCAGCCATACACTCGTAGTATGGGGGAGAGGGTGCTGGGTTGCATCCCCACCTCTAGGGGGATCCAGATGAGATTCGCCTCAAGGAGGGTGAGCGGCGTGGATGGCGATGATTTTCGATTGGCGATTGATCAGTTTAATGGGCGAGGCTTTTATGCCTGCCACGATACGCTGGAGCGGCTTTGGCTGGAGGCCAAACCTGCGGATCGTAAGTTTTATCAAGGATTATTGCAATTAGCTGTGGCTTATTATCATCTGAGTCAAAACAATTGGCGGGGTTGTGTGATTTTGTTAGGGGAAGGAGTCTCTAAATTGGCGGATTATTTGCCCTCCTATCATGGGATCCATCTGGAATCATTGGTGGAATCGAGTCAGGAAAATTTACAGGAACTGCAAGCCTTGGGATCCGATCAGGTGAGGGCTTTTGATGCGGCCCGGATCCCGCTGATTGGCTGGTGTCAAGGTGAGCTATGACCGGGATCTCTGAAGACACTCCCCCCCTACGGATGGTGGAAACGGGGGATGGATCCTTAACTTTTTATTCGGAGCAGTTTGGACAAGCTCTGCACAATTTGAGTGGGGCGCGCCAAGAAGCCCTGGAAAAGTTTGCGCTACCCTGTTTATTGCCCCAGTTAGCGGCTGAGCAGGTGGAGATTCATCTTTTGGATGTCTGCTTTGGTCTGGGGTATAACACGGGGGTAGCTTTAGAAACCATCTGGCAGGTGGCTCCCGCCTGTCGGGTGATCAGCATCGGTTTGGAAAATGATCCGGCGGTGGTTCAGCAAGCCCATCAGGTGGGGATCCGATTTGGGCAGGGATCGGAGGGGGAAGACTGGCAAGCGGAGTGGCAGCGCTGGTTGGAGGCTGGGGAGATTTTCACCCCCCGCTGGCAGGGATCCCTAAAGTGGGGGGATGCGCGGCAAACCATCCTTCAGGTTCCTTTGGCTTGGGCGGATGCTGTATTTTTGGATCCGTTTTCCCCCTCGGTTTGCCCTGAGTTGTGGACAGTGGATTTTTTAACGGAGATTGCTCGCCGCCTGAAACCGCAAGCTCGGCTAGCCACCTATTCCTGTGGGGCAGCAGTGCGCTCGGCGTTGCAAGAGGCAGGCTTGCAGATTGGCTCTACCCCGCCTGTGGGTCGCCCGTGGCCGGGAACGGTAGCCTGCTGGCCGGGAACCGATTTACCTCCCCTCTCTCCGGCTGAACAGGAGCATTTGCAAACCAAAGCCGCCGTGCCCTATCGGGATCCCACCCTACGCCAGACCAGGGAACAGATCCGTCTTGCTCGCCAACAGGAGCAACAACGCTCTTCCCTAGAGGCCACATCCGCCTGGAAAAAACGCTGGCAGTCGCAAGGGATCCCGACCTGTTAAGAGCCAAACTTCTGATTTCCTTTGGAATTGGATGGAGAGGATAGGAGATCATAAATATAGAATCAGCCTTCCCCAAGGTTTGACCCGACCCTGAAATTATTTTGAGGACTGAGATCGAGCGATGAATAACACGATGGAAAGCTTACCCGAACCCATTTCTGATGCTTTAATCAAGAGCCTATTAGAAGATATTGAAACGCTGATTGGGCAACATGGGTTATCGGAAATTTTGGTGGGATTAGCGATGTATTGTTCGATGCAGTCAAAAGCCAAGTTGGGCAAAAGTGATGCCACCCCCCAGGACGAGGCAGCCGGCTATTATTTTCGGGATGCGGCTAAATCGTTAGAGGTGGCCGCCAGTCTGACTTACCGCACGTTGATCGATCCCTAGCTAAGTGGCCAGAGGAGCAAGCTTTTCCTTGACCAGACTAGATGGGTGGGGCATGGTTGGGATCCCGGTTTGTCTGAAGCGAATAGGGATCCCTAGGTTCGCCATCCTCTGCGCCCAAAACAGTCGATGAGAGGTAGGAGCTAGTGAAAAGCCATGCGGACAGACACGATTTTCTACCAGCTATTTCAAATATTGCCGGAAGTCTTGTTTGAACTACTTGGTCAGCCCTCTGAATTGGCTCAATCTTATCAGTTTGTTTCTCAGGAGGTGAAAGAGCTAGCCTTTCGCTTTGATGGAATTTTCTTGCCCCGATCACTTGAGCAAGCTATTTATTTTGTTGAGGTACAATTTCAGCCTAAGCCTGAGTTCTATTGGGATTTATTTACGGAGATCTTTGTCTATCTGGGTCAGTATCGACCTGAGCAAGATTGGCAGGTTGTTGCTATCTTTGCTGAGCGTAAGCTGGATCCGGGAGTGCCCAAGCATTATCGTGGTCTGGAGTTATCTGGCCAACTCCACATTTTTTATCTAGAGGATCTGATTGAGCAAGAAACTTCATCGATTGGAATAGGAATTTTACAGATTGTTTTGGCAAAAGAGAGCCTTGCCTACGAAGTCGCCCAGCGGGTACTGCAACGGGTTCGCCGTCAGCCTAGCCCAGACTCAAACCAGCTCTTAGAATTGATAGAGAAGGTGATTGTTTATAAGTTTAGTCGATTAAGTCGTGCGGAGTTAGAGGCCATGTTTTTTACGATGGATGATCTGAAGCAGACTCGCTACGTTCAAGATTTAATTGCGGAAGGGGAACAGCGAGCCGAACAGCGAGCCGAACAGCGAGTCGAACAAATTGCCCGTAACTTGCTAAGGATGGGTATGGATTCTGCACAGGTGGCGGATATAACCGGATTATCCATCCAACAGGTCATCGCCCTAGGGGATCCCTAAAATGGATCCCTTCCGAAAAGGATTCTTGATCTGTGCTCGACTCCTTTATTCAGACCCTCTCTGCTAGCTCTGGATATACCTGAGTCTTGTCTTGAAATTGTGATGATTGGGGAACCCGTACTTCTGAACCTCAAGAATGTCTGAACTAGGTGGCAAGTTGCTCCACCCATGCTACGGTAAAGCTGTCATTTGACTGGCCTAGCACTAGATGTACGTTAGGCAAATCGAGCTTACTCGCTTCAAATCCTTTGGCAGCACCACTGTTATTCCACTGCTGCCAGGATTTACCGTCATTTCGGGACCCAATGGGTCCGGCAAATCCAATATCTTAGATGCCCTGCTGTTTGCCCTGGGCTTGTCTTCATCACGGGGGATGCGTGCCGAGAAATTGCTGGATCTTGTCCATTCCGGCAGTTTAGAAGGGCACAAGCGACGGGTAGAAACCTCCGTATCGGTAACCTTCGCCCTGGGATCCTCCCCTCAGCCCACCCCTGTTCAGTCCCCCTCTGAAGGGGCAGGGGATCCTCCTGATGCTTGGAAAGTGACGCGGCGGCTACGGGTCAACCCCAATCGAGCAGGGGATGAAGAAAATCCTGGCTATACCAGCACCTTCTATATCAACGATGTTCCCTGCACTTTGGCTGAGCTACACGAGCAGCTAGAAGCTATGCACATCTACCCCAATGGCTATAACGTTGTCCTGCAAGGGGATGTGACCAGTATTATTTCTATGAATGCTAAGGAGCGCCGTCAAATTATTGATGAACTGGCTGGGGTTGCTACCTTTGACCGCAAGATCACCCAAGCCAACAACAAGCTGGAAGCAGTTCGTGAGCAAATTGAGCGATTTCGCTTGATCGAGCAGGAATGGCAAGCCCATCTCAGCCGTCTTGTACAGGAAAGTCAAAAGGCTCAGCACTATCAACAACTACGCCGCGATCTGGCAGAGATCGAAGCCCGCCAGCAAATTCTTACCTGGAGACATCTGCACACCCAGATTGAGCAGTTGAACAACGCCATTCAGGAACACCAGCAGCAGCAGGCGACGGCGCAAGCCCAGCAAGCGCAACTGCGTGAGCAATTGACCAAGAGTGAGCAAGCCCTAGCGGAGATGCAAAGCCGCATTCATGCCCTAGGGGAAGAAGAATACTTGCAAATGCAGAGCCAAATTGCTACCTGGCAAGCTCAAAAACAGCAGCTTCAACAGCAGATACAAACGGGGCAAGCCGACCATCAATCGATCCACCAGCACATCCACCAATCGGAGGTTCAGATCCAAGAGTGGCAAACCCAGCAAACCACTTTAGAGCAGCGTCACATCCATCTGGCTAGGCAACAACAGGAGCTTGCCCAACAACACCAGCAAGCTCAGACTGCTCTGTTGGCGGCACGAGAGCATTTACAAGCTTTGGCTCAATCTGCCGATGCCTGGGTAAAGCAGCAACGCTACCTAACGCGCCAGATGGAAGAAACCCGTCAACTCTATGATCCGTCCCAGCAGGAGGCCATCCGCCTAGAGGAGCAATACCACCAACTGGCTCGTCAAGAGCAAACGCTGCAAGCAGAGTTAGCCCAGATCGAGGCATGGTTGGGATCCCAATCCGCCCAAGCCCAACCCCTGGCGGAGGCACAAACCCAGGCGGAAATCCAGGTACAAACTTTAGCCGCTCAACTGGCAGCGCTGCAAACCAGTCTGGAAACCGATCAGGCCACCACCCAACGGTTGCAAAGTGAATTTCACACCAAACAACGGCAACTGGACAAGTTAGAAACCCGCCAACAGGTCTTGCAAGATACCCAGGGATCCCGCGCCAGCCAGGTGATCACGGCGGCTCAACTGCCGGGGGTGCTGGGATTAGTCGCCCAATTGGCAGAGGTGGATCCCCAATACCAGATAGCCCTAGAGATGGCGGCGGGAAATCGCCTCAACTTTTGGGTAGTGGAAGACGACACCGTAGCCAGCAGTGCCATCCACTTTCTCAAACGGGAAAAAGCTGGACGAGCCACTTTTTTGCCCCTCAACAAATTGCAGCCCACCCGCCCCCCCAGCCCCCTCCACCTGCCAGGAGCGGTTGATTATGCGGTACGGTTGGTGCGCTTTGCCGACCGCTTTCGGGATGTGTTTGGGTTTGTTTTTGGCCAGACGGTGGTGTTTGAAAGCCTCTCCGCCGCCCAACCCCACATCGGTCGCTATCGCATGGTTACCCTAGAAGGGGAGTTGCTGGAAACCTCAGGGGCCATGACCGGGGGCAGTCAGCCCCAAAAATCCAGCCTGCACTTTGGAGCCCGCGAATCTGCCGAAGTGGAAAGTTTGCGCCATCGCCTGAACGATCTCGAAGATCTGCTGCATACCCTCACCCCCCGCCTGCAAGCCCAACAAGCCCAAGCCAAGCAGCTAACCCAGGCGTTGGCCGAATGGCGACAGACTGCCCAGCAAGCCCAGCAAGCCCACCACCGCCACCAAACCGAGTGGCAAACCCGTCACGATCGGCAGCAGCACCTCCAACAAACCCTGCACAGCCTCCAAACCCAGCGAACCCAGAGCCAAGCCCGCCTTCAGCACCTACAAGCCGACTTGCAACCCCTGCAAGCCCGCCTCAGCGACCTCACCCTCAAGCTCAAGCAATTGGAAGATTCCCCCGTCAATCAACACTGGCAACAGGCACAAGCCACCCTCCAGCAGCAAGAGGGATCCCTCCACCAACTCAACCAGCAGATCCGCGATCTGGAGCAACAGCAGCAGCAGATCCTTAGCCAACAACAGATCAACCAAGCTCAACAGTCCCAACAGCAGGAACGCATTCAGGAGTGGCGACAGCGCCAGAACCAGATCGACCAACACATTGAGCAGCAGCAGACCCAAATCAGCCAATGCCAAGCCCAAATTGATGGCTTGCAGGAGCAACTGGCTCTCGCGGAAGCACGGCTAGCCCATCTCCGCCAACAACGGGATCAACAGGAGTTTCAACTGCGTACCCAGCAACAACAGTTGCAACGGTTGGAATGGGATCACCACCATGCCCTCACCCAACAACAGGAAAAAGAAATCCTGCGGCAACAGTTGGTTGAACAAGCCGAACTTGCTCACCGCCAGCTACCGGATCCTTTACCGGAGGTACCCGCCCAACTCACCCTTGAGGAACTGCAACGACAGCGCCGCCGCACCGAAGAAAAACTCCGCGCCCTCGAACCCGTCAATATGCTGGCGATCCAAGAGGTAGAAGACACCCAAAACCGCCTCAGCGATCTCAGTCAAAAGCTAGAAACCCTACAACAGGAGCGCACCGAGTTGTTGTTACGCATCGAAAACTTTGCCACCCTGCGCCGACAAGCCTTTTTGGATGCCTTTGCGGCGGTGGATCACCACTTTCGCGCGATCTTTGCCCAATTGTCGGATGGAGACGGACATCTGGAACTGGAAAATCCTCAGGATCCGTTAGCGGGAGGACTATCATTGGTGGCTCATCCGAAGGGGAAACCTGTGCGTCGCCTCACCTCCATGTCGGGGGGAGAAAAATCCTTGACTGCCCTCAGCTTTATTTTTGCCCTGCAACGCTACCGTCCCTCCAGTTTTTATGCGTTTGATGAGGTGGATATGTTTTTGGATGGGGCGAATGTGGAACGCTTAGCCACCATGATTTGGCAGCAGGCGCAGCAGGCGCAGTTTATGGTGGTCAGTTTGCGTCGGCCCATGATTGAAAAGGCCGAACGCACCATCGGGGTAACCCAGGCACGGGGATCCTATACCCAGGTGATCGGCCTGCCTAACCGTGCTTGAAGACTTGTTTACCAGGGGTGATCGGGATCCCTTTGCCGCCATGATCAAAAAAAACCTTTGGGATCACCTCAGCCTGCGGTTTTCTCCAGACCTGGAAGCGCTCTTTTTGGCCGATTATGCCCACCGCTCCCTCAGCTATGTGCGCCAGGTTACCCTGTCGGGTGTCTTGGCGTTTGGCCTGTTTGGGCTGCTGGATGTTTGGGTGTATCCGGTGGGGATGATTCGAGACCAGTTGAGCCTGCTGCGCTATGGGATCATCTGTCCATTGTTGCTGGGGATTTTTGCCCTTACCTATAGGCGAGCCAGTCTGCGGTGGATGCAACTGCTTTGTAGCGGGGCGATTGGGGTGGCTGGCCTAGGGATTATCGGGGTCAGAATGATCGTGCCTCCCACCCCCGGTTTTGACGAGGTGCATGTGGGTTTGTTGCTGGTGTTGGTTTATGCCTACACTCTGGCACGCCTACGGTTTGTCTATGCCAGCGCCGTGAGTTGGCTGGTGGTTGTGGCCTATCAGTGGATGGCTTGGCAGGTAGTGGGGATCCCTAGCGCCGTCTGGGGCAAAAGCAGCTTTTTTTTGGTGGTCACCAGTTTGATTGGCATGTTTGCTAGCTACAGCTATGAATTCGCTGTTCGCAAAGATTTTTGGCAAACCCGCCAACTGCAAGCGGAGCAGGATCGTTCAGAAAAACTCCTGCTTAATATTTTGCCCAAACCGATTGCCGATCAACTCAAACAAACCCAGGGCATCATCGCTGACCATTTTGTGGAAGTAACGGTTTTGTTTGCGGATTTGGTCAACTTTACCCAGCTTGCCGAACAACTTCCCCCTGTGCAACTGGTGGATCTGCTCAATCAAATTTTTTCGCAGTTTGATCGGTTGGTGGAAAAGTATGATCTGGAAAAAATCAAGACAATTGGGGATGCCTATATGGTGGTAGCCGGGATCCCCCTGCCCCGCTCGGATCACGCCCAGGCGATGGCGGATTTTGCGCTAGAAATGCAGGCCACCCTCGCCCCCTTTCGGCAAACCAGCCAGATGGATCTGAGCATTCGGATTGGGCTGCACTCTGGCCCCGTCGTCGCCGGGGTGATTGGTCTGAAAAAGTTTATCTATGATCTCTGGGGGGATACCGTCAACATTGCCAGTCGCATGGAATCGCAAGGGAAACCTGGCTGCATTCAGGTGAGCGAGGTGACCGCCCAACGGCTGATGACCGACTATCAACTTAGTCCCCCTCAAACCATCCCGATTAAAGGCAAAGGGGAGATGCCCACCTACTTCCTCCTGGGCAAACTTCCCTCCCTCCCCCTCAGGCAAAGCCATTCCCGCTATTTCTCGGAGGATACCCCTCCCGAAAACAGAGTAGACTAGGAGCCTACAAATAACTTTTGTAACGCTGCCTGCTCCTTCAACAAGGATTTTCTCCCCCATGACCTTTTCCCCAACCGGGTTGAGTGCTTCCCCTGCTCCACGCACCCCTGAGGTGGGATCCCCAGACAAGCCCGAAGAAGCCTGTGGCGTGTTTGGCATCTTGGCTCCCCATGAAGTGGTGGCCAAGCTGACCTATTTTGGGTTGTTTGCCCTCCAGCATCGTGGCCAAGAGTCGGCAGGCATTGCGGTATTTGATGGAGAGTTTTGCCGGATCCATAAAGATATGGGGCTGGTATCCCAGGTATTTAATGAGGGGAACTTGGCGCAATTGGGCGGCCATTTGGCAGTAGGCCATACCCGCTACTCCACCACCGGATCCAGTCGGGTGGTCAATGCTCAGCCTGTTGTGGTAGAAACCCGCCTGGGGCCGCTAGCGCTGGCGCACAATGGCAATCTGGTGAATACAGCGGAATTGCGTGCCCAACTGGAGCAAGGGCAGCGTCCCCTCATCTCCTCCACCGACTCCGAGTGTATTGCCCATGCCATTGCCGAGGCGGTTAACCAAGGGGAGAGCTGGATCCCCGGAACGGTCAAAGCCCTGGGGCGCTGTCGAGGAGCCTTTAGTTTGGTGGTGGGAACCCCGCTGGGCATGATGGGCATTCGGGATCCCTATGGTGTGCGCCCCCTGGTGATTGGGGTATTGGGGGATAACCCAGCCGCCGATCTGCTGGATCAAGAAATTGTCTGTAGTGATGGCACGCTGGAAGGGGGGGGCGTCAATCCACTGCGCTATGTCTTGGCCTCAGAAACCTGCGCCCTCGATATCATTGGGGCAGAATACCTGCGGGATGTCGAACCGGGAGAATTGGTCTGGATTACCGCCGATGGTCTGTTTTCCCAACGCTGGGCGGAGGCGGTGCCCAAGCTCTGTATTTTTGAAATGATTTATTTTGCCCGCCCCGATAGCTGGATGCACGACGAAAGCCTCTATTCCTATCGCACCCGCTTAGGGGAACAACTGGCTTGTGAGTCTCCCGTAGAGGTGGACTGGGTGATGGCGGTTCCCGATTCCGGCACTCCGGCGGCAATTGGCTTTGCCCGTCAACTGGGGATCCCTTATACCGAAGGGCTGATCAAAAATCGCTATGTCGGGCGCACCTTTATTCAACCCACCCAAACCATGCGAGAACGCGGCATTCGCATGAAGCTCAACCCTCTCGATGATGTCTTGCAGGGCAAGCGGGTGGTGATCGTGGATGACTCGATTGTGCGGGGCACCACCAGCCAAAAAATTGTGAAAGCTCTCCGTAAAGCCGGAGCCACCGAGGTTCACATGCGGGTATCCAGTCCACCCGTCACCCACCCCTGCTTTTATGGCATTGATACCGACAGCCAAGATCATTTGATTGCCGCCAATTATTCGGTAGCCCAAATTGCTCAGCAGTTGGGGGTAGATTCCCTGGCCTACATCAGTTGGGCAGGTATGTTAAAGGCCACCGGTCGGGATCCCCACTCTTTTTGTTCCGCCTGCTTTACGGGTGATTATCCGATCCCCATTCCTGATCCGGTCAAACGCACCAAGTTAATTTTAGAAAAAACTACCCTGACCTAAGGGGGATGGGGATCATCGCAGATTAATAATCCGGTATCAGCCCTATTTCCCATGCCAATGGCTATCTAGCCAGATCATCACTTCCTGGTCGCTCCCACAGTAGGTGTTTGAGTGGGTTTTAGGGTCATAAATTTTCCAGAAATATGTCCCTCCTTGTCCTTGCAACCTGATAATTATGGGTTCTGGGTAATGCTCAGATAAAAGTTGCTTGAAAATGCTATTCCAGGCTTGGGTTAGCCACAACTGTAATGCCTGAAGTCGAGAAGGTGTTGGCAAAATAGCTTCAACTGGTTCTGGAGCGAGAGAAGAATGGGCAGGAATTGGTGTAATCATCGTTCAAGGATCCCCAAAATAATGAAGTGAATGGGTTGTTTATAGCTACTGAATGGGGGTGAAACTATGTGGGCTTAATGGGTCTATTCATAGACAAACATTTCCACGAAATAACCCAACGGTTGAAAAAGTTTGTCTATTTCGGCATTATCAGAGCGTAGAATGCCACGATCGCTGACCCAACATTGCTGCCACCACTCTGGGCTGGACTGGCATAGCTCTGAGAGTAAAACAGGAAATGAAACTTCTTTCCCTGCTGCCCATTCGTTGTCTAATTGAATCCATGGCATCAGTTCAGAAAGTTGCCATACCCCACGGCAACAAAGACGTAAGTAGGAAACAGCCTTTAACAGCAGGGGAGTCCCATCTTCTAAGAGTTTCGTTTTGGCAAAACGAAATAAGCGGGATGCTTCAATCTCCTGATCAGTTATAGAAAATTCAGCAATTTTTGTTAGCATAGGATCCCTCTAAGAACGTGTAATGGGTAGTACGACAAGCAGATGATCTATTCATATGCAGGGAATCTTGTGGACACTTGAGATGGAAACTATCTCTTGGTTTTGCTCATATATTTAGTTTGCGAAATCGCGGCTTTTGAGTCGATAGAGGAAAATTGAGGTAAAGTTGAGGTAAATTTCTAAACAATCTGGAATCGCCGTCTGGAGCCGCTTGATGGAGTTTCAACCTTTACTAGAGGGTACGGATGAGATCGTCTTTCATAAGGTGGGTAGGCGGCTCACACCAGTTGAAGTTGCGACCCTGAGAGGCTCCTATAATCGCCAGACCTACGACCAAATTGCCCAAGAATCCAACTATTCCCCTAACTATTTGAAATTTGATGTCGCCCCTAAATTGTGGAAACTTCTGTCGGAAGTGTTTGGCGAATCGGTGACGAAAACCAATCTGCAAGCTGTTTTAGAGCGACAGTGGCGTCGTCAGCACCCCCAACAACGGGGATCCCTTAAGCGTCTTGAACCCACCCAGTCCATCACAGATGATGCCCCCCCGCAGGGGGAGAATTTACGGTTACCCCCCTGCGTTACCCCTACACTTCCAGCCCCCAACATAGATTGGGGCGAGGCTCCTGATGTCACCATCTTCTATGGTCGTACCGACGAGCAGAAAATCTTGAGTCAATGGCTGCTAGATGATCGCTGTTCCTTAATCGCCTTACTTGGCATGGGGGGCATGGGCAAAAGCTCCTTGGCCGCTAAAATCACCCATAGCTGTCAAACCCATTTTGACGGAGTGATTTGGCGTTCCCTCCGTAATGCACCACCCTTGGAAACCCTGCTATCGGAATGGGTAGGTTTCCTATCTCAGCAACAGGAGACCCAGGCTAAACCAGAGCGACTGCTCCACTGGTTGCGAACTCGTCGCTGCCTGGTGATTTTGGATAATCTGGAATCTATTTTGCAGGCGGGGGATCGAGTTGGCTTTTATCAACATGGGTACGAAGGTTATGGAGAGTTGTTACGCCTAGTGGGAGAAAGTCAGCATCAAAGTTGTCTACTCCTAACTAGCCGTGAAAAACCCACTGAAATTAGCACCTTTGAAACTATAGACAGCAAAGTAAGATCCCTCTCTTTGTCCGGTTCCTGGGAAGCATCCCTAGCCTTGATTGAATCTAAAGAACTCAAGGGAAGCGATAACGAAAAACGGCAGTTATGTGAATTCTATAATGGCAACCCCTTAGCCTTGAAAATTGTAGCCGCTTCGATTCAAAGCTTGTTTGAGGGAGAAATTGCCTTGTTTTTGGCCGAAGAAACAATGGTATTTAATGGCTTACGTCGGTTGTTGGAACAGCAGTTTGGACGTCTGTCCGAATCGGAACAGACCATTATGTATTGGTTGGCGATTAACCGTGAGTGGACTTCCCTAGCCGACTTAGTGCAAGATATTGTTCCTTCTGTTTCTAAAGCAGACTTACTAGAAGGATTGGAGTCTCTAACCTGGCGAAGCTTGGTAGAACGACGGGTACCCAGCAATGAGAAGAAATTATTGAGTCAATATACTCAACAACCTGTGGTGATGGAATATGTAACCCATCACTTGATTCAACAAATATCCCATGAATTGACTGTGCTAAACTTGTCTTTATTTTGCCGCTATGCCTTAGTCAAAAATACAGTATTAGAATACGTTCGCCAAAGTCAAATCCGTCTTATCTTAAGTAGTGTCGCTACTCATGTTAGAGGTGCTTTTCGGAACAACGAGCATCTTCAACAGCATTTTCAACGGGCACTCCAGGTGGTTCGCAACCGGCAAATGCCGTTCTTTGATTACAGTGTTGGGAACCTGATCAACCTATGTGTGAATCTTGATCTTGATCTGTCTGTGTATGACTTTTCTGGTTTGAAAATTCGTCAGGTTAATTTTCAGTCTCATCACTTTGCTCACGTTAATCTTGCTGACACCGAATTAAAAGATTGCCGATTTACTCAAACCTTTGGGGGGATTGTGGCCACTGCCTTTAGCCCTTCTGCCCAAACATTAGTGCTAGGGGATAGTAACGGTTCTATCCGCTTGTGGCAAATCGCCGATAGTAGTGATCACAGATTGGTACTGGGTTACCCCTTAAGAGATTTCATTGGTCATACAAGCTGGGTTTTGTCCCTTTCTTGGCATCCCGATGGCCAACGATTGGTGAGCGGTAGTGGTGACTACCTCCTCAAGCTGTGGGACGCGCAGACGGGGCAATGCCTAAGCACCTTACCAGGACACCAGCAAACGGTGTGGTGGGTTGCCTGGAGTCCCGATGGAACTCAAATTGCCAGTGCTAGCGGGGATCACACCATTAAAATTTGGGATGGGGCGACTGGAACTTGCCTGAATACCTTACATGGTCATCAAAACCTGGTTTATTGTGTTGCCTGGAGTCCCGATGGAAAAACCTTGGCCAGTGGCAGTGAAGATTCAACCGTCCGACTATGGGATCCCTCTACGGGTGAGTGCTTGAAAACTCTGACCGTTGGAGGTTTTTGGGTGCGCCAAGTTGCCTGGAGTCCCGATGGAGGGGTGGTTGCCAGTGCCAGTACCCATGTCACTCTCTGGGATAGCAAAACGGGACAACCCCTCCGCACCTGGGTTGGGCATTCCCTCTGGTCAGATGCCCTCGCCTGGAGTCCCGATGGTCAAATGCTTGCCACTAGCGGCAGCGATCGCCAGATCAAACTGTGGGATCCCTGGACGGGTGATTGTTTATATACCCTGTCTGGGCATCGAGATTTGATCTGGGCTTTGAACTGGGCAAGAGACAGCAAAACCCTCGTCAGTGGTAGCTATGACCAGACAGTCAGACTTTGGGACGCTAAAACAGGACAGTGTTCTGAGGTGCTGCAAGGCTATACCAATTTGATTAGAAGCATTGCCTGGAGTCCGGATGGTCAATCCCTGACAAGTAGTAGCACGGATAACACGATCCGAATTTGGGATGTTGCAACGGGGCAATGTCGCCAAACCCTGACCGGGCATCAAGCCTGGATCTACTCGGTTGCCTGGAGTCCCTGTGCTGTATCTGCCTTACCTCCAGCACGCTCAGAGATGATCGCTAGTGGGAGTGGTGATGCCACCATCAAGTTATGGGATGTCAGTACGGGGCAATGTATGCGAACCCTTTACGGGCACACCAGTTGGGTTTGGTCGGTGGATTGGATCCCTGGTGGACACAAACTTGCCAGTAGTGGGAGCGTCAATAATGATCTAACCGCCAGGATCTGGAATGTTCAAACGGGTGAATGTTTGCGGATTTTGGCTGGTCACAAAAGCTGGATTTGGTGGATCAAATGGAGTCCCGATGGCAACCTTTTAGCAACGGCATCTGATGACCAAACGATTAAACTTTGGGATGGAAATACGGGTGAATGCCTAAAGACTTTGTTTGATGATCGTCAGTTGGGGCTTGCTATATCCTGGAGTCCTGATAGTCAATACTTAGCAACCAGTGCACTAAATAATGTGGTACGCATCTGGAATGTGACAACAGGCAGTTGGGAGCAAGAATTATCAGGGCATCAAGCCATCATTTGGGCAATTGCCTGGAGTCCGAATAATCAGTGGATTGCCAGTGCCAGTGATGATGGCACGATTCGGATCTGGGATCTTTCTGGGCTGGAGTGCTGTCATATTTTGCGGGGGCACGAAAGTCGAATGTGGGATCTGGCTTGGAGTCCCGATGGCTTTACGTTGGCTAGTAGTAGTTTGGATGCGACCATTCGACTGTGGGATGCTCGCACCGGAACCTGTGTCAAAGTGCTGCGGAGTGATCGCCCCTATGAAGGGATGAATATTACTGGAATGATCGGAGTGACCACAGCCCAAGTATTAACCTTGCAAGCCTTAGGTGCGATCACAGGAGGCTAGCTACTAATCTTCTAAGAAAGAGCGTTCTGAGCTTGAGCGCACCACACAATTTATGAAAGAAGAGTTACCAAGCTTATCAGAACACAAGATCAATTGACAGATCAAAAAGCTCCATTCATTTAGGCAAAAACAACCGTTTTATTTTGATAAATTAATACTCGATTATCTAGATGATAACGGACGGCTCTTGCTAAAACAATTCGCTCTAGATCTCGACCCTTGCGAATTAAATCATCAGGGGTATCGCGATGACTGACTCGCACAACATCCTGTTCAATAATTGGGCCTTCATCCAGATCAGCAGTGGCATAATGGGAAGTTGCCCCAATAATTTTGACCCCCCGCTGATGGGCACGATGATAGGGATTTGCCCCGGCAAAGGCAGGTAAAAAGGAATGGTGAATATTGATCACAGGCGGAGCTAACTGTAGGCATTCCGCACTCAAAACCTGCATATATTTTGCCAAAACAACGAGATCAATTTGATAGTCCTTGAGGAGCTGGAGTTGCTGCCGTTCTTGCTGAGCTTTTGTAGGAGCGCTCATGGGTAGATAGTGAAAGTCAATGGCAAATTGCTCGGCAATAGGCTGGAGATCCTGATGGTTACTTATGATCAAAGGGATCCGAGCTTGCAGTTCTCCTGCCCGTTGTCGCCAAATTAGATCCAGCAGACAGTGGGATTGCCGACTGACCCAAATTGCCAGACGGGGCAAAGTATCGGAAAAATGCAGTTGCCAGTTGGCTTGGATGGCAGTGGCGATTTCTGCGAATGCTACTTGTGTATCGGAACGAGATAATTGAAACCCTGTCAGATCCCATTCGATACGGGTCAAAAATAAGCCGGATTCAAAATCTGTATGGTGATCAGCATGAATGATATTGCCATTGTATTGATAAACAAAATGGGAGAGCTTAGCCACTAAGCCCTTTTGATCAGGGCAGGACACGAGGAGAATTGCATTGGCCATAATGAATAATTTTCAGTGGGACTCGCTGGGAGAGGATGGGTCTGAATCCATCAGAATCCATCAAAATCAATCGGCAGTCGTCAGGTTTACTAACGTTGGCAACCGCTTGCTCTAGGATTGCTCGATCAGGCGTTGTAGGGTAGGAACAAAGTCAGGATAGGAAATCGCTGCACTCTCCGCCCCCCTAATCTGGGTTTCTCCCTGAGCCACGAGAGCCGCCACCATCAAGCTCATGGCAATGCGATGATCGGCATGGCTATCTACGCTCGCGCCCCGCAGGGGATCCCCACCGATAATTTCTAGGCCATCAGGATGTTCGGTGATACGGCATCCCATTTTGCTTAGTTCTTGGGCGATGGTGGCCAGTCTGTCACTCTCTTTGACCCGCAGTTCGGCAGCATCACGGATCACGGTTTTGCCCTGGGCACAGGCTGCTGCCACCGCCAACACGGGAATCTCGTCGATCAAGGTGGGAATTTGGGATCCCCCAATCGTGCAGCCCTTGAGGGCACTGGAACGTACCCGCAGATCCGCAATCGGTTCTCC
The DNA here is from genome assembly GCA_033764955.1 of Cyanobacteriota bacterium. Lineage (GTDB taxonomy): Bacteria > Cyanobacteriota > Cyanobacteriia > Thermostichales > Thermostichaceae > JANRIL01. Next base: position 10,739 of record JANRIL010000025.1, on the reverse strand, counting down.
GGCGATTTCCCGCAGATTGAGGATATCGATGGTGGCTCCCATTTCTTGGAGAACCTCCAGGATGCCCGTGCGGGTGGGATTCAATCCCACTTGGTTGAGGGTGAGGTCAGCATCCGGCAGAATGGTGGCGGCTACTAACCAAAAGGCTGCCGAGCTAATATCCCCTGGCACCGTCACCGCCTGCCCCGTCAGTTCTCCCCCACTTTGCAGCCAAACGGTTTTGCGATGGGTATCTACCTCCAGCTTGGCTCCAAACGCCCGCAACATCCGCTCCGAGTGATCCCGTGAGAGGGCAGGTTCCGTCACACTGGTTTCTCCCTCCGCCAGCAACCCCGCCAACAAGAGACAGGACTTAACTTGCGCGGATGCCACCGGAGATTGATAGGCAATGCCCCGCAGAGTTTGCCCCTGAATCGCCAAGGGAGCCAGGTTTCCCCCTGCCCGCCCGCTAATAACCGCGCCCATTTGTCGCAGGGGATCCACCACCCGCCGCATCGGTCGAGAACGCAGGGAGGCATCCCCGGTCAAAGCAAAAAATCGCTGGGCATGTCCGGCCAGCAACCCCATCATCAAACGGATGGTTGTCCCCGAATTGCCACAATCCAAGATGTCACTGGGTTCCTGCAACTGACCCAACCCAATCCCTTGCACCCGCACCCATTCAGGATTGAGGTCGGAGATTTCGGCTCCCATAGCCCGAAAGCAGGCGGCAGTGCTGCGGGGATCCTCCCCCACCAGCAACCCGCGAATGGTGGTTTCTCCCTTGGCTAGGGATCCCAGCATGAGGGCGCGGTGGGAAATCGACTTGTCTCCCGGCACGGTCAGACTTCCCCGCAAGCGAGCACAGGGGGAGAGGAACAAAGGGGGGGCGGCATTCACAGGCGCATTCATCACAAACAAGGGGCAAGGTTGGCTTAGCCGAGGCTGCCGAGGGTGGCGGCTTCCGTAATGCGGGTGATTTTGCCGCCCGCTTTGGTAATTCGCTTCACTTCCTGGGAAAGGCGAGCAAACGGAACCTTGTACTCTACAACGCTGCGGCGGACTTGCTCCCCGATCACCCCCGCCACGCTAATGATAAAGATCTTGTCCCCATTGGGTAAATCGCTCCGCAGGATGGGAGTATGGGTGGCTGTTTGGGGGGAGAGGGAGCGAGTTATGGGTTCCAGAAAGACTCGCCAACCACGGGGAGCAGCGGGAGAAAGGCAGATGCTCACACGATAGGGTTGGCTTTCCTCGCTTCCCTCCGGTTGCAGCTTGACTTCGGTGCCCACCGCTAACATCATCGTGCCACTTTTGACCATGACCTTGATGCCCCGCCATTGGGGATCCGTATCGGTGAGTTGTTCGACTTCGTAGGTTTGTTCCCCTACCATCAGCAAGCTGCCCATAGTTCTACGTCTCGGCTTGAGGAGTGTTTTAACAGGGACATTGTACAACTCGCTGGGATCCCAATGGGTGTTGATTGGCGGATTCCTAACCGGAGATGAGGGAGGGGATCCCTAGCTATAGTAGTTCAGGCGGATCTAGGGCGGAGCATGAGCGCAGGGATCCCTGGCTGGTTGGAAGTTTGGGTGGATAGCCCTCAGATGAGTGGCTGTTATACCTATGTTGTGCCGGAGTGGATGCGGGTAGACGTGGGGGACTTAGTGTTGGTTCCCTTTGGCGGACAATCTCTGGCGGGTATTGTCTTGGGTTGGCTGAGGGAATGTCCCGCCGATTTGTCTCCCCAGCAGGTGCGACCGATTGAAGAAGTGGTGATGGCGGGGTTGTTGCCTCCCGACTGTTGGGAACTCTTGCAGCAGGTGGCCGCCTATTACTTCACCCCCCTCGCCCAGGTGATCCGCACGGTTTTGCCCGCCGGATTATTGACCCGTTCGCAACGGCGCATCCAATTGGTGGGATCTCGCCCGTCACCGTCCGATCTCTCCCTTTCCCCAGCCGCGCTGGCCCTGCTCCAGCTTTTGCAGGCCAAAAAAGGGGATCTGGCATGGCTTTATCTGAAGCGGCAAATTCCTCAAGCCAGCCAAGCCCTCCAGGAATTGCGGCGGCAGGGGTTGGTCAAAAGCTATTGGCGAGCCGTGGAAACCCTCCGACCGAAACGGCAGCAGGCCATCACCCTCTGCGACGATACCCCTGAGGGTCTCACCCCTCCCCAGCAGGAACTGCTGCTTACCCTCAAGCGACTGGGGGGGGATCTGTGGCTGAGCGATTTTTTGGCGCAAACGGGGGGATCCCGCCAGATAGTACAAACCCTGGCACGCAAGGGTCGATTGCACGTAGAGCTACGGGAATCGTTACGCTTGGGATCCCAGCCCCCGCTAGATCGGGATCGCCCCCGTGCCCTCACCCCTGAGCAGGCAGAAGCGGTGCAGACCGTTACCCGCTCTCTGGGATCCCCCCAAACGTTTTTGCTGCACGGCGTCACCGGATCGGGCAAAACCGAGGTTTATCTGCAAACGATTGCCGCCGTCTTGCAACAGGGATCCTCCGCCCTAGTGTTGGTGCCAGAAATTGGCCTTACCCCCCAGCTTACGGATCGGTTTCGCGCCCGTTTTGGATCCCAGGTTTTGGTCTATCACAGTGGCTTATCCGATGGAGAACGGTTTGACAGTTGGCGGCAGATGCTGCGACCTCAGCCCCAGGTGGTGATCGGCACCCGCTCCGCTATCTTTGCCCCCTTGCCCGCTTTGGGCATGATCGTTTTGGACGAAGAGCATGACGAAAGCTACAAGCAAGATCAGCCACAACCCTGCTACCACGCCCGCACCGTCGCTCTCTGGCGCAGTCAGCAGGCTAACTGTCCGGTGGTGTTGGGATCCGCCACCCCCGCCCTCGAAACTGTTAGCGCCACCCGCCAGGGATCCGTCATCCCCCTCACCCTCACCCAACGGATCCCGCAGCAGGGCATGACCGGGGAGCTTCCCCCCATCCATCTGATCGATATGCGGCGGGAGCTAGAGGCGGGTAATCGTTCCGTGTTCAGCTATTCCCTTCAGCAGGCTCTTCAGCAGGCCGCCGCCCAACAGCAGCAAACGATTTTGTTTGTGCCACGGCGGGGTCATAGCACCTTTGTTTTGTGTCGCTCCTGTGGGGTGGCGTTGGGCTGTCGCCACTGTGATGTGTCCTTGACCTTTCATCAGGTGGGGCAGCAGTTACGTTGCCATTACTGCGGAGATCGCCAACCCTTCCCACCCACCTGTCCCCACTGTGCTTCTCCCTATCTCAAGCAGTTTGGCAGTGGCACCCAAAAAGTGGTGGAAACCCTGCAACAAACCTGGCCGGAACTGCGGGTGTTGCGTTTTGACAGTGATACCACCAGCCGCAAGGGATCCCATCGAGAGTTGCTGGAACAATTTGGACGCGGAGAAGCGGATGTGCTGGTGGGAACCCAGATGCTCACCAAAGGGATCGATATTCCCCAGGTCACCTTGGTGGGGGTTGTGGCCGCCGACGGTTTGCTGCACCAGTCTGACTTTCGCGCCAGTGAACGCACCTTCCAAGTGCTGACCCAGGTGGCGGGGCGGGCGGGACGGGGCAACACCCCCAGTCAAGTCTTGATCCAAACCTATTTGCCTGAACACCCCACTCTCCAGGCGGTGCAGACCTATGACTATACCCAGTTTGTCAACCAAGAAATGCAGCATCGCCACGAGGCCAGATACCCCCCCAGTTGCGCCTTGCTTCTCCTGCGCTTGAGTGGGTTGACCCCCGAAAAAGTAGCTGACTATGCCCACCGTCTGGGGGAAGAGCTAGCCACCCTCCCCCTGTCGGATCCGGTGGAGGTTTTAGGGGCTAGTCCAGCCCAAATCGAACGGGTGAGCGGTTGGTATCGCTGGCAAATCTTGCTGAAAGGCCGGGATCCCTTAGCCTGGAAACAGGAGCCTCTCGCCAACTACCTCCAAAATATCCTGCACAAAAGCCCCAGCGGCATCCGCCTGAGTGTGGATGTGGATCCCTTGCGGATTGGCTAAAAGCTCTCAGGGAGATCAACCATGAGATGCACTATTCTGCTTTGGCAATCTCTCAAGCCATCACTTGAGCCGCAATTTGCCGCAGGGTTTTACTCCAAGCGTGATTGGGAAAGCGCAGACTAAAAATACCGCTACTCGCCAGTTGCACCATCTCCTCCGAAAGGGGGAGGATCCCTCCCACATTGGCTTTATAAGTTGCTTCCACTTGGCGCTTCATCTTTTCAAAATCAAAGGACGGCAGGGCTTTGTTCACCACCAAGATCATCTTGGGAACCTCCAGTTTGCGAGCCACATCCACGGTGACTGCCGTGCCCTGAAAATCCTGCCGATCCGGACGGAGAATCAACACCAACGCATCAGAAATCGTGATGGAGAGAAGGGTCTCTTCGTTCAGCCCAGGATGGGTATCAATAAACAAATAGTCTAACTTTAGCTTGCGGATCAACTCCTGAAAGCCATCATTGAGCAGTCCGACATCATAGCCCTCTCGCAACACGCGGGCAATTTCTCCGGCTTTGATGCTGGAGGGAACCAGATAAACCACACCACGGTTGGTTTTGACGGGGGGTGGAGTTACATCATAAGCGGCTTCTTCGATGGCACAACGTCCCCACAAATAATCGTTGAGGGCACGCCCCACTTTTTCTTCGTCCATGCCAAATAACACATGGATCCCTGGGGATTGGATATCGGTATCGACGATGCCGACTCGTTTGCCCGTACTCGCAACTGCCGAAGACAGATTGGCGGTGAGGTTTGATTTCCCAGTTCCGCCGCGAAACGAGTGGACGGAGACGATCTTGGTCATGAGATACCTCCAGAGGTCAGGTTCGTTGGCCCTCTTCCCCCTGAGCCTCTAGACAGGAGGGGGCTTGCACGCTAACCAGTATACTTGGGATGCCTCACTCCCACGCCCTACCGTTGACATAATCCCGCCGGGATCCAAAAATTTCCGATGTCCTCCATCGGTTTATGGGCTAGCCGTGTCCTCTTGCCCTGCTTCTCCACCACTCGGTTGAATGGTCACGCTGGGTTGGCGGGACTGATTAAACTGATCAATCGCCTGATCCAAGGACTTTTCCTGTTGTTGAGGGGGAGGGGTGCGGCTCCCTAGGGCTTCTGCCGCTTGCATCAAATCATGCAGCTCAATGCTAGTCCCACTAAATAGGTTGGTGTTGCCTTTGCCCCGTCGCGCCGTGGCATCGTTCACATCATAGTTTTGCGCGAAACTGGCTGTTGCCACCAGCAGACCACTCAGCATCACCCCCCAGAGGGCAATTCCCCATCGAGAGGAGCGGCTAGCCGGACAAGAACGCTGATTATGAATCCAAGGCATCGGGATCCTCCATGATTCGTTGCAAATCCTCTTGATCTTGGGGCATCAGAGGGGTTTTCGCCAATAGATCCGGACGACGTTGCCAGGTTCGCAATAGTTGCTGTTGTCGTCGCCAGCGGGCAATCGCCTGATGATTTCCCGACAGCAAAACCTCCGGCACCTTCCACCCTTGATAGTTGGGGGGGCGGGTGTACTGGGGATAGTCCAGCAATCCCGCCTCAAAACTCTCCAACTTTAATGAGTCTACTTTGCCCACCGTTCCTGGCAAGAGGCGAACCACACCGTTGATCAAGGCAAGGGCAGGAATCTCCCCGCAGGTCAAGACAAAATCCCCCAAGGAAATCTCACGGGTGACCAAATGAAGCCGCACCCGTTCGTCCACTCCCTCATAATGTCCACAGACGATCACCATCTGAGAAAGGCGGGCTAATTCCCAAAGCATGGGCTGGGAAAGGGGTTCTCCCTGGGGAGTCATCAAAATCACTTGCCGATCGGGTAGGTGGGGCAACGATCCGACGGCGGCAAACAGGGGTTCTGGCTTCAGCAGCATCCCCACCCCACCCCCATAGCATTCATCATCGACGCGGCGATGTTTGTCGGCGGCAAAATCGCGTGGGTTGGTCAAGATCACTTCAGCAATCCCCTGATCGAGGGCTTTGCCCAACAACCCGGTTTGCAACGGGGAGGCAAAAAAGCTAGGGAAAAGGGTGACAACATCGATACGCACAGGACAGGTTCATCCCAAAGCAGAGGAGGAGAGGAGTATCTTAGAAGGTTGTGGGATCCCTTAGCTGGGGGGATCCGCAGGGGGATCCTGGGTACGCAGCCGCTCCAGATCCATCCGCAACGACTCGATCTGACGGGTCAGTTCCATCAACTCAGAAATTTCATCGGAGCTAACCTGTGGGGTTGGGGATCCCTCGGGGGCAGGTGGGGGGGCGGGGGGCGGGGGAGAAACCGGGCTACTGGCGTCGTCGGGGGGAGCTGATGAGGAATCAGCGGTGTTTTGCTGATTGATCTGTTCAATGAAACGCAGCGCCTCTTGTTCGGTGATCTCGCCTTTGATGGCTAATTCATCCGCCAATTGATTGAGATCGAGGGAGAGTTTGTTGAGGTTTTCGCTGCGCTTGTCCGGATCCTGAATAATTTCTACCAAAGCGGTAGCCGTGCCATAAAAAATCCGACGGGCACGGGTCAGCCAGTCAGCCACATCAGGGGTTTTAGAAGAATTGGGATCGCTCAAGCCAATGTCCTCCTTGCATTCCTCCTGAATTTTAATCGATCCGTTCCCCCTGACCACGCACAGGCCAGTTTTCAGAGGAGGATCCGCAACACACCTGAGCATAGCAACCGCATCAAATTGAGAGGGTTCTCCATCCCACGGATACTCTCGATTCCCGCCCGCCCTAAAATAGAGGTTATGTCCGAAACTCAATCTAAACTGAAGTCTCTGTTGCTGATTGCTGGCCTGACGGGATCCGGCAAAACTCTGGCTGTTCAGCAGCTAGAGCAGTTGGGCTATGTGGGAGTCGAGGCTCTGCCCCCCAAGCTCTTGTTGGCCGGGATCCCTTTCTGGCAAGCCCACTATCCGCGGTTAGCGGTGGTACTCGATCTGCGGGTGAGGGAATGGCAGGAGGATCTCCCTTGGCTGAGAAATTGGCTGGCGGAACGATTTCCCGATGGGCAAACTCAGCTCCTCTTTTTGGAGGCTGCTGATGCGGTTTTGGTCAGTCGCTTGAGTGCCAACCGCCGCCCCCACCCCTATTGCGTCCATAGTCCATTCGCCCATTCCCCAGGTGGACTGCTGGAAGCCATTCAGCAGGAACGGATCGCCCTGTCTGGTCTGCGGGAGGAGTCGGATTGGGTGCTGGATACCTCCCTTTGGAATGGGGTGCAACTGCGGCAACGCCTGCAAGATTGCCTGACGCAAGAGCCATTGCCCCTCACGGTCACCCTACTCAGTTTTGGTTTTAAGTATGGGATCCCTTTGGATGCCAACTTGGTCTTTGATGTGCGGTTTTTGCCCAATCCCTATTTTGTGCCGGAGTTGCGTCTCCTAACTGGTCAGGATCTGCCGATTCAACAGTTTTTGTTTGGGGAGGCTGTCACCCAATCCACTTATCACCATATCCAAACCACGGTGCAGCAGTTTTTGCCGCACTTTCGCTCAGAACGCCGCTCACAGGTCACCATCGCTATTGGATGTACAGGGGGACAGCACCGCTCGGTCGGCTTGGTGGAACGGCTCCGTCCAGCCCTGGCGGAAGCGTTGCCGGAGGGATATCACTGGCTGATCCACCACCGCCACCTCGCCCGCTCCCAAGCAGAGCTAGCCAAACTGTTTGCGGATCCCTTGTCAGCCTCAGGAGCCACTCCCCATGCCCAAGCGTGATGGAACGGATCCCGTCAAAGCCCTGGGGGGACGGCTAGGACAATGGGGGAAGTGGTTATCTCCTGGTCTCTCGATCAAGCGCTGGTTTTCTCTCGCCATTGGCGGGGTTCTGCTGACGGCTTTGGGGATCGCCATCTGGTCAGAACTCACCCCGATTTTTCGCCTGAAGCAACTGTTGGATCAAACCCTCAGCCTGATCACAAGGCTGGTGCCTAACCATATCAGCGGGCCGCTGGTGACCTTGCTCGGCTTGGGTTTAGTGGTTTTGGGGGTGCGAAGTGCGATCCAGTCCATTACGGATGTCTTGATTCCCGAAGGGGATGAGGAAGAACTGATCGATCGGCTGCTCTCGCGGCGGCGGCTCAATCGTGGTCCCAAAATCGTTGTCTTGGGGGGAGGAACCGGACTCTCTACTTTGCTGAGGGGGCTGAAGCACTATAGCTCTAACATTACGGCTGTGGTGACGGTGGCCGATGATGGCGGATCCTCAGGGCGTTTGCGGCGGGAGATTGGGGTGTTGCCGCCAGGGGATATCCGCAACTGCCTGACTGCCCTCGCCAGTGAAGAAAAGCTGTTAACAGAACTGTTTCAATATCGCTTTGAAGCTGGGGACGGCCTGACGGGTCACAGTTTCGGCAATTTGTTTATCACCGCGCTGACCGCTGTCACAGGAGGTAATTTAATCCAGGCCATCAGCGCAACATCGCAGGTATTAGCCATTCAAGGGCGAGTGCTCCCCTCAACCCTAACCGATGTCACCCTCTGGGCTGAGCTTGCGGATGGGCGGCGCGTCGTGGGGGAGTCGAATATTGGCAAAGCCCGTGGGCAGATTGTGCGGGTGGGCTGCCAACCCCCTCACCCCCCAGCAGTCAAGGAAGCCATCGAAGCGATTCGAGAAGCCGACTTTATCATCCTTGGCCCTGGTAGTCTCTACACCAGTATTGTCCCCAATTTGCTGATTCCAGAGATTGTGGAAGCGATTGCTGATAATGCCGCGCCCCACATCTATGTCTGTAACATTATGACGGAGCCAGGAGAAACCACCGGGTATAGCGTGGGGGATCATGTCATGGCCTTGGATCGAGTGGCAGGAACCCGCCTGTTTGATGGGGTATTGGTGCAGAAGCAGCCGCCTTCGGAGCAAACCCTCGCCCGCTATCATCAGGTGGGAGCGGAACCCGTCGGCCTCGATACTGATAAGTTGGCCTTTTTGGGCTGTCGAGCGGTTTTGGCTAATGTGATGACCGAAGACACCTCAACGGGATTGATTCGTCATAATCCTGATTTATTGGCGCGAATGTTGATGCGTTGGTATCGCCGCCATCGCCCCCTATAATCATTCTCGATGCGGAGGGATAAAGAACGGGATCCCTCTCCCCTTTTGATACGAGGATGCTTTATGGATCAATCATCAGCAAGCCAGGATGAGGCTGCCCCTCTATCAGCCGATCCAGTGGCGGCAACCCCGATCATCAACCCATCCCAAAATTTAGGCATCCTATCGAATCAAGATGCCCACACCCAGGCCAGTTTTTCCTTATCTAACCGACTTGCCCGAGTGGTTTGGTCTATTGGCTATGTCTTACTCTTTCGCCCGTCACCTCGTCCTCTGCATGAGTGGCGTTCCTTTTTGTTGCGCTGTTTTGGAGCCAAGGTTGGCAAATGTTGTCATGTCTATCCCAGTGCCAAAATCTGGGCACCCTGGAATTTAGAATTAGCCGATTATGTGGGAATTGGCGATGAGGTAACCTGCTATTCGATGGCTAAGATTCGTGTAGGGGATCATGTGGTCATCTCCCAGGGATCCCATCTTTGTACCGGATCCCATGACTATGAGGATCCCAATTTCCCACTTTATGCTGAGCCGATTGAGATCGAAGATCGGGTTTGGGTTTGTGCTGAAGCCTTTGTCTGCCCTGGTATTACCATTGCCACTGGAGCCGTGATTGGTGCCCGTTCCGTAGTGACCAAAAATATGCCCGCTTGGATGGTTTGTGCGGGTCATCCCTGTCGTCCAATCAAACCAAGAATCCTAAAAGATAAAAACTCCGTCGGCCAATAGACCGAGTGAAATTAGCCTTTCACACTTACAGATATTACCCATCAGATATCACACAGATACACATCTACCTATTATGAATTTATCTTCTAAAATATCTTCTGAAACTATTGATTTGCCTGCTCATCTCACCGTAATTATTTTGACCTATAACTCTGAAAGCTCCATTTCAAAGGTGATAGAATCTGTTCATTCTATAGGCTCACGTATTTTGATCGTTGATTCGTTTAGCTCCGATAAAACCCTCGACATTGCTCGATCTTACTCCACAGAAGTTGTTCAGCATGAATTTGTTAACTATGCAGCTCAACGAAATTGGGCACAAGCCCATGCTGACTTATCTACAAATGACTGGGTTTTACATCTGGATAGCGATGAGGTGGCTTCCCCAGAGTTAACTGGGCAAATCAAACAGGTGCTTGCCAATCCTTTGCCGGATATCGATGGCTATTTAATTAAACGGCTAACCTATTTTTTGGGAAAACCTATCCGACATGGACATCTGAATCCAAACTGGCATTTAAGACTCTTTAAGGCTGGCTCTGGACAATGCGAAGAAAGACTTTATGATCAACATTTTATTGTGCAGGGAAAAACAGCCAAACTGAAGGGAATTTTGCATGATTTACAGCTTGTTACGCTGGAAAAATGGACGTATAGCCACAATCGCTGGTCTACCTTAGAAGCTGTCGAAGTTTTGCAGTCGGACGAGTCTTACCAGGCATCAATGACCCTTAAAGCCGATTTATCTGGGGATCCCCGCATGCAAAAACGATGGCTAAAAAACAAACTCTACTATCGAACCCCCTTGTTTGGAAGAGCTTTTCTGTTTTTTCTGTATAGCTATATCCTTCGGTTGGGTTTTTTAGATGGAAAAGTTGGGTTAATCTACGGGGTTTTACAAGCTTTCTGGTTTCGCTTTTTAGTAGATGCCAAAATTTATGAGCAGTTGGCGAGCAAGTCTTTGCCAAAGGATCCCTA
>JANRIL010000010.1:0-91753 GCA_033764955.1 Cyanobacteriota bacterium | reverse complement strand
GCACAATTTGGACTAGCCGACCAACTTTTGCTGTGGTGTTTCCAAGTGGGGTTGGGCGTCGCCTCACTATAAAACGCGAAGTCCTGAAAAGGATGGAGAAGCCCACACCGTATGTTTGCATCGGTGATGGGAGTACGTCACAATCTCTCCGTCTTTTGCTCCTGATAGGCCCAATACACTGCCTCCAAGACCATTTGGGGATCCATCAACCCGATATCTAGCCCCAGACGGCGGCTGACTGGCTGAGCCAGGGATTGAGCCAGTTGACGAACCGCCTGTGAATCCATGTGGCGGCGGCGCTGTAAAAACTCTCGAATCACGGCATAATCATCCGGTTTGAGACGGTGCCAATCGGTGGTGAACCGCCATTGTTCGGCCAACTCTTGACTAGCTGATGAAACTGTGAGGAGGGGCGTGGATTCTGGTTTTTCCATTTGCACCACCACCGTGCCAGCCAGCCAGTCCCCCAACCGTTTTTCCCGTTTGCCCAGGGTAATTAGCAGAACCCCCACCATAAACAGTTCATCAATCGGTCGCATCAAAGCCCGCAACACCGCTTGCGGCAACCCCACCATCTGCCCGTTATCTTGAATGACGCGAATCTGGCTATAGCGTTTGCCGGGGGTTTGTCCCTGCCAAAGGGTTTCAAAAACCACAAAATAGCCAACATAAATAAAAAATGAGAGTAGCCCCTGCAAGGCTAACAACCATTGACCCAAACGAGTTTGTTCAATCCCCAAGAGACTCTCTAAGTTGAGGGATCCCAAAAACAAAAAGGCAGTCCCCCAAATCACAAAAACCAATAGGCCACCAATCACCAAATCATCGATAATCACGGCTAAGGCTCGGCTGCCAATTCCGGCTAGGGTTAGCTCTAGCTCGATACTCTCTGGGGTTTTCAGCAAAACTCGGTTGAAGTAACGCATGGCGGGCATCAGAAGGGGTAAAAATAAGCTGGTGGCTGAACCTTGATCCCCCAGTTGGTGGCGCATTCAAGGATCCCGATTCCATTATCCCGATTCCATCATGCTGGCTGTAGCTCCCCCCCAAACTCTATCGATGCCAACCCGTGACGGGATCCGCCTGGATGCCGATCTCTACCGTCCTGATGCACCGGGATCCTTTCCGGTTTTGCTGATGCGCCAGCCCTACGGACGCAAGATTGCCTCGACGGTGGTTTATGCCCATCCCAGTTGGTATGCGGCGCACGGCTATCTGGTGGTGATTCAGGATGTGCGGGGACGGGGAACCTCTCAGGGATGCTTTGACCTGTTTGCCCACGAAATCAGCGATGGCTACGACAGCGTGCAATGGGCGGCTAGCTTGCCCAACAGTAGCGGAGTGGTGGGGATGTATGGATTTTCCTATCAAGCCATGACCCAGCTTTATGCCGCGAGCGCCCACCCACCCGCCCTCAAAACCCTCTGTCCTGCCATGATGGCCTACGACCTTTATGGGGATATGGCCTATCTGGGGGGAGCCTTTCGCCTGCAAAACAACCTAAGTTGGGCGATTCAGTTGGCAGCAGAAACCGCCCGCCTAGAGGGAAAAGAAACCCGCTTTCAAAAGCTCGTGAGCGCGGCTCAGCAGCTCCCCCTGACGGATCCCATTCCGGCGCGTCCCAAACTGTTGAAAAAACTAGCAGCCGATTCCTTCTATCACGATTGGCTGGCTCATCCTGAGGCCACGGATCCCTACTGGCAAAAGCTTTCCCCCCATGCTCACCTAGCCTCTGTGGATCTGCCGATGCTACATATTGGCGGCTGGTTTGATCCCTATTTGACCGGCACTATCCATCTATTTCGTGATGTGGTCGAGCGCAGTCAGCACCCTCAACATCTGATCGTTGGCCCCTGGACCCACTTACCCTGGGGACGGAAGGTGGGATCCGTCGATTTTGGGGAAGCCGCCGTCAATCCCATCGACCGCCTGCAAATCCGCTGGTTTGATTTCTTTTTGAAAGGAATCGAAAATGGCCTGAGCCAGAGCCAACCCATCCGCCTGTTTGAAATGGGCAGCAATCAATGGCGAGAATACGCCGCATGGCCGCAACCCTCCCCCTTTCCCCTCTATTTAGCCTCCTCTGGCTTAGCGGCGATGGCGGTGAGTGAGGGATCCCTACAACCACAGGCTCCTGCTGCTGCTGCTGCCGATCGCTGGGTGGCAGATCCCTGGCGACCTGTGCCCAGTCTAGGGGGATTTGCAGGACCGATGGATCGGTCGAGCCTCGATGATCGCAGCGACGTTTTAACCTATACCACAGGAGTATTTGAACAGACGATGCGCCTATCTGGGGATCCCTGGGTGGATTTGTATGTAACAGCAGACAGCCCCAGCTTTGACATCGCGGTTGTGCTTTCGGAGGTAAAAGGAGCCAGTGTTTTGAACTTTACGCAGGGCTATCGGCGTGTCAACCCAGGGGATCCCACCCAACCCCTCCGCATTCCCCTTCAACCCACTTGCCTAGCCATTCCGCCGGGAAGTGCCCTGCGCTTGAGCATTAGTGCCACCAGCTTTCCCGCCTTTCCGGTCAATCCTGGCACGGGATCCCCACCCGCCACAGCCCGCCTGATCGAGGCGCAGGTGATCACCCTCACCCTCACCTGTGGAGGAGATACCCCCTCCCAACTGCGATTGCCAATGCTCTGAGTTACAGCCCTTCCCTGAAAAACTAAACACAGTCCACTAAACACAGTCCAGAGATCCCCCCCAGCCCCCCTTGAAAGGGGAACCAGATGCAAAGTCCCCCTTATTAAGGGGGATTTAGGCGGATCCCTCACCTCCAAACGAGACGCTGCGTTGTAGTTAACGATCAAGGGATAGGCTGTAAAGATCGATACCACCCAAAAATCTGGGACTTTTGGCTGTGGGTTGCGGCTCTGCGAATGTGGCAGCCTAGGGCATGTTGAGTAACATGATAGGCAGTGAGTGGTGTGGGTAGTGGTCAGAAATACCATCTGGATCGGCAATCCAATGCCTGAACCGTTCTGGTACAAGAAAGACTTCCAGGAGCAGTTCTGGGCACTGGCTCGTGGTGGTACGGGCAAAATTTTGCGTGGTCTGGCGGTGACTAGCCTGGGATTGACCGCCGCCTCCCTGGGTATTGCCTGGGGATCCCATACCTACGTGGCTCAGCACCTCCTCCCCCAGCTAGAGACCACCCTAGCCGATACCCTAGGGCGGCAGGTGGATTTGGGGGATCCCACCTATCTTTGGCCGTGGCAAATAGCCATTGGCTCCAGCACCATTGAAAATTTAGCCACTGTCTCGGCGATTCAGATTCGACCCGATCTGTGGCGGCTGCTCAGCCAGCAACAACTCGCCCTGCATGTGCATCTGGTTAAACCGCAACTGTTATGGATGGAAACCCTAGATCGAGGCTGGGCGGATTTGGATCTGCGTTTGCCTGCCGGATCCGGTGCTCCCGCCCTACCCCTGACGGAACTCACCCTCTCGGTGCAGGAGGGGGAACTGACCGCGATCCCGATCCGAGGGGAACGGCGCACCCTCAAGCAACTGACCGCTGACGGAAACTGGAAACTGGGCGAGGGATCCCCCGCCCAGTTTCGGGTGAAGAGCCGTCTGGCGGATCAGCCTCTAGATTTGCAGGGCTGGGCGGATTTTGGGGGCAGCCGGGGATCGATCACCCTGACCAGTCCGCAGCTCCCCCTCGATCTGTTGCCCAGCATTCTGCCCAATTTACCGATCCCCAGCATCACCGGAGACAGCAGCCTGGATCTGACCCTGGGTTGGCAGCCCAATCAACCGCTCTTCCTAGCGGGATCCGCCCAGGTCAAACGGGCTTCTTTAGGGATCACTCCCATTCCCAAACCCTTCACGCAAATTCAGGGATCTCTAGAGATTGCTAGTGACCGGATTACCCTCACCAATCTGCAAGCTCGCTATGGAGGGATCCCCTTTCAAGCCAACGGCCCGATTCGTTGGGCAGGAGAAGAACCAGGCTACCAACTGGAGGCAACGGTGGCGAAGGTTGCCCTGCCGGATATCCTGCAAACCTTTCAGTTAAGCGATCCGCTCGATAGTCGCGGCCATGTCAAAGCCCTCGTACAACTGACGGGATCCCTTGATGATCCGTTGCTGTCGGGCAAAGTGCAGTCATTGGGAACAGGGCAGGTGGATCGGATCCCATTGACTGCCTATGCCACTGACTTTGCTCTAGAAAATCAAGTGCTGCGCTTTGCCAACATCCGCACCCAGTCTGCCGGGGGATCCGCCGAGGGATCCGGAGAAGTGCGCTTGACCGCTATGCCCACTGCCCAGTTTGACTGGCAGGTCAGGGGGGTGGATACCTCCGCCCTCGCCCGTTTTTATGGAGCCACCCTACCCCGCTCCCTCGGTCAGTTAGATGGACAGGGGCAGTTGCAAATCACGGGATCCATTCCCAGCCTGCAAGCGGACTGGCGGGTGATCGGCGGCGAGATTCAGGGCAAGGGACAACTGGATTGGCAAGCGGGCATGCTGACGATTCCGCAGTCGCAACTGTTGCTAGGCCAAGGGAAGGCGGCGGTGACGGCGCGCCTGCAAGCGGATTGGCTAGAAGCCGAAGTGAGTCCCGATCAGGTGGCTTTAGCCTTTTTTAGCCCCGGTCAGACGGGAGCATTATCGGGAGATTTTCGCCTGCGCGCCAGTCGGCGGGATTTGAGCTTGGCGGGGTTGCGCGCCAGTGGCAGGGTGGAGCTGACCGAGGGGCTAGCCGGACTGCCTGGCTCCATCACGGGTCTGGTCAGTTGGGATGGCCAGGGCTTGACAGTTGAACAGGCTAATCTGTTGCCGCAGGTGGCGGTGACGGGGCGGATCCCGGTCAATCCCCAAACCCTAGCGGTGGGATCCCTAGATTTGACGGTCACGGCTCAACCCCTCTCCCTGGCCACCCTGCCCCAGATTCCGGCTCTCTTGGATGTGAGTGGACAAGTGGAGGGGCAAGCACGCCTGACGGGAGAACGGGATGCCCTCCAACTAATCGGCGATCTGCGTCTGCGAGGGGCGAAGGCAGGGGGGCTGCAATTTAGTGAATTGGCGGGCCCGATTCGCTGGGATCCCCAGGAGAGCCACCTAGATTTACAGGGCAATGGGGATCGCTTGGCGGTTCGGCTCGATTCCCGATGGCAGCCCCTAGCATTTCACCTCAAACAGGGGGAAATCGAGGCCAAGGGATCCCCCGTTCCCGATCAGCCCCAGCAGTTTGCCATCAGCCTGAGCCAATTGCCTCTGCAACTGTTGGCAGGATTAGCCGGTCAGGTGGGGATAGCCGGCAACCTAGAAGCTAACCTGACCGTTAACCTGAAAGACTGGAGCACCCAAGGCAAGGCCACGGTGGCTCAACTGCAAATGGCTGGGTTGACCGCCCAACAGCTTTCGGCGGATTTTGCCTATGGGGATGGGCAATTTCGTCTAGCTCAGGCCAGTTTGCAATTGTTTGACAGTCTCTACCAAGCCAAAGGTCATCTGCGCTTACCCACTCCGGCTTCCCCCACTCCCCACCTGGAGTTACAGTTGGCCACTAGCACCGGCAAGCTCCAGGATATTGTCTCTACGTTTAAGTGGCAGGAATGGCAGGATCTAGCGGAACGGGGCTGGCGGTTGCCCCCCCTCAAGCCGGCGGCGGCGGTGGCGGCTCAACCGATTGAGACCTCATCCTTGCCCCTCTGGGACCAACTGGCTCTCCATGCTGAGCAGGTAAGGACGCAACTGGCTTTGGCTGCCGCCCAGATGGAGCCGTTGATCCCACCTCCTACCGCCCTGCAAGGGGATTTTCAAGCCGCCGTTACCCTAGCGGGATCCCTGACGGATCTGAAGGTGGGCTTTGATCTGGCAGGACAAAACTGGTCAGCCGCCGAATTTCGGGTGGAATCCTTGACCGCCGCTGGATCCCTGGCAGAAGGCTCCGTCAATTTGACCGCCCTCAGTCTGCGCTCCGGCGAACGAGTCACCTCCTTTCAAGGCAATCTAGGTCTAGAGGAACAATCGGGATCCCTGCAAATCACTGCGTTTCCTTTAGATTTGTTGAATCGGTTTGTGCCGGATCACCTCAACTTGCAGGGGGATCTGAACGGCAGCATGACCCTGATGGGTAATCTGCGGGATCCCTCGGCGCAGGGTCAGATCACTCTGGCAGAGACGCGGATCAATCAAGTGCCCCTACAAGCGGTCAATGCCAGCTTTGACTATGACGAAGGCCAACTGCGCTTAGATAGTACCATCGCCACGGGCGGCGAAAACCCCATCACGATTGCCGGCTTAGTACCCTACCGCCTACCCTTTGCGGAGGTGGAATCCCCCCGCCAGGAGATCGATGTACAACTCTTGGCGCAAGACGAAGGATTGAAGTTGATCAATCTGCTGACGGATCAGGTGCGCTGGCAGGGGGGCGATAGCCAAATCTCTCTCTTGGTGCAGGGAACCCTCCAGGAACCCGTGATCCAGGGATCCCTGACGGTTAACTCCGGTACGATGCAGCTCTCCGCCTTTCCCCAACCGATCACCGATATCCAGGGGGAGATCGCCTTTAACACCGACCAACTCGAGGTGAAAAACTTGACAGGATCCTTTAGCCAGGGATCCCTGACCGCCTCCGGTAGTCTGCCCATCAACACCCAGGGAGCCTTGAGTCAAGGGGATGCCTTTGTCCCTCTGACGGTGCAACTCAACCAACTGTATCTGGATCTGCCCAAGTTCTATCAAGGTAAGCTGGCTGGATCCGTCAAGGTGGGCGGGTTATTGCAGCAACCTCTGCTGGAGGGACAACTGGTGGTTTCAGACGGTAAGCTGGATGTCAGCCCCAACACGGATCCCTCGGCAACTGAGGTCGTTACCCCAGAGGGAGATGATGGGGATCCCGCTTGGCAACCACAACTGAATGGCTTGCTGGTAACGCTAGGATCCAACACCGAAATTACACGGGGACGCCTCTTCAACTTTAGAGCCAGTGGCGATCTGAAAATCTTTGGGACGCTGCAGGATCCCCAGCCTGCGGGCACGATCAATCTGGAGCGGGGATTGATCGATCTGGCGATTGCCAGCTTTCGTCTGGATCGCTCCCGCCGCAACACTGCCGTTTTTGACCTGGATAACGGCTTGGATCCTTTTTTGGATCTGCGGCTGGTCACGCAGGCCACCGAAGTCTATCAAAACCCCCAAGACATTGCCCTTTTTAACAACAGCAGCAACACCCTTGGCTCCACGGAAAATATTGATATCTTTGCCAGTGTGCAGGGGCGAGCCAGCGCCCTGGGGGGCACCGATCCGCAAGACAGCATCCTGGAGTTGACCAGTAGCCCCCCCCGATCCGAGTCAGAAATTATTGCCCTGCTGGGTAGTGATGCCGTCGCCCTGCTTAGCAGTGGATCGGCGGTCGGATTGGCGGGATCCACCCTCCTTAACAACATCCAGGATGAACTGGGACAAAGTCTGGGGCTGGATATCAGTCTGCGCCCGATTCCTCAGATTTCTACCGCAGCTCCCAACCGTTTTTCGGTGGGCCTGGGGCTGGAAGTCGCCAAGGATTTGGGATCCCAAATTTCCGTATCCGCCCAGCGCAACTTAACCGATGCCTTTCAACCCACCCGCTACAACGCCCGTTACCGCCTTCATCCCAATATCCTCACTCGCCTCAGCACTGACTTTGAGGGCAACAGCAGTGCCTCGATTGAATGGGAAACCCGTTTTTAGAGGGGGGCTGGCGCGACTAGATGACCCTGTGTCCTGATGAAATGAGGGATGCCAACGCTTTTCACTGGCAATCAATCCTGTGATCACTCTTAAGCACTCACCGTGCAGTCGTGAATACAACCGCTAAGATAGAGGGATGGGAGAGTAACCCACATCACAGTCCAACGTTGGCAGTTGCCTGAGGAGGAGGAGATTATGCTTCATCGTAAGGTTTATCAACTCTCCCGTGAGGGAAAAGACGTTTGGATTTACCTGCGAGACCAAGGGCGTTGGCTAGAGCGTGCCCGCATCCTCGACATCGAGGGAGACACGGTGCAGGTGCGCTATGAGACGGAAGATGAAGATGAGATTTGTTCTTGGGAGGAGATGGTGCGCCTGGATAGTATCGGGGCGGTGGCGCAAAAACTTTCCACGATTCCCAAGGGATTAGCCTCTCCTACCGATCTGCTGATCGCCGATGAATGTCCTGAAGATGAGATGTTGTTGGATCAAGTGGATGAATCTGTGCGAGAGGATCTAGAGATTCTCCTCAATGAGCGCTCCAGCGATGATCATGGTGGACCTGCTGGAGAATTGGAAGCGGCTAATGAGCCAGTCTTGCGGCTAGAGACAACCCTGGAAGAGGGAAAGAAAAGCCGTGATTCCCACCCTGACAGTACCCATCACTAACCTCCATCCCCCTATCTTGCATTCCTTGACTTAGAACAACCTGAGAGTCCGCAAGGGATCCACAGTCTATTTAGGTGGGGATCCCTTTTCTCTTTCTAGGCTTGCAAGCGGTAAATAGCCAGACTGCTCACACGACTTTCCTGCCCACGGCTATTGACGAGCAGCAGACCCGTGGCAGACTGGCGAGAGGGAATTAACTCCAAGCGATAGCTGTCATCGTGTATATCCGCTTGTTCTTGGAGGCGAGCCAGATCAAAGGCAAAAAGAGCTTCGGGA
Organism: Cyanobacteriota bacterium; assembly: GCA_033764955.1. Classification (GTDB taxonomy): domain Bacteria; phylum Cyanobacteriota; class Cyanobacteriia; order Thermostichales; family Thermostichaceae; genus JANRIL01. The sequence goes on along the minus strand of JANRIL010000010.1, from coordinate 83,119 downwards.
TAGTCCTGGCGGGCAACCTGCCGCAAGGTGAGGAGGCGGTAGATCTCTTTGAGGGGAACGGGATGACCCCAGGTAACACTGGGGGCGTGCATGAGCAGTGGATTAAGAATTTGGTAAGCGGCCAACAATTCTTGGCAAAAGCGGTTGGCATCAAAGCGGCCCTCCAGCACCCGCTTATAGTGTCGGCTAACCCAAGTCGCTAAGTGGGCATGGGCAAATATACGAGTTTGCTCAGACTTACGTCCCAAGCTAAGGCGAATCGTCTGCTGCTCTAGAGAAAATGTCAGCTTGAAGGGGGGAAATTCGTAGTGGGGAAACTCCCCCCGCAACGGGATGCCCATCTGGCGGAGAGCAGCTTCCACCGCCACAGGATAATCGGGGGATTGGACAAAAGCTTGATCCTGAACAGCCGCCGCTTGCAGAAGGGCTTGCTGGTGCGGCCATTGCTCAGACAGGGTTTGCCATTCGGCTTGGTAGGCTTGGTGGGCTTGCGCGGTCAGCTTGAAGTCCCAGGTTTGGCGAGATTTTTTGAGTTCTTGCCAGTGGCGATGGAGACGCTTGAGACTGGTATCGATCTCTAGGAAAACGGTTTTTTCGGTTTTCTCAATTTTTCCCCCGATGGGTTCACCCCCAGCAGGCTCCTGTTGCCGATGCTCCATTGCCCTGTCCTTCAATATTAAGGAAACCTTTCTTGGTGGCGGTCTGCCATTCAGTCCACTGACTCATCCCTCCATCCGCCAGCAAGCATCGCTTGGGATCCCCTGCATTTCCCCATCATACTTGTCTGCTCCGCCACAAGCTGCCAACCCATAACCCCATCAACAATTTGCATTAGAATCGTAAAGCCATATTCTGAACTGGTTGTTTCATGACACTTGCTCCCTCTCCGGTTCCCCAGACGCGGCCTAAAATTGCGGTCTATCATCTCGGTTGTGAAAAAAATCGGGTGGATACCGAGCATATGCTGGGTCTGTTGGCAACAGCGGGCTATTCGGTGGATGGGGATGAAGAATTGGCTGATTATGTGATCGTCAACACCTGTAGCTTTATCGAGTCCGCTCGCCGCGAGTCGGTGCGTACCCTGATGGAGTTGGCGGTGCAGGGAAAAAAACTGGTAATTTCCGGTTGCATGGCTCAACATTTTCAGCAGGAGTTACTAGACGAAATCCCGGAAGCGGTGGCCTTGGTGGGCACAGGGGACTATCACCAAATTGTCGAGGTAATCCGCCGTGTGGAGGGAGGGGATCGCGTCAATGCCGTTACCTCTGATCTCACCTACATTGCCGATGAAACCGTGCCCCGCTACCGTACCACCCATGCTCCCGTGGCCTATCTGCGGGTGGCGGAGGGTTGTGACTATCGCTGTGCCTTTTGCATTATTCCTCATCTGCGGGGCAACCAACGCTCCCGCTCCATTGAGTCGATTGTGGCAGAAGCCGAGCAACTGGCGGAAGAGGGTGTGCAGGAGTTAATCCTGATTTCTCAGATCACCACCAACTATGGCAGTGATCGCTATGGGGAACCCCGTTTAGCCGAGTTGATCCGCGCCCTTGGGCGAGTTGGGATCCCCTGGATTCGGATGCTCTATGCCTACCCCACCGGATTGACGCCGCAAGTTTTGGCTGCCATCGCCGAAACCCCCAATGTCTTGCCCTATCTCGACTTGCCCCTGCAACACAGCCATCCTGAGATCTTGAAGGCGATGAATCGTCCCTGGCAGGCTGCCGTCAATGATCGGGTGATCGAGCGCTTACGGGCTAGTTTGCCCAACGCGGTGTTGCGGACAACCTTGATTGTGGGTTTTCCGGGGGAAAGCGAGGAGCATTTTCAACACTTACTTGATTTTGTCGAGCGTCATCAATTTGACCATGTAGGGGTTTTTACCTTTTCCGCTGAAGCAGGCACAGCCGCCTATGATTTACCCAATCCGGTTTCCGGTGAGGTGATGCAATCCCGCCGCCAACGGTTGATGCAACGGCAGCAGGGTATCTCCTTTCGCCGCCATCGTCAGGAAGTCGGGCAGATTGTTCCGGTCTTGTTAGAGCAACATCACCCCGGCAAGGGAGAATGGTTGGGACGTTCCGCCCGTTTTGCTCCCGATGTGGATGGCTGGGTGCATGTGCGTGGGCAGGGATCCCTGGGATCCTTTGTACCCGTTCGCATTACCCGTGCCGAACCTTATGATCTCTTTGGAGAAGTCGTAACGGATCCGATGGCTGATCGTTAGCGGGATCCCCCCTTCATGCTTCATCCTATGCTCAACCAGAGCCTCCACCATGTCTTGCAGGATGCCATCACCCTATTTGTGGTGATTGACCCAGTGGGGGTCATCCCAATTTTTATCGCCGTCACCTATCAACAAACCTCTCCAGATCGCCAGAAAACCGCTCTGCTGGGAGTTTTGATCTCAGCCCTAATTCTTCTGCTGTTTATCACAGGGGGGCAATATCTGTTGGAGGTGCTAGGGATTAGCCTCCCTGCCTTTCGGATTGCCGGCGGTATCGTTCTGTTTCTGTTAGGAATCCAGATGGTGCTGGGCAAAACCACTACCTCGGCGGTAGCCTCCCCCACCGATCCGGGATCCCCTGGCGAGCAAGCGATGGCTGAAGCATCCACAACATGGGCAGAGGTGGCTGTTTTCCCCTTGGCGATCCCCTTTATTGCTGGGCCAGGATCAATGATGACGGTGGTTTTGCTAACCGACAATGCCCAATTTGGTCTGTGGGATCAACTGGAAACAACGGGGGCGATGCTGATCATTCTTCTGATCACCTATCTCTGCTTGCTAGCGGCTGACTCCATTCAAAAATGCTTGGGATCCACAGGTGTGAATATCATCATTCGGGTGATCGGATTGTTGGTCGCGGCTCTAGCCGTAGAGACAATTTTGGGCGGGATCCGAGGCTATTTTCAGCCAATTCTGCCCGCCCTGACAAGTTCCTTGACGGCTTTGGGATAATTTCTATCACCAGAAATCCTATCCCTCGATCTTGCCCTTGATCTTGGGTAGGCGCTCCTCTGCTTCCGCCATGACCGTTGCCATCTGCTCAATCATCTCTCCAGGAGATTTTTCCAAAACCTTGGTGGAGAGCGCAATCCGCCCCTTCATCTCATCTAAACTTGCCACCACCGCCTTGATGGGCTGCCCGATTTTGAAGAGCGCCGGCAGAGAGGCAATGTAGTTTTGGCTAATTTCCTTGATGTGCAACAAGCCCGTAGAGCCGTTCAGATTGATAAACAAACCAAAGGGTTTGATGCCGGTAATCTCTCCCTCCACCAGTTGCCCTACGGCAAAGTGACTGATGCTAGCCACCTGCGCCACCATTTTTTGCGAGAGTACCAGCTTATTCGTTTCGGGGTTAACTTCTACGAAGCCCACTGTTAAGGTTTGACCGACTAACCCCTGCAAATTTTCCCGCTCCGTCAGATGGGAACGGGGAATAAATCCTCGCAATCCCTCCACGTCCACAATCACTCCCCCCTTATTGATGCCGATCACCCGCACTGAGAGGGTCTTACCTTCCGCTTGTTGCTCCGCCAACGTTTGCCATACCTGTTTCAGTTGCAGCCGCCGCCGCGAGAGGGTGACTTGTCCGTCGCTGTTCTGTTCGCTAATAATCAAAAACTCAGCTTCACTTTTGGGGGGTAACAGTTCGCTCAGTTCGGCGATGGGCTTGAGGGCGGCTTCCCGTTGCGGCAAAAAGGCTAAGGATTTTCCGCCAATATCAATAAAAGCCCCGTTGCTATCCAGTTCAATCACCCGTCCCCGCACCACTTGTCCCGATTGAAACTGATAATCATGGGACTCCAAGGCTTGGGTAAAATCATCCATCGAGAAGGAGGAAACAGCCTGGGAGCGAATTGTTTTGGCATTCATAGTGTCAACAAAAACAGAAATTGGCTAGATGGGCTTCAGAATAACCCAGTTCGCCTAGTCTATCGAGATTTGTCTGGGACTCCAACCCTCCTCTGCCTATCTTAACTTGCTCTCTCAACAGGGTTGTCTTGGTTGAGCGAACCGTAATGGGCTATTGACAGATTTCAAATCAGAATGCTAGAAGAAGGGCGTACCACTGAGTAAAGTCAGCTTAGTTTTCCCTTTGTCGTTCGGTGTTGGCTATCTGTCTAAAGCCAGTGAGAATGCTGAGGTGAAAAACGGGGGAACCAGCTTCTTTTGGAGTATAGGGGCGTATTTTCAGCACTGTTTCAACATCTGAAAAAGGGCATCTCTCAGCCCTAGCCCGTCAGCTAACCTCGTCAGCATTGAGAGAAGACTGTGATAGGGTAATGCTTACTGTTCAACCGCTTCAACTATTTTGAGCGTTGTTGTTCTGTAGTGCCAATTTCAACAGGATTCTTGTTTGGACTCTCAGGGATACTTGTCCATTGATTCGCTGTTAATCGTTAAGGCACTACAAACTATGAGTTGGCTGAGTTTGGCTAGAGATGCCAAGGGATCCCTGATTGGATCGTTGCATCGGTGGGTTCAGCTTGATCGGCTGCTTCCTTTGGCAGGTTTTGGGGGAGTGATTGTCCTGTGGTGGGTGATTGCTCTGTTTCGCCAAGAAATGATGCCCACTCCAGCGGAGGCTTTGCTAAAAAATCTGGATTTTATTTTGCATCCGTTTTATCGGCGGGGGCCTGGGGATATTGGGTTGGGATGGTTGTTATTGGCTAGCCTGCGCCGTGTTTGTATTGGCTTTTTGGTGGGAGCCGTTGTGGCAATTCCAGTGGGGGTTTGGATTGGTCTATCCAGCAAGGCATGGCTAGCTTTCAATCCGATTATTCAGGTGTTTAAGCCCGTTTCTCCTCTGGTTTGGTTGCCGATTGCCCTGGCAATTTTTAATGCGGCGGAACCCTCGGCGATCTTTGTGATTTTTATTACTTCCCTCTGGCCGACGATTATCAATACTGCCGAGGGAGTGCGGAATGTGCCGAAAGACTATCTAGAGGTAGCACAGGTGCTAGAGATGCCCCGCTGGAAGCAACTGCTGAAGGTGGTTATACCTGCCAGTTTGCCCTACATTTTTACGGGGTTGCGGATTAGTCTGGGGATTGCCTGGCTGGTGATTGTGGCGGTGGAAATGCTGACCGGAGGTATTGGCATCGGCTTCTTCGTCTGGGATGAGTGGAATCGCTTGAATGTCAGTTCTGTCTTTTTGGCGGTATTTGTGATTGGCTTAACCGGATTGCTCCTAGACTATGCCCTCGCCCAACTGCAAGCGTTTGTGACCCATCGCAACACCTAGACCTAGCCATCGAGAGGACAACTATGAACAACTCCTGGACGCGACGGGCGGTTTTACGGGGGATGAGTGGGGCGGTTTCGGCTCTGACGGTTTCGGCCTGTAGTCAACCCCGCAATCCGGCTCGGATCCCCGACCCTGCCTTGGCGGTGGAACCAGTGGTGGATCCCGCCAGTTTAGAAAAACCCAACATCACCGTTGGTTTTGTGCCGGTCAATGACTGTGCTCCTTTTGCCATCGCTTGGGAGAAAGGATTTTTTCGCAAATATGGTCTCAATGTCACCCTCAGCCGAGAAGCCAGTTGGGCAAATTCCCGCGATGGGATTATTTTTGGGCGGCTAGATGCCTCTCCGGTGGTGTCGGGAGCCGTCACCAATGCCAGAACCGGGGCAGAAGGTGCCCGCCAGTTCCCTCTCTGTGCTGCCATGACCATTCATCGCCATGGCAATGCCATCACCTTCAATCGCAAGCTGTGGGAAAGTGGGATCCGTCCCTGGTCAAGCTATGGTGGCAATCTGGAAACCTTTGGACAAGAGCTGCGGCAATACTGGCAGACTGCTCCCCTACATGAACGGGTCTGGGCGGTGGTGTTGAGTTCATCTATCTATGAGTATTTTGTCCGCTATTTAATAGCGGCAGCGGGCATCAATCCGATCACTGATTTGCGCTTGATTATTACCCCTCCTCCCCAGATGGTCAGCAACATGCGGATTGGGGTGATGCAGGCTTATATGGTGGCGGAACCCTGGAATACCAGAGGGATTACTGGGAATGCTGGGGTAGGCTTTACGTTTGCTCAAGGGCGAGAAATCTGGCAAGGACATCCTGACCGCGTTTTAGCCATGCGGGAGTCGTTTATCGAGAACTATCCCAAAACCTACCGCTCCCTCGTGAAAGCCATGATTGAGGCTTGCCGATATTGTGGGGATCCCGCCCATCGAGAGGAAGTGGCTCAGATTATTTCTCAACGCTCTTTCACCGGAGCCAAGGTGGACTTTACCCGACCTGGGATTGTAGGGGGATATAACTATGGGGGATTTGACGGAGAATCCCGCATTGTCAATAGCCCAGAAACCACCCTGTTTTTTGAAATGTCCCCTGCCATTTCTTCAGTCACTCATGACCATTCCACCTTTTTGTGGCAGTCCCAAAGCCTCTGGTTGATGACGCAAGCGGCTCGTTGGGGGCAACTCCCCGAATTTCCCAAACAGGCTGAGCAAATTGCCCGTCAAGCCTGGAGAACCGATCTCTATCGAGACATTGCGGGTGAATTGGGGATTGCTTGTCCTAGTGAAGACTATAAGGTGGAACCGGCGGAAGCTTTTATCGATGGTCAATCCTTTGATCCCAGCGATCCGGTGGGCTATTTAGAGAGTTTTGCGATTCGGGCTAAGGCTCCCCAACTTTATTTTCTCTAGCTGCCAACGCCCTTTTTTCTCAGCTTTTCAGGCATCTAGTGCTGTTATCTCTGTTATTGTTTTTAGTTTTTCGTGGAGAAAGCTTATGGTGATGTCTACTCAATCGATGGATCCCAATCCGATTCATACCCGCTCCTCCCAAGATTTCTTGGTGATCGAGGATGTTGTCAAAGCCTTTCCCAAACCGGATGGCAGTTCCTTTGTTGTCTTGGATGGGATTAACATGACCATCGGTGAGCAGGAATATGTCTCGGTGATTGGGCATTCGGGCTGTGGCAAATCGACCCTGATGCGGATTGTGGCTGGCTTAGAACAGGCTACCTCCGGTTCTGTTCGGCTGGAGGACAAGACGATTCGCAAGCCGGGATCCGAGCGGATGATGGTGTTTCAGGGATACGCCCTCCTGCCCTGGCTAACGGTGCGAGAAAACATCCGCATGGCGGTGGAGGAGGTGTTCAAAACCGCTAGTCGGGAAGAGAAATTGTCCATCGTGAATGAGCATATTCAAATGGTCAAACTGACAGCCGCTGCCGATAAATATCCCCATGAACTGTCAGGAGGAATGAAACAACGGGTGGGGGTAGCGCGTGCCTTGGCAACCCGCCCTAAGATGTTGCTGTTGGATGAACCGTTTGGTGCTTTGGATGCGTTGACTCGTCCCAAATTGCAACAGGAAGTCTTGGAAATCTGGCGACAACATCCGCAGGCGGTGATGATGATTACCCATGACGTAGACGAAGCAATCTTTATGTCCGATCGGGTGGTGATGATGACCAATGGCCCTCATGCCAAAATTGGTCAAATCCTAGATATTCCATTATCGCGCCCACGGGATCGCCATGCCCTGCGGGAGTCCAAAGATTATTATGATTTGCGGAATCAAGCTCTCGATTTCTTGGAGCGTTACCAATAACGGGATACAAAAAGCCCCGCCACGGGGCAGGGCTTAGGGAGTGTTAGTAAGGCCGAAGGAGGAAGGGATCCCATCCCCCTTTAGAGGCCAGACTTATATGCCACCTTAGTAGTCGTAGTCACCCATACCGCCGCCGGGAGCCGGAGCCGCTGCCTTGGGTTCGGGTTTGTCTACCACAATCGCCTCGGTGGTCAAAACCATACCCGCAATCGATGCGGCATTTTGCAGGGCAGAACGGGTGACCTTAGCGGGATCCACGATACCGGCCTCAAACATGTCGGTGTAGACACCCACCTGGGCATCATAACCAGTATTGAAGGGGCGCTCTTTCACACGCTCTAAAACAATCGCACCATTTTGTCCAGCATTGTCAGCAATCCGCTTGAGAGGGGATCCGAGAGAACGCGCCACCAGTTGAGCACCGCTCAGTTCATCGCCGCTCAGGTTGCTGGTTGCCCACTCCGTCACCAAAGGAATCAGGTGGGCTAGGGTCGTACCACCACCGGGCACGATGCCTTCTTCCACTGCTGCTTTGGTGGCGTTGATGGCATCTTCCAGGCGTAGCTTGCGATCCTTCATCTCGGTTTCGGTGGCAGCACCCACTTTGATCACCGCTACACCCCCAGACAGCTTGGCCAACCGCTCTTGCAACTTCTCTTTGTCGTAGCTGGAATCGGTTTCATCCATTTGCCGACGGATTTGTTCACAACGAGCTTTCACGGCCAGTTCATTGCCCTCGGCCACGATAGTCGTGGTGTCTTTGGTGATGGTGATGCGGCGAGCGGCTCCAAAGGAATCCAGCTTGGCATTGTCCAGTTTGAGACCGCGGTCTTCCGTGATCACGTCCCCACCCGTCAAGACAGCGATATCTTCTAGCATGGCTTTGCGACGATCACCAAAGCCAGGAGCCTTGACAGCAGCCACATTCAATACACCGCGCAGCTTGTTGACCACCAGGGTAGCCAGGGCTTCTTTCTCGATGTCTTCGGCAATGATCACCAAGGGACGACCGGAACGAGCCACCTGCTCCAGCACGGGCACGAGGTCTTGCACGAGGGTAATCTTTTTGTCGGTGATCAGGAGGTAGGGATTTTCTAGGATGGCTTCCATCCGCTCCATGTCGGTGGCGAAGTAGGGCGAAATGTAGCCTTTGTCGAAGCGCATCCCCTCGGTTACTTCCAATTCGGTGGTCATGGACTTACCCTCTTCCAGAGAGATCACCCCTTCCCGACCGACCTTATCCATAGCCTCAGCGATCATCTTGCCCACTTCTTCATCGTTACCCGCCGAGATGGAGGCCACTTGAGCAATCGCCTTCGAGTCTTCAATGGGCTTAGAGTGGGCGGCAATTTGGTCGACCAGATACTTGACCGCTTTGTCGATACCGCGCTTCAGCTCAATGGGGTTGGCACCGGCGGCTACATTACGCATTCCTTCTTTGACCATGGCATGAGCCAAAACCGTGGCTGTTGTGGTGCCATCTCCTGCCGCATCGTTAGTTTTGGAGGCCGCCTGCCGAATCAGGGAAACCCCCGTGTTCTCGACGTGATCTTCCAGTTCAATCTCTTTGGCAATCGTCACCCCGTCATTGATGATTTGGGGAGCACCAAATTTCTTCTCAAGGACAACGTTGCGACCTTTGGGGCCAAGCGTAACGGCTACCGACTCAGCCAAAATATCCATGCCGCGCTCTAGGGCGCGCCGAGCGTCTTCGTTAAAAATGATTGACTTAGCCATGATGGGTTCCTTATGGATGAATAGTTAGGGAATTGTCAGAGAATTGGGGTGGTCATTACTGAACAATTGCCAAAATATCCCGTTCGGCCAAGAGGACATATTCTTCAGCGCCCAACTTGACTTCCGTTCCGGCATATTTGGAGTAAAGGACTTTATCTCCCTGCTTAACTTCCAGGGGAGCAATGGTTCCATCGTCATTGCGCTTGCCAGGACCAACGGCGGCGATTTCTCCCACTTGGGGCTTTTCTTTGGCCGTGTCAGGTAAAAAGATGCCACCTGCGGTTTTTTCGTCCTGCTGAGCAATTTTGATCAGGACTCGATCACCCAAAGGCTTGAGGGTCGATACATTCAAAGATAGTGTTGCCATAAAAATCTCCTCTCCGTGAAGTGGATACACGAAGTCAAATGTCTAGATGATGAAGCAAAAGCGATCAAGATTCTTGCGGGGAATGCCTGTCTTTAGCACTCTCACCACACGAGTGCTAGCTTATCAGGCCAGATCGATCGCTGACAATAGCCATCATTGGTCACTCAGCCTTTTTTAGGGGTTCGGTCAGGTACGGATTTCCCTACGGATAGGGTAAAACTCACGGATCCCTGCGGACAAATTGAGGCAACTAAAGCCACAGCAGCAACGGCCATCTCCCATGGAGTTACGTAATTTGGCGGATGTATCTGCTGTTTTGAGCAGATATGGTGTTAGCAATTCCATGTGGTTTGTGTTCGAGGGGTGGGCAGGAGTTAATCATTCACCACTGTCGGAGGAAAAAAGAACATGAACCGCTTTTCTCAATGGATGGCTGCCTCGGTTTTGGCTGTGGGCGCGGTTGTAGTGGGATCCCAGCAGGCTCATGCTGGATTTGGAGCGATTGCCTATTCCCCTGCCACCGGATCCTATGGATATTCCTACAATCACACTACGCAGGCTGGCGCAGAGTTTGCAGCGGTGCAAGCGTGTTCCGCCTACGCTGGGGATTGCCAAGCTCAGCTTTGGTTCCAAAATTCATGTGGAGCCTTAGCCGTCAGCCCAAGTGGAGCCTTTGGGACAGGTTGGGGAGCCACGGTAGCCTTGGCTCAAGCCTATGCCGTACAAACCTGTAGTCAATATGGGGGAGGGTGCTACATCAAATACTCTCTCTGCACCCAGTAATCGAACCGGCGGGCTAAACCCTTAGGGTAGCCAGGGAAATTGGCGAAAGTCAGGGGATCCTTTTTCCAGAAAGGCTCGTTTGCCTTCGGCGGCTTCGGCGGTCATATAGTAGAGGAGGGTGGCGTTACCCGCTAGCTCCTGCAATCCTGCTTGGCCGTCACAGTCCGCATTAAAGGCTGATTTAAGGATGCGAATTGCCAGAGGGCTTTTTTGCAAAATCTCTTGTGCCCATTGGATCCCTTCCGCCTCCAGTTGTTCAACGGGCACGACGTGATTGACCAACCCCATCTCAAGGGCTTGTTGGGCGTTGTATTGCCGACAGAGAAACCAAATTTCACGGGCTTTTTTTTGGCCAACGATGCGCGCTAGGTAACTGGCTCCAAATCCGCCGTCAAAACTGCCCACCTTCGGTCCTGTTTGTCCAAAGATGGCATTATCGGCGGCAATGGTCAGATCGCAGACCAAGTGCAAGACATGCCCCCCGCCAATGGCATAACCAGCGACCAGGGCAATCACGACTTTGGGGAGCGAGCGAATAACTTTTTGTAAATCCAGAACGTTCAGGCGGGGGATCCCTTGGGCATCCAGATAGCCTGCTTCCCCCCGAATGCTTTGATCCCCTCCCGCGCAGAAGGCGTATTTGCCGTCACGGTGGGGACCTGCTCCTGTCAACAAAACCACGCCGATATCGGGATCCTCACGGGTGTGGTGAAAGGCATCTAGCAATTCTTGGATGGTTTGGGGACGAAAAGCATTGCGTTTGTGGGGGCGGTTGATGGTTAGCTTAGCGATGCCATCCCACCGTTCATAAATAATGTCGTCGTAGGTTTTTACGGTCTGCCACTGCATCGCCATCACTGCGGATCCTCTCTAGCATTGCCTGATCTCTAGTCAAGCATGGGTGAGGCTGCATGGAGGCTGCATTTCAGCAGGGCAAGCAGGCAAAAAATCCACAAAGGCTTATCAAAAACCCGCTTGGAGAGCGGGATTGGGGAAATATGGGCAGTACAAGAATCGAACTTGTGACTCCTACCGTGTCAAGGTAGTACTCTACCTCTGAGTTAACTGCCCAGTCCAAAGAAGTTAAGAAAGTGGGTTTGAGCCGAATTCTTAACTAACAATGGCTCTCTATCCTACACCTCTACTCTTTCTCCTGGCAAGAACTCACTCAAAGACTTCTTAACGTCTAGCTTCGTGCCTCGCCTAGCGAGACGCTGTGGTGGAGAAGACGGAGTGAAGTGACGATACTTAGGCTCCAGCAGCCTCCTTCGCGGCGTACATAACTTCCAAAGTAACGCCGGAAAACCCCCGTTCACGAGCAAATTTTTCGGTGTTTTTCTTAACTTTATTGCGGACAAATCCAGGTACTTTCTTTAGTTCTTGCATGGCTTCGCCATCCCACGCTAGGTCAGAGTCAGCCGTCAAGGACTTGGTCATAATTTCAGCCGTATCATGCCCGCCAAAGATTTCTAGGAGGTGATCTTCCATCCCCAGCGTAAAGGAGTTGTAAACCAAATCGGCAATTTGATTCGTTCCTTCGTAGCCCAAAAAGGGTTTATAGCCAATCGGAAAATCTTGAATATGAATGGGAGCCGAAATCACACCGCAGGGAGTTTTTAAGCGTTTGCCCACGTGCCGCTCCATTTGGGTTCCAAAAATAGCAGCGGGTTCAACCTTAGCAATAGCATCTCCCACTTTGGTGTGGTCGTCCGTCATCAAAATTTCATCGCAATAACGACCCACCTGTTCGGTAAACCATTCCTGATCATAGGTGCAGTAGCTACCCGCCCAAACAACATGAATACCCATTTCACGGGAGAGAATTTTAGTGATCGCTGCCGCATGAGTAGAATCTCCAAACACAACTGCCTTTTTACCGGTCAAATTTTGGCAGTCAATCGAGCGAGAAAACCATGCGGCTTGAGAAACATAGAGGGTTTGGTTCTCAATATAAGCCTCATAGTTGACAGGGGATCCCTGAGCGTTGAGGATTTCTTGGATCTTGCGAATAAATCGCGCGGTTTCTACCACTCCCATCGGGGTGATATCAATGAAGGGAGTGCCCAGTTCTGCCTGCAAATATTCTGCTGCCAATGGCCCTAACTCTCGATAGGGAACCACATTAAACCAGGCTTGCCCTAGTTTTTTGAGATCATTGACATAGGCTCCCTCAGGGATTTCGAGGTTGATTCGGATCCCTAAGTCTTGCATCAATACCCGCAGTTCTCTTAAATCATGGGCATTGTGAAATCCTAGAGTGGAGGTTCCTATGATATTACAAGAAGGCTCCGCTGTTTTCTCCGTCACTAGGGATCCCGATTTACGAGCTTTTTGAAGGTAGAATTGCACAATTTGTCGAAGGGTACGATCCGCAGCCTGCAATTCGTTGACTCGATAGTGATTAACATCAGCAAGCATGACATCAGCATGGCTAATCATCTGGGCTTGCTGCACAAAATGATTGAGGTCTTCTTGCAGAATACTGGAGGTGCAGGTTGGGGTTAAAACGATCAAATCAGGATGTTCCTCACTATCTTTACGGGTGATATTGTTAACAACCTTTTCATCGGATCCCCGCGCTAAAACATGCCGATCCACAACACTCGTGGTTACGGGAGTAAAGTTGCGATCCCGCTCTAGCATCGAACGCATCACATTAAAATAGTCATCTCCCAAAGGAGCGTGCATAATGCTATGGACATTCTTGAAGGAACTGGCGACACGCAATGTGCCAATATGAGCGGGGCCGGCATACATCCAATAAGCTAACTTCATGAAGGGATCCTCGTTATCAATTCAAATCAATCAATCCAAATCAATCTAAACTCATTAAGAAATGGTCAATACCCTGGTTGCCGCTCTGTTTTTCCGACTCGGTGCATTTAGGTGAATTCAATTGATTCAGTCTCAACCACTGAGGATAGCTTATCAGCCGATCAACCTTAGTTTTTATTCATTATCAATTCAGAACTGCTCTTCAGTCTCACCCAAATCTGGATCCCTGGCAAGTCAGAGCGAAAACTATCTTAAACTCCATTCGTAAAAATTAACTCTTATCTGAACATAATGAATGGATCACAAGCAATGAAGAAATTGAGATCATTCGAGACCGTGAATCCAATATGTGTAATGAAATGATATGGAATGCCCTCAACGTTGGAATCCGCGTTGGGTAAGGGAATGGACTAGGAGGCGTGATGAAAGGGCAGGCTGAGGAGGGGAGCGGCTACACCGACTAACCAACCCCAGGCTGTCAGTGGCTGCCACCAAGCTTGCTTGGAGGAGGTTTGGGATCCCTCGATCAAGAGGGCTTGGATGCGCTCCTGCAAGCGGTGGTGGGGATCCATAGCTGAGGCAAAGGCAACACATTCCGGCCAATTCACAGGCACTCCATCCGCACTCACCATCAGCATCGCCTCCGCTAGGGTTAAGGGATCCACCTGCCGAGCCGCCCAGCGATCCGCCCGCAATTCCCGTAGCAAGACTAATTCTCCCCAGAGCAGTTGGGTTTGGGGCAGCCAAGGGGTCAAGCGGCGCAGCCAGCCTAAACCAAAAAAACAGAAGGGATCGCGGTAATGGTGATGGGCTTGTTCGTGAGATAGGATGGCCTGCATGTGCTGGGGGGGGATCCCTTGCCAGAGTCCACGACTCACCAGCAGATAGGATTGCCAAAACCCGACTTGAGCCGCAAAGAAACTGGGGGATTCGAGGAGATAGAGGGTTTGTCCGGCAACTTCGACCTGGGGATAGGTTTGCATTCGGTGCAGTGACCGCCAGCCCAGCCCAGCCAGATAGATCCCCAGCACAAGGGAAAATCCTAGACCCGCTACCGCTAGGTCATAGCCAATCTGTCCCTGCCAAGCCCCCGCCATTTCCCCTTGCCGACCCATGCCCAACACGGCCAATCCGGTCACAAGCAGCAGGAGAGGGGGGCCAACAAACTGCCCGATCGCCCGCTGCCATCGCGCTTGCCAACTGCCATCTGGTTGATAGGGGAGGCATCGCCAACCCCAAGCTCCGATCAGAGCGAACGCCAACATCAACGTATGAATCATGGCTGATGCTCCTGCTGTTTGGCTCGTCGTGCCGCCCGTACCTGTGCCGCTAGGGTTTCCAGTTGCTCCACACTCTGGGCATCCAACCGTTCGGCAAAAGCCGCCACGATATCGGGGTGATCCACCGAAAGCAGATGTTGCAGGTGATCATGAGCCGCTATCGCTTTGGCTTCCTGTTGGGAGAGGAGGGGATACCAGCGAAAGGAGCGCTCGCTCTTGTCGCAACGCACCCAACCCTTGTGGGTCAACCGTTGCAAAACCGTCATCACGGAGGGATAGGCTAATTCGCGGTCGGGATCCCTCAAAATAGCTTCGTGAATCTCTTTGGCGGAGGCCGATCCGAAGCCCCAGAGGATCTGGACAATTTCTGCCTCCAAAGAGCCTAAGGAAAGCTGTTTGGGGCGATAGGGAGGGGAGTCTGACATAATCACTGGGGATGAATTGTTTCTGGTCTACCGTGTCTTGAGCAGATTGACAAGCGGTAGCGCATTCAGGGAGGCAAAAAGACTCAGAAGATTAAGGATCCCAAAATATTGAGGGAGTTGGGTTGTCAAAGGGGAGCTTATTCTAGCCATGCTGCTAGCTTTTGGCAGATGGAGGACAGGCCAGGATCCGCGACAGTGGATTGACAGATGGGTTGGCTGAGCAGGCGCAACTGCTGTTTGAGATCGGGGATCCCGGCGATATCGTGGGTGAAAACCAGCTTGACCAGAGCCAGATAAGCCCATGCCCAGTCGTCTTGAGGGTCGAGGGTGGTGAGGGTCTGAAAATGCCCCTGAGCCGCTGCATATTGCAGTTGTGTGATGGCCAGTAAGCCCAGTTGATAGTGCAGCCGTTGTTGTTGCACAAGAGAAGGACTCCGGTTGAGGGATCCCTCCAGCAGCTTTCGCACCAAAACCCGATCCGGCTGGGTGAGGTAGGTGTGGTATTGCAGTGTCGTCCAGGCCGCCAGAGAGGTGGATAACTCCTCCAGATTTCCCTCTGAGGCCGCCAGCGCCGCCTGTTCTAACAAATCCAAGGGATCCCGCACTGATTTTGGACTGGGATCCACGGCGGCGGTCAATGTCCAGGGAAAAATCTGGCTCTGTCGGAGGGAGTCGGCGGTTTGCCAGGTTAGGGTCAGGGAATACTCTCCTGCTCCCAGGGCATTTTCTCTTTCCAGGGTCAGGATTTCTTGTAATTCTACGGGGGTATCGACATCGGGTCGCAATCGGAAATGGCCTAGATGTCCCGAAGCCAGTGGGATCCCCTCTGGATCGGTGAGATCCGCCCAGAGGAGGGTTTGAGCCAGCGCTGCCACATTGCCTTGCCAGGTGAGTTGCAGGTTGAGACGGTCTGGAGCAGGTTCCACTCCCACCAGAGCAGGGGGACTTTTTTCTTGAAGGGGGAAGATGGAGAAGGGGGGGCGGACGGGCTGAAACAGGGTGAGGGATCCCACACTGGGCAAAACATCTGAGCGGGACTGCCACTGAGGATGTTGATGGAGTTGCCGCCAAATCTGCCGCTTGGAGTCGAGAAACGGCCCCGTTACTCCCCAATCTCCGGCACTACTGAGGTGGGCATCCAGTAAGGTCATTTCCACCTCAGGCCAGGGGGTTTGCCCCAAGGGGCGAAACGCCAAGGGCAAATCAGCCAGAGCAGCCAGATAGGTCAAGGTTTCTGAGGAGAGCAATTCCGTATTGGGTAGGACTCCTAGAGTTTTTTGTTGGCTGGGATCCACCACATAGGTCTGCATCCAAGTGGTTAGTTGCTGTTGAGGCTGCTGCTCCTGCCATTGCATCGAGAGAGCCTGCCAAAGGGGGGCTACTCCCGGCGTGAAGGGCTGTCCCTGCCACAACAAGCTGAGGGATCCCAATCCCAACAGGCTGATGGTTTTCCATGATGTCAAGGGGGGCTGCCTGCCCCAAGGGAATCGACGGGATCCCCAGAGCCGCTGAATGCCAATCGCCGAGATCACTGCCAGCAGGGGTAGCAAAGGCAGGGTAAAGCGGATGTCTTTGATATCGATCAGGGTATAAAACCCGTATCCTGCCACCAGGGTAGAGAGCAAGGCTCCCCAACTCACCTTGGTGTTCGAGCGAACCATTTGCAACCCTTGCTTCGGGTAACGCCATGCGGCTAAGAGGGGCAGTCCGCACAAGACGGGAGACATCTGCTGGGGCAACCAACGCAAATAAATCGTCCACCAACAGAGGGATCCCCGGTCACACTGCACGTAGTAGTGGGAGGTGGAAGCATAGCCCAATCCATTGGTCAAGACAAACAGCCAGTTGGCGCTATACCAAGGCCAGATCAGCAGACCCGCCACCCCCAATCCCAATCCCAGATACGCCAGTTCTCGCCAGCGCCGCCCCATCACCACCCGTGCCAGGATTGCCAAACAGGGCCAGACCAAAAAAAATACCCCTGTCCACTTGGTCAACAACACCAATCCCAGACTAGCCCCCCATCCGACTCCACTGCGCCAGCTAGGATCCTGCCAATAGGCTAAAGCGGCCCAAAAACTGAGAGTAATGGTGGTTAGCAAAACCAACTCAAGCATATAAACATGAGCCAGTCCGCCTATCGCTGGGTAGAGCAGCAACAGCCCAGCTGCCAGCCAGCCCACCCCAGCGTTGCCCGACGCTTTGACGCCAATCCGTTGGGTAGCTCCGCCCAAAACCCCCAGCAACAGCAGATTGATCACCTGCCCATCCGCACGACTGAGGGGATGAAACCAGGCAAAGGGGATCCCTAACCAATAGGTGAGGGGAGGATAGCGTTGATTGAGGTGGAAAAACTGCTGCCACCAAAGAGCCGATCCATCAAAGCGATGGAGATGGGATCCAAAAGCTTGTCCCTGCAATAGATGCTGAGCTTCATCCCAAGCGGGTGGTAGTGGGTCGGTCAAATTCCAGACCACCAACAGGAGCAGCACCAATCCAACCAAGCTGGCTAGACCATACCCACCGATTTGCTGTCCAGACCCATCCGCTTGAATGTCTCTGCTCATCGCCTAACGCTTAAACCCTTTGCCGCGGGTGATGGGTTGGCGAACACAAGCTTCCAACTGCTGCCGCAGCGCCTGAGTATCTAGGTGTTGCCCAATCAAAACCAGTTGATTTTTTGGCTTTCCTGGCCACTGATCACTGTTGAGGGTATAGCGCCGCCCACTCAAGTGAAAAATATGCCGTTCTGGGCTTTCGGCAAACCACAATAGCCCTTTGGCTCGAAAAATATTCTCCGGCAGATTGTTGAGAAAATCTTGAAACGGTTCCAGTCCGAAAGGGGAGGTACTTTCAAAAGCTACGGAGTTAAAGCCGTCATTTTCAATATGATGGCTGTGGTCATGGTGGTGATCGTGATGGGCATGATCATGGTGACTGTGGTCGTGATGATCATGATCATGGTGATCGTGGTCGTGATGATCATGCGCTTCCGCCGCTGTTGGGTTCAACGATTCGGCTTGAAACAAATCTGTATCCAGGATCAACGCCAGATCCACTTGGCTATTAACGGTTTTGAGGATCCTGGCTCCCTCTTTGATATCCAAGATGCGGGCTTCTAGGCGCTCTAGCTCTTCTGGGGTGACGAGATCGGTTTTGTTAAGTAGCACTACATCCCCATAGGCAATTTGACTGTAGGCAATCTCGCTATTAAACAGATCCGGCGCAAAGTTAGCCGCATCAACGGTGGTGACAATCGAGTCAAGCCGGGTCAGATCCCGCAGTTCTGGCCCCAAAAAGGTTAAGGCAACGGGCAACGGATCCGCCAGACCCGTGGTTTCAACAACAAGATAATCGAGATGGGGAGAGCGCTCCAGGAGGGAGATGACACTACTGGCGATATCATCCCTGACCGTGCAGCACATACAGCCATTGCTCAGTTCCACCATGTCTTCTTCGGAGGAGACAATCAACTCTGAGTCAATGTTGATCTCCCCAAATTCATTGACCAGCACAGCCGTTTTCATGCCCTGCTGGTTGTTTAGAATGTGGTTGAGCAAGGTGGTTTTGCCGCTACCTAAAAAGCCCGTAATGATGGTGACAGGCAACCCCCGCTTGGGGACTTCAATGGCTAAATCCATGGCGCGTCTATTGAGGAACTCTTCCACTCTAGCTTCAGCCATCTCCAAGCAGTAGGGATCCCTTCCTTTAGACTTCCCCCCACCCCTTCACCCACCGTTGCATGAAGGGACGATAAGCCTTGAAGTAGGCAACGGATCCCACCTGACGGAGCAGGGTTTTACGGGGACTGTCAGCCCCGATACATTGTTGACAGACGGGATGGTTAACCTGAAAGCGGTCAAACCCCTGACGCAACTGACAAGCGGGCTGATCCGCCAGAATGTCCCGTAGCGGTTTTTCCCGCAGATGCCCCAAAGGGATCCGCCCTTCATAATCTTTGCAGCAGGGAACCACCGTGCCATCGTAGAGGATCCCCGCCTGTTGAGCCGCCCCATTACAGTAGCCAAACCCAGCCGGATAGACCTGATCGGCCTCAACATTTCCCCAACTATCCAGGGGGAAGGTCTCTAGACAAAGGCGGGGATGCAGATGGATCAATTGCCAGCGTCCCGGACGATGCTGTTGGATCTGTTGGCGTAGCCAATCGGGGGAGGGGGATCCCGGTCTGTCTTGAAAAATAGCACTCGCCCATTGCCAAAGCTGAGCCTGCATCGTGGATCCCTCGTCGATCACCGACAGCCGCTTGTGGGGAACGAGAAACGGGTGGGGGGTGGTATCTAGAAACTTGAGGTGAACCTGAGTGGGGGTGTCGCGGTCAAGATGTGCCTGCACATAGCGACGGATGCCAGCGAAATAGGCTTCTGGGGTGAGGTGGGGGGGAGCACCTCGAATCTGGAAGGTTTCAGCGTCGGGGGTTTGTAGAGAAATGGTGACTTTGGGGATGCCGACCGCCACTAATTGCTCAATCTGATTGGGCTTGAGGGCAAAGGTGCTGCCGTTGGTAGTCAAGTGCAACGGGATCCCTCGTGCTACCGCCATCGCCATCCCTCGAAAAATGTGGGGATAAAGGAGGGGTTCTCCCATCAGGTGGAAGGTAACGATGCGAGCTAAGTGATCGGCGGCCACTTGATCGAGAAGATTTGCCAACAAGTCTGGATCCATGTGACCCCGCCGCCGCTTCATAATGGCATCCGGGCAGAACTCACACTTAAAGTTACAGACGTTGGTGACTTCAATATGCAGCCGATCCAAAAGCAGCATCAGGGATCCCTCCGCAAGTCGATAGGCTCCAATCATAGCCAGATTGGGCTGAACGGGTGCTGAGAAGGATCTGAAAATCAGCGCCTGAGTTACTTCAGCGACGCTCCCGCAACAGATCCCGAATTTCGGTCAGCAATTCCTCTTGGCGGGAGGGGGTGGGGAGGGCGGGGGGGTCAGCCGCTTTGGGTTTTTGCAGTTGGTTGACTAAGCGCACCAACATGAATACGGCAAAAGAAACGATCAAAAAGTTAATCACCGCATTCAAAAACACCCCATATTTAATAACGGGTGCGCCAGCTTTTACCGCCGCATCTAGAGATTCATAGCTTGCTCCTGAGAGATTGATATAGAGATCGCTAAAGTTTACCCGTCCGGTAATCAGTCCGATGGGGGGCATGATCACGTCATTGACAAGGGAATTGACAATCCCGCCAAAAGCTGCGCCCATGATCACAGCGATCGCCAGATCGACAACATTGCCGCGCAGGATAAACTTCTTAAACTCCTCAAACATCAGCCGGATCCTTCGCTCATCAAAAGTGTTTTAGGATGATACAACATAATCCTTCTCCCTCAATCCTCAGCCCCATCCGTTAAGGGATCCCGTGGCTTAGGGAACGGTTGGGAGGCGGGCTGACCCAGGATATCCGGTTCGTATTGATCGGCAAATTCTAACTGCTGCACATAGCCACAATGACTGTCTGGCAGGGCATCACAGTAGGGAATATAGGGCTTAATATCCAAGACGGGTGTTTGATCCAGCAAGTCTATGCCCGCCACTTCTAGGCATAAGCCATTCACCCTCAACAGTTTGACGGCACTCAAGCCAATCGGGTTGGGGCGATGGGGGGCACGGGTGGCTAGGGTTCCCCTCCTCAAGCTGGGTTGGCGTGGGATCCGCACGGTGGGGTTCCAATGTTGGTTGAGGTGCAGCCAGGAGATTACCCAGATATGCTCAAATTCCTGCAAATCCTGGACAGCGATCACAGGCACATGGGGGGCAAACAGTTCGATAGAGGCGGTTACTGGCTGATAATCGCTGGGGGCTGCCCGCAGACGGGCTTGCCGAGGCGTGCCATGCCGCTCTTTATAGGGGGAATGCACAATGCCAATCGGTTGCAGACTAATGCTGTTGGGAAACTCCACCGAGGCGATGTAGTCTTTGGGGGGCAATTTGGGCATCACTTTCCCTCCGCGGGAGGAGAGGAGGGGGGCATCGGCAAGCGTTGTTGCTCCTGCTGAAACTGTTTGCGCCGCTGCCAAACTCCCCATCCCACCACTGCCATCAATATCGAGGCTCCCGCCAGATAGGTTCCTCCCGCCGGCAGTCCCACCAAGGCCAGCGCCAAGCAGCCTCCCCACAGAGTCAACACATAAATGACCAGCACGGAGTGGCGCTGAGATAAACCCGCCTTGAGTAAGCGATGGTGGAGGTGGCGTTTGTCGGGATGAAAGGGGGATTTCCCCTGCCGCACCCGCTCCACAATCACCGTTGACATGTCGAGGATCGGCACCGCCAAAATGCAGAAGGGCAAAAATACCGCCAGCGTCGTTACCACTTTGGCTACGCCAATCACCCCGATCCCCGCCAGCGTAAAGCCCAAAAAGTAAGCCCCGCCATCCCCCATAAAAATTTGGGCGGGATTAAAGTTGTAGCGCAAGAACCCCAGGGATCCCCCCGCCAATGCCGCCGCAATCATCGCCGCTGCCGGACGATCCACCAGGAGGGTGACAATCAACATCACCACCGCCGCAATCCCCGATACCCCAGCCGCGAGGCCATCCAAGCCATCCATCCAATTGATGGCATTAGCCATCCCCACCAACCACAGTAGGGTCAAAAGCAGGCTGAGCCACCAAGGAAAGACATGCACCCCCCAGAGGGGCAAGCTGATAAATTCAATTCTTACCCCTACCCCCCAAGCGGCTGTGGCGACGACAAACTGCATGACCAAGCGCCGCCATGCCGAGAGATGAAACAGATCATCCGCCAGCCCAATCAAAAAAAACAGCAGTCCGCCAACCGTGACGCCCCAGATCTCGTATTCTTGATCCGTCTGCAATCCCCCAAACGCCCCCGTTCCCCAGAGCAGCAAGAGCGCCACCAAGTTGCCGGAGAAAATAGACACGCCTCCCAACCGCACCATCGGCTGGCTATGCACTTTCCGCTCATCCGGCAGATCCACCTGACCACTGCGTAGTCCAACGGCCTTGACCGTCGGGGTTGCCCACAGAACCACGCAGGCAGCAGCCAGAAAAGCGACCAGGTAGGTCATGCGAATTCTCTAAACCAGGGCGGGTCGCTGCATCAACAAGTGGGGATAGAGAGGAAACTGCCGACAAAGATCTAGGGCGCGTTGCCGACAATCTGCCAAAACTTGCTCATCTTCAGGATGCAGCAAACAATCAGCAATGATATCGCCAATCTGGCGAAACTCCAACTCGCTCATGCCACGGGTGGTGAGGGCAGGGGATCCCAGGCGCAGACCACTGGTGACAAAGGGAGATTCGGGGTCAAAGGGAATCGTGTTTTTGTTGGTGGTCAGGTGAATCTGATCCATGAGTTGATCGGCTCGCTTTCCGGTCATCACCGGATTGAGCGCCCCCGCCGTCGCCAGTTGAGCCGAAACGGAGCGTAGATCCAGCAGCAGTAAGTGATTATCGGTGCCACCTGAGACCAAACGAATGCCCCGTTGATCGAGGCGTTGGGCAAGGGCTTGGGCGTTGGCGATCACCTGCGCCGAATAACTGGAGAAACTGGGTTTGAGGGCCTCCGCCAGGGCAACCGCTTTGCCAGCAATCACATGCTCCAGGGGTCCCCCTTGGCATCCGGGGAAAACGGCTTTATCCAGCTTTTTGCCCATCTCAGGATCCCGCGAGAGAATCATGCCCCCCCGTGGCCCCCGTAGGGTTTTGTGGGTGGTGGTGGTGACGACATCGCAAATCGGCAAGGGATTGGGGTGGTGTCCGCTGGCAACCAATCCAGCGATATGAGCAATATCCGCCAGCAGATAGGCTCCCACCTCGTCGGCAATCTGGCGGAAGGCCGCAAAGTCGATGAGGCGGGGATAGGCAGAATAGCCGCAGATGATCATCTGGGGGCGGTGCTGAAGAGCCAAATCCCGAATCCGGTCGAAGTCGAGCCGTTCTGTTTGGGGGTTAACGCCATAATGCACTACGTTAAACCACTTGCCCGACACGTTCACGGGGGATCCGTGGGTGAGGTGTCCCCCATGGGAAAGATCCATGCCCATGATGGTGTCACCGGGCTGGAGCAGCGCCAGAAAGACAGCAAAATTAGCTTGGGCACCGGAATGGGGTTGCACGTTGGCGCTGGCAGCTCCGAACAGTTGCTTCGCTCGATCAATCGCCAACTGCTCAATACGATCAACAAATTCGCAGCCCCCGTAGTAGCGCTTGCCGGGGAGTCCTTCTGCATATTTATTGGTGAGGACGGATCCCTGGGCGGCCAAAACGGCGGCTGACGTAAAGTTTTCGCTGGCGATCAGTTCTAAATGATCCCGTTGACGACCCAGTTCTTGAGCAATCAGGTCAAAGATGGCGGGATCCGTCTCCGCCAAAATATCCAGTTGGGTAAGGGGAGAAGAGGTTTTGCTGACCACAAACAACAGCCTCACATAGAGTGACAAATGACGGAAATACTTAGCATAAGATAATGCTTCGATATGCTAACACGACTACCATAGGGATCCGGCGAGGTTGACTTAGCTGGGAGGGATCCCGCCCTTGCACCCCCTAGCAACGGAGCGTCATGGCGGCGGGGCATCCTTGGCGGTCTTTTGCAGGATAGTCCACCCCTTGACCACCCCCCCTGAGCGGATCCCGCCTGAGCGGGTAACGAGGTTTTGTAAAGTTCTCTTGAGGTTTGAGGGCAGGCCGCTATGCTGGGGAACCAAGCACAGTAAAGTGTAGGGAAACGGTTGCCTTGATGCCGATTGCACCATTTTTTAGGAGTTTGCTATGGCTTTGTCAGAAGTGCAGATTTTTACGATTTTAGGTCTGGCCTTGGTTCCTGCGTTTTTGGCTCTCTTGCTGGGATCCGCTCTGGCTCGTTCCTAACGCTAAATCCACCTGGGAGAGGGTTTCGGTCTTCCCCCATCATCAAATCTCATCCTCTGGGATCCCTCAACGGGATCCCTTTTTTGGCTGTGTTGAACTGACGGTTTCCCCCTTGCCAGCAGGAGAGTTCCCAAAAATCTAGAAAATTTTGCTGACATAACCTGACAGTCGAGGCAAAATCGGCTTCAATAGGGCCTGTAGCTGCTGATTTCCGCATTATGGGTGGCGTTTTTCCCCCCGTAATCTGCGCTCTGTCAGTATTGACGCCGCCTGAGTGGGGTTCTTTGTTATTGAGGGTGTGGTGGAGAATGCCTAAGATTGATGATCCAGCCAACTCGCAAACTCGTTACTCCTCTCGACTTCACCGTCAGACTAGGGTTGTTTTGCCCCCTCTGAAACGGGCAGAAGTGGATCCCCATTGGGATCCCTTTGCTCGCCCCCTCGTGGCTCGGATGGGAGATCCGGTTGTGGAGGTAAAGGCAACGGTTATTCCCGCGGCGGTGCCGGCGGCTCGTCCCTCCATCCCTCCTCCTTACGGTCGTCCTAGCATTCGCCGCCGCCGTTGCCAAACCCTTTGCCTAGAAACCGTCACCATGATTGGGGTGAATATCGTTTTGATGGTGGGAGCCGTGCATGGGTTGTCCCGCCTCCTGCCGGTGCAACTGGCTCAACACAATCGCCTGCAGTTGCTGGAGGAGCAGGTGAGCGTCATGAACTCGCGGGTTTCCCGCTTGCAAGAAACCCTGGATCGCAGCATGGATCCCCTGCAACAGGAGGCGCTCACCAAAGAAAAATTTAATCTGGTTCCTCCCACCCACATTCAAGTGCGGCTAGTCACTCCCCCCACCACAATTGCGGAAGAATCCCCAGAAAAAGCTGAAAACCTTTTGGGTCAGGTGCTAGGCACCGCTTCTCCCCCTCCCTAGCCAGAAAAGCAAGAAAAGCAGCCTGCGTCAGCACAAACCCAGAGGGGATCCCTAGCCCTTGCTGACAAGCTTGCTAGGATCAACCCATGCCTCTTATTTTGGGACGTTTGACGGTTATGAATGCCAACCAAGTGATGACCGAGTTTTTGCAAAATCCGATCCCGTTTTGTGGGGGATTCTTAGCCGGGATCCTGCGTCTGGATCTGACTCAAGAACCCTTCAAAAGCTGGCTGGAAGAGCAAGGGATCCAATCCTCGCCCACTTCCTCTGGAGCTGCGGGGCCTCAGTCTATTGCTATTGATTGACGGGTTTAGGCTCTGACTGGTTGGGGAACCTAGCTAGCGATAGCCTCCCACCAAAGGTCGTGCTTGGGTTCAACCGCCACTACCTGACTAGCCCGTTGGATCGATGCGGATTAATGGTTGACCAAATTCTACCGATTGACTGTTAGTAACCAAAATTTCCGTAATGCGACCGGAGGTTTCGGCTTCTAGCTCATTCATTAACTTCATCGCCTCAATGATGCAGAGGGTTTGCCCCTTTTGTACCCG
This sequence comes from Cyanobacteriota bacterium, assembly GCA_033764955.1. Lineage (GTDB taxonomy): Bacteria > Cyanobacteriota > Cyanobacteriia > Thermostichales > Thermostichaceae > JANRIL01. Next base: position 57,836 of record JANRIL010000010.1, on the reverse strand, counting down.
ATCTCCCACCTTGACAAAATCCGGTTCCCCGGGGGCGGGTGCACTATAAAAGGTTCCCACCATCGGGGCTGTTACCTCCATCCAATGGGTGGGGGGAGCGGCGGGTTTGCGGGTAGGAGGCACGGAAGCGGCCTCAACGGGTGGGGGGGTGGGAGTAACGCTGACAACAGGCGGGGGAACCGGCATCGGCAAGGGATCCCTGACCGCACCACTATCTCGCCGGATAGCCAAACGAAACTCTTTGATTTCGAGAGTTAATTCCACCACACTGGTTTGCTCCAGGGTAGTGACAAGTTGCTGGATTTCCTTCCAATCAGCGGCATCCAAAACTTTATTGATCTCCTACTCGCTCAATCACCGGGGAGCAACCTCCCCTGTCTTAGTATCCAACCTAGTGGCACGGATGCTGAAAAAGTCTCGTAAAAATTAGCCATCCTGGCCGGGATCCCTGTGGAGTTGTTGCCGTGGTTTTGTGGGGAGAGGGGGAAAAAGCCCATGATAGCTGGGGTGGCATGGACTGGGTCTGTTCTCATAAGCTGGTGGCGATGGCTGCAATCGATGGCAACGGATTCGGCCTCAGGTGGTTGTTCTTCATTTTTAGAATTTCTAGATATTTCGGTGGCGCTTGCTAAGGATTGGGCACATCTGAAGAAATGGTGGGGCTGGGTTTTGCCCGCCGGATTGTGGATTGGCCTGTTTGGGCTATATCCGATGGTGCAGGCCGTGGTTCGTTCCGGCTGGGGGGAGGAGGCCAATACCCTGACATGGGTGGGGTTAACCTATTATCAACAGGCATGGCGGGATCCCTCCTGGGGACGGGCTACCCTCAATAGCTTGATCTGGGTGATTACGGCGGTTCCCCTTGAAATCAGCTTGGGACTGGGGTTGGGGTGGCTGCTCCACCACAATCTTTGGGGAATGCGCTGGCTGCGGGCTTTGCTGCTCTCCCCGTTGCTGGTGTCATCGGTGGTGACAGCACTTATCTGGAAACTGTTTTATCATCCTGACCTGGGGTTGCTTTCCCTGGCCTTGCGCCCCGTAGGGATCCCGATTGGGCAGGGGTTAACCGCCGAACCCTCAACCGCTCTACTGGCTCTGCTGGTGGTAGATATCTGGCAATGGACCCCTCTGGTAGCCATCACGATGTGGGCGGGATTGAGCCGTCAGGATCTCCACCTTTTAGAAGCGGCTCAGTTGGAGGGTGCCAACGACTGCCAGATCTTTCTGGGGGTTTCCCTCCCTTTATTAAGACCCCTCCTGGATTGGGTGATCCTGCTGCGAACCCTCGAAGCGTTTAAGGTTTTTGAACCCGTTTTGCTGATCACAGGCGGCGGACCCGGCAATGCTACGGAGGTTTTGCACCACTACATTTTTAAGGTCGGGCTGGTGTTTTTTGATCTGGGTTATGCGTCAGCTCTGTCTGTACTATTTGGGCTGTTGATAGCAGGGGTGGCGAGTCTGCTGGTTGGCCTGCTCCACCCCCCTGCCCCCTATCGAGAAAGCATTGAGCCTTAATCCCTAGGACTCCTGAGTCAACGTTGCTTGTCTAGCTCCGCAAACGCTTGCTCAAAATCAACCGATTGAATTTGCAGGGTTTGCACCTCACTGACTCCGGTGGCGCGATGGCGACGGATGGCGGCAATCGCCGCGCGGTTGCTCAAGAGGGCGAGGTCGGCTCCACTCCATCCGGCGGTACGTTCAGCCCAGGTGTCGAGATCAACATCGCTGGATATGGGTCGGGTGTTGTTATGTACAGCTAAAATGGCGCGGCGGGAAGGGGTTTCGGGCAATTCCACCGTCAAATGCAGTTCAACTCGCCCAGCACGGGTTAACGCGGGATCCAAACTAGCTTTCCGGTTGGTGGCCGCCACCAATAAGATGCCTTGGCTGGGGCGGATCCCGTCTAATTCGGCCAAAAGCTGTCCCAAGACGCGATCGCTGACCCCGCTGTCCCCCCCATAGCTGCCACGGGCGGGGGCGAGGGTATCAATCTCATCCACAAAGATCACACAGGGGGCACATTGACGGGCGCGGGCAAACAGCTCACGCACCGCCTGTTCTGAGGATCCCACCCATTTGCTGAGCAGTTCTGGTCCTGAGATGGCGATAAAGTTGGCTTTGGCTTGGGAGGCAATGGCTTTGGCTAAGAGTGTCTTACCGGTGCCAGGTGGTCCGGATAGGAGGATCCCTTTGGGGGCTTGCGCCTGAGTATGTTCGTACAGCTCTGGGTGCAGGAGGGATCCCTCCACCGCCTCTTGCAACACCTGCTTCACCGAGTCCAGTCCGCCGATCATTTGCCAACTTACCTGGGGCGATTCGATCTCGACGGAGCGAAGCACGGCAGGCTTAATCTGTTGGAGTGCCTGGGCAAAGTCCGTCTGCGTCACCAGCAGATCCTCAGGAATAGGGGCTTGCAGATCGGGCACTTGCCGCCGCAGGGCTACATAAGCGGCTGCTTGACACAATCCCCGAATATCCGCCCCGACAAATCCCAGGGTTTGATCCGCCAGATCCTCCAGGCTGACATCGTTGCCCAAGGGCATATCACGGGTATGAATCCCCAAAATCTCCCGTCGTCCGTCTCGATCTGGAACCTTGAATAGCACCTCCCGATCAAACCGTCCCGGACGCCGCAGAGCAGGGTCGAGGGCATCGGGACGGTTGGTAGCTGCTAAAACTATCACCCCTTTTTGGGCGGCAAAGCCATCCATCAAGCCCAACATCTGCGCCACCAGCCGCTTTTCCACTTCCCCTTCTACGCTGGCTCGGTTGGGCACGAGGGCATCAATTTCATCGATAAATACCAAACAGGGAGCTGATTTGCTGGCTTTCTCAAAAACCTGCCGCAGTCGGGCTTCTGCTTCGCCGTAATACTTGCCAATGATCTCAGGCCCAACAATGGCGATGTAGTTGACCCCTAGCGTTTCTGCCAGTGCTCGCGCCGTCAAGGTTTTGCCCGTGCCAGGGGATCCCACCAACAGCACTCCCCGTGGCGGCTCCAGCCCCAGTTTGTGGAGCAGATCCGGTCGCTTCAGGGGAATTTCCACCCATTCCCGCAGGGTTTGCAGCGGTTCGCGCAGTCCCCCCACATCCTGCAAAGTGAGGTGAGGTGACGATCCGACTGCCGCAGCCGTTGGAGGTTCGGGGGGGGCTTTCTCCGCATCGGTGGCTCGCTTCACCTGCGGCTCACTGCTCCAGGAGTCTTCTCCCCCACTGGCGGTCTGGATTCCTCCCCGCCGTGGAATCGAGCCATGTCGCGGAATCGAGCTACCCAGAGGGCGTCCTTGAATTCTGACTTCTGTGCGCAACTCACCACTTTGTTTTTTCTCGTCCAGCTTTTGAGCCAAGTCGATCAGTTGCTCAATACCTTCAAAAAAGTTGCTGAGATCAGCCATAGCCTTATCTATCCAAACGAAATTTCTAATAGTCGATCAGCATGGGGGGGAAAGCCTGCGAATCAGAGCTAGAGCGGATCCCACTTTGGGAAGTGCCGGAAGCAGAGGGTTGTTCAAATTGTTCGGCTGAGATTTTAGCTTCCTGCATCGCCTGTTGAATTTCCCCCAGCCGCTCGGCGATCTGTCCCCGCCGTTCCTCAATAAACTCAAGTTCTTGGAGAAGCCGCTGTTTTTCGATGGTCAGTTGTTGCAATTCAGCATAAATCGCGGCTTCAGTGCGGCGCTTTGGAATCGCCCGCAGCTTGGGGCGAGGACGGGAGCGAGGGACACGGGGCAGGCTCATCAACAAAAACCTCCGGCAGCATGACACCAAACAAGGGGCAGATCCTTCTGACAACCAATTTTTTGAAACTCAACTCACCCTTCAAAGATAAAATGCAATTTTGATAAGGTTAATCCTAACAAGTTTCTCTCCGTTCTGGATGCCGTAAATTTACTCTCTGGCGAAAATCGATAGTGGAGATTATAGGGGTGTTTCTGAGGCTGTAGCCAAGAAATCTGACCAAGAATCCTTCCCACAGATCCCGGATCTGACCATCAGTATCCCTCTCCCTGCTTCCCATGAAGTTTGGTTGCAATCACTACCGGTAGTGATCGACAAAGCTGATGAAGCTATTGGTAGTACCCAAAACCACATCAACCTTTGCTAACATCGCCTAGGGTAAAGCCGATGTGTTTTGGTTATTTTAGAGTTGTGGGGAATTTTTTGCGGTGATCCTCACCGGAAGGGCGAAATGATAGTAGAAAAAAGAAGTTTTGTATCGATAGGCTTGGCTATTTCCTGGATGCCATTCGTGATCCTCTCTCCTTTGCCCGCCCTGGCTCAAGAGAAGTCTGGCCAGCCCCCCGTTGAACTGAATGTGGGAACATCAACCACCCAAACCTCTTCCCCCGAAACGTTGCCTCCTCCGCCCCTGGGGGTGCGACAGATCTCCCTCGATACGGATCCCGCCGCTACCCTGGATCAGCCCCTCTCCTTGATGGGGGAAGATATTTTGCAGGCGGTGTGCGATGCCCAAATCGATCCTCAAAAGGCGTTGGCACTGATGCCAGATTTGAGTGAGGCTCATATTCGTGCCACCTGTCCAAAGCGCTTGACCAGTAAGCTATCCAGCTAAATCAAGCCAACCGCAACACCCATAACCTGGATAGAATAAAGCCAAGCAATTTGTTCTTTTGGGTTATTTTTCAGGCTATGCACCACCACAATCAGTCCTCCACTCACCCACTCGGCAGCAGGCAACCTAGGGGGTTCGGACGACGGCAGCGGTTAGGGATGTTGTTGCTGGCTATCCTCCTCTGGCTAGGCAGTTGGGGGGGATGGAGTCCGGCCTGGGCGGGGCTGACGGATGATCACTATGATGGCAACATTTTTGCTCTGTATGGCTCGAATGGGGGGATGCTGCCTCCCCGTATGACCCTAGAGCAAGCCCAAGCCAAAGGGATCCCTTCCCTGTTGGTTTACTATATCGATGACAGCCGGGATTGCAAGCGCTATGCGGCGGTGGTGGCGAATCTACAGGTGCGCTATGGGTTAGGGGTCAATTTTGTTGCCTATGCTGTTGATAGCCTTGATCTTGAGGATCCGACTGGGTTAGCCCGCTATTTTACGGGGCGAGTGCCCCAGACACTCTTGTTCGATGCCTCCGGTCAGGTAGTCTATCAATCCACAGGATCCCGTTCCCTGACCGAGGTGGAAAATGCGATTCGTGGGCTATTTGGATTGGCTCCCGTGGAAGCGGCCAACAAACAGGCGCAATCGTTTAACGAGGTGCAGACGGGCTTTGGATCCCAACCTGCCCCCAGTAAACCTAAGCATCCAGCCATTCAGGCGAATGGTTCTCCAGGCTAGGCAGATGAGGGAGTGCCAATTTACCGAAAAAACCGGTCTAGAGAGCAGGTGGCTGGGCTTATGAGCGAGTTGAAATCGGATCCCGACCAGGAATGGCAGGACTTTGCCCAACGGTTAGAACGCTTGCAAGGTCAGTGGAAAGATCTGCAAGAGCTGGCGCAACTGGAAAAACTTCCCCCGGAACGGTGGGCGGAGGCTCAACAGCAGTTAGCGGATCTGGAAACCCGAATGCAGGAGTATTTGGGCAGCTTTAATCCCTACCCTAGCTTGTTTTGGCAGGTAGTCCGCTTTGTGGGCTTGGGCTTGGTCATAGGCGTAGCTCTAGGGCGGTGGCTGGGGAGTTAGCGGGGAGCAGGGTGGCTACTGTGATAGAAAGGGCGCTTGACCACGACAGCCAGATAGCGCTTTTGACGGATTTCCACCCAAACACGGGATCCCAGGTTGGCAAGGGACGGGGGCAAATAGGCTAGGGCAATCGGGATCCCTAGGGTGGGGGACTGGGTGCCACTGCTGATCACCCCGACTGGGGTGTCGCTGGCCTCTTGGCGATCTTCCGCAAAGATCGGGTAACCATGGCGAGCGATGGCTTTATCTAGCATCTGCAAGCCCACCAGTTGACGGGAGATACCCAGGCGCTTTTGCTGCTCTAGGGCGGTTCCTCCCACAAAGTCAAGTGGGGAGGTGATCAACCACTTCAAACCAGCCTCAAGTGGGGTTGTGGTTTCATCCATATCCTGCCCATACAGATGCATAGCTGCCTCTAAGCGGAGGGTATCACGGCATCCCAACCCACAGGGCTGCACCTGAGCCGCCATCAGGGCTTGCCACAGTCTACGACCGGCTGAGGGAGTTAAAAGAATTTCAAAACCATCTTCTCCGGTGTAACCGGTGCGAGCCACCCAAATGCTTTCGCGATCCCCCTGGGCTAGGGTCACTTCCCGATGCTGAAAACGGCGACAATTGAGGAGGGATTCTTGAACCAACGGCTGAAGCTGTCGAAGCGCCTCTGGCCCCTGTAAAGCCAGCAAAACATGCGTGTGGGTGAGATCGGCCAACTCAAGCGTGGGCAAATGCCGTCGGAGCCAATCTCGATCCTTGACATAGGTGGCCGCATTGCTGATCATTCGCCAGCAGGTATCGCTCTGTTTATAAACAATCACATCATCTAAGATCCCCCCCGCTTCGTTTAATAAAACAGTATATTGTCCTTCCCCAGAACGCAGACCGGAGAGATCGGTGGGAACCAACTGACCCAGTTGGATGGGCAAATCGGATCCCTGCCAGAGAAATTTGCCCATGTGGGAGATATCAAATACTCCCGCCTGGGAGCGCACCGCCTGATGTTCTTTAAGAATGCCTTGGTAATATAAGGGCATTTGCCATCCACTAAATGACACAAACTTTGCCCCCAATTCTTGATGCTCAGACCACAAAGGGGTGCGTTGCAATGAATCCAAACTCGCCTCCTAGATGAACAATCTCGGTTAATCTAGCTCAACAATCGACTGCTATTCTAGTCCACCGGAATGGCCGCAACCCAGAGAAAAACATGGAGCCGAAATCAACCCTATATCTTGCCAAAGAGACAAGAAACGGGTAGGTTGTCAACATAGCTATTCACCAGATGTAATCATTAACAGTGTCAATAAAACAGAGAGTAGGTATCCTTTCTGCTATCCCCAATCGAAATCTCTGAATTTTCTTTACTTAAAAGTTCTATCGACGCTTCTCCCACGGATGTTGTGTGATCCCCATTCGTCTTCGACTTCATCAGTTTCTGAGCTATCGTTCTGCCGTTTTGGATCTGACCAGTATCCATACGGCCTGTATTTGTGGAGCTAATGGATCGGGAAAATCAGCTCTCTTAGAAGCTCTCACCTGGGGAATTTGGGGGCAAAGTCGTGCTCCTTCTGACGATGATCTGATCCATAAAGGCTGTAAAGAGGCGCAGGTGGAGGTGGTCTATCGTGCCCAAGCACAGGTTTATCGCATTCTCCGCAGCCGCAGCCTGGGATCCGCCGGGACGCTGGAGTGGCAAATCGAGACCTCCTCTGGCTGGCGATCCCTGACCCGCAAAGGGATCCGTGCCACGCAGCAGGCGATTCAAGCTCAGCTTCGGTTAGACTATGAAACTTTTATCAACTCAGCCTATTTGCGGCAGGGGCGAGCCGACGAATTTACCCTGAAACGACCAGGGGAGCGCAAGCAGATTTTAGCCGAGATTCTCAAACTGGGGGTTTATGAACAGTGGGCCGAAAAAAGTCGAGAGTTCTCTCGTTCCGCCCGCCTGCAAGCGGATTCTCTCCACGAACAACTGCAACGGCTAGCGGGTCAAGAGCAGGATAGGGTGCAGCTTCAGGCAGAAGCGGATCGCTTGCACCAACAGCAGAGGGAGTGGATCGAGCAGCAGGCGGCGGATCAGGCCAATCTTGAAGACCTGCAAACCCAAATGACCCGGCGACAGAGCCTGCAACAGCACTACCAACAACTGACGGAGCAACTGCACAATCTGGCGACAACCCTCAAAACCACCGAAACCCAGTGGCGGCAACAGCACCAGCAACAGCAGGAACTGGAAACCCTCTTGGCGCAGGAGGAAACGATCCTCAATGGCTGTCGCCGCTATCAAGCGCTGCTGACCGCTGACCAACAACTTAACCAGCAATTTCAACAGCACCAAAGCCTGCAACAGGAGCGGCAACGCCTGCAAGACGAGCTGAGGGAGCAGCAACACCAACGCCTCCAGCAGTTGCAACAGCGACAACACCAACTGGCGACCTTGCAGGCGCAAGCCCAAGCGGATGCCCAAATTTTGCAGGAAGCGGAGCGGATCACCGCCGCCCTCACCGCCTATCGGCAAGCCCAAGCCGCCCTCAACCGCTACGACCAACAGCAGGCGGAGGCCACCCCCCTCTGGCAACAATGGCAAGCCACCCAAGCCCAACTGCAACAGGAACGGAACCAACTGCAAGCCCAACACCAGCTTCTCCAGCAGCAGGTGCAGCACCTGCAAAGTCAGCAAGCACAGGTACAGCAGGTACAGCAGGCGGTGGTAACGCTGCAAGGGGAACTAGCAGATGCGGAAAAGCGGCGGGTCTATCACCAACGGGTGCAGGAAAAAATTCAAGAACGGCAAAAATTTGTCCACCAACTGCAAGAACGCCAGCGCACCCTACAACGGCAATGGCAGTTATTTGAGGAGAAACGCCACTGGATCGGGATCCCTGTACCTGGGGCAGAAGCTGGGGATCTCGTGGTGCTCCATAGCTGCCCCCTTTGTACCCAACCCCTCACCCCCGATTTGCGGCATTTGGTCATCGACAAACACCAGGAGGAGCAAAAAGATCTGGAAGGCCAGTTGTTTGTGATTCGGGAACAGTTGGCGGTGGCGGATCGGGAGATCGAAATTTTGCAACGGGAATATCAAGCCCTCACCGCCGAGTTACAGCAGTTGGATGAGCAATTTCACCATCAAGGACGCCTGCAACACCAACTGGAATCGGGGCAACAACGGCTGCAACAACTGCATAGCTGGCAAACCCAACTGCACAGCATTGCCACCAGCCTCCAGCAAGAAACCTTTGGGGCAGAGATTCGCCAACGCCTGCACCACCTGCACCAGCAACTAACCCAACTGGGCTACAACGACAAAGATCATGCCCTCTGTCGTGCCGAGATGGAACGGTGGCGCTGGGCACTCACCAAACAGGCAGACCTGCAAAAAGCCCAAGAACGGCAGGGATCCCTTAATCAGGAGATAGCCCATCTGCACGCGCAAATCCGGTATCTGCAAACCGCCCCCTCGCAGGGAGATAGCACGGGATCCCTACGCCATCTGGAGGCGCAATTGCAAACCCTCAGCTATGACGTGGCTCAGCACCAAGCGGTTCGCGCCGAACTCACCCAGCAACAGGGCTGGATGCACCAATGGGAAAAACTGCAACAGGCCAAACAACAATGGCCCGCCTACCAGGAGTGCTGTAGCGATCTGGCGGAAATGCTGCAACAACAGCGCCGCCGCTTTCACCAGACCAACCAGCAGCTTGAGCAGGTGCATCACCAACTGGCGCAATCTCCGGTTGTTACCGAGGGGCAACTGAAAGGATTAGCGACCATCATTCAACAGCGGCGGCAGCAGCAGGATCTCCTGCTTTCTCAACTGGGTGGGATCCAAGAACGACTGGAGCAAAGCGCCCACCTGGCTCAACAAAAGGCTCAACTCAACCAATCCCTGCAACAGGCCAAACGCAACCAACTGATCTACCAAGAACTGGCTAATGCCTATGGGCGCAATGGGATCCCGGCTCTGATCATCGAAAATGTATTACCGGAGCTGGAAACCACCGCCAATCAGATTCTCTCCCGCCTGACCGCCCATCAACTGCATCTGCAATTTGTCACCCAACGCTCAGGTCGCCGTTCCAGCAAGTTGATCGATACCCTCGATATTCTGATTGCCGACCCGCAAGGCACCCGCCCTTATGAGACCTATTCGGGGGGGGAAGCCTTCCGCATCAACTTTGCGATTCGACTCGCTCTCTCCCGTCTGCTGGCGCAACGTTCAGGAGCCAGCCTGCAAACCCTGCTGATTGATGAAGGTTTTGGCACCCAAGATCAAACGGGGCGGCAACAGTTGGTGGCGGCCATCAATGCCGTATCCAGCGATTTTGCCTGTATCTTGGTGATCACCCACATTCCCAGCCTGCGGGATGCCTTTCCCCATCGCATTGAGGTGGAACGTTCTCCCCAGGGATCCCGATTGCATATACTTAGCTAATCAGCCGATCAGTTGCCTAGTTTTTTAATGATTTTAGCTAGACAAGATTAAACTTTTGGGTGATTCGCTGACTGCTTTTTCTCTGCTAGCTCTTGGTTGTTTTTGAATTGCCTTTCTCTAATCATGACTTATGCCTATGCTTAGCTTTTTACCTTCGGTGCGTTCAGGCTCACAAAACTCTTTTGAGTTATATGAAGAGCTTCCCTATCCCAATTTACCCCTCTCCACACCTCCCACAACCGCTGTTAATTCACTATTTAAGATGAATTATACAACGGCTCACTATTATCGAACTCATCAGATTAACTCTCCGGAGGGAAAGGTTTTATTAAATGCAGGCTGTGGATCAGGGTGGCAAACACTTTTGATGGCAGCCTCCAACCCTGGAGCCAAGATTTTTGCCTTTGATTTGTCACCTAATTCGGTCAAAGTAGCAGAGCAACGACTGCGTTATCATGGCTATTATGACATTGAGATTTTTCAGCTAGATTTACTAGATTTAGGGAGCTTAGATATTCAATTTGACTTTATTGGCATCAGTGATGTCATGTCCCTAATCAGTGAACCGGTTGAGGCTCTGATTGCTATGCGTAAGGTGCTCAAACCAGAAGGAGTAATTCGTGCCAATTTTCATAATATCTATCAACGTCAACACATGTATCGAATGCAGCAAGTTTTTCAAAAATTAGGACAAACTCAGATCCCTCGCCCTCAAGCAGTGGAGAATATTCGCCATTTTTTGGAGGCTCTCCACTCTCCCCAAACTAAAGCAGCTTTAGGCTGGGATCCTAATAATTACAAAGAAGATATTGATGTTTTGAATAATTATTTATTGGTCAATGATCGCGGCTATCGTATTCCCGATATTGTTCAGATGGTGGAGGCTGCCGGACTGAATTTTGTCAACCTCGTAGACTATCGGAGTTGGGATCCCGTCACACAATTTCAATCGATGCCAGAATTTGTTCAAAAAGCACTCACTACCCTTAGCTACGAACAAAGACTGCACCTGTTTGAGCTAATTTCTCCCACACATCGCCTCATCGATTTATGGGCGGATCACCCCTCCAATAGACCTGCCGACCGGATTTGGCAAGAGAAGGATTGGCAACAGGGAAAGCTGCAATTTAACCCCATTCTCAGTGAGCGACCGGATTTCCGAAATAACTGGCAACAGGTGGCACAAGCCAACAGTGACTTTGGCATGAATTGGGCGAATTCACCCCAGGGAAGACTGACGATTGCCGCCCCAATGGTCAAAACATTGGCTCCTTTATTAGAGCAGCCTATGACTTTGCATGACTTGTTAGAACACGCCAAACAGCTAGCATCTTCCTCGCCGCCGGCGGCTGGGTTGCCATCTCCATCTCAGATGGCAGAAGATGTGTGGGCGACTGTGGGCGATCTAGAGCAATCCCTTTTCTTGTTTTTGTCCGTGCCCTAACGGGATCCCTATCCTCTTCCTCCTGCCCGCCGCGATTTTTCGAGTAGACTGTTTTTTGAGATGAGTTTTGTGATGATGTGTTGAAAATTTCACCACCGCACCCACCGATGTTCCGACTGCGTTTGGCTTTGCTGGCTTATCCCACCCTGGTTTTCTTCTGGTTCTGCTCAGCTTCCCTTAGTCATGCCATTGAGCAGCAGACTCCCCTCAGCCTCGACGTAACCCTAGAGCGTTGGGATCCCTTACCATCCTCCGTGGCGACTGATCACCCCTTTTTGGAATTTAGTGAGGAGGAGAGTAACACCGCCATTGCTTGGTTTGGCTGCGATTGTCCGGCTCACCTCAATCAAGTGCGCCGCCTGCGCGGACTGCCTTTACTCCAAGACAGTGGGAGCTTTTCCCTGACTCGCTGATGGGATCCCTTGACGGCTCGGTTTCCTTTCGGCTTGGGCTAATCGCTGGCTGGAAAGCGGCTGGCTAGGCGCTCCAGTTCCCTGACCTCCTCTTCGTTGAGGGTCAAGAGATGATCGAGGGCGGATTCAATCTCAGCCAGATTTTCTAGAGAAAGCTCGGGGATATTGGTTTCTGACATTGGCCTCCTGAGGCTGGGGACATCACAGGTTTTAGGATCTAACCTAGCCCAGAGGAGACCTATTCATGATCAGTATCTATCCAGGTAGTTTTGACCCGATTACCTACGGGCATTTGGATATTGTTGAGCGAGCTAGCCGTCTCTTTGATCAGGTGATTGTGGCCGTGCTCAAGAACCCCAACAAAAGCCCCCTCTTTACCCCCCAGCAACGCCAACAGCAGATTACCCTAGCGGTTGCCCATCTCAAAAACGTGCGGGTAGATAGTTTTGATGGATTGACGATTGCCTATGCTCGTCAACAGGGGGCACAGGTGTTGATCCGCGGGCTACGGGTGCTATCGGATTTTGATGGTGAACTGCAAATGGCGCATACCAACAAGATGCTGGCTTCCGAATTGGAAACAATTTTTTTAGCCACCTCCAGCAAGCACAGTTTTTTGAGCAGTAGCCTGGTCAAAGAAGTCGCACGCCTGGGAGGACCGATCGATCATTTGGTACCTAGTCATGTAGCGGTAGATTTGCAGACCTGTTTCCCGCTATAGGGGATCCCGAATCTTTTGCTGTTGCGCGTGAGAAAGGGACACAAAATGCTAAAGAATAGTAAAGCAAGTTGTGGCTTCCTCAACAATCAACAGATGAGCAGTCGCCTAGCTAGCTTTTTTGCCTAAGGTTTGGGTCTACGCTGATCAGCACTTATCGGTACTGAACTGTTACTGAACCGTTGGCAAGCAACCAATAGATCCGCATCGGGTTTAGGACTGAGGGTGTGAGTTTCATGGAGATCATCCAGGCAACACGGGGAACCCGAGATATTTTGCCCGCTGAGGTTGCCATTTGGCAGCATGTGGAGGCCGTGGCGCGCCGTATCCTGGCTTGCGCTGGCTATCAGGAGATCCGCACCCCCATTTTTGAGGTGAGTGAACTTTTTGTGCGGGGGATTGGTACGGCTACCGATGTTGTGGGCAAGGAGATGTATTCCTTCACAACACGCGGCGAAAAAGAAGTGACCCTCCGCCCCGAAAATACTGCCGGAGTGGTGAGAGCCTACATTCAGCACAGTCTCTATGCCAGCGGTGATACCCAACGGTTGTGGTACGGCGGACCCATGTTTCGCTATGAACGTCCCCAAGCCGGACGACAACGGCAGTTTCATCAGTTGGGGATCGAGGTTTTGGGATCCGCCGATGCCCGCGCCGATGCCGAGGTGATTGCGATTGCGTTTGATATTCTGCAAGCCCTCAACGTCAAATCTTTGCATCTTCTGATCAACTCTGTTGGGGATCCCCAAGATCGTTTGGCTTACCGCCAAGCCTTGATCGACTATCTCACCCCCCATCAGGCAGATCTGGATGCCGACTCTCAGCAACGCCTCACCCGTAACCCCTTGCGGATTTTGGATAGCAAAGATGCCCGTACCCGCGAGATTGTAGCCGGAGCCCCTCGCTTGCTGGATTATCTGGGGGATCCTGCCCAACAGCATTTTGCCCAGGTACAAGCCCAGTTGACGGCCTTAGGGATCCCCTATCAAGTGGATCCGTTGCTGGTACGGGGCTTAGACTACTACACCCACACCGCCTTTGAAATTCAATCGCAGGATTTGGGGGCACAGAGTACCGTCTGTGGGGGAGGTCGCTATGACGGGTTAGTGGAGGAGCTGGCAGGCCCGCCCACACCTGCGGTGGGATGGGCAATGGGACTAGAACGACTGATCTTACTGTTGCAATCCCGTGAAGCCGAATTCCAGCCTGGGGTGGATCTCTATATCATCTCGCGGGGATCCGCCGCCGAAGCCCAAGCTTTGCCTCTTGCCCAGCAACTCCGCCAAGCTGGTTTTGTTACCGAGCTAGACTTGAGCGGCAGTGGCTTTGCTAAGCAAATGAAACGAGCCAATCGCCGTCAAGCCCGCTGGGCAGTTATCCTGGGGGATGCGGAGGCCGCCAACCAAACGCTGCAACTGAAAAACCTCCTCACCGCAGAGCAGGTGACGCTCCCCTATGCCCACCTCAGGGATTATCTCAAGGAGCATCAGCTAGCTCATCCAATGCTCAGCCAAGGGAGGCAATCATGATGGATTTTTGGATTAAGCGGGGGGACAGTGAGCAGTGGAACCCCATCCCCCCCGATGGCACAGTCCTGGTACCAGATGTCTATACGATCATTGCTCGTTCCCCGCAACCCCACTTCACGATCACGGTTGAACTCTATCAATTTGGTCTAGCGGGATCCGCGCCCGTTCCTCCAGGCAAGCGCCCCATCAGCCAGACATCTCCCTCCGATCCAGGGGAGGAGCGGGAACTCTGGTTCCAACAAAAACGCTCGATTCGTACCAATGATGAGGGGGTGGGGGTCATCCTGCCGCCGACCCCTTTGGGAGCGGGGTTGTGGGAATTGCGCTGTCACGACGCTGATTTGATTGCCGAATTATTTGGGGAAGGTCAAGTGGATATCCTACGTCTCAAGGTGATTCCTGCCCCTGTTCCGCCCCCCCTCCCCGAACCGAACCATCCCCAGGAACCCCATTTTGTCCCCTTGCCAGTGGTGGAGTTTTCCCTGATGCACACCCAGTTGCAGGGATCCCCTGGGCAAGTGCTGGTCTTGACGGGACGGATTGGCTGTTCCGGCGAACTGGAGGTGAACTTACTGGCCGATGAGCAGGTATTGTTCACTAGCCAGCGCACCATTCAAGTCTTGTCAGAAGTAAAAACCGCTGTGTTTAGCATTCCGGTGGCGCTACCGCCTGCCCCTTGGCTAGGGGAGTTAACAGGATATCTCGTATTGCGCCCAGCCCCCAACGGGGATCCCATTGGTAGTATTCCGTTTCGGGTAGCTTGTTTATCCCCCGACACCTTGGCGGCTGAGGACAAGCCCAGCCCCCTCTTACCCGGTTTGCATACTCCCCACATCAGCAAAGACCCCCAAAGTATCCCTAGCCATAGCCGCCTTGTTGACACCACCGAATCCGCCACCTTAGTTAGTTCAGACGCCTCCTCCCGCAATGGCTCCGTTCAGACTCATGAGATGGATCCCCCTCCCCCCTCGACGGAGGATCCCTGTTCTCCTGAACGTACCCTCCGCAAGTTGCTGGCTATTTGTCACGGATCGCTCCCCGATTCTCCTCAAGTCGCCGTCGCCCCCCCGCTTGAGCTGGCTGGAGCTGCGGCTAACCCCCTCTCCCCCCTAGACTCCCCCCCGCCTCCCGCCCCACAAGAGGAATTACCCCCCTCTCCCTCCCCCTCCGACCTTTCCCCTCCCGCCACCCCTTCAGCCAGTGGGGAGCTTTTACCACCAGAGTTGGGAGTTCCCCTCGATCTCAAAGCGGGGGATAACATTGATATTGTGCTGCGCCTTCCCGCCTCAGAAAATCTTTTCCCCACCTCAACTCCCCCGGTCGGCATTAAATTTTGGGTAAAGCACGGACAAACCCGCTCTCTAGTGGATGGTCCCCGTTGGCTTTTGGACTTTACCCACACTGATCAAAAGGAGTGGCAAGCCCTGACTCGTATGACCATTCCCGCCGCCATCCCCGACCTGATCTTTGAAGCCTGGGCGGTCAGTTTGGATCGGCAGCACCAAAGCCCCCGCACCACCCTGAAGCGCACGATTCGTGCGGCTAGCCATGATGGACTCTCCTGATCTATTGGGGTTGGTCAACTACCTGGGATCCCAGGTGGCTCGTCTGGAAGCTATCGAAACCTGGTTAGCGGAGATCAATGCCCGCCAGCAGGAGCAATTAGCCGCCAACCGCGATCAGTTGATGGTGCGTCGGTTACAAAAATCCTGCACTCGTCTGGATGCCTGCCGCCGCCGGTTGCAAAGTGTCAGTAGCCAGGTGCGACGGGGATTGGTGGCTTACTGGCGTTCGTCTCCCCAGGGTCAGCAACAAATGCAACAGCCGTTGTTTTTATTGGTGCAGCGAATCGAGCCATTTTTGCAGCAATATGAATCTATTTTTCCCCGACAAGGGTAGCTCTTGCCGAAAAGGAAAATCTAGACAGACCACCTAAAAACCACGTATTGGGCAACTCGATCCAAGCCACAATCGGGAACTATAGTCATTCCAAATAAGAATGCGACCACCTAAATCTTGATATCCAAGCTTTGAGAGATTTTGGGGTTCTCAAACTAAATTGGAACGACTATAAACTATCAAAATCCCTAGTCTTGAGCTTGGAAACCGTATCTTCAATCCACAAAAGAATGTCGTGGTCGTAGATCGATTGAATCATTACTTCACCTCCCAAAAATCAATAGTCAAAATCAAATCTAGATCATTGGTATAGATCCAGTCTTGAGGGAAATTGACTTGGGGATATTCTTTACACAGATTTTTGAGAGCAGTAGCAAGAGCTAAAGCAAAACTCTCTCCCCAAAAGGCTTTCAGGCTAGGTGCATCTTTCAACAAAAAGCCTAGCTCTGTTCGTTGATTGCGAATTGTAGTTTCCCAGCCGCGATAGTTCTCTGGCATTGAAACGTAAAGTCTTTTGATGAGATGTTCAATGAGGATCGTCAAGCGGCTAAGAAGTTCCCTTTTTTCAGATCGCCCCAAAGATTCCACCTCCTCAATTAAATTTTCTAGATCTAAGCTATCAAAATCCCTGGTTTTGAGCTTGGAAACCGTATCTTCAACCCATAAAAGAATGTCGTGGTCGTAGAGTGATTGAGTCATAATTTCTTGTTCCCTAGGTGGCTTATCTGTAAATCAAAAAGGCTGCCATGGGCTAGTGACCAACCTATCCCAAATGGCATTCATTCATATTGTAAACACAGTGATGAGTGCAGTCAAAAATACCCGCACCTCTACCCCTATACAAATAGAACCTGTTGTCATTAAACTTGCCGACACAGATTCTATCCATTTTGACATCATTACCAATAGTGGCTAGGCTACAACCAAAGGTGATAGAGGCCAGATCACCATCAGCTTGGAGTTCTTTATGCACCGGATCAGTGCCCGTCCCGGCGGATGGGATCCCTCAGCGACAGGGGTGATTTTTGTAGAGCAGGATCCCGCACCGTTGGTAATTTTGACGGCAGCCGATACGGATATTCAAACGCTAGCGCAGGTTCAACCCCAGTTGCCCAGCCATTTTCCTGAGGTGAGAGTGACCAATCTCTTGCATTTGCAACAAAATATATCGATTGATGCCTATGTCCAAACCGTTTTAAGCTCAGCCCAAGGGATCCTGATTCGTTTATTGGGAGGGAAATCCTATTGGAGCTATGGGTTAGAAACCGTCAAACAAATGGTTCAGGAAAATGGATCTCTGTTGATAGTTTTACCGGGAGATGATCAACCAGATTGGGATCTAATCAGTCATTCTACTATTGGGATGAGGGCTGTTCATCAAATTTGGCAATACTTTTTAGAAGGAGGGGTCAATAATATAGAGCAAGGATTAAAAGCTTTTGCCAATTGTGCCCTGAAGACGGACTATCCCCTCCAGCCTATACAGGTGTTGCCACGGGTGGGCGTTTATCAAGATAGGCCCATTTCAGAAGAAAATGAACAACCTGTGGATCACGATTGGCCGGGGGTGGGTATTCTTTTTTATCGTGCTCATCTTTTAGCCGGAAACATAGCTCCCATGGATGCCCTTTGTCGGGCTTTGCGAGAGCGATCTCTCCGTCCTCATTGCCTTTATACCTACGGATTGCAGGAACCTGATTTGATGAGACAAGCCCTGACCTTTTGGCAGGGGAAAATCGATGTTTTATTGATCACCACAAGTTTTTCCTTAGCCCGTTTGGATCAGGAAACTGTTGATTTGAGTCTTTGGCAAGCCCTCGATGTTCCGGTTTTGCAGGTTGTTTTGAGTGGGGGATCCTATGAGCAATGGCAGGAATCTCCGCAAGGGTTGGGATCCCGTGATCTCGCCATGAATGTTGTGTTGCCGGAAGTGGATGGGCGAGTCATGACACGGGCTATTTCCTTCAAATCTATTCAAGTGGGGGATCCTCACCTGCAAACGGATGTGGTTGTCTATCAGCCCCAGGTGGATCGGGTGGAGTTTGTGGCGGATCTAGCTGGGCATTGGGTGAGATTGCGCCGCAAGTCTGTGGCAGAACGCCGGGTGGCGCTGGTGCTTGCCAACTATCCCTGCCGTGATGGACGGATCGCCAATGGAGTGGGGCTAGATACTCCGGCTAGTTGTGTGGAGCTTTTGCAGGCTATGCAGCGGGCGGGTTATGGGGTGAAGGATATTCCCAACAGCAGCGATCAGTTGATCACCCATCTGACTAGTGGTGTCACCCTTGATCCAATAGGACGAGACTATCGACCCATTCGGCAAGCCCTCGCTCCCGCTATTTATCAAGATTTTTGGACAACACTTTCCCCGGCCATCCAGACGGCCATCCAGCAGCAATGGGGGGATCCCCCCGACCAACCTATCCCCATTCCCGGCATCAGCTATGGACAGGTGTTTGTGGGGCTGCAACCCTCCCGTGGCTATGATCAAGATCCTAGCCTCAGCTATCACGCTCCTGATTTAGTACCTACCCACACTTATCTGGCCTTTTATGTTTGGCTGCGGCAGGTGATGGGGGTGGATGCGGTGGTGCATGTAGGCAAACATGGCAATCTGGAATGGCTGCCCGGTAAAAGCATCGCCCTCTCTGAGGATTGTTTTCCAGAAATTGCCCTTGGTCCTCTCCCCCATTTCTATCCCTTCATCGTCAACGATCCGGGGGAGGGATCTCAGGCGAAGCGCCGTGCCCAGGCGGTGATTTTGGATCATCTAACTCCTCCCCTCCGCCGTGCCCATCTCTATGGATCGCTGCTGCGCCTGGAAAACCTGCTGGATGAATATGCTCAGTCTCAAGGATTGGATCCCAGTCGCGCCCGCTTGATCCAAAGTCAGATTCAGGAGCTAGTGGAGCAAGAACAACTCGTGCCGTCAGCTAGTTCCACCGCTTTCCCAGAATGGCTGCCCACCCTCGACGGCTATCTCTGCGAATTGAAGGAAGCTCAGATCCGCGATGGGCTGCACATCTTCGGGCGGATCCCTCACCCACCCCAACTGCTTAACCTACTCTTGGCGCTGGCTCGTTTTCCCGGTGGCAACCAGCAGGGACTCACCCAAGCCATTGCCCAGGACTGGGGGTTAGCTGTTGATCCTCTGACCGCAGATTTAGGGGATCCCTGGCCTATTCACGAGCCAGCGGACTCGCCGACAACGCTGGGCTAGCCAAGCCAACTTTTGTGGAGCGGGGCTGTAGGGATAAAGTCGTTTGATTATCGGAAGTAATCGGAATATCGGGATCACAACTGACGGAGCGATTCATTTTTTCGAGATAATGACGGGCTGCCAGCGGAAATTCAGGGAACCATAAATGGGCATCTCCAGCAGCAATGTCTGCCCACAAGTAGCGCAAATGGGGGGCAAAAGTTCTGGCCTGTTCTCCCGAAAAATTGAGGGGATCCGCTGCTAAAAACTGCTCCATCAGCGGGGTACTGCGATTGGCCATCCACTCTCTGGAAAAATGTTGTAAATTCGGCCATTCCTCAACAGCTTCCACTCGTCGAGATTGAATATGAATCTGCCAAGCCCCCGATGAATGATGCCGATCCCCCGTCACCCGCAAAATACGATAGGGGTGAGGATAGCTGACCAACGATCCCGTGGTAATATCATAAACTCCCTTACGGCAGGCAATATTTTGAATATGTAAATGTCCCGTAAAAACCAGTTGAACACCATAACGCTGCAAAATTCGGATTAACTCGGAAGCATTCTTAATCATATAGCGGCGACCCCATCCATGTTGAGATTGACCGCGCAGATGCTCCACAACATTGTGGTGCACCATCACCAAAATTAGTTCTTCTGATGCCTCTTGCAGAGCGTTTTCTAGCCAGATAAGTTGTTGTTGATCCAGCCCGCCAAACAGACGACCTTGTGGATCAAATTGATTGGAATTGAGACCAATCAAACGCACATGGGGAAGGAGTGAACAAGTATAATAGAGCTGGGTGAGATCCTGATAACCAAAGGGCTGATAATAATGGGTAAAGTCATTCACTCCAATCGAATGTCCATTATTTTTTAGACAGGGAATATCGTGGTTTCCCGGCACAACATAAACAGGATAAGGCAGTTGGTGGAGCCGTTCAGCCAGCCACGTATGGTTATCCGGTTCGCCGTGCTGGGTTAAATCCCCCGGTAAGAGGAGAAAATCCAGATCCAGCTCGGCTAATTCCGCTAAGACAATCTCCAGCGCCGGAATACTCACCTCCACTAAATGAAAACGACTGGGGTGATCCCAGACTGTATGGGGGAGGGCAATATGCAGATCACTGATAATGCCAAATCGAAAATCCAAGGTCATGCCGATCAGGAGGAGAACGTTTCCTTATCGTAGCCTTGACAACGCCGTAGCCCCAGTAGCATTGACGTTGAAAAGACTATGTGATGTTGAAAAGACCAAGGCCAAAGATGGCTTGACGGCATTGGCCTCCGCTTTTTGGGGAGGGGTATTGTATGGTGGTGCTATGGGGATATAGATGCCATGATCAATCCCTATCCAGCCACCTCTTGAGCATTAGCGTGAGCCACTATGGGTCAGGAGATTGCCAGCCACAGCTTTAGCGAAGCGGACTTTCAACGGTTTGCCCACCATCTGCAAGCGGAAACAGCTCTGCTAGCCAGATGGTTTGAGGACAATCGGTTTGAACAGGTGCATCCGGTGGCGGGCTTTGAACTGGAAGCGTGTTTGATCACACCCACAGGGGATCCCAATCCGATCAATCAAGCCTACTTGCGCCACATGAATAATCCTCTGGTGGTGCCGGAACTGGCTCAGTTTAATGTAGAAATCAACGGCACCCCTCAGCCTTTGCGGGAAAAAGCCCTCAGTCAAATGGCGGCGGAACTGGCTGAAACCTGGCAGCAATGTTGTCAGGGGGCAGAGGATCTGGAGGCACAACTGTTGATGATTGGCATCCTGCCCACCCTCAATCCGGCGCTGCTAACTCTGGCAACTATTTCTCCGATGGAGCGCTACTATGCTTTGAGTGAGCAGGTTCTGCGTCTGCGCCAGGGACAAGAGCTGGGTCTAAATATCTCAGGTCGCCATCCCTTAACTATGCAGCACGCCGACATCATCATGCTAGAGTCCGCCACCACCTCCTTTCAAATTCATGTGCAGGTGGATCCCGATCAAGCGGTGCGACTGTTTAATGCCGCTCAGATTGCCTCCGCCCCCACGGTTGCGTTGGGAGCCAATGCCCCCTACTTTTTGGGTCACGATCTCTGGCAGGAAACCCGCA
Source organism: Cyanobacteriota bacterium (assembly GCA_033764955.1). Lineage (GTDB taxonomy): Bacteria > Cyanobacteriota > Cyanobacteriia > Thermostichales > Thermostichaceae > JANRIL01. The sequence continues at coordinate 36,448 of JANRIL010000010.1, read as the reverse complement.
TTCCCCTCTTTGAACAAGCTATTGACGGGATCCCGACCCCCACATCTCCACGGCAGCGGGTCAGTTTTGGCACCCACTACGTCCAACACTCTCTTTTGGAGTGCTTTCAAGAAAATCTGCATAACTATCCGATTCTGCTACCCGTTTTGATGGAGGCTGATCCGGCTCAGTTGCCTCACCTACGCTTGCACAATGGCACGATCTGGCGATGGAACCGCCCCCTGATTGGCGTGGATGGGGAGCGCCCACACCTACGCCTCGAACACCGCAGTCTGGCCGCTGGTCCCACTGTCAGCGACATGATGGCTAACCTAGCGTTTTTCCTGGGATTAATGCAGTCACTCGCCAGCCAAGAGATAGCTCCCGAATCGCAACTGTCCTTTGCCCACGCTCGCAGCAATTTTTATCAAGCGGCTCAGCATGGATTGAGTGCCTCGGTGATCTGGTGGGATCCTTCCCATCCGCGCCCCCTCCTCCCCCTGATCCAAGAGGTGTTACTGCCGCAGGCTCGCCAAGGTTTGATGGATCTGTGTGTGAGTGGCGACGACATCGATCACTATTTAGGAATTATCGCGGCACGGCTCAGCCACAGCCAAAATGGAGCCATCTGGCAACAGCGCTACTGTGCTAAACATGGAAACAATATGCAACAATTAACCCGCGCCTATTGGCAGCGCCAACAGAGTGGTATTCCTGTCCATGCCTGGGATCTCGATTAGATGCTGACCACCCTTGATTATCTCCCCGCTGGTTTGCTGGATCGAACTGCCCCCCAACTGCACGAGATCCTGACTGGTCCCACTTTGATCCACCTGCCGGGGAAACACAATCCCCCCCTCTTTGTCTCCGTTCTGTTGCATGGCAACGAAGACACGGGCTGGCTGGCGGTGCGGCAGCTTTTACAAGAGCAGATCTCAACCGGCTTGCCCCGCGCCTTGTCTCTGTTGATTGGCAATGTGGCCGCGGCCCGCTACGGTCGTCGTCATCTGGATGAACAGCCGGACTATAACCGGATCTGGCTAAAGGGATCCCGTCCCGAACACGGTATGGCGGCGGCGGTGATCGAACAAATGCGGCAACGGGGCGTGTTTGCCAGCTTGGATATTCACAACAACACCGGACTCAACCCCCATTACGCCTGCCTCAACCGCCTCGATCCGCCATTTCTACAACTGGCTACCCTGTTTGGCTCGATTGTGCTCTACTTCACCCGTCCCGCCGGAACCCAGTCGGCGGCTTTTGGGGAGTTCTGTCCGGCGGTGGTCTTGGAGTGTGGCAAACCCGATCAGCCCCACGGGGTCAGCCATGCTTGGCAATACCTACAGGATTGTCTGCGCCTTTCCCATATTCCCGACCGTCCCGTAGCCCCCCAGGATCTCAACCTGTTTCATACGGTGGCGACGGTGCGAGTGCCCGATTCCATCCGCTTTGATTTTGCCGATCCCGATCCCGCTCAGCCAAAAGCTATGGATCCCACCTGCCATGTTTTGTTTCCCCCCCATTTAGATCACCTCAATTTTCAAGAACTATCTGCCCAGACAGTAATTGCTCATCTCGGCCACCCGACCGTTAAGTTGCCATTGCAGGTGATCGATGAAACGGGAGAGGAAGTGGGGGAGCGCTACTTTCAGATTGTCAACAACCAAATTGTCACCCGTACCCCCGTCATGCCCAGTATGCTGACCCTCAATGCCACGATCATCCAACAGGATTGTTTGTGTTATTTGATGGAGCGTTACTCACCCCCCTCTCTCTCCGCCTAACCCATGTCGCCTCAGCTATCTCTGCCAGTCACGCAACTGATTAAAGATCTCCACTTGCAGCCCCACCCTGAAGGAGGCTACTACCGCGAAACCTGGCGCTCCTCCTTAACCTTGGCGGCGGAGGCGCTACCTGGAGGCTATTCCGGCAGCCGTGCGGCTGGCACGCTGATTTTGTTTCTCTTGCCCACAGGTTGTCAATCCCGCTGGCATCGCGTGCGCTCCGAAGAATTGTGGCTCCATCAGGCTGGGGATCCCTTGCAACTGAAAGTCTGCCCCGATCATCAGGATCCGATGACCTATTGCCTGGGGGAATCTCCCTGCTATCAAGCCCTTGTGCCGGCTCTGGCGTGGCAGTCGGCGGAGGCTTTGCCGGGAGAGAAGGGCTATGCGCTGGTGGGATGTGTGGTGGTGCCAGGGTTTGACTTTGTCGATTTTGAGATGGCAGACTGAGGCATCCCGGTGATTAACCATCACGGGCTCAAGCAGTGATCAATCCGTTGGCAAGACGAGGGGGATCCCATGAAAATTGTTTGGGAACAAAGTATTTATGGCGGGAGCAGCCCCATTCCCTGCTTGATCTGTGGACGCTGGGTGAATCCTCAACGGGGGCGAGGGCAGCCCTCCTTGATTGCCGTGATTTACAACGATCAGGGACGGATCTATGGAGAAGCCTGCCGCAGTTGTGTGGCTCTCGGTGCTAACAATATCAAGAGTTATCTGCAAGAACGCATTACCCGTCTACAAGCCCAGCTACAAGATCTGCAAGAGCTTAGTCAGGGTGAGGTAGAGTTGCCCACTCTGGAAGCAGAATTACGAGCTTATTTAGACTAATTTTTTGAATCTGGCTCAGGTTTTGACAGCCAAATATTCTCGTCAACTAGAACGACAACAGAGCCATGGTAGTACCAAATTTACACGTGAATTATCCGCTACGGATCATCCCAATCACCACTTACTGTTAAACCGTCTTCTATGAAAGAGAGGGGCAAAGCCGTGCTTGATAATCACCAAAAGAGCTGTATTCAGTAGCTGCTTAACCGGAACGTTGGGCGGCAGATGTGGTGGGGGGTGTGTTTCTGAATAAGAAACTATCCTTAAAAGACATTGTTTAAGGAGGATACTCGGTATGTTCAAGTCCGGCATCGAAGTAACGCTGCGCGAGATAACTAAAGAAAACTGGAGTGATATCCTACGCTTAAAGGTAGCCCCGCATCAGGAGCAATTTGTAGCATCCAACGCCATGTCTATTGCAGAAGCGCATTTCAATCCAGAGGTTGCTTGGTTCCGTGCAATCTACGCAGGTGATGTGCCAGTCGGTTTTTTGATGTTGGAAGACAACGTAGCTCAACAAGAGTATTTTCTGTGGCGCTTTATGATAGATGAGCAATACCAGGGGTGTGGGTATGGGCGAAAGGCGATGGAGTTGTTCTTGGCACATGTCAAGACTCGCCCTGGAGCACATGGGGTTGAAACAAGTTGTGTGCCAGCCAAAGGTGGTCCCGGTCCGTTCTACGAGAAGATGGGTTTTGTTTACACCGGAAAAGAAGAGAACGGTGAACTTGTGATGCGATGTGAGTTCTGAATCTAGAAATGGTAAGTGGATAGCGATCCGCCCAACAATTCAAATGCAGCGGACAGTTGGGAGTGAGTGGTGCCAAATCCAAGGTTGCTTGCCGCCACTGCGTTAGTAATTTCCTCAAATCAATAAAACTTAGTGACACAATAACTACACGAATCCAATGACTAAACGAATCCAATGTTATGGATGCGGTGCTTGGGTCAAAGATATTCCTGGAGAACCACACAAGTACATTGGTGCATGTGCAGGTTGCTGGGAAATCTATGGCGAAATTCTTGCTAAAGAATATGGTAAATATGGTTACCCTGAAACAGTGCATCGGTTGACAGTGGATACTTACGCTGTTCAACATCCCGGCAAACCCTCACGTCAATCCATTCAGTCAGTCAATACACACCTGATCAGTCTATATCTTATGGTTGAAAAAGGACTTGAAGGCGCTGAAGCTACCCATGCTATTGGTAGATTACTAGAATATGCAAGCCAGTTTGTATGGTTGGATCCGCCTGCCCCAAATGGGCGAATGACAGTGTTAGATATTGTCAAGGCAAGAGATTTTCCAGAGCATCAAAAACTGGTTGATCAATGGGCAAGAAATGTTTGGAATGCTTGGTCAGCTTATCATCACGTAGTTCAGAGGTTTGTCAGGAAGTGCAATATCGCATAATCACGTCCCCAATAAACGTTTGTACCCGACACCACTGCGGCGGGGGAACGGAGTCGTTATCGAACAGATAACCGATCCTAGGAAGTCAGGGAATCTTCGTCATCCGCTTGCCATTGATCCCAAAACCGTTGATAAAACCCGCGATCCGCTATTGTCCCTCCGGGATAACGGCAGGTGGCCGAGGCAAACTGAATGGCTCGCTGCACCATCACATCCGCTCTCCACTCCTCATGGATCCCTAGGATCAGCACAGCACTAAAAGCATCCCCCGCTCCCACCGTATCGCAGATGGGATCCACCACGGGAGCGGTCTGGCTGAGCAGTCGGTCGGGAAGGACCAGCATGGCTCCGTCCTCTCCCATCGTTACGGCCAAAAAGGCATAACCATACTGGCTGTGGAGGTGACAGGCTGCCGGAGGTAATTGGGTGCGGCTGAGGGGGTGGGGATCCCGTAGGGTGGCTAGCTCTGCTTCCGTCATTTTTACCCAGGTGGCCGTCTGCATCACCTGATCGAGCCAATCTCGATCCCACCAGGGATCCCGTAGGTTGAGATCCAGAAACAGCGGCAGTTGGCTAACCTGATGCAGATCCAAAAGAGTTTGACGGGCGGCAAGGGTGCGAGTGGCAAGGGTTCCGTGGTAGATCAAACGGCAGGGGTGAGCTTGGATGGCGGCTAAGGCCAAAGATCCTTCAATAAAGTCAAAGGCTTGATCGGGGGGAATGTGGAAGTGGGGCTGTCCGGCTGGCAAGGTGACTTCGACGCGGCCTGTGGGGTGGTCTGGGTCGATTTGGATCCCTTGGGTGTCGAGATGCCAAGATTCGAGGGCGTGCCAAATTTTGTCACCGTAGGCATCCTGGCCAATCCGAGTAATCAGGAGGGGATTCAGTTCAAACCCCCGCAGATGCCAAGCAATGTTAAAGGGTGCTCCCCCCAAAACCACCTGACCATCTGGAAAAACATCCAACAAAACTTCCCCTATTGTCACCGAGCGTAACCCAGTCATGGATTTCCCAATGCTTTGGCCTATCTGGACAATACTTGACTCTACTCAGGTTTTGGTCGATCTCTCAAGCGTTCTTTGCACCGACTTTTCGTTACTATTTTTGATCCGGCACTCACGAGCAGGGGGGACTTGGCTAGGCTAGGAGCGACATGCTTAGGAGAAGAACGGGATGAAACTGCCAAAACCTTGGTTAGGGGCTATATCCACCCACCACTTCCGGATCCCGCAACAGGGGTGGCGGGGGTGGATTGGGCTGCTGGTTTTGTTGATCAGTTGTTTGGGGTGGTGGAGCATTATGTTGAGTCATCCGGTTGTGGGAGCAGAAAATAATCCCCCCCGTCTCTTGACGGTAACGGGCCAGGGATCCGTGGCGGTGGAGACTTCGATAGCGGTGGTGCGCCTAGGGGTCTTGATCGATGGAACTTCGGCGCAACAGGTGCAGCAGCAGGTGGCGCAACAGTCGGGAGAGTTAGTGCAAAAACTCAAGGATTTGCGTGTGCAAGCACTACAAACCACAGGTATCTCCCTGAACCCCCGCTATGAATACAAAGATGGGCAAGCCAAACCCATCGGGGTGCAAGGGCAAAACTCGGTTCAGTTTGAGGTGCCCATTGATCAAGCGGGTCAAATTTTGGATCAGGCGATTGCGGCAGGAGCCACACAAGTGGAATCGGTCAGTTTCAAAGCCACCGAAAGTGTAGTCAAAGCTGGGCGAAAACTGGCGCTCCAGTCGGCGGTTCAGGATGCCCAAACCCAGGCTACTGATGTGTTGTCTGTCCTCAACTTGACGATTCAGTCCGTTCAAACCATTCAAGTCGATGCCAGCGATAGCCCGCCGATTGTGATGCGCCCAGAATCCGTAGAAGCCTACAATATGGTTCGTTCCGACGCGCCAACTCCCGTGATAGGCGGAGATCAGCGCATTTCCGCGAGAGTCACCCTCCAGATCAACTACTGAGGGTTCATCCCGTGCAGGTTGTGAGGTGAATCGGCTTCAGCCATTCAATCGAAAATTACTAAAAACCCTGCATCAAAACTTGAAACTGGGGGATGTGACGAAAGGGCTGAAAAACGGGATCCCGCATGGCTAGGGGCTGAAAGCGGGTGCGATCGCAGGCAAAAGCCTGTTCTAGATTGGCAATCATCGGGTTGACCCGCCCCTGTTGAGCATGGCAACAGGCGCGATGATAATAGGCCTCGGCATAGTCTGGTTGCTGAGCAATGGCTTGGTCATGGCTAGCCAAAGCCAATTCATGCAAGCCCATGCTGCTCAGGGCAAGCCCACGATAGACCCAGATCTGGGGCTGGTTGGGTTGCAATTGCAGAGAGCGGTCAAAACTATTGACGGCCTCCATGGGTTGTTGCAGCCGATAGTAGGTGATGCCGTGGTTCGCCCACATCTGGGGATCCTGGGGTTGGAGCGCTAGCGCCCGTGCGTAGCTATCTAGGGCATCGGCAAAGCGTTCCAGTTTGGAGAGGGCAAGGGCACGGTGATACCAAATGGTGGGATCCACCGCATTGATGGCGAGGGCTTTCTCAAAACTGTTGAGGGCAGAGGCATATCGCTGCAACAACGCAAAGAGGGTTCCCAGGGCAAACCAGGCTTCGGGGCTATCCGGCGTGATCACGAGGGCTTGTTCATAGGCGCGCAGGGCTTCTTGATGGCGTCCCATGCTGCGAAAACTGTTGGCCTGGTTAAAGCGGGCTTCAAAAAAATCCGGTTTGAGGGCAAGTGCCTGCTCATAGCACTGGATCGCCTCTGGATGCTGCCCCAGATCATCAAGGGCAGAGCCTTTGTTATTAAAAGCTTGATAAAAGTCGGGCTTGAGGCGGAGCGCCTGATCATAGCTGGCAATCGATTCCTGATGATGCCCCAGACGATCGAGGGTGGTGGCACGGTTATACCAGGTAAGGGCATCATTGGGCTGGGATCCCAAGGTGGCATCGTAGTTGGCGATCGTGGCGGACTCCTCCGCAGACAGTCCAGCAATGGGAGTAGCCAGATCCGGTGGGGCAGGAGGGGATTGCCTGCGTCGTTGTTGTCGCCAAGCCAAGAAACCTGTCAAACAGAGCAGACTCAGGCTGCCACCAGCAATCCACAGATCGGCGGGATCCGTGAGGGAAAATTCAACTGCCACCAATACCAAAGAAAAGGGGATGGGCACAGACTCCTCCGCTTACATCATCACCAGGAAGGGCAAGGGATCGCTCTCCCCAGCCGGAGAGACCACCACCATCCGTTTTTCGCCCGGATAGACCTGAAAGCCAATCTCAACCGTCACCGTCAGCGCTTCAGAAGATTGCTGCACAGGGTATTGAGCGCGCCCCAAGGGATCCCCCAACCGCACCTGGATCCCCTTCGCTGCCGGAGCCACTTTAATCTCTGTGACGGCATCCAAATGCGCTCCCTCCAAGGTGCAGACTAAGATATCCCCGACAAATGCCTCTAAAGGCCAGCCTGCTGTTATCAAGGGTCTACTCATACACCTAGCCTTATTCCTGACGACAAAGGGATCCCGTACTGAGGGGCAGGGCGGACTGCCAATCAATCCCCTGGGGCGGGAAGCGATCCAACGGTTCCGCTAAAGGCTGGGCAGTCTGATCGGATCCCACACTCACCAAGCGGGGCAATTCCCCCAATTCCCCCACCCGAAAGAGTACCCTCCCCTCACTGAGGGGATCCCAGCCCAGGATCTCACTATAGCCGCTGGCCGGTGGCTGCCAAATTTGGATAGAGGAGTCGGGGGTCTGGGGTGACCACACTAAGGCGCGATCCCAGGCGATGTCTGAGGCAAATAATCCATCAAACTCACGAGCCAACAGAGTGTTGTTTTGCCAAGCCAGGGGCAAAACCATGATGAAGTCTAACGGATCCTCTTGGGCATAAACCGCCGCCACCGATTGATAGAGCACCCGCAACTCTTGCGTCGTCGCATTTTCCGCAAACAAGACACTGGTTAGGCGATCTGCCTGTCCGTTGGGAGAAGCCACCATATCCAAACGGCTATAAACCCGCCAATCGCCGTTGGGAGCGGGCACGGGGTCGCTACGCAGAAACCCAGATAGGGTACAGCGCTGGGTGCGAGCCTGCTTTTGTAGAGTTTCCACCCAATCCCAGGGATCCCGAATGGTGGCGGCCTCGGTTTTCCCCGATCCACCCAAAAGCGCCAAAAGCACTAGCGTTCCCGGCCATAACCATCGACTCGCCATGCCTGCCAGCTCCCGAACCTGATGCGGATGAACTCTTCTCTGGTTTTCCCGCTCAAAGGATAGCACTCAATCGGAGGTTAGACGCAAGCGCACCGACTCCCCGTGGGAGGGCAACCCTTCCGCCTCGGTGAGGGCATCAATCGCAGTGGCCACTTCTGACAAGGCGGCGGGGCTGTATTGAATAATACTGGAGGACTTCATAAACACTTCCACCCCCAGGGCTGAGGCATAGCGGGCGGCTCCTGAGGTGGGCAAGGTATGGTTAGGGCCGGCCAGATAATCCCCCACTGCTTCTGGAGTATGGTGGCCGAGAAAGATCGCTCCCGCGTGACGGATTGTTTCCAAAAGACTCCAGGGATCCGCCACCTGTAATTCGAGGTGTTCAGGGGCAAACAGATTGGAGAGGGAGACCGCCGTTTCTAAGCTATCCACAACCGCAATCAAGCCATAATTGGCTACCGATTTTTCGGTCATCAGGCGACGGGGATGCTCCTCCAATTGCTGCTGAACAGCCTGCTGCACCTGCATGGCTTGCTCACTGTGGGTGGTCAGCAAAATGGCCGCCGCCAGAGGATCATGTTCCGCCTGCGCTAACAAATCAGCCGCCAGATGCACAGGGTTGGCGGTCGCATCGGCAATAATCAACACCTCCGATGGCCCCGCCAGGGAATCAATTCCTACCAGTCCATAGACCTGCTTTTTGGCCAGTGTGACATAAATGTTGCCGGGGCCTGTGATCACATCTACCTTGGGAATGGTTTCCGTGCCATAAGCCAGAGCCGCAATCGCCTGTGCCCCCCCCACCCGAAAAATCGTTTGGATGCCTGCTTCCTGGGCGGCCACTAAGATAGCCGGACTGATGCCCTTGCCCCCACTGCCATCGGAACCGGGGGGTGTCACCATGACAATTTCTGGCACACCCGCCACCATTGCCGGGATCCCATTCATCAAGACAGTGCTGGGATAGGCAGCTTTCCCCCCCGGTACGTATAAGCCCGCCCGATCGACGGGTTGATAGCGTTTACCCAACACGACATTCAGAGGTTGAAACATCACCCAGCTTTTCGGGATCCGTTGCCGATGAAAGGCTTCGATGCGCTGCTTAGCGAGACGAATGGCCGCCAACAACTGCGGGGAAATCACCTGATAGGCTGCCTCCAGCTCTGCTCCAGAAACCTTCAGATCGGAGAGGCTAATCTCCACATGATCAAACTCAGCAGTATAGTTTTGCAGAGCGCGATCTCCCTGTCTCCGCACGGTTTGCAGGATCTCCTGTACCGTCGATTCGCGGTGAATATTTTGCTCAGCTTGAGTTCGCTCAGAGATCCGCTTGAGTTCTGCCGTGGCTTCAGAAATCTGATGGACAATTCTCAGCATGACAACTCCACAAATACAAGCGTTGCTGGCTGCTGTGGCTCAACCGGATGGGTCACCAGATCCACCACAGAATCAACCAAAAGTGAGGATGAGATGGTCATAGCTTAGCCTGATTTATGGGGGGAAGGCGGGATTCGTAGAGGGGATCCCTGAGGGATGCGGTGGTTGGCCTTTTCCCTGGGTTGGGCTGGCTGGCCGTTAGTTAGGGCGGGATCCCGTCAAGGCTCGCCAATCCTCTGGGGTGAGGGAACTGGATTTAAGCAGGTAGCCAAAATTGCGGATCACCTCCTGACAGCGTTTGACAAAAGCTGCCACCCACGCCTGCAATACCCGCTCCTGTACAGTGCCCAGTTGTTGCTGATCGCCGCTGTAGTGGATTTCGGCAGTCCGCTCAACCTGAAACTGCTCCAGAAACGGGGCATAACTGGCTTGCGCCGCGATCACATCTTGGCGAGCCGCCTTCCAATAATTGACGATGACGGCTTTGCCCAAATAGCCTGTGGTGATCTGAGAGAGGTGGTTCATGGCTTTCACCATATCTTGCACCTGTAGAGCCGTATCGGCGGCAGGGAAGGGATCCCCAGCAGGTGAACTGCCGCTAGTGGCTCCACTCGTTTCCAGTTGACTGGCCAGCAGACGGAAGGTGGTCAACCCCCGATTGGTATCCTGCAAGAGATCCGCCCGCACTTTGTTGATGGCTAAGTTATAGACGGGCAAGATCAAACTATCATCCACGCTCACCAACAGCGCCCATTCCGCGTTAATCGGATAGACAAACACCCTCTGCTGGGCAAACTGAAAGTCAAAAAAATCAAACCCAGGCGGCATACTGTCTAGGACTTGAAACAAACCCTGAATGAGGGCATCCTGTTGCCGTTTGCCCAAGTCCTGAAAGGAGCGATAAAAATAGGGACGACTTTTCCGCCCCAACAAGGCAACACCCGTTACCCCTTGGATCGAGAGAAAGCTGTCTAGGGTTTCCTTTTCCATCAAGGAGCGTTACGGAGAGTGCTGTCCTTATTGTGGCATTCAACCCAGTAGTCGAGAAGTTGCCGTTTTTGGCTCCAACGAATTAAAAGAACCAGCCGTAGCTGTGCAGTCCTTTGCCCAAGAGATTCACCCCCAAGTAGCAAACCCAGACGACGATAAACCCTGCGCTTGCCAGGAGAGCGGGACGGCGGCCTTGCCATCCTTTGGTGATGCGGGTGTGCAGGTAGGCGGCAAAGACCAGCCAGGTGATCAAGGCCCAGGTCTCTTTGGGATCCCAGCTCCAGTAGGTTCCCCAGGCTTCGTTGGCCCAGACAGCTCCGGCAATAATGCCAATCGTTAAGAGGGGGAAGCCCAGACCAATCAGTCGATAGCTGGTGTTATCAAGGGTCTCGGCCAAGCTTAAGCGTTGGGGGGTAAGAGGAAGCGGGGCTGGTGTGGTCTGGAGGGGGGGATCCGCCAGGGCGACGGAGACCGTCGCTGTGGCTAGGGTGGCAAGTGGAGCGGGCATGGCTTCCTGCTCTGTGGAAATCTGAGTGGAAATCGGATCCGCGTCAGCTAGCTTTGGACGGCGGGGGGCAGAGTTTCCCCAAGCACTTCCTTGTAGGGTGACCGCTTGCCCCCCCGTCACGATCAAAAAGGCCAGTGCTAAGAGGGATCCCACCAGCAGAGCGGCATAGCTCAACAACATGACCGTGACATGCATCATCAGCCAGTTGGATTGCAGAGCCGGAACCAATGGTTGGGCTACCTGCATGTCATCGGGCAAGACCAAGGCAGCAAAGGTAACAATCGCCATGACCACGGGAGCGGTCACCACACCTGCCCAACGACTTTGGCTGAGGGTTTCTGCCAGCAGATGAAGAGTGGTGAGACCCCATGCCAAAAAGAATAAGGATTCGTAGAGATTGCTGAGGGGAAAATAGCCCGCGTCGATCCAGCGTGCCCCTAACAATCCGGCAATCACTAGGTTCGCAATCACCATACCCCCGCTTCCCCATTCCCCCAACCAGAGCCAACGGGGAAAGGCGGATCCCACCCAATAAATCAACATGGTCAAAAAGCTGACGACAAAGGCCGCATTGTTCAAGGTCGCCTGCAACTGCACTAGATCCATGCCTGATGGCCTCTTCTCAAAAGGTAGCGATAATCAAAGGTCAGGATCGTAGCGCAACCCCACCCCTCTCCTTATTTAGCTTAATCTATCGAGCTGAAGGGATCGCAGAGGATGTTGGTTCACCAAACGATACGGGTGATTGGAGCCGAGTAGACGAAACGTAACTTTTTAGTTAACCCACTACCTGCACATACACATCAAAAGAGCCGCTGTTATCGCCGTAACTCCCCCGGCTGTCATTGATGTTGAAATAAATAGGTTGCTGAAAGTCCAGAATAACTTCTTGAGGGGTTTCGCGGGAAGATTCGTTAATTCTCCAGGCTTTTACTTCCTTATCGGAAATGGGTTGAAATAAGACGATGGCATAACGCAAAAGACCCGAAAATCTCCATCCATCGGGAGTAGGGATCATTTTGCCGAGGGGAGAACGGATGGCCGTGCTAAAAGAAAAGCCATAGCGCCAGTGAATGTCGGAGATAAAGAAACGAATCCGCCCCGCCTTTAAGGGATCCCCATCCTTGAGCAGCAGGTTACCTACTTCATTGTTGACAGCCAGGTTGTTATACCAAAGCCAACCCCCTGCTTTCAGATCAGCGTCTTCCGGTTCGATCCCATCCACCGTCGATGCTTGGCTAAAGTCTAGATCACTAGCATCACTGGAGACCATTTCAGGCAATGTTGAAAGATCAAGCGCATCGTGTTCAAGATTCATAAATGGAGTGTCCCCCCCAAGTTAGTGTTAAGTTTTGTTTGTGGAGCGTTAAAGCGAACCCATAGAATCGCTGACACTATTGTCGAGTTATCGAAATAAAGCAAGGCAATATTACCAGCCTGTAGTTAAGCAAAGGTTAATAATAGAATATTGACATGAAAAAGCAGGTGCTTTTATTGCGTGTTTAGCAATCTTAAGTAAAGAAGTCTGGCTTGGGGTTGAGGAGAGAAAAAAGCAAGTTGCGGTGACTATTGGTAAACTTGTTAAGAAATTTCTATTGACCAATTGATATTCAGCCCTAAAGTTGACCGGATTTGAATTGCTGGATTTGAATAGCCAGATTTGAACCAATTGACGCAGAGGGATCCCAGTTTCAGGACTTTTTTAGGACTCTTTGAGAACATTTTTTAGCAAATCTACCATCGCTAGCGTGGCCTGTTGGGGAGGAGTTTGTTGGAGGGCTTGTCGATGGAGGGCTACCTCAGAGGGATGACCAATCCAACGACAGCCATAATCGCGGATCGCGGCCACCTGCTGGGGGGATTCTCGGAAAACTACTCCTCCTCCCGCCGCCACAAAGGCTTGGGCATTATGATATTGATGATCTTCCGCCGCATAGGGATAGGGAATCAAAATGGCGGGGGTAGCTGTGGCGGCTAATTCGGCCAGGGTAGCGGCTCCAGCACGGCTAACCACGAAGTTGGCTCGTTGCAGTAGAGCGGGCATATCGGAGCGAAACGGATAACGCTGATAGCGGGGGTGGGGTGGAGCCAGTTTCTCAAGGGCGGTGGCATCGGTTTCTCCGGTGAGATGCACAATCCAGGCCCCCAACTCCAGCCAGTCGGGGGCGCACGCTACCACGATCCGGTTTAAGCCGCGTGCCCCCTGGCTGCCTCCTATCACCCCAATCACAACGGCTTCTTGCGGGATCCCCAAATCGGCCAGGGGTTGAGGTTGCCAAAACTGGTCACGCACAGGCGTTCCGACCACCTGCGTTGGTAGGTGAGGCAAGTGAGCCGCTGCCGCCGCCATCCCTAGCGCCACCACCCGACAGTACCTCCCCAACCAGCGGGTCACCTTGCCGGGAATTGCATTGGACTCGTGCAGAATAACCGGGATCCCTAGAGAATAGGCCGCCAGAATCGCTGGAGCCGCAATGTAGCCTCCGGTGGTCAGTACCCCCTGAAACTGGCCTTTTTGTAAGAGACGGCGCACCTGCCACACCGAACGCAGCAGTTGCCCAGTGGTGCGCGGCCATGCCAGCCATCGGGATCCCTGCAAACCAGACATGGGGATGGCATGAAAGGGATAACGCCCCGCCAGCAGTTGGGATTCCATGCGGTCCGCTACCCCCAACCACTCGATTGACCAGTCCGTCAGATGGTCAGCAATCGCTAAAGCCGGAAACACATGTCCACCCGTGCCACTGGCTGCCATCAAGAGTCGTCCCTGCCCATCTGCCATGCCATTCCTCACCCTATGGGATTTCGCTTCCCCACCATTATTGTGGAGGGATTGGGGGGATACGTTAAAGTAGTCTGACGGTCTATCTGCCGAACTTGTCGTGGGCAGGAAAGGATAGCCTGAATGGTTCGCATTGCCCTGATTGACTATGACACGGGTAACCTGCACTCCGCCTGCCGCGGGTTGGAATTTGCCGGAGCCATTGTCGATATCGTGACTCAGCCCGACCATCTGGATGGCTACGATGGCCTGGTTTTGCCGGGAGACGGTGCCTTTGATCCGGCGATTCAACACCTCCGCAGCCAAGGCTTTGAGCAGCCCCTCAAGACAGCGATTGCCCAAGGGATCCCCTTTTTGGGTATCTGTATTGGCTTGCAGTTGCTGATGGAGTGGAGCGAAGAAGGGGAAGAGCCTGGGTTGGGTCTGGTGGCGGGAGGGGTGAAGCGCCTTCAGCCGGAGGCAGGGGTACGGATCCCCCACATGGGCTGGAATCATTTGCATCTCACCCAACCTGACACTCCTCTCTGGCAGGGCATTCCAGAGGATCCCTGGGTGTATTTTGTCCACTCGTATTATGTCCAGCCAGAGGATCCCAGTTGGATTGCCGCTACCGTTACCCATGGATCCCAAACCATGACTGCCGCCATTGGTCGTGGCTGTCTGATGGCTACCCAGTTTCACCCCGAAAAGTCAGGCACTTGGGGGTTGCAGATGGTTAAGAACTTTGTCCAGATGGCGGCGGAAAAAAATAAACTTTGTTCGACTTAGGTTGGCTAACCCCAGCCCAGCTAAAGCACTTCCGGCAAAACGACTTAGCCGAAGCGACCGCTGACATACTCCTCGGTTTCCCGTTGGGCAGGCGCATTGAAGATTTTTTCTGTGCGGTTAAATTCCACCAAGCTGCCGAAGCGCACCCCTTGTTCATCAATCTCGGTGTTAAAAAAGGCGGTAAAGTCTGAGACGCGAGCCGCCTGCTGCATGTTGTGGGTGACGATGACGATAGTGTAGCGCTGCTTGAGTTCTTTGATCAGCTCCTCAATCCGCAGGGTGGAAATCGGATCCAACGAGGCGCATGGTTCATCCATCAGCACCACTTCCGGTTCAATGGCGAGGGTACGGGCAATGCAAAGCCGCTGCTGCTGTCCACCGGAGATAGAGAGGCCACTCTGTTGGAGTTTGTCTTTCACTTCATCCCAGAGGGCAGCTTGGCGCAGGGATTTTTCCACCAGTTCGTCCATATCCCCCTGATAGCCGTTGATGCGGGGGCCAAACGCAATATTTTCGTAGATCGTTTTAGGAAAGGGATTGGGCTTCTGAAAAACCAAGCCAATCCGTCGCCGTACATCCGCCGAGTCTATGCCCTCAGCATAAATATCTTGGTTTTGAAAGAGGATGGATCCCCGCACCGATGCGCCAGGGATCAAGTCGTTCATGCGGTTAAAGCAACGGAGTAGGGTGCTTTTGCCACAACCGGAAGGGCCAATGAAGGCGGTGACATGGTATTGGGGAATAACGACATTCACCTGTCGCACCGCCACAAACGAACCGTAGAGAACATCCACCTTTTGGGCTTCTAGGATGGGTATGAGCTTGGTTTCAGGAGTCCCTGGCCTTTTAGCAGAAGATTTCATTTCACGAGCGTCCTACAGTCAGTAACTACGTTGTTTAGCCTTAGTTGTGTGCTGCTATGGCTCGCGGCCACAAGCTTAGAGTTCCAAGCGGTTGTCAGCCGTGGATTAGCCACAATCATCAAGTGCATCCTATCAGAAAACTTTTGACCCTCCCCAAATGTCAGGGAGAGATTCACGATCTCTCCCATCCGCTTCTGGAGCAGTCTGGCGGGCAAGGGATCCCTTTATCCTGGAGGGAAATAGTCCTTTGGTAGTGGGTTATGACCATCTCTAATAATCAGCAGGTTTATCAACACATCCGTCAGGTGGGGACACAAGCCCCCAACTATGATCTGTCCACGCAAGATATTCTGGAGCGACTGACCGAGTGGGAAGGTCGTTGCTCTTTTCGCATTGAGGAAGTCACCCCTGACTCGCTGCTGCTGGTGTTTAGCCAGTTGCCGGAGGATCTAGATGGGTTTGTGCGGGAGGTCTATGAATTTTGCCCCGATACAGTAGATCAGCACTACGGCTGCCTGGTGGAAATGGTGGAAAGTATGGAAGAGGCAGGGGAAGAGATTCCAGAATCTCTACAGATTTTGTTGGCAGGGATCCCTGGGGATGGCTCAGAGGACGAGGGCTTGACCCTGATGAAGCGGGATCTGCAACAGCACCACACCCTCAGCCTGTGGTGGGATTAGAGGCAGCAGGGCTTTACAGGCAAAGTAGAATGCAGAGCAAAGGCAGCCCCAACCCTGGGAGGATGTTGTATGTCTGGATCCCCTTCATCAACCAAAGGACATGTTTTGGTGATCGAGGATGAGGTGAAGCTAGCCCGCTTTGTGGAAATGGAGTTGAGCTACGAGGGCTATCGCGTCACCCTCGCCAATGACGGAACGGGAGGCTTGATGGCTGCCCGTGAGCAACTGCCGGATTTGGTGTTGCTGGATTGGATGCTGCCGGGAATTTCTGGCTTAGAAATTTGTCGTCGCCTGCGGAGTACCGGTAACCGTGTGCCCGTGATCTTGATGACCGCCAAGGATGATGTCAGTGATCGGGTGGCGGGGTTAGATGCCGGAGCGGATGATTATGTGGTCAAGCCCTTCAGTATTCAGGAATTATTGGCACGGGTGCGCGCCCATCTGCGCCGTTATCAAGGCTCTGGGGAAGGGCGACTGGCTTTTCTCGACCTGACCCTGGATCCTCTCAGCCGGGATGTCATGCGGGGGGAACGGCACATTGAATTAACCGCCAAAGAATTTGATCTGCTGCGTTATCTGATGGAGCATCCTCGGCAAGTCTTAACCCGCCAACAAATTTTGGAGAATGTTTGGGGGTATGACTTTATGGGGGACTCTAACATCATTGAGGTATATATTCGTTATCTCCGCCTCAAGGTAGAGCAAGAGGGCGAAAAACGCTTGATTCAGACGGTGCGCGGGGTGGGTTATGTCCTGCGGGATTAATCGGGGGGAATGCACTGGCTAGGAGAAAACTCTCTATCTAAAGAGGCACGATGTCAACACAAAAGAGAATCGGTCATAGCTGGCTAAGGTTAGCTATCTGCTCAGCCGTCTGGCTATTTAGTTCCGCAACAGTGGGATCCCAGCAAACTCGCTTCGGGGGCACTGCCGAACTGGAAGGGGACATCACCTGTGGCAAGGGAACCGGTGGACATCATACCTTCATGGCCACCGATAGTTTTCGTATTTATATTTGTGGCGACGAAAAGGATCCTGCCTTTCCCCGTTTCTATGTCAGTTTTAACGATGAAGGTAATTTGGGTTTGCGCCTGACCGCCGCTCAGGATCCCAGGCAGGGACGCTACTTGATTTTTGAAAATGGTGGGTATCAATATATTTTGGATGGGGGAAATGCCCAAACTCAAACCGCTCTCCTGATTGTGAAAGAGCCGGATGGAACCACCGTTTTGGAGGAAGTTGCCTCGGTTTATTTGACACGGGATAACAACACCGACAGCACCGCCGGGATCCCTGGCTGTAGCCCCAACGAAAGTCTATTTGTGGATGCGGAAACCGCGAACTTTCGCCTCTACATTTGTGGAGGCGATTTGCCCCATACCTATGTGGGGGTCTCGAAAAAAGATGGGAGCGCCATTCGTCTGGAGTTAATCAACTATGAACCCACTGGTGATCGATTTTTAGCCACTAACGGGGATGTCGGTTATCTGCTAACAACCAGCGAATTGTTGGTCACGCAAGCCGGCCAAACCCTCCTGCAAGAGCCGATTCTGCGTTGGAACTGAGTCGGGTTCTTTGCCTCCCTGGGATCCCCTCAGCCCTGGGGACATTGTGCTGCCAGCCTGACAATGCGAGGATACGAGCAGAATTCGTTGACCATCTGGGAATCCATGCCAACTGCTGAAGCCTTTGAGCCGTGCTGGGATGTGGGGGTGTTTCGCCTGCCCATGTCCTCCCCAGCGGATACGAGTGGTGTGCGGGATCTCATGCAGCTAGGCATACTCAACCCTGCGGAGATTGTGGCCATCATGGCTCAAACCGAGGGGGATGGTTACGCCCGTGGGTATGCCTCTTTATCACTACAACTGCTGTTGGGGGAAGCCTTGAACCTGTCTCCCCAAGCCGTGTTTGAGCGGATCCCGATGATGATGATTGGGCTATGTGGTGGGATGATGAGCCCCCATCTCACCCTCTGGACAAAAAAACGGGTGCAGCGACCCATCGCGGACTCTCCTCCCAAGCGGCTCGCGGTGGGGGTTGCTCAAACCCGCCCACTTTTACCGGAGGAATATGGCACGCCTTTACAGGTGGAATTGGTGGCGGCGGCGGTGCAATCGGCGATAGCGGCGGCGGAGATTGCCGAGTTGGGGGATGTGCATTGTGTAGAAATTAAGTGTCCAGCTATGACCGTGGATCGTTTAGCCGATGCAGCGGCTCGTTCCGTATCCGTAGTTAGCCGCAACCTGACGCAAGCCTCCTCCTTTAGCAAAGCGGCTTCTGCTCTGGGAGTTGCGGTTGCGTTGCAGGAGGTGGAAGCCAGTCAGATCCATCAGGCGGTGATCAATCAGGATCCCACTCTTTTCACCCGCAAAGGATCGGTTTCTGCCGGGGGGGAGCAATCCGCCTGCCGCGTTTTGGTGCTGGGTAATTCCACTACTTCTGTCAGCCGCTACCAAATTGGCAGTGGAGTAATGCAAGATCAACTGGATCTCTCCGGGATCCATGAGGCACTGACTACGGCTGGGCTTGCTCCCCCCCTGACCACGGCTCAACAGGCTCGCATTACCCAGGTATTGATCAACTGTGGGGCTGATGCAGTTAGCCAGGTGCGTGGTCGCCGCCACACCATTCACAGCGATTTTTTGGCGGGCTATGCTGGCATTCAGGCGAAGGCGGTCGCCCATGCGATTGTCGCCTCAGTGGTTGGGGATCCGCTGATCCTAGCTTCGGCGGGAGCTGAGCACCAGGGATCCCCCGGCAGTAACCTGATCGCCGCCATTGTCCAGATGGAGGAGTAAAGCCTATGTATGTTCGTCAAACGCGGGAGTTGTCCTGTCAAGGGGCATTGATAGTCTTGCAGGGGGCGATGACCAAAGCCACGCAGATAGGGATCCCCCAGTGCATTGCCGTAGTGGATCGGGCTGGCCACCTCCTGGCCTATGCCCGTATGGATGGGGCAAAATTACTCAGCCAGCTATCTTCCACCCAAAAGGCGGTGACAGCGGCCTCCTCCCGTGTAGCGAGTGGCGGGATCCCTGCCGAACTGGAACTGAAACTGGGTTTGGTTACCGAAGGTCAGTTAACCAACCTGAAAGGGGGGATGCCGATTGTCTGGGCAGGGGAGGTGATCGGAGCAATTGGGGTGGGATCCGGTACTGGAGAACAGGATGTGGAGGTGGCGCAAGCGGGCATTCAGGCGTTAATGGAAGCATTAACGGAGGAAGATTTGGAGCTTTAGCCGTGACGTACTCCCATCACCGATGCAAACATACGGTGTGGGCTTCTCCATCCTTTTCAGGACTTCGCGTTTTATAGTGAGGCGACGCCCAACCCCACTTGGAAACACCATAGCAAAAGTTGGTCGGCTAGTCCAAATTGTGCGGAGTACGCTGACCCTGGCTATCATCCCGACACCGACCCTATCGGTTAGGGTGCGGGGCTTCCCGCCGAGTAAGCTAAATAAATTAACCAAATGAAAGGAAAAGGGTAGGCTGTTTGGTGTGGACTCTTTACCTTTCTGTTCAGCAACTTAAGAACACGTGAAATTAGAGGATCCCTAGTTCTTGAGCCTTAAAAATAGCTGTGACGCGGTCATTGACATCCAGTTTTCGGTAGGCGGCGCTAGCATATTCTTTGACAGTTTCGATGCTGATCCCCAGTTGGCGGGCAATTTGTTTGTTCGCTAGACCTTGCATCATCAGCCGTAACACGGTCAATTCGCGGGGGGTGAGGTGGGGAAGAGCTTGAATCGTGGGCAACCAATCCTGCTGAGGCTGTTGCACAATCTGGCGAATGGTACGGGACAGGAGCGCCGGATCGGTGTCTTTGGAGAGAAATCCCTTGGCTCCAGCTTGACGAGCCGCCTGAATGAGGGCGGGTTCTTGAAAAGTGGTCAACAACACTACCACCAGAGCGGGATGTTGATGGATCAGTTGTTGACAGGTGACAATCCCGTCCCCCTCGGGCATTTTTACGTCTAGGATCGCCACATCTATCGTATGTTCAGCGCAGCGCTGAACAGCTTGGGATCCCGTTTCTGCCTCAGCCACCACATCAAATGCTTGGGCTTGTAGGGCATATTTCAACCCCAACCGAAAGAGGGGATGATCATCGGCAATCAAAACCTGGAGCAGATCAGGCATAGAAAAGCGGATTAGGATCCTAATTTTAGGATGCCCCATCGGGCGCAGGACTGATCACCATCACCAAGATGGTTCCTTGGGCATCGGTTTTCTCCACCGCTAGGGATCCCCCATGCGCCTCCAGGATGCGGCGGGCAATAAACAGTCCTAGACCACCGGATCCCGCTGTGTAGCGTTTGCCCGCGATCTCAATCGGCTGAGCAGTATAGGGTTGTGCTAGCTCCTCCAGAGCCGCCGGTAATCCAGGGCCATCATCGCTAACTTTGATCTGATGGGAGGTCACTTCTACCTCTAGGGCATGGCGGGCATAGCGAATGCCGTTATCCAAAAGATTGTAGAGGGCACGGCTGATTTCGGAGCTATCCACCTCGGCCCACCCTTCTCCCCGCACCTGTAACTGTAGTTGCCGCTCTTGGGCAAGGGGTTGCATCCGCTTCACCAAAGCCTGTGCTAATGCCCCCAGATCAGAGGGTTGTCGGTGCAGTTTGATTTCCCCCTGTTCAAAGCGGTGAACTTCAACCATTTTTTGTACTAGTTCTAAAATTCGTTGATTTTCCTGTAACAGTTGATTGAGTAGATCTTGCTGCTGTGGACGGGGCATATCCTGATCCCGCAGCGTGTGCAACAGATGCCCAAAGGCAATCAGTGGGGTTTTGAGATCATGCATGAGGGTTGCGGTAAAGGCGGTGCGTCGTGCCTGCTCCGTTTGCACCCGTTGCAAGAGATGGGAAAACGCCCCCCGTAAAATCATGGCTTCTTCGGGATCCTTCGGTTTGAGGGTCAAACTCCATTGTTCTGGATGATCCAAAAACACCTCCATTTGGCTCAGCTCTTTGGCTAGGAGGGTGAGGGGACGAAACATTAGATAGGAGGATCCATAGCCGATGCCCGCCGATAGCAGCCCCAAAAGTGGGATCCAGATGATAATTCCCCATAGCCAGGGGGAAGGTAACGGCACCGGGACAGGATCTAACCAATAGGAAGCGATGATCAAAACAATATTGGGCAAAAAGGAGAGACTCCCCACCAGCAAAGCCACTTGGGCACGCAGACTGTGGGTGAGCAAACGGCGCATCTGCCAGTAAACCTGCTGAAGGCTTTGCCCCCAATCGAGGATCTGTCCGGCGGTCATGGGTGGCTCCTTCCTGAAGGGGCGCTGGGGGTGTCTCGATTTTCCCTCATGGTGAACCAATCCCCCTAGAATCCAAAATGAGTATTCCGGGATTCCTAGGTTGCAAACTTTTGATGAAAGGGGCCGAAATCGGCTGGTCAATTCTAAAAGTTTTAGGAAGTGAATCGGCGGGATGAGTAACCTCCGATATAGTGGCTAGGGCTGGGCTACTGACGGATCTACCTCCATCAACTCCACAGCTTATGGAAAAACCGTATCCTATCCCCAGGATCTATCATGATGGGTGCTCGTTTCCCCCAATTGGCAGTATGGCTGGTTGGCCTTTTGGCCGCCGCCTGTAGCAGTGGATCCCCTCATACGGCTCTCAATCCAAACCCTGAGACTGTGGAATTATCCGTTGATGCCGTTCGCAAACTGATCCCGATTGGAGCCGACTATCAAACCCCCACCCTGGAGTTATTTGCTGAGCAAGCGGTTCAACGCAATACGGATGACGTGGTGGAATTGCGGGTTTTGCTGCCCACTTTTTCCACTAACTCCACCGCGATCAGCGAAGAGGAACGTCAGATCAATCTAGAAGATGCCCAAGTCCGCGCCGACCAACTACAAGCCGTCTGTGAAAGTCTGATCTCAGCGCCACTCACCTGCAACACCACCATTCCTGATATCCAGATTCGCAGTGATGCTCAGGATCTAGCCAAAGTGGCGGAGTATGACAGCAGTGTGGATGGTGTCTATTCCCTGGGGGGAGATCAGGTGATTGCGATGGAGATTATGGCCAATACTCCCCTCGAAGTCGCCCTCTCTTCGCTCTATCAGCAAGCCAAACCTTTTGGCGGAGGGAGCGCCGGAGCCGCCATCCAAAGTCGTTATATGATCGCCGGCTATATCGGGGATAACTTTGCCTGGGACGGCTTAGAGTTTGGCAGCGTGGATCTGGCCTATGGTGGGATCCAAACTGTGACACGGGGGTTGGCCTTTGGACTAGAAAACGCCATCATCGAACAACATGCTTTGCAACGGGGACGGTTAATTCGTTCCCTGCAAGCGGTGCAGCGTGCCCCCCTTGCCAAGATTGGTCTGGGTCCGGATTGGCGCACTGGGGTATTGATTGAGGATGAGACCTTGATTACCGAAACCAAGGGATACACCAGCGCCTTCATCATCGATCAAGAGACCTATGGATCGGCAGCCTCAGCCCAATATCGGGGATCCCGTGCCTCCTTATCAATTCGCAATGTCGGGTTACACATCCTGCCAGAAGGGGGATATGGCTATGACTTGGAGTCTCAACGCCCCAGCTTCAACGGCAGTGTGGATGGCAGTGTGCCCGATTTGAGTGGTCGGAATTTTGATTTTCTCACCCGCCCCCAGGGATCCGCGCCTGTGCTGATTGCCGGAGATCTGTTGGATTATGGTCGGGCGGAAGTGCGGATCCCGATTGGGGATGCCTTTGCTCCTGGCAGTGTTCTGGAACGTTTCAAAAATCTGGCGCTGGCTACCGATAAAACGACCTATGTGATCAGCTTGGGAGAAAGCCGCCTAATCAACGAAGAGGTTCTGTTGATTGCCAAAGCTCTACGGGGGGCGGGCTTGGAAGTCAAAACGGCTGTTCTCAGCAGTCGTACGGATATGGCTCTCTTGTCTTCCCGCCTAAGTCGAGCAGGAGCCGTTCTAATCACGGGAGAGGATCAGCCTCTAGCCGCCGATCTAGTGGACGAATTGGCTAGTCTCAACCTCGATCAACTTAACCAGGCAGGCACGGTTCTGTTATTTGATAATGCTGCCGCCGCTACCGTGGGAAGTTGGATGACCTCCGAAGCCGCTCCCGCCGATGACACGATTGCTAAAGAAGATCAGGCTAGTCCAGCCTATCTGGCCAGTTATCCCTTTGTAGAAGCGGGCTTAGGACTAGTACCCGGAGCCAGTTTTGAACCCCGTACCTTTTATGACTACCGCTATGGGCGGCAGGTGAGTGTGGTCTATCAACATGCTGATACCGTTTCCTTTGGGCTAGAGCGAGAAGCCGCCATTGAAATCACCTCCAACGGAGCTACCGTGCTGGGGCCATCAGCTTTGGTTGTGATCGATGGCCGCTTTGCAACGCTTCTGGAAGCCGGAGCTAACGATGGGATCGCCGCTAACTGGCTGATCTTAGATACCTTCACCACGAATGAAAGCCTCACTCCTTAGAGAGCCTCTTAGATAAGCTGGGCAAAACGAAAACTTCCTAGAAGTGATGAAGCAGAAAATCGGAAGTCTATAGCAACTGCAAGTCAAACAGAAGTGAATCTCAATACGGTTGCATTCCGAATGAGAAGCTGATAAAATCAGGATTGATTAACACCAGTAATCCAATCGGATTTTCGTAGATTCTCCTGACAGGGCAATTGGACCTCATCATGGGAAGGTTCCATCCCGTTAACGCTGTTCGTTTGAGCAAGGATGGGTTTCATGATGCGAGCTAAACACTCTCCTCCCTTGGGGGGAGCCTCAGAGGTATTGGAACTGAAAGCTGATGTCTTGGTTTTGGGGGGTGGCCCAGCCGGAACCTGGGCTGGTTGGAGAGCCGCTGTGGGTGGGGCAACTGTTGTCTTGGTTGACAAAGGGTACTGTGGTAGTAGCGGTGCCACCGCTTCGGGAGGAACAGGAGTTTGGTATGTAGCTCCCCACCGCGAAGCGAGGGAGGCGGCCATGGCTAGCCGTGAGAAAATGGGGGGCTTGTTAGCGGATCGGGGATGGATGGGGCGAGTCCTGGATCAAACCTACGACACCATGAACCAACTTGCTGACTGGGGCTATCCCTTCCCCTTGGATGAAGCCGCACAACCCTACCGTAAAAGTTTGCAAGGACCTGAGTACATGCGCCTAATGCGCCGACGTATTCAGAAAGCCGGAGTCACAATTTTGGATCAAAGTCCAGCCCTGGAATTAATAGTGGATGCAAGCGGAGCCGTAGTGGGGGCTGCCGGGATCCAGCGTCAGTCCGGTCACCGATGGCAAGTTCGCTCAGGTGCAGTGGTTATCGCTACAGGGGGCTGTGCGTTTTTGAGCAAAGCCTTAGGCTGTAACGTCTTAACGGGGGATGGTTATTTGCTGGCAGCAGAGGCGGGGGGTGAGATGTCAGGGATGGAGTTCTCCAATGCCTACGCCATTGCCCCAGCTTTTGCCTCGGTCACCAAAACCCTTTTTTATAACTGGGCTACTTTCACCTACGAAGATGGCAGAGTGATTGAAGGGGCAGGATCCCAGCGGGGTCGCTCGATGATTGCCACAACTCTTCTGACTCAGCCAGTCTACGCACAGTTGGATAAAGCTTCTCCTGAGTTGCAAGTCTCAATGCGAGCTGCTCAGCCGAATTTCTTTTTACCTTTTGATCGCTTGGGTATTGATCCATTTAGGCAGCGCTTTCCTGTGACGCTCCGGTTGGAGGGAACGGTACGGGGTACAGGAGGGATCCGCATTGTGGATGAGGGGTGTGCAACCTCAGTCCCCGGTCTCTACGCTGCCGGAGATGCCGCCACCCGCGAACTCATCTGTGGTGGCTTTACAGGTGGAGGAAGCCATAACGCAGCTTGGGCCATGTCCTCTGGGCAGTGGGCTGGGCAGGCGGCAGCTTGTTACGCGCTAGCCAGAGGGATCCCAGATGGAGCGGTTGAGTCAATTGGGGGAGCCGCCCTTCGCCCCCATCAGGATATTGATCGGGATCTGCAAGTGGAGGAATTGATAAAGGCGGTGCAAGCAGAAGTTTTTCCCTACGACTACAATTACTTTCGAACTCAATCGGGTCTGACTGCCTCCCTCTCACGGTTGAATAGCCTGTGGCAGCAGGTTCGCAACGGCTTCAATCCTGATCCCACTGCTTTAGGGCGGGGGCGGGAGGTGGCCGCGATGATAGCTACAGCTCGTTGGATGTATGCCAGTGCTTTGCAGCGCACTGAAAGTCGCGGTATGCACAAGCACCTTGATTACCCTGAGCAGGATCCCAGCCAACAGCACCGTTTGCTAAGTGGAGGGCTGGATCACCTGTGGATCAAACCGGAAACCCAGTTGGCCAATTCTCTGGAGGCTCTGTGATTGAACTCGTCAGTGCAAACCGTTGTATTGGCTGTAATATCTGTGTGCAGGTATGCCCCACAAATGTTTTTGATGCCAGACAATCCGGGATCCCCCACATTGCTCGACAGAGCGATTGCCAAACCTGCTTCATGTGTGAAGTCTATTGTCCTGCTGATGCACTTTATGTCGCTCCTCAAGTGGAGCCGTTAGTGGATATCAGTCCTGATGAGCTGGAAAGAGAATTAGTTGCCAAAGGGCTTTTAGGCAGCTATCGACAGCAGGTGGGCTGGGGAAGAAACCAAAAATCGGGTGCTCAGCAGGATGCCACGTTTCGAGTCTTAAAAGCTGCGAGCCTGACCTAACTACGGATAGGCTTACCTCTCCCTATTGCTTAGGGCTGGCGGTTTGCCCAGCCTGATCGCTTTTGTTTCGAACCCCAATTGCAAATTCTCAAAAACTTACCTACCCGACACTACCTGAGATTGAACTAGGAGGTTTATTGCGTATGCCAAAAATCATCTTGGAGAGGATCTTTGCCGATTCTTCCCACAAGCCAAAACTACGTTCATCCCGCTTACCTTTTCTACACAAATCACTGGCTCAATCACTTGTTGTTTTGGCCATGTACGGCTTAATTGCCTTCTTATCTGGGCTGCCTGACTTTGGTTCTTTAAACAAAGTAGCCACGGCTCAGTCCAATACCGTTCTGCGCTACGGGTTTATTAGTGCCGCCGGTAAAACTCCCGTTGGACCGGATGGATGGGCATTGCAGAAAGGGATCCTCACCTCTATGCTGCAAGAGACAGGATTTTCAGAGGTAGAGGTTTTCCCTTTTCCTAATGGCCCTAACTTAAATGAAGCGCTTTCAGCAGGGGCACTAGATATTGGAACCTACGGGGATACTCCCGCGATTGTTGCCAAGGCAGCCGGTATCGATACGCGGGCTATTCGTCAAACTCATGTGGGTATGAATGTCTGGCTGGTCGGACAAAAGGGGGATCCCACTACCCTTGATCAATTGGCTGGACAAACGGTTGCCACTCAACTGGGATCCTACATGCACCGATATTTGATTGGCCTGTTGAGTGAATCTGATCTGCTCAAGAAGGTAACGATTGTTCCTCTCCTCAGCAAAGATGCTCAACCTGCACTGGAACGGGGGGATATTGCTGCCTATGCTGCCCCGGTTGGGTTTGGTCCCCTCCTGATTTCTCAAGGGTTTCCGGTGATTGATCAAGCTGCCGATCATCCTCCCCTGCGTGGCACCAGTATTACTGTGGCAACGGTTGCTTTTTTGAAAGATCATCCTGATTTTCCTCAGTTATGGAATCAGGCCATTGAAGAGTCGGTTAAAGATCTCAAGGCAACCCCTGAGGCTTACTATCAGTTTCATGCCAAAGCGGTTGGGTTTCCCGTTGAGGTAATTAGGGACTCCTATCCGGTTGACGAATTTCCTGTTGAAGCTTTTTCCCCAGAAGGTTTGAGCTTGCTAGAGGGAGCCAAAGCGTTTTTGGTAAGTCAACAATTAGCGAAATCAGACTTTAATATCTCCGATTGGCTTCTCAAAGCTTGAGCCATTCCCCGTCCTACTGGATCGTTGTTACTAATCCACCATGAGCATTTTGGCCTTTCCCACCCCTGTTTTAGGGACTGAAGCTCCCAGCTTAAAAACTTTTGGCAAAGGTAGTTATTTGCCCCCGTTATCAGATCGACTCTGGCAGATCGAGGCGGGGGTGGTTCGCACTCTCTCGATCAATCGGGATGGGATCCCAATTCCCTTGGGATTTTGGGGATCTTCTGATGTGGTGGGGAGCAGTCTGAGTCAATCAGGGATCTATGAAATGAAGTGCCTAACGGAAGTGCAAGCCAAATTGGTCAACCACCAAGATGTCACAGCCGCTTTAATGCGGCATATCGATAGCTCACAAAAAATGCTGGAGATTCTGCACGAGCGCAAGATCCTCCAGGCTCTCCTGCACCTGCTGGCATGGTTAGCAGAACGATTTGGTCACCGGGTTGGATCCGAAATCTGGATCGGGATCCCCTTTACTCACCAAGAGTTGGCAGAGACATTGGGATCCACCCGAGTCACCATCACCCGCCTGTTGCAGAGGTTAGAGCAGGAAGGTCAAATTCGCCGTAGTGCTCGCAAACGAATTGCTCTCTCTCCAAGGCTAGTTCATTCGTTTACATGCCGAAGCTAGTTGAATCCTAAATCTCTTGCGATGCAAATGCATTTGTGGTAAATTCTTCGTAGAATACCACTAAACCGATAGAGTTATCGGAGATTAGTCGCTCAAGGGACTAGGTTGTTGGATCTCACGTTCGGAAGATGCCATCCTGCTCTCTCCTATTTACCCCTGTGCATCCCTTGCCTAAACGGTTGGATGCCTAGCTTAAGAATTCTTCAACCACTGCTTATTACTGCTCAGAGGAGCTATGACGTATACAATAGGCCGTCGCATACTTTTGAAGTGGGCTGGTTATGGTGTGGCGGGATCTCTTGCCTTGTCCGCTGCCGGAAAGCTACAGGCCCAAACCAAGAAACCCACCTCCATTCGACTGGATTTTGCCTACTACAACCCCGTCAGTCTGGTGCTCAAAGAAAAGGGTTGGCTGGAGGCGGATCTAGCTAGCGAGGGGATCCAGGTGGAATGGGTGCAGAGTGCGGGTAGCAATAAGGCGCTTGAGTTCCTCAACGCTCGTAGTATCGATTTTGGCTCCACCGCCGGAGCAGCGGCATTCATTGCGAGAGCCAACGGCAATCCCATCAAGTCCATCTATGTCTATTCCCAACCGGAATGGACTGCCTTGGTTGTGGACAAAAACTCCCCCATTCAGAAAATTGAAGAGCTGAAGGGGAAAAAGATTGCTGTAACCAAAGGAACCGATCCGTTCATTTTCTTAGTGCGTGCTCTTGATCAAGTTGGCCTGTCGGATAAAGATCTGGAATTGGTCTTGCTACAGCACGCCGATGGTAAAGCTGCTCTCGAAAAAGGTGATGTGGATGCCTGGGCAGGGCTGGATCCGATGATGGCTCAAACCGAACTAGAACGGGGATCCCGGCTTTTTTATCGCAATCCTAGCTTTAACAGTTATGGGGTTTTGAACGTGCGGGAAGCTTTTGCCCAAGAGCATCCTGACTATGTAAATCGGGTCTTGCAGGTTTATGAAAAAGGGCGTCAATGGGCGCTCACCAATCCGGCAGAGTTGCAAGCAATTTTAGCCCAGAATGCCAAGCTGACCGATGCCGTAGCCGCTAAGCAACTAGAACGCACCAATCTCTCTAGCTCACTGATTGGGGAGGCTCAAAAGAGTGTGATCAGTGCTGCTGCTGATGTTCTGAAAAAATCAGGAGTCGTCAACGCCTCCATAGATGTGCCGCAGACCATTAATGCTCTGATTGATGACCAATACGTTAAACAAATAGCGAAGGCGTAAGGCTATGTCTCCAGGGATCCATGATCTCCCCGTAGAAGCAGACTCTCCCCTTCTTTCTTCTGCACGGGTAACTATTTGGCAGCGAACGTGGTGGCGTGGGTGGATTGTACCGATTGTGTTACTGGTTATTTGGCAGACTCTAGGGCAAGTGGGGTTTTTCCCACGCAACCTGCTGCCTACCCCCTCCGCTGTTTTGTCCACTCTGCAGGGTTTGACCCAAACTGGAGAAATCTGGGGACATATCGGCATTACCCTGCAACGGGTTGCTATTGGGTTTGTTTTGGGATCCGCTGCTGCCACCGGATTAGGGGTACTGACAGGCTACTCCCGATGGTTGTTTCAACTGCTGGATCCTTTGCTGCAAGCTTTACGTAGCATTCCTTCCCTAGCATGGGTTCCCCTCTTTATCTTGTGGATGGGGATCTACGAAACCTCTAAGGTTGTGCTGATTGCTGTTGGGGTGTTCTTTCCGGTCTATCTCAACCTGGTTAGTGGCATTCAAACTGTCGATCGCAAACTAGTCGAGGTAGGACGCATTTACCGCCTCAAGCCTTACCAGTTGATGATACGGGTGTTTTTCCCTGCTACCTTACCCGCCTACATGGTTGGGTTACGAGGAGGATTGGGGTTGGGGTGGATGTTTGTGGTGGCCGCTGAGCTGATGGGGGCAAGTCAAGGATTGGGGTATCTCTTGGTTGATGGGCAAACGACCGGACGGGCAGATCTGACGATTGCCAGTATTTTGCTCTTTGCCATTTTCGGGAAAGCCACTGACGCCCTAATTGCGGCGGGATCCCACCGCCTACTGTACTGGCAAGATGCCTATGTGGCACGAGGTTAATATGCTCAACCTAACTCAGGTCAGCAAACAATTTGCCAACGGATTTACCGCTTTAACTGACATCGACCTTACCATTCAGCCGGGAGAAAGAATTAGTTTGGTGGGATCCAGTGGTTGTGGTAAGAGTACTCTACTCCGCATCATGGCAGGACTGGAATCTCCCTCTAACGGAGAGGTACTCTTTAACGATCAGCCTATTGTGTCTCCCCATCCCAACGTGGGACTCATTTTTCAGGATCCCCGTCTCATGCCTTGGCTAACCGTCTGGGATAACGTTCAGTTCGGGATCCACCACCTATCCGGATCCCAACGCAACCAAATCACCCAGACTACCTTGATCAAAGTGGGTTTATTGCCGTTTGCCCAGCATCTACCCCATCAACTATCGGGAGGAATGGCTCAACGGGTAGCCATTGCCCGTGCCCTTGTCACCAAGCCAGAAATCCTTCTGCTGGACGAACCCTTCAGTGCTTTGGATGCCTTGACCCGTATGAAGCTACAGGAGCACCTCCTGCAAATCTGGCAGTATGACCGTCCTACCCTGATCCTCGTCACCCATGATATAGAGGAAGCCTTGATCATGAGTGATCGGATTGTGATTATGCATCCCCACCCTGGTCGGATTCATCAAGAATTTATCTTAGATTTGCCCTACCCTCGGCGGCGAACGGATCCCATCTTGCAAGCGTGGAAA
The DNA here is from genome assembly GCA_033764955.1 of Cyanobacteriota bacterium. Lineage (GTDB taxonomy): Bacteria > Cyanobacteriota > Cyanobacteriia > Thermostichales > Thermostichaceae > JANRIL01. The sequence goes on along the minus strand of JANRIL010000010.1, from coordinate 5,948 downwards.
GAGCATTTGCTTGACCAACTCGATCTTTCCCTACCGACTTCCAACTTCCACCTGATGCCAGTTTGACAAAACTGGGTAATCATAATTTTCCTCACGCGATTCATCCACCGATGGGGATCCCTACTTAGGGTCTCAGATCCTCCCCTGTCGGCTTTCACTTTTCCCCTACTCCCTATCCCATTGTTTTCTAGGAGAAATTATCATGACCCTTTTAGAAACTCTTAGCAAACCCGACTATAAAAAAATTGCGGCTCAGGTTGCGCAAGATCTGGTCAATGATGCCGTAGAACGGGATTGGCAGGCAGGCTTGCCTTGGCATGAGGTTGGGCTACTCCGCCAATCTGGCTTGTTGTCCCTGAACATTCCGCAAGGCTACGGGGGGGCAGGAGAATCTCTCTTGACCGCCATGCGAGTTATTCAGGAACTCTCGACTGCGGATGGTTCTATTGGACAACTTTACAGCAACCATCTGGGGCTAACCACTCTGGCTCATGTGAGTGGAACCTCAAATCAAAGAGATTATTACTATCAAGGAACTGTTACTCACCAGTGGTTTTGGGGAAACTCCATCAATATGCGAGACGCTCGCCTGTTCCTCACTCCTGATGGCAACTCTTTTCGTCTGAATGGGATAAAAGGGTTTGGGACGGGGGTTCCGGTTGCGGATCAGCGGGTTTTCTCAGCGATCCAACCCGGTGTAGAAGCTCCCTGGCTGGTAGTGTTACCCAAAAATCGAGAAGGGATCCATTTTGAGGAGGATTGGGACAATATCGGACAACGCCGCACAGCCAGTAATAGTGTTCAATTTCAACAAGTGCTGGTCAACCCGGAGGAAATTTTGGGTTATCCGCAGCCCCCTACCCATGCTTTTGCCACCTTTTTGGGCATTATTGCCCAACTGACTAAGACTTATGTTTATTTAGGGATTGCCGAAGGAGCTTTGCGAGCAGCCCTCCACTATACCCGCACCCAAACTAAGCCTTGGATAACATCAGGCGTAGCCTCTGCCACTCAAGATCCCTTTATTCAGAAGCATTATGGGGAACTCTGGGCAGGACTTCAGTCTGCCATAGCCTTAGCAGATCGCACCACTATCGCCGCCCAGTCTGCCTGGGATAAAGAAACCGATCTGACCTTTGCCGAACGGGGAGAGGTTGCTGTTGCCGTTTTTGCTGCTAAATCTGTAGCTACTCGTATAGGGTTGGACATCGTTAACCGCATTTTTGAACTGACCGGTAGCCGAGCCACGGCTCGTCATTATGGCTTCGATCGCTACTGGCGAGATCTGCGAACCTTTACGATTCATGATCCCATTGATTATAAGTACCGAGATATTGGCAACTGGGTTTTGAATCAGGAACTTCCCCCCATCACTCAGTATTCCTAAACTGGAGCTAGCAGAGAATACACTTCAGCTCGACTTTGTTGGTGAAGTGATGGCGCTTTCGGCTACATTCATGGCAGGGGATCTATGGGGTTACTTCCTATGCGTAAATTTTTAGGACTTGTGTTGACAGTTTGTTGGCTCCTGTTGATGACCACTCAGATGAGCTGGGCGGCTTCACGAGCTAGTGATAATCAAACCATTCAAGTGGGGCAAGCGGTGCCAGCCGAAACAATAGTGACTACCGAGTCGGGGCTAAAATATGTGGATCTGGTTGTAGGAGATGGCCCCTCTCCCAGCAAGGGGCAAACGGTTTCGGTTCAATACACCGGAAAGCTCGAGGATGGAACGGTGTTTGATAGCTCCTACAAGCGCAACCAACCTTTCTCCTTTAACATTGGCGTTGGACAAGTGATTAAAGGTTGGGATGAGGGGGTTGCCACCATGAAAGTGGGGGGCAAACGGCGATTGATTATTCCGGCAGATCTGGCCTACGGCAGCCGTGGGGCGGGTGGGGTGATTCCTCCTAATGCCACGCTAGATTTTGAAGTGGAGTTGCTAGGGATCCGCTAACCTGTTGACCACACTGCTACCCCCTGCTCAGCCGCCAGCCGATAAAGCCCAACTGCGAAGCTATTTTCGTCAGCTTCGCCACCATCTGCCTCTGGCGGATCTGAGTGAAAAAATTGTTCACCACTTGCGTAGCTATCCTCCACTGCTACAGGCTGAGGTTGTTTTGGCCTATCTTGCCCTGCCCGATGAAATTAATCTGAGCAGCTTATTTTGGCAGATGCCCGACAAAATCTGGGGGATCCCCCGTTGCTTACCCGGTAGGGAACTGGCTTGGCACGGCTGGCATCCTGAGCAGATGGAACAAAATCGCTATGGAATTTGGCAACCTCTACCCACCACTCCCCAGGTGGATCCCTCTATGGCTGACCTCGTGTTAGTGCCAACCCTGGCCGCCGATCCCTGGGGACAGCGGTTGGGCTATGGGGGGGGATATTATGATCGCTTTTTGTCCCGTCACCCTCTACTGACCTGCGGGATCCTGCCCCAGGCTTGTTTCAGTCTCCAGCCACTGCCACGGGATCCTTGGGATCACCCCCTCGATCAGATGATCACGGAAGGGGGGATCGGGATCCCGCTACCGCAGGGTCAATCCTCGATAAACTAAATAGACACCCTCTACCCTACTTAGGTTGATCGCTTATGAACTGGCTACAATCGCTGTCCTCTATCGGCTCACGAGGTCTCTTCTGGGTCGTTTCCCTCACCCTCGTCCTCGCCCTCAATGGCTTTGGTGGTCGGATCCCCTTGCAACTCAAGGATCTACAAACCGTTCCCTGCCCCGATACCGAAGAATATAGCCACCTCCTGACCAGTGGAGCGGCCACTAACCCAGCCGATTGCTACTTCATTCAGGGCACGGTTATCAATAAATCAGGACGCACTCTCCTCAATGCGGATGTGTTTGGGCGAATTTATGACGCGAATGGCAACGACCTCCTGCCTGAGCGTACCCGCCTAGGTGCTATAGAAGAGGTTCCCCCTGGAGAAAACCCCTTTTCCATTCGCATCTCCGTTCCCCAAACCAGCCGCCTCCCCCTTTCCTTAGAGCAGTTTAAGGCCGCAGGCTTTGGTGGAACGATCCGCCGATAGGTTTTGGGATTCCCCATAGATTCTCACTCAGGCAAACTGAATAATTGCCTGCTGGGCAAAAATCAACACCAAAAACGCTAACCACGGGGAGAAATCTAGCCCTCCCATGGCCGGCAGGATCCCTCTAAACAGGTTGAGATAGGGATCCGTCATCTGGCTGAGCAAGGAAAAAACAGGATTCGACCAATTGATAGTGGGAAACCATGTCAACAAAACTCGAATCGTTAACAAACCCAAATAAATCTGAATAAATTGCAGCAGGGCGGTAGCAATCACCGAGCCATAAGCGCCTATCAGGACAGCCAGGGAAAAGGAAGGATCCAACCCAGAAGCCAGCAAAGGTTGCAAGAGCAAGGTCATAGTTCGATGCCTAATTTGAGAAGGTAGCAGTGGATAGAGATGGTCAGAACATCCAAATCAACAAATCCCTTAGGATGCTTTGGGGAGCCTAGTGTTCTGACTCTTCACTCAGGATCCCATACAGTTTGGCATGTTTTCAGGGAAGCTGGGATCCCTTAAACTCGCTCTCGATTCGCCGCCGCCTCTTCGATCAGCAGTTGTGCCCGTGTATCGCGGATGGCCTCATTTAATTCCGCAATTTTGGTTTCCAAGGTCTCGCGGGCTTTGACCAAAGCCAGATCCGCATCCTCCTGTAAGTCCTGCCATGTCTGTGAATGGATCCCTGAAGAGGGAGAGAGAGACTGAGAACCTGGAGAATGGGGAGAAACTGGATTTGAGGTAGCGGAGAGACGCTTGAGGAACTTGGGAGCGAGGATTACCCCAATCACCCCTCCCACAATGCCTCCCACAACAGCTCCGGTCACCAGTCCCGCAATAAAGTCTGCTTGTTGATCGGCCACGCTAATGTTTCCTCCACGAACGGCTCAGCCAGCAAAACCTGATAAGGCTACCCTGACTCTTCCTTATGTTTTACCTAAAGATGGTGAGCCTTTGCCAGATAGGAGCCGAAACCTAGGATAGCTGACGAACCCAAAAACTTTGATTTTATAGAATTTGCTTACAATTCAATGGGCATCCAACTCACTATTCACCAGTTGATTAGTCTATAGTCATCTCAGTTTTCCTTTTTTGACAATTGCTCTAGATCGTGATTGGTGGAGATAAAACGTGACCTACCGAGTAACTTTGATTCCTGGTGATGGCATTGGCCCCGAAGTCGCTCAAGCCATGCGAACGGTAATTGACGCTTCAGGAGTCCCTATTGAATGGATTGTTGTGGAAGCAGGCGTTGATGTCATTGAGAAGTATGGCACTCCATTGCCCGAATCGGTATTGGCCTCCGTCAGAGATACCAAAATAGCGATCAAAGGTCCGATTGGAACTCCGGTTGGGACTGGGTTTCGATCCGTTAATGTGGCCATTCGCAAAGAGCTTGACCTCTATGCTAACCTCCGCCCTGCTAAGTCGATGCAGGGAGTCAAGAGTGCTTTTCAAGATGTTGACCTTATTGTGGTTAGAGAAAATACAGAAGATCTCTACGCTGGCATTGAGTTTGAACGAGACAGTCAAGAGTCTGATCATCTGCGGGATATACTCACTCAACTTTCCGGCAAGCCAATCCGCCAGGGATCCGCTTTGGGCATCAAGCCCATTTCTGAATTTGGCAGCCGCCGTATTGTCAAATTTGCTTTTGACTATGCCCGCAGCAATGGACGGAAAAAGGTAACCGCTGTCCATAAAGCCAACATTATGAAATTTACGGATGGATTATTTTTAGAAGTAGCCCGTGACGTAGCCCAATCCTATCCTGATATCGAGTTTGAAGATCGGATTGTGGACAACATGTGTATGCAGCTCATGCAAAAGCCAGAGCTTTATGATGTTCTCGTCTTAACGAATCTCTACGGCGACATCATTTCGGATTTGTGTGCGGGCATGATTGGGGGGCTGGGGGTAGCTCCCGGTGCGAATATTGGGGATGGCATGGCTGTCTTTGAGGCTATTCATGGCTCCGCCCCTAAATACGCTGGCCAAAACAAGGTCAACCCGATTGCTCTGATTTTGTCAGGGGTGCTGATGTTGCAATATCTCGGAGAACAAACAGCGGCACGGCAGGTTGAGGAGGCTGTTCGACAAGTAGTTGCTGAAGGAGAAACAGTAACCTACGACTTAGCTAAACAGCATTCGGCTGTAGGAACTCAGGAAATGGCAGAGGCGATTGCCAAAAAAATTGCTCGATAGACCACCCCCTTTAGCGCAACAGGGATTCCGTGAAAGCTAGCCTAGAGAGGGATCCCTGTTCGCTTTTGAATAGAATGTCTAATCCTCTAACCATTCTTAAAAGCACTGACTAAATGAGAACAAATTAGGGCATTTCAATCCCAACACTAGAAGCAAAAACAGCCTCAACCGAAACCCCACAGACACGGTTGGGACGAATCAACATGGATTCGTTATCCATTTGCTTAGGCAGGTTGATAAAATCCTGTCCTCCCATCATAATTTCATTAATCAAGGTGCTATATTCCTTTGCCCCGCTCACTCTCACCTGGAGATGATGCCCGCCATCAAGCATGATGTGAACAAGGTATTCATCTGGCTTCCTGGCCATATTCAACTCCTCATGCAGGCTATTTATGTTGTTACAACCCTACTCTTATTATTCCTCTCGTTGCCCATATTGATCCTGCGGATCCCTCAAAAAGCTGAGCCAGATAGCTTCATTGCCCATACCCTTTGGGTACGGAAGCCTTTTCTCCAATGAGAGGTGAGAGCAGAGAAAAATTTGGCAAAGGGCATATTGACACAGATGGGGGGGTAGCAGTAACCTAGTAAAGCGGTCGAGAGGGAAGACCATCACCGCGACTGAACCTAGAGAACCGAATAGACAGCAGCAACCAAAAAGAAAGACAGTCAAGCCTCGTCAAGAATAACGAAGAGG
>JANRIL010000009.1:0-26780 GCA_033764955.1 Cyanobacteriota bacterium | reverse complement strand
CTTGCCGATCGTGGGATAGTCGGTGATTTGGTCTCCTTCCTGGGGTTGTACACGGAATCGTTCTCCCACCTTGAGCAAAATCTCCATATTTTTCAGAGAATCAATCCCCAAATCGGCATCGAGGTCATGATCCGCTTGCAGCTCACTGACCTCGTATCCGGTGCAGGCGGCGACAATCGACAGGACTTCCGCGGCCACTTCTTCATCCGTCAGCATGATGTAGTCAGAAGAGCTACCAGCCATAGGAGATTGCGTAGATTCTCCAGGCACCGATGCTAGTTGCTGTTCAAGTGGCACCAGGGTGGAATGAGACATGATAGAGTCCTCCGCTAACAACTGAGATGGCGACATCGGTAACGACATAGTAAGGGAATGGGCACGCGAGCGAATTGGCAAGCCCTGGGCGGTAGAGGGATGAGCCTGCAAAATAAGATGGGCATTCACACCGCCAAACCCAAAGGAACTGACGGCGGCAAAGCGCTCCCGATCCCCCTCCGGCCAGGGCTGGGGTTGGCTCAATAACTGAAACTGAGTAAAGTGATCCCGCAGTTCGGGGCGGGGATCCCGAAAAATAGTGGGGGGCAACACCCCGTGGGAGAGGGCACAACAAGCTTTGAATAACCCTGCCATACCGGAAGCGGCCAAGAGATGGCCGATGTTGCTCTTGACCGACCCAATCGTGATCGGCTGGGATCCCGTTCTCAATTGAGATCCAAAAATTTCCCCCATCGATTCCAGCTCCGTCAGATCCCCTTTGGGGGTTCCGGTGGCATGGGCTTCGATCAAGCGCACTGTCTGGGGATCCGTATCCGCCATCCGATAGGCTGCCTGCATGGCGCGTACTTGACCCTCTTTGTGAGGAGAGACAAATCCTGCCCCTGCTCCATCCGAGCTGAATCCTACCCCGCGAATTACGGCATAGATGGGATCCCCGTCCCGTTCCGCATCCTGGAGTCGCTTGACCAAAATAGCTCCGATCCCCTCCCCCAGGGCAGAACCACTGGCGGATGAATCAAAAGGCAAGACGGCATCACGAGTAAAAATACCCAGTTGCGCGTAGTGGGCAAAGCGAGAGGGGACGGCTTCGGGAGAAAGAGCGGTGATCAAGGCGGCGTCATTATGACCGGAATTGAGAGCATCCCAAGCGGTTTGAATGGCGGTGATGGTGCTGGCACAGGTGGCATCCATGGCAATATGACCGCCACCCAGATTAAAGGTTTTGCTGATCATTGAGGCCATCAAGCTGGAGGATTCCGCCAAAAAGCCCTCAAAACCAGGATTGGGAAATTCTTGATCGTAGGCGGTGACCCAGGCTGCCTTTAGCTCAGGCAACCGATCCGTCGGGATCCCTTGTCGATCAGCCACCCGCTCGAACAGCTCTAACATCCGTATCCGGCGGCTGATCCAGGTGCTAGCTTCTTCTTGGGGAAACATTTTTTGGGAACACATGATGGTGAGGGTGGAAGCCCGATCAATCTTGGGATCCCCGTTCAACAGACCATGCACCACCTGCAACATAGGCAAGATACGGCGATCAAAGTTTTGGGTCGATTTGGGAGGCAGGCGAAAGGATTGTGGCTTGACCGAGATGACGGGCATCAAGGCGGCTAAGGAAAAGTCTGGCGAGGGATCCCCGCCTTGGCTGGGGGCGTGATCCAGCGGGACTCGCCCAATCGAGCAATGCCGCTGCAAGACGTGCTGCCAAAACTCCTGAATGTCAAGGGCATCTGGGAAAAGACAGCTCATGCCGACAATGGCCAGTCCATCAACAGTGGAGCGGCTACCAACCTCAAAAGCATTAGTGGGGGGGGCAAGCAGACTGGCAACCATATCAACTCCTGGCTCCAAGGGTGGGCAGTACGGGGGTCAACGAAATCCCTGTCATTTGTAACAGAATATTGCCGTTGCGATCCGTCAGAGACAATGCTCCTGGGGCAGCGGGGGATCCATCACGGGTGGAGGAGAGACAGATCACCTGATCCGCTAGGGGGGCAGCGGTTGTCCAGTCCATCTTTTCTACTGTTTTGGGCAGGCCACTGGGGTGATCGAAACCACTTCGGGTGGCGGAGTCCACTTGAAAGGCTCCATCCAGTAGGGTGAGCGGTAACCAGCGCTGGGGGTGGGGGTGGCTGGTTAACCGCAAATAGGCCAAGGACTGGTGGTGCTCCGCCAAGATCATTTTGTCGATGACTTGAAAAATTGGGCCGTTGGGGAAGCGGTGGGCATAGAGCCATTCCCCCGATTCGGTGCGAATCTCCGGCAACCCCCCGATAGGATGGGATCCCAAGCTCCTGGGACTGCTGTGGGTGACGAGACCTTCGGCGTGGAGGCGCAACTGAGACTTTTGTTGGGAAAAAAGCTTGACGTAGGTTTCCCCAGGTTTGATCTGCTCAGCCTCTGTGATTAAAGATTGGGATCCCGCCAGCAGGTGAAACATTTGGTGAATTTGAAAGTTGCGTAAGCCTGTGGGGGGGGGATCCGGCTGGAGGCGAGCGGCTGCTTCCACCGCCACCTCCATAAAATAAACGGCTGGCACCAAGACAAACCCGCTAAATTTGTGATCCTGCAAGAGCTTTTCCTGCAAGGGATCCAAAATCTGTTGGGCACGCAATCGTTGACCGGGCTGTTCTTCCAGGATGGATCCCAGGTAGGGGGTGACAGGGGGAGCGGCAGATTTTTTCACCTGTTCGGTGAGGGCTTTCACACTGGTTCCCCCCTGTTCTGCCCCCTGCATCCGCAGAATGCATCTGCCCTGTTCGTCTTGCATATGCAAGATGGGAAAATTATCTTTGTCTGCCAAGTTGACGCGAATTTGAAAGCTGACCTGGCGGGTTTGGGCTGTACCCGGTAACCAGCGAATTTCGCCAATTCCCAAGGGTGGCCCACACCAGGATCCCTGCATGGTGCTGATCAACACCCCGTAGGCCTGAAACACCCCATCGATCAGGGTCAAGGGGGTACAACAGCCCTTCAGATCGGCATCAGTGACCATCTGCCCTTGGGTGCGTCCCGCCGCCAGATTCATCGCCATCGACTGAATCACCTGAAAGGTGGAGCCATAGGTTTGAAAGCGCAACCACGGGGAGGGATAGAGATCGGCGTGGGATTGCTGGATCACTTCTCCCGGTTCCTGTTCAATCGGCAACCCACCGTGATAGAGGTGTCCATCCTGCAATCCGGCTTCAATGGGATCCCTAGCGGCGGATAAGACCACCTGCATCTCGGCAAACACCCAGGTGCGGTCTTTATAACGAGCCGAAACGGTGACTTGCACGATCGTTTCCTGAGCCTCTAGGGGGGATGGGGGTTGCCGATGAGCCTCGGTGATCAAAGTGACTGACTCATCCCGCACCAACCGCACGGCTTTTTTGAGGGCGACCTGACGCAGGGCAAAGGGCTGGAGGTCAGGGAAGAGGGAAGCCGCTGCTTCTACCGCTACCTCCATCCCCATCACCGCTGGCACCCAGGCCGTCCCGTCATAGCGGTGATGATCCAGAAACGGGATCCCTTTCGCCTCTAAAACATGCTCAGCCTTAAGCGACTGACCCGCCTCGTAATGGAGGATGGATCCCAAGAGTCGTGGGGGATCCGCTGTCGTCAACATGGCCTCGTTTTCTTGCAGCAATTGATCCAGTCCAGCCCAACTGGGGCTGAGATAGACTTCGGCAGGGGATGATGGGCTGAGGGGGTGAGATAGCTCCTGGACAAAGCTGGATCCCCCATCCTTAGGGGCGATAAACTGCACACCGTAGTTGATCAGCATTTGTTTGGTGGGGCCACTGACGGCGATTCCCACCTCATCCCAGGCTCCCCAAGCCAGCACTTTAGCGACAGGTAGAACCCCGCGGGCATTGTGGGCGCGCACGATGCCGTGTAGGAGGGCGTTAGCACTGGCATAATCCACCTGCCCACTATTGCCAAAGCGACTGGCAATCGAGCCAAACCCAATAAAAAGGGGAACTTGCTGGGCTTCTGCCGCCTTAAGAAGATGGATGGCTCCGGTCACCTTGGTTTCGATCACTTGATCGATGACTGACCATTCCTTGCGCATCAACAGTCGATCCGTTTCCACTCCTCCCAGCCCAGCCACATGCACAACCATATCCGGTCGCCCATAGCGTTGCTGAATAGTCTGAAACACCTGTTGCAGCTTGAGGGGATCCCGTACATCGGTTGCGTAATAAGCCACTTGGGATCCCAACGTTTCCAACGACCGGAGGGTTTCTACCGCCTCTACCGCCTGCATCTTTTTTCGCCATAGTTCACGGGGAATTCGGGGTAGGCAACCGGGATGAGCCGCTTTATAGTCTCGCCCAAAGGCTTCGGAGCGCTGGAGTCGTTCAGGTGGGGAGAGACGGCTCAATTCCTCGATTTCAGGGGTCAACTCGGTGCGCCCCAAAAAAATCAGGGTGCAAGGGATCCGTTCGGCCAAGGATTGGGCACAGACGGCTCCAATTCCTCGCGCTCCCCCAGCAAACACTACGACTGAGTTTTGGGACAAGGGGGGAGGTTCTAAATTGGCCGGAATCTGCCGCACACTCAAAACAGAGCGTTGCCCCTGTCGCCAGCCATAAGCGGTGCGATAGGGTTGATCCGGTTGGCGGATCTCCGTCAGGATCTCTTCGGCTTGGGCTTCTAGGGGCGTCGCCGGATCCAGATCAATGGAGCGGAAGGAGGTTTTGGGCATTTCCATACGGAGCGGATGAGGTAGTCCCTCCAGCCCTGTAGCCAGAGCGTCGATGGGCGGGTTGCCCCCCAGACCAAAATGGCCTCCCTGAGCCGTGACGAAATAGAGAAAGGATAAGGGATCCGTCTGTAAACTGATGGCACGAGCTAGCCCGATTGCTAAGCGCAGATCCCCCAGAGCCTTTTCCAGCCAGTGATCATCCCAAGCATGGGGTTGGGTGTGCAAACTGAGGATCCCGGCCAGTCCACCGGATACCTGCCTGAGCCGTTGCACCATTGCTTCGAGTTCCGTCGGCTGGGATCCCACCTCAATAACGGGGGCAGGTCTGCCTGCTGGCACCCGTTGACCAGAGCGAGACAACAGCAACACCTGCCATCCGCTAGCCCGCAGTTGCCTGCTCAGAGGCACTACCAACGCCGATCCATCATCCACTATCAGCAGATGTTGACCCACTGTTGTCTCTGGTGAGGGTTGACCAGCCGATGCAGCAGGGCAAGGGAGAGGAACGGCAATGAGCCGACGCAAATGAGATGAATTCATAGCAAAAGTCCCAGAGGAAATGGACTTGGGGGATACTCAACTCAGGCAAATGGGTGAGGGAAGATATGACTGGATAACAACACCTTAAACCTGCCAAGGGGCAAGGAAATCAGGGGAGTTATATCACAGTATCAACGGGCACAACCTGGAAAACTTTTGTGATTAGCCCTCCATATTTTAGATGTGGATTGGTTTGTTGATCATGAATCTGCATGACTCTTTTGTTTTGGTCAGTTTAGCTGGCTGACTTGGGGTGGTTTGGACAAAATTCCTCAGGGTTCATACTAGGGTTTATGGCCGGAGATGATCCTGATCAAGATCACAGAATGATCAAGCTGTGGCTGACTTGGGTTCTCACGGGAAGAGAGAAAAGTTTATACACTTAGGGAGCCATACATTTAGTGAAATGGCAGGGCATTCAAGTGAATATACAGAGGAATGTTGAAATAGCCCGTTGCTATCCTGACTGCTCAAGCTCAGTTAATGGGTATCAAAATTACCATTTTGTTTTGAACGAATGATAAATTTGCGATCATCGGTAACTCGATCTCAGTAACTCGATCTCAGCAACGCTTTAGGCGACACCCGCTGTAAATCCCATGGTTTTAGCAAGCACGGACAAGTCAGCCTCCAACCCTAGGTGCATTTGAGCTTGGCAGTGATCAATAGCCGTCTCTGGATCTTTGAGACCGTTACCCGTTAACACACAGACAATCCTGGCGTGGGGGGGTACCTGCTGACGATATTTCAACAAGCCTGCCACGGAGGCAGCACTGGCGGGTTCGCAGAAGATGCCCTCCTGGCGAGCCAGCAGGCGATAGGCGGCGAGAATCTCCGCATCCGTGACGCTATCAATGGATCCCTGGCTGACGGCACAGGCTGCCGTGGCTTTGCGCCAACTGGCGGGGTTGCCGATCCGAATGGCGGTGGCGATGGTTTCGGGGTGTTCGATCACACGATTTTCTACGATGGGAGCCGATCCCGCTGCTTCAAACCCATAGAGTTGGGGGCGGTGTGTGGTTTTTCGGTGTTGGTGATACTGGGAAAATCCCATCCAATAGGCGGTGATGTTGCCGGCATTGCCCACCGGAATGCACAACCAGTCAGGGGCATCTCCCAACGCATCAACAATTTCAAAAGCAGCCGTCTTTTGTCCCTCTAGACGAAAGCGGTTGACGGAGTTGACCAGAGCCACCGGATAGCGCTCGGCAATCTGCCGTACCATGCTGAGGGCGTGGTCAAAGTTGCCCTTGATGGCCAGAATTTCGGCTCCATACATTAAGGTTTGTGCCAGCTTGCCTTTGGCTACATAGCCATCGGGAATGACCACGTAGGCACGTAGTTTCCCTTGGGCAGCGTAGGCGGCGGCGGCGGCGGAGGTGTTGCCGGTGCTGGCACAGATCACAGCTTCGGCTCCAGCTTCTTTAGCTTTTGAAACCGCCATGGTCATGCCCCGATCCTTAAAGCTCCCCGTCGGATTGAGTCCATCAAATTTGAGAAAGACCTGACAGGATTTACCAATGATTTCGGCCAGACTGGGGGCGGGAATGAGGGGTGTATTGCCTTCACAGAGGGTCACAATCGGGGTTTGCTCACTCACCGGCAGGAGATCACGGTAGTGATGAATTAAGCCCCGCCAAGGGGAGGCTTCGCTACGCATTCGGGACAAGGTGATCATAGGCTCAACAGGCGGGATCCAAAAACAGCAGGGATGAGCAGGTGGATCTTGGCGAGAAGATCGGGATTGTTTCTTAACTTTACCTGAGATCCGGTGACCCCTTGGCGAACCTGCCCAGGGATCTCTTGCGAGATGGGAATTTCTGGCTGAGGATAAAAAAGCTGAATAGGTGTCTCCACTGGGCATTCAGGAGGGAAATCAGGTATGGATAACGAGCCAATAACAACTGAGAACATTGCTCCCGACTCGATGCACTCCTCAGCACCGTCCTCAGGGAGTAAACCTCGAATCCCGTTACTGGCGGTTTTTCGCCTGGGGTTATTTCAGTTGGGGCTGGGGATGATGTCGGTTTTATTTTTGGGGGTATTGAACCGAGCCATGATCAGCAATTTGGGGATCCCGGCGGTGATGGCAGCGGTTGTGATTGCTATGCATCAATTTGTTGCCCCCGCGCGGGTTTGGTTTGGTCAGTTGTCGGATGCTCGTCCGCTAGCCGGATCCCATCGCACGGGTTATGTCTGGCTGGGATCCCTGGCCTTTGGATTATCGGCTTTTTTGGCGGTGCAGTTGATGTGGCAGTTAGGACAGTTTGTCAACCCTAGCGGGGAATGGGTGTGGAGTGGAGCCGCCCTACTCTGGGTGATCCTGGCTGGCTTGGGGTTTGCGCTCTATGGAATAGCGTTGAGTGCTAGTTCGACTCCTTTTGCGGCTCTCTTGGTGGATGTTTCGGAGGAAGACGAGCGGCCTAAATTGGTGGGGATCATCTGGTCGATGCTGATGGTGGGGATTGTGGTGGGGGCGATCATCATCAGTGTATTGCTCAAGCAGTTGACGGTGGATACCCCTCCTGATGTTTTCCATGCCGCCATCAATCGTGTTTTTCTGGTAGTGCCGCTGGTGGTGTTTGGCTTGGGACTGATCAGTATGGTGGGGATCGAGAAGCACTATTCTCGCTACGGATCCCGTTCCCAGTTGGTCAATCGGGAGGATCAGATTACCTTGGGGCGCGCTCTGCGGGTGCTAACGGCTAGTCCTCAAACGGGGGTATTTTTCACTTTTTTGTTGATGATGACCATCAGCCTGTTCATGCAGGATGCGGTTTTAGAACCCTACGGGGACATTGTGTTTGGAATGCCCTATTCGGAAACCACTCTGCTTAATGCGGCTTGGGGAACCGGCACGTTGATCGGTATTGCCTCTACAGGATTTTTATTGGTGCCCCGCCTGGGCAAACAGGGCACTACCCGCTGCGGTTGTCTGGCGGTGGCGTTCTGTTTTGGGTTGATGATCCTCGCCGGGATCCCAGCTATACCCACGCTCCTCAAGTTTGTTGTGTTTTTGTTTGGATTGGCCTCAGGAGTAACAACCACAGGAGCAATTAGCCTGATGCTAGACTTGACTGCCGCTGAGACCGCTGGAACCTTTATCGGGGCATGGGGGCTAGCGCAAGCCTGGGCAAGGGCGCTGGCTACAGTTTTAGGGGGATCCGTTTTATCGGTGGGGCGGCAGTGGTTTGATCAACCGATTTTCTCCTTTGGTCTGGTTTTTGGCTTGCAGATGGTGGGTATGGTTGTGGCGGTGCTGTTGCTGAGTCGGGTGAATGTAGAAGCCTTTCGCCACGATACTCAGCAGGTGATCACGCAAGTGTTGGCCGCAGATTTGGATAGTTGATGGCTGGGTGAAACTAGGTTTTGTTGAAGAGACGTCCTCTGACTGGGAAGTAAGCAGGCCATCACCAGTTTCCTTCCCTAAGGATCCCTCTTGCCGAAGCGAACAAAAAGTCTTATGGCTCGCGCGACCCATACCCAACAACCGAAATCCAAATAATTTAGTAAACTTCGCTTTCATTAGAAGCGATTGAGGGAGAATCAAACTAAGTTCCAGAAGGGTTTGATGATGAGTCAGTTAATTAAAGAGTGGCGAGAAAGGTTGCGTTTGCCGGATCCGTATGATCATTTTCATCCGAATCAGTACCCTCTAGACCTGCAAGGATGGGGAAGTCACCATCCCATTTTTGAGAAACTTATTACGACAACAGAGCCAAAGGTAATTATTGAGGTTGGCACATGGAAAGGTGCTTCAGCTCTACATATGGCATCGTTACTTAGAGAAAAATCACTGGACAGCATAATCATTTGTGTTGATACTTGGCTAGGGGGTATTGAGCATCTAATGCGAACGGATGATTTCTCTCGAGAACAATTTACAAAATCACTACAGAATGGATATCCAACATTATATTTTCAGTTTTTAGCTAATGTCTCACATTTAGAATTACAAGACTATATTATTCCGATCCCTAATACGAGTACGATCGCTTCTAAATATTTAGCTGCCTTTGATGTGCAATCTGATTTAATTTATATTGATGCAGGATATGATGAGGAAAGTGTCTTCCAAGATATTAGTCACTATTGGAAGCTTCTTAAACCAAATGGAATTATCTTTGGTGATGACTGGGATCCGGGATGGTATGGAGTTATTTGTGCCGTTAATCAGTTTTCTAAAGAGCAAAGTATTCCATTTAAGCATTTTCAGGGAAAGTGGCTAATGCACAAGCCTCCTAGTTTAGGATCTAAAACATTTGATAACATTGAAAACCGTCTCACAGAGCTAGAGTTGAGAATTTCTGATATCGAACTTTATCTTATGAGTCAGCAGTCAAGAAGCCAGGATGAATAGTTTTGCTATGGCTTGGTTGCTAGAAGACAACGTGAAAAAATGCCCATGAAAAATATGGTATAGCCCCTACAAATTAAGGAATGTTCACTAAAGTTCAGTGAACGGCACCGAACTCCTAGTTCCCTCTCACAGGGAAAGGGGAATAAAATCTCTCACATTCCTCGCAGGATTGCTATAGATATTCGGTTACTACCTTAAACAACATCAAGATGAAGAAGGACGAATGGTTCTGCCTCACGATGTTGTGATGATTACTTCTGTACATCAGCCCATTCACACTAGATGATCCATGCTCGGATTGTTTGAGGGGAATCCGCATGTCCGAGTAAGCCTAGCGATAGAAGAAATGATTACGTCCGTTCTCCTTTGCGGAAGGGCAGTAATAGTGCTTGCGGGGAGCGGGATTGCCGAGATACCAGCACCAAGGCAACAATGCTCAGCAGATAGGGCAGCATCAAGAAAAATTGATAGGGGATCCCGCCTCCCCAGATTTGTTGCAGACGCAGTTGCAGCGCATCAAATCCGGCAAAAAGGAGGGCACCTGCCAATGCTTTGTAGGGCTGCCAGGAGGCAAATACCACGAGGGCAATACAAATCCAGCCCCGCCCATTGACGATATTAAAAAAAAACGCATCAAATGCCGATAAGGTGAGAAACGCTCCCGCCACCCCCATCAGGGCACTACCGACCACCACCGCCCCACTCCGCACCCCATAAACAGGGATCCCTTGCGCCTCAGCCGCCTGGGGATTTTCTCCAACCATGCGAACGGCTAACCCCAACGGTGTGTGGTAGAGTCCATAGCCCACTGCTACCACTAGACAGACTGCCCCATAGGTGAGGGGAGGCTGTTGAAAGAGGATTTCTCCCAGAACGGGAATTTTGGACAGCCCCGGCAAGGGATAATCTCCAAAAGGAATAATTTTGGGGGGAGAGGAAACCTCCGGCAAAACCATGCGATAGCCAAAATAGGCCAGATTGGTGCTGAGTAGGGTAATGCCAATGCCTGTCACATGCTGAGATAAGCCCAAACGCACCGTCAAGGCGCTGTGGAGAAAACCCGCCACCGCTCCCGCCACCGCTGCCGCTACAACTCCCCCCCATAGCCCTGCCCCCTGATAGACGCTCAGCCAGCCCACCATTGCCCCCATCGTCATGATGCCTTCGATCCCCAAATTAAGGACTCCGGCTCGTTCGCAGAGTAATTCCCCTAACGTGCCAAAAATCAAGGGGGTCGCAATCCGTAGCGTTGCTACCCAAAAGCTGACGGAGAAGAATAGCTCAATCACGCTTTTTCTCCCAGCGAATCCGGTAATGGGTTAACCAGCTACTCACTAACATGCCGAGGAGGGCAGTAGCTACGATTACATCTGCTAAATAGGTGGGCACCCCCAAGCTCCGGCTCATGCTGTCGGCTCCCACATAGATGCCCGCAATAAACACTGCTGCCGCCACGACTCCTAAAGGGTGTTGTTGAGCCAGCATCGCTACAACAATACCGCTGTAGCCAAATCCAGGGGAGAGATCCAGGGTGAGATAGCCCTTCAATCCAGTCACCTCACTCACTCCCGCCAATCCCGCCAATCCACCGCTCAGCAAAGAGGTATACAAAATCACGCGATGCACCGGGATCCCCAAAAATGCCGCCGCCTCAGGGTTGGATCCCACCGCTTTCATCTCATAGCCCCAAATGGTCAGGCGGTTGATCCCCCAGATTAACCCCGCTGCCGCCAGTGCCAGTAGCAGCCCTCCATGTAGGCGAGTTCGCTCCATCAGTTTCGGCAATACCCCGGTGGCCATAATCGGGCGCGCCTGCGGCCAACCCAGTGCGAGGGGATCCTTAAGTGGTCCCTCCAGCAAATAGCTCACCGCCAGCAGCACAATGAAATTGAGGAGGAGGGTGGTCACCACCTCATCCACCCGAAAGCGCACCTTCAACCAGGCCGGGATCCCCAAGAGCAGTCCGCCCGCTCCGGCTCCCGCCGCCAGCAGCAGGGGGATCAACAACCAAGCAGGGGCAGTGATGGCACCGGATCCCAGCAGTGTTGCCGCCAAGGCTCCGGCATAAAACTGGCCTTCCGCACCGATATTCCACAACTTCGCCCGAAAGGCCACCGCCACCGCCAATCCTGTCAAGATGAGGGGGGTGGCTCGGGTCAAGGTTTCCGTCAGGGCAAAACGGGATCCCACTCCCCCCTGCCAAAGGGCGAGGTAAGCCGCACCCACTGAGGATCCCGTCCAGACAATCAAAAGGCTGCACAACGCCAAAGCCATTAGGACAGCAGCCAGTGGAGCCAGCACCACCTGCCAAAGGGCAACTGACTCTCTGGCTTCAATCTGCATTCCCCCCCCCTCCTGCAACTGAGGTGACCCTCTCCGGTTGACCCGCCATCCGTAATCCCAGTTCTTGCACAGATGTTTGCGCCACCGGCACAGGGGGAGAAAGGCGACCACGCACCATCACCCCGATCCGATCCGCCAAACGGAGCAGCTCATCCAAATCCTCCGAAATCAACAGAATTGCCGCCCCTGCCTCCCGTGCTGCCAACAACTGCTGATGCACATAGGCCACTGCCCCCAGATCCAGACCACGGGTGGGTTGATGCGCCACAATAATCGGTGGATTCTCCGCCAGCCCCCGTGCCAGAATCACCTTCTGCATATTGCCCCCCGACAAAAGCTGGATCGGCAGGTGCAGCGCTTTCGATCCGTCCGCTTGGGGACAACGCACATCATACTGCTGCATCCAAGCCAGCGCCTGTTCCCGAATTCGCTTGGATCGTCGAAAACCCCAACGAGAAAAGGTGGGATGCCAATAGCGCTCAGCCAGGAGATTCTCCTCAATGCTCAGGGATCCCATTACCCCCATTTGGTGACGATCCTCTGGGATCCGCGCCATGCCCTCTTGCACCATCCCACGAGGGGAAGGCCACGATACCACCCTTCCCCACAAACAAAACTCTCCAGCCAAGGGAGGGATCAACCCACAGAGCAGGTTGGCTAAGGTGGTCTGCCCATTCCCCGCGACCCCGGCGATCCCCACGATTTGTGAGCGGTACAAGGTGAGGGAGAGATCCTGAATGGGCTGTGGGGAGGATCCTTGAGCCGTGACTTGCTTCAGTTGTAAAACCGGATCCCCAGCCACCAAAGGCAGCTTGACCAGCGGAGGCACCTGCTGACCAACCATCCACCCTGCCAGTTGTTCGGGGGTAGTTGAGGACGTATCTACATCCGCCACCACCCGCCCTGCCCGCAGCACGACAATCCGATCACTGACCTGCATCACCTCCTGCAATTTGTGAGAGATGAGAATGATGGAGAGTCCCTCTGCCGTCAAGCGACGCAAGGTAGTAAAGAGTTGATGGGTTTCCTGGGGGGTCAAAACCGCGGTTGGTTCATCCAGAATGAGCAGGCGAGCATCCCGGTATAACACCTTCAAAATCTCCACCCGTTGCTGCTCTCCCACCGTCAGATCCCCCACCCTAGCCTGGGGATCCACGGCTAAGCCGAAGCTGTTGGCGAGAGTTTGCAGCTTGTGCAGAGCCTGTCGCTTTTGTAACCAAGGTCGCCAGAGGGGTTGAGTGCCCACCACAATGTTGTCGAGCACCGACAGGTTCTCCGCTAGGGCAAACCGCTGGTGAACCATGCCAATTCCCGCCGCAATCGCCGCCGCCGGGGATCCCGCCACGAGGGGCTGCCCCATGACGCGAATCGTGCCCTGATCGGCTCGATAGTGACCAAACAGGATGTTCATCAGGGTGGTTTTGCCCGCCCCATTTTCTCCGAGCAAGGCCAATACCTGCCCTGCCCGCAGGGTTAAGCGAATCTGATCATTAGCCAATAGGGATCCAAAACGCTTGCTGATCCCTTCTAGAGCTAAGACCTCCTCCCCTCCAGCCGGGGATGCCGATGGGGCACTCCACCCCGTCATACCGTAGACTTGGGTTCGTTATCGTTGATGGCAACCGTAAATTCCCCAGCCAAAATTTGCTTTTGCCGCTCCTCGACCTTAGCCTTTAAGTCGGCAGGGATTTTGTCAGCAAAGGTTCCCCAGGGAGCCAAGCTGGATCCGCCATATTTCATCATGCTATACACCCCATAGTCTTCCGCTTTGAAAGCTCCGGCTTTCACCGCCGCAATCGCTTTATCAATGGTTGGTTCCATGTGCCAAAGGGCGCTGGCTACCACCGTTTCGGGATAATCGGGCTGGGTATTAATAACATTGCCAATTGCCAAGATTTTCCGTTCTTTGGCGGCATCCGAAACACCAAAGCGTTCGGCATACAAAATATCGGCTCCGGCATCAATCTGAGCAAAAGCGGCCTCTTTGGCCTTGGGGGGATCAAACCAACTGCCAATAAAGTTCACCAAAAATTTTACGTCAGGGTTGACTTCCTTGGCTCCTTCCATAAAAGCCTGCATCAGGCGATTCACTTCGGGAATCGGATACCCACCCACCATGCCAATCACATTCGATTGGGTGAGTCCACCCGCCACCATGCCCGTCAAAAAGGATGGCTCGTGGATGTAATTATCAAACACCGAAAAATTGGCCAGTTGCGGATCGGGTTTGAGGCTAGATCCCATCAAAAAGCTGATGGCAGGATAGTCTTGAGCCACAGTGCGGGCTTCTTTTTCGACCCCAAACACTTCTCCCACCAACAGTTGAGCGCCTTCTTCGGCATACTGGCGCATTACCCGTGGATAGTCGGTATTGGAAATGGATTCCGACCATTTGTATTCGATATCTCCCCGTGCCTCAGCGGCCTTGAGGGCTTGATGAATGCGGCTGACCCACTGCTGCTCAATCGGAACGGTATAGACCCCCGCCACCTTGAGCTTTTCCGATTGGGCTTGAGAGCGCGGGGTAAGGAAAGCAGTTGTGGTCAAACCCACCGCCACCGCCCCTGAACGGAGTAAAAAGGTACGACGACGGAGGGTTTCTCCTTTCGCGGAACCATAGAGGATCGACATGGGTATCAACTCCTTGTGCAACGCTGCTGCCGCTAAGATGCTGGCTTAAGTGGAAATGTGCCCCTCAACTTAGCTGGCTAAACGGGGATTTTGAGTAGCTTAGAATACTTTTTCTCGAACCGCCAGGGGATCGCTTCTGCCCATCAGAGCTGGTCATCGAGGAGTCTAAAAACAACAGCAACAGTCCCGCTTACCGGACACAGATAGCTTTTGTGGGGGATTGACCTAGGGATCCTTCAACCATCATTTGCATCTCTCGGAGCCATAGATTAGAGTGATCCTATTTTCATTGGAGGAAGCCTGCGGTGGCTCTGCCCCAGACTGCTGAACATCTTGACCAAGATTGGGACCTCTCCGATCTCTACGCCAACTTTCGGGATCCCCAATTTGCCCAAGACTTGGCGGCGGTTCAAGAACGTGCCCGCGACTTTCGCACCCGTTATCATCGCCAAGTTTCTTCCCTCAGCCCTGGGGGGGTAGGGGCAGCTTTGCAGGAAATGGAGGCCATCCATGAGCAAAGTCTAAAAATTTATTCCTATCCCATGCTGCGCTTTTCCGCTGACACACGGGATAGCCAAGCCAAGCAGTTTTATGACCAGGTGCAAGAAGTCCTCACCGATGTCGGCAACCAACTGCTGTTTTTTAACCTCGAATTGCAGCAAATGCCCCCCACCGATTTCGCTAGGCTAGCCAACGATGCGAGTCTAGCCAGCTATAAACACTTTTTGAGTCGATTGGCGGCTCTTCGTTCCCATCAGCTTGAAGAATCGGTTGAACAAACCCTTAACCAGGCCGCCCTGACAGGCCGGGAAGCTTTTATTAAATTGCGGGAAGTGCACTTAGGGGGGCAGTCCTATCCGGCAGTAACAACACCGGAGGGCAAAACCGTCAGCACCGAGTCAGAATTGGGATCCCTGCTCTATCATCCTCAACCGGAGGTTCGTTTAGCGGGCTATCGAGCCATCCGGCAGGTGTTGGCGAACCACAACCCCCTCTATGGCTATATCTTGAACACAATCATCCAAGATCACCGCCTAGAGTCCGGTCGGCGGGGCTATGACTCTACCCTAGCCAAGCAACTGTTGGTGGATGAGGTTTCGTTGCCTATTTTTGAAGCCCTCATGGAGGGAACCCGCGATCGATTTGACTTATTTCAACGCTACTATCGGCTGAAGGGGCGTAGCATGGGGCGTTCCGTACGGATTTGCGACCTGTATGCCCCCTGGTCAAGTGCGGCTCCCCCGATTACCTATGAGGATGGAGTTGCTATTCTCATGCAGGCATTGCGGGAGTTTAGTAGTGACTATGCCGAGCAAGCCAAGCCCTTTTTTGAGAAGCAATGGGTGGATGCGCGGGTACGCCCCGGCAAGCGAGGGGGAGCTTTCTGTGCCTATGTGAATGGGTTGCACAGTTATTTGCTGCTTTCCTATACCGATACCTATCATGATCTGTTTACGCTAGCTCATGAATTGGGGCATGGTCTACACTTTGAACGAATTCGAGCACGTCGCTCTTATTTGAATAGTGATCCCCCCATGGTGTTGGCTGAGATTGCCTCTACATTTAATGAGTTGCTGCTCCTAGATTATTTGCTCAAACAAAGCAAAGATAGTGAGCTACTGCAAGCACTATTGACCCAACAACTAGAAGATCAACTGAATCTTCTATTCCGGCAAAGCACGATTAGTCGCCTAGAGCTGACTTTGCATCAACGGGCAACCCACGGTAGCTTTGACCATGATTTTATTAACGAAGAATGGCTAAAAATCTACCAGGATTTGTGTGGAGATGCCGTTGAGTTGTTGCCCGAACATCAATATGACTGGGCGAGAATTGGGCATATCTTCTTTAAGCCTTTTTATTGCTACAACTATACCCTCAGCTTTGTGGTTGCTATTGCCTGCTATCAGCAATACAAAATAACGGGCAAGGATTTTGTGCCCAAATATCTCAAGTTGCTGGATATGGGGGGATCCCGTAGCCCCGAACAGGCTCTCCAAACCGTGGGCATTGATCTGGCGGATCCCGCAACCATCAGTCAAGCCCTAGATTACACAGAGTCTCTGATTGATAAGCTAGAAGATACCCTTGCTTAACCATGCCCAAAGATTGAGATGGCAAAGACTGAGAAGGTGAATAAGTGAATGATGACTGCTCTGTTGCCTGCTCGTCGGCAAGCGTTGGAAAAGTTACTCTCCCGGTTAGGATTATCCCGCTATGGGGAGGAGGTGAACTGGCTGCTGCTCGATCAGGCATTGGTGCATCCTTCTTTAGATAGCCAGATCAATAATGATCGTCTGGAGTTTTTGGGGGATGCCGTTTTGCGGATTGTCGTCACAGAATGTCTCTATCGCTATTTTCCAGATCGGTCGGTGGGTGATCTTTCTGAGATCCGCTCGGATCTGGTCAGTGATGCTTTTTTAGCTGAGATTGCCGATCGCTATGGGCTGGAGTTGTTTCTTGCCCTCGGATCTGGGGCGCACCAGGATCGCAAAGGACGACCACGGCGGCTGGCCGATGCTCTGGAGGCGGTGTTGGGATCCCTCTATTTAAGCTGGCAGGAACGAACCATCGCACGGCTTCACCCGTGGCTGGATCCGATCATGCAGGAACGGGCGCACAAACTGCTGGCCGATCCGGTGCGGGGTAACCCCAAGGCGGCTCTCCAAGAATTGACCCAGCGACAATGGAGCCAGCTACCCGACTATCGCTTAAGCCGTTCCCAGGAGCATCCCCCCTGGTTTGAGGTCACGGTGTGGGTGAAGGGATCCCTACGGGGGCGAGGGGAGGGATCCTCCAAAAAGACGGCGGAGATGATGGCCGCACGGCAAGCCCTCTTCAGCCTGCAAGCTCCCCCAAGGACAGAGGATCCCTAATCCCTAAATCATCCGAGATGCCTCTAAAACAATCGATCGCAGCCACTGATAGGCTGGAGAAGTTTCTGTCATGCGATGCCAACGCATAAACACTGAAAAGTCTGCGATCGGCAGCGGCAGTGGTAGCAGTTTCAACGACTGATAATTGGCAAAAGTAACAGCAACACGGCGGGCTAGCGTAGCGACTAAATCAGTCTCTGCCAAAATAAAGGGGACACTGAGAAAATGGGGTATTGAGAGAGCAATGCGCCGTTTGAGGTTTTGTTCCGCAAGCAACATGTCCACACGTCCGATGCGGTCTTCCTTCACCGAAACCAGCAGGTGAGAAACAGTCAGATACTCTTCCAAAGAGAGAGAGGTGCCAATTATAGGGTGCTGGCGGCGGCAAACACAAACATAGCTTTCTTGAAACAGAAGTTGTTCTTGATGCCATGCTATTTTCTCAGGGAACAGTCCACAAGCGAGATCAATTTCACCACTATCCAATAAAGCCAGCAACTTCTGGCGATCCCCCGATCGAATCTGCACACTCACCTGTGGAGCACAGGTCTGTAGCGTTTGCATCAAGCATGGTAGCAATGTAAATTCCACGTAATCAGACATGCCGATCGCAAACACACGGTCACTGTTGGCGGGGTCAAATATAGGTTGCTCCAAGAGGGCTGCCTGAATCTGCTGCAAGGCGGGGCGCAACTGTTGATGAAGGGCGATCGCGGTTGGGGTGGGGCGAAGTCCAGCCGTAGTTCTGATAAACAAGTCATCCCTCATTAAACGTCGCAACCGCCCCAGGGCATTACTGGTTGCCGGTTGGCTCAAGCCAACTCGCTCTCCGGCACGGGTAACATTCTGCTCGGTTATCAAGGCATCAAATACAACCAGCAGATTCAAATCAATACCTGCCAAATTTGTGTGGTGAATATTATCCATACAAATTATCCATTGGACAAATTTATCATGCCCAATCCAGTATGAATTGAGGTAGTTTGTTGGAGAATGCGTCAATAAGTCCGCAAATTTTAATGATTGTGGCTAATCCTTCGGTTTCAACCACGCTGGGTATTCCGGTGGGCTTTTGGGCTTCGGAACTGATTCATCCCTACGATGTATTTACCCAAGCGGGTTTGGCCGTCACGATCGCCAGTCCGCATGGTGGCAAGGTGGAATTTGACAACCTCAGCGATCCTCGTGATGCCTCTGGGTATTCCAAAGATGACACCCTATCGCTGGCATACATTAACCAGCCCGAGTTTATGCAACTACTGAACCATACCCCTGCCATTTCCGCGCTCAATCCGGCAGAGTATGAGGCAATCGTGATAGGCGGCGGGCAATCACCCATGTTCACGTTTCGGCAAAATGCCGCGCTAGCGGACTTGTTCATGCAGTTCTACACGGCCACTAAGCCCAGTGCTGCCCTCTGTCACGGCACCTGCTTACTTTTGGAAACCTACTTAGCCGATGGCACGCTACTCATTCAAGGAAAAACGATAACCGGCTTTGCCAATAGCGAAGAAGACTACGCCGATCAGGTTGTCGGGCAGAAGGTGATGCCGTTCCGCATTGAAGATGAAGCGAAAAAACTGGGTGCTCACTTTGTCACTCAGGCAGCATTTTCCCCTCATGCGGTGCGGGATGGACATCTAGTGACTGGGCAACAGCAAAACTCTGGTGTCGAAACGGCCAAACTGGTGTTGCAAGCTTTGGGACTGAGGGACTCTTGAGCATGGTCTTCATTGATAGGGGGCATCTAGCTTGCCCCCCCTCTCCCCGTCAATCTCACCCCGCGATCAGGGCTTGATAAAATTCAAAAGCAACCCCTGTTCGTTCCGCTGTGCTTAACCCGCTGCGCCTCCAAAAATATCTACAAACCCAATCTTTTGGGCGGGATCTCCTGCAATTAGCGGTGGTAGATTCCACCAATCGGATTTTGTCTGACTGGTTGCAACCCGCCAGATGGCCTGGGGATCCCTTGCGGGTGGGCACCACCTTAATCGCCACCCAACAAAAGGCGGGGCGCGGACAGTATGGACGGGTCTGGCATTCCCCCCCAGGAGGACTTTATCTCTCCCTGGTTTTAGAGCCACAGCAACCACTATCCGAATTGACAGGGCTGACCCTCGCCTTAGTCTGGGGAGTCGTCGCTCAACTGCGCCACCACCTATCCCAGGATATCGGCATCAAATGGCCTAATGATCTGGTTGCCCACGGCAAAAAACTGGGGGGACTCCTCCTGCAAACCCGCACGCAACAGCAGCAGCTTCAGTCGATGGTGGTGGGATTGGGCTTAAATATTCGAGCCTATCCAGAGGCGGGGGATCCCAGCCCGTTACTACCCCTGTCTGAATCCACAAACTTGCAGGATGTGGTCGGTATGCCTCTGACAAGCGAACCGATAGCCGCTTGGGTCTTGTTGGGATTAGAGCAGGGATTTTCTAGCTGGCAGCAATCCCGTTTGCACAAGATATTGCCAGAGTGCGAAGCTTGGTTGTTGCATCGGTATGCCACCATCAATCTGGGCAAACAGGGGATGGCTACGGTTTTGGGTGTTGCCCCATCGGGAGCCTTGCGGGTACAAACACAAACAGGAGAAATTTGCTTGATGCCGGGAGAGATTCGCCTACAGGATGTTCTTGTCTGAAGAATGGCTCGTGACATGGGTGTCTAACCTGAGGAGTGGTGGAGTGAGTTCACACGATCAAACACAAAGGATCCCACTGGCTCTGATCCCTCAAATCTGGCGCTGGCGGCTCTGGCTGGGTGTTTTACTGGGGATAGCTATTGCCCTGGGCTTGCACCTGAGCGCCTATTCTCAAGCCTTGCCTGCTCCTCCGGCGGTGGCTCCCTCCCTCGACACCTCAACCCTACTCACTCCTGGAAACGAGGGATCCCAGCCGTTGCCCACCCAACCGTTACCTGGGGTGAATGTTCCTCCCCTGCCCAACACCGAATCAGCCCTCCCCACCGGAACCGCTCAGACCGATACCTTAGATGGGCGAGCCACCAGCGAGATAACCGTAGGACGGGAGATTGTCATCGAAAAGTCGGATGCGGGTCTGTCGGAAACGGATATCCCAGTCGTCATGATGGAGCGATCCTCCGGCAAAAAAATCACGATCACACCTGGACAGGGCATCAAAATTGAGGATCCCAAAGCTCCCATGGCTCCCCCACCGCCCCCCTTCACTGCTCCTACCCAAGAAACATTGCTTTATCCCTTGCCAACGGCGGTGCCTATTTCCTCCCCTTTTGGCATGAGAACCCATCCCATCTCTGGTCTGCAAGAATTTCATCAGGGAGTGGATCTGGCCGCTAGTATGGGAACTCCCGTGTTGGCGGCTTTTTCAGGCTCCGTGCTCTCGGCGGGATCCCTAGGTGGTTTGGGCAATGCGGTGGTTTTGGGTCATTCGGCTACCCAACGGACTCGCTATGGCCATATGGATACTGTGGCGGTCACGGCAGGACAAACCGTAAGACAGGGAAGCGTGATTGGTTATGTTGGCTCGACGGGGGAATCCACAGGTCCCCACCTGCACTTTGAATTATGGCAACGCTCCCCCTCGACGGACTGGGTAGCCCTAGATGCCGCCCCTCAACTGAAGCTTGCCGTGGCTCAGCTCCCCTAATCCTTGCGGATCTCCCCCAAAACCGCCGTCCAACCAGGCAGCACAATCCGCAAGTTGCGACTAAAATTAAGTCCAAGTGTTGCCGCCAGGAGTTGCAGCATATGCGGCGAAATGATCCGCTCTGGCACGAGTTTATCCATGCTGTCGATAGTCTGCACCTAGCAGGCCCTTATTTTGTAGAAGAACGGGTAGCCCGAAAAATGGGGCGATTTCTTAGGGCGGTTAAGGATGTGCCTGTGGGTCAACCCTGGTGGGAAATTCGCTATTTTTTTGATCAGACTGAAAAATCCTGGGCTTATCTGCCGGAACAGCAAATAGATCCGCAATTTGCCTGGGGACATACCCTAGCTCAAGCCTATTTGAATGGCATCTTTCATTTGGCGGAAGCTTCTCGACCTTAGACCACCTTAGACCCATAGTGTTGATACAGCTAGGTAAATCAGCTTGACAATCTAGCTCTACCTGAGGATTCCGTCGAGATGTTGGAGCAATGGCTATCGAGTTAGCCCAAGACTCCCCAGGTAGACCAGGCGCTTCGCTGCTAGGCAACCCGCCAACCCAAAGCAGTGCTGAGTCAAGCCACCAGAGACCCGATCAAGCTGCTGATCCGCTACAACAGAAAGCCCGAACCTGTGCGATAGGATCCGGCAAACCAAGCAAAAAACATGCAGGCATTATGACACCAGAGCAAGAGCAATGGCTAATTCAGACCGTTCAGAACCATGATCAGGTTATTACGGAGTTGAGGATTCAGAACTCAGAGATTAGAGAAGGGCAAGCCATGCTAGCCCAATACTTCCGAGAGGCACTGGATCGCTTTGACCGCCGCACAGACGAAGTAATGACTGAGGTTCGTGAGCTTCGCCAGGATTTCCTTAATCACGTGACGACCTACCACCCACCCACTGACCGCTAGATTCCCAACCGTTTGCAACCCCGCCCCCATCACCCCCCAGATCTTGAGCAATCAGGAGCCTACTTTTTATTGTTTGATTGCAGATAGCCTTGCCCAATTGGGTAGGCATGGGCTACTGCGGATCGATTATGTCTTAAAACCCCGTTCCAGACTGGGTTTGGATTGAGATGTGCTACGATCAGCCATCCTCTGTCAACCCTGTTGAATGGATCGATGATTCGACTAACCCAATACTCCCACGGCGGAGGATGTGGCTGTAAAATTGCCCCCGCCCAACTCCAACAAATCTTGCAGCACTTGCCCCTCTTTGGTCATACTCCACACCTATTGGTGGGGGCAGAAACGAGTGACGATGCGGCGGTCTACCAACTGAACGAGCGACAAGCCTTGGTCTTAACCACCGATTTTTTTATGCCGATTGTGGATGATCCCGTCGATTTTGGCCGAATTGCTGCCACCAATGCCCTTTCCGATGTTTATGCCATGGGGGGATCCCCGATTTTGGCTCTGGCTGTGTTGGGAATGCCCATCCATCAACTGCCCGTTGAGGCTATCCAGGGGATCATGCAGGGGGGAATTGCTGTTTGTCAGGCGGCAGGGATCCCTTTGGCGGGGGGACATTCTATTGATTCGCCGGAGCCGATTTTTGGACTGGTGGCGGCTGGTTTGGTGGATCCCGCTGCTGTGTGTCGTAATGCCACCACCCAAGCGGGGGATATGTTGATCCTGACCAAACCCCTAGGAATTGGGGTAATGACCACCGCCCTCAAAAAAGGGCAACTCAGCGAGGCGGGCTATCAGGAGGTCTTGGGGATCATGACCCAACTGAATCGGGTGGGATCCCAACTGGCGCAACGGGGGGATGTCCATGCCATGACGGATGTGACCGGGTTTGGGTTGTTGGGGCATCTTTTGGAAATGTGCCGTGGAGCGGGGGTGGCAGTGACCCTAGCTGCCGAAAAGGTGCCGATTCTCCCAGAGGCCATGCGGCTAGCTGAGGCAGGAATTTTTCCGGGAGCGGCGCGGCGCAACTGGCAAGGCTATCAAGGGGTGGAAGCTCCCGATCGGCTGGAATGGCAACAACTTTTGCTGGCGGATCCGCAAACCAGTGGGGGTCTGCTGTTGAGTGTATCGCCTGAGGCGGTCTCTGAAGTTTTAGCTCTGTTGGCGGAGCAGGGGTTTGGCTGGGCTAGTGTGATTGGGCACTGTCAAGCTGGTAATCCCGGCGTTCGGGTAATTTGACAGATTTAGGATAGAGGGGCGGTAACAACGCCCGCAAGGGGAACCCGCAGAGTTAAACTGATTGCAGTAGCGACCGGATATCTGTTGTCAAGTCTATTGCTAAGTAAATCGTGGGATTGAGGGAGCAAAAACAGTCTGTCAGATTTGTTGTGACCGGGGTAATTTATGAGCCGTCATCTGAACGCCCTCAATCAAATTTTGGAGTTTAAGCTAGATGAATTGCGCCTGTTTGGCAAAGCCGAACGCAAGGGGCCTATTCTCAATGTGATGGTGGAACGGATGCGGGGGGATGTTGTCGATACCCAGGTTTTGACGGAAATAGTACGAGCCGCGGTGGATGCTTCTCTGATACAAAACATTCGTAAGGTCAACATCTATTTGTGGCATCGCCATCAGGAAACAGAAGAACCAGAGTGGTCAGGAGGATTTGGCTATGAACCTTTGCTCCTGGCTACCGAAAATGATTCTCCTCCTCAACAATTTCGCCAAGATTATGCCAACATTCGCATCCTTTATTTTGTGGTGTTTATCATTCTAGTGGGTTTATCATTTCTACAGACAATGGGGAATTGGTTGTACTGGTTACTACCGATATTAGCGTTAACTTTGGGGATTGGTTTTCCTGCGATGAAACGCTGGATTAAGCAAGTGGCAGATCCGTTCATTCAGCATGTCAGCCTCGGCACAGGATTGTTTTTGCTGGGGATCTCTTTGTTTCTAATGTGGCAGCAGAGTCAGCAGTTCTTTATCTATGTACCTTTAATTCTGTTAACAATTCTGCTAATTGGCTTGGGGATTTAGTCTGTTAGCTCATTTATTATATAGCTGAGTAAAAATTTATTTGTTTTGCGTCTAAGGCATCTAATTTATTCGGGATATTATCATGTCAAAATTTTTCTGGATATCACTTTGGATCCCCTGCTTACTCGTAGGGATCCCTCTCTCAGCATCTGCTCAACCCTCCTTAGAACCTAGTTCTTCTCGACAGATGACCGAGGCGGAATGGCAAACGATAACCTCCCTTTGGAAAACCGATCCACCCCTTTTAGAGCCAATTCTCGAACAATCATTTGCCGTGAATTTACAAGGATATGGATCTATCTTTTTTCTTTCTTTGTTTGATAGCAGTTCTCCCGGTCAGCCACAAACTCTTACCCATTGGCTAGTGGATGGAGGACGAGTGCGCTGGGAACTGCCAATGTCCGAGGAGCTAACTCCCCTTTCCTATACTCCTTTTAGTCTCGATGCGGTGGTGTTTACGGAGTTAGATTTTGATGGACTAACCGATATTTATACTATTGCCTCTTATATCACGGGTATCGGAGCGACAGGAGCCATTCCCTTTCCCGTTGTTACCCTCTATCAACAACAGGAGGACGGATCATTCCTGATTTTGCAGGAGGTGAGTTTGGCGCTTACGGAGCGAGGAGTTGCAACCGTAGCTGAAGCGGAGGAGATCTTGCGGAAAGAGATGCTGTTTTTACCCTAAATTGACTCAAAACAACTTGGGGAAATGAATATAGTAATCGGTCGCTATTTGTGAGAGAAAGTTGGCCTCAAGTCCCTACTATACCTAGAAGCTTTTCTCATAAATTACATCAGATTGCTATAGGGAAAATTCTAGATAGACTTATGGTTGATTCAGATAAGAATGAGACAAACAAGCCTGATAAAATCCATGCTTGTAAAGGATTGTAGAATTTTTGCTATTCTCATCGTTAAGTAAATCAACCATAGGTGAGAAATAACCGAATCGCAACGAGTAAATTCATCTACCAGCCTCACCTAAGGTGAGACCGATCCGTTGCAACTCCGCCTTAACCATGTACATTCCAGGTTGCTCTCGACTTGTGACAACAAGAGCATCATCATTTGGAGAAAAAGCTACAGTTCTTGCGTCTACCCACGGCCACTGAACGATGAGGTCTCCCGACGAGTCGGAATAGAAACAGACGTGGGAATGTGGGGTGTTCCGCATCAGCTCTCGCGTCTCTTCAGGGGTTTGCCCTTTTCTATAGAGGTTTTCATGGACAGACACGGCGACGATGCCTGACGTAGACCAAGAGAGGCTACGCACGTGATGCCTATAAGACGGCAGGACAATCGTAAGGCTGCTGTTCCCATCTAGGTCAATGAGCTGCACAGTGGTTGATCCATAGGGGGGAGCGGAGAGAGCGACAGCAACCTTACCACCACTGGGATGCATGGCTAAAGTCTCAATGCGGAGCCAGCCGCCATCATTTTTTTGTGACTCGTCTTGTGGAAGTATGGTATCTGGCTGATCAAGGCGCAGTGGCTCTTCGTATAGGAGGAGGCGACTACCCCCAGGCTGATTATACTTATTATTGACTGCAACCACGTAGCGTGCCCTTTGAAGGCTTGTTGCGATGGCAGAAACCTTATATTGACCTGTGAAGGCGAATGACCCTACATCGCGGGCGGACATTGGATCAACTAGACGCAACACACCATCCCAATCACCATCTAGCAAAAGACTTTCTTTGATTAGGAACTGTGGCTGACCTCCTTCTGTATAGGTTTTGGATTTATCACTGCTAGCTATGATTTTTCCACTGGGCACATCTACGAAAGCTAGCTTGCCGCTTGTGTTCTTGACCGCAATTATTTTCTGGTCTCCTGAGAAAGCGAGATAAATCTCGTTAGAAATGACTTTGAAGTCCGAGACGATCGTGCATTGCGCGACATCCCATACAAAAACCCGACGACCAATCTGGGCGAGGTAGCCCCCTGTAGGGGAAAACACCGCTGTAATCGATTTCTTCAGTTTGAACGACGGAGGTATCACGCGAATCGAGGACATAAATAGCAAACCATAGCGACATCGGATAAGCTTGAACTCATTCCCAATAGCTATCAACTCCCCCCTGCATTTGAATTGTTTTGTACATATGTAAAGATAGCCTTCATTCTAGATAAACACAACCTGGAGAATAATCTGCCGTTTTGACATTCTAATTCCCAACAGGGCTACCGTTTTCTATATGATTGAATTTGATTGCAAAGTCATCCAGGCTGCCTTGTTAAGTATGGCGACGCCTGATTTGCGGGTTCAACAGGAGTTTTATCAGCGTTTATTGGGGCAAGATCCCGCCGTGGAGATTGCCAACCGTTATATCGAATTTCGCCTGACGGGACTTCGGTTAGGGATTTATAGCAGCCACCATCCCGATTTTCAGGCAGGTTTGGGATCCCTGAGCTTATGTTTGCAGGTGACCAATCTCGACGCTGTGATGGATGGGCTAGCTGAGGCAGGGATCCCAACTTCTCCGGTGAGAATCGCCAGTCATGGACGAGAAATTGATCTTCAGGATCCCGATGGGAATCGGATTGTGATCCATCAACCTTCTCAGGAGTTTTGGTCGCGGCTCCGCTTACCCGAACCTAGTAACCCTAGATTGGAGTGACGTACTCCCATCACCGATGCAAACATACGGTGTGGGCTTCTCCATCCTTTTCAGGACTTCGCGTTTTATAGTGAGGCGACGCCCAACCCCACTTGGAAACACCACAGCAAAAGTTGGTCGGCTAGTCCAAATTGTGC
>JANRIL010000008.1:0-19103 GCA_033764955.1 Cyanobacteriota bacterium | reverse complement strand
GACCACAACGCGGCAATCAATATCAAGCATTTGGCGGTGGGTCATCCCGTCAATAAAGCTCAGGAAACGCCCGATGGGATACCAGGGGTCACTGAGAAGCCCGCCCTCTATGCGAATGCATGAGCGTCGGGAGTATGTCACTACCTATTGACAAGTCAATGGGCAAAAATCCCTCCATCGCTGGCAAATGCCTTGAATTCTAGGGTGTGACCGTCGGGATCCTGAAAAAAGAGGGTGGCTTGCTCACCCACTTCTCCCACAAAGCGGATATGGGGTTCAATCAAAAAAGGGATCCCTTGCCCCTTGAGGTGGTCGGCAAAAGCTTGCCATTGGGTCATCTCTAAAATCACCCCCCAGTGCTGTACAGGTACGGCTTTGCCATCGACCACATTGCTCACAGAAGTAGGACTGGAGGATAAACTCAGGTGGGCTGTGATTTGGTGATCGAACAAGTTAAAGTCAATCCAAGTATCTGAGGAACGACCGATTGGGCATCCCAAAATATGGTGATAAAAATGGCGGGTTTCCTCCAGATTCTTGACTGGAAAAGCCACATGAAAAGGGCGGATAGACATACGCAGTCGTGGATAGCGAATACTTGAGAGCTTGCTTCTAAACAGCTATAAATACTCTCCCCTACTTCAGCCAAACGAGGGAAAGAGATGTTTGGATCATACACTATGCTGACAGCCATCTATTTTTGAGGCATAAGGTCAGCACTTCTTCGATATTGATTGACCAATTGCTACATGGTGTAGGGATTGAACCCAAATTGCTTGGAAACGGCTCAACTGAAGGTGTGAGCCTCTTGATAACTTTCCAAGATCTTTTTGCGGATGTCTGGAGAATGGGACGTTATTGGAATTTTTCTCTTCAGCCTCTATCGTGCTATTATTTTCTGCTTGCTAATTAACGAAATTGAAATAACTATAATAAGCAAACTTATGGTTGACACAGTTTTGGGTAGCCCCATGCAAGAAGTAACCAGTTAGTCATTTTCAACTAGTGCTGGTGGATTGACCTGGTTTGTGCAATATCCGCCCCCGCCATGTCCACCCTCGTCCGGTAGAGGTTTTGTAAGCAGAACTCAGGGCTATGGCAGCCGTCCACAATCCGGCTAATCCCGTCAGCCAGGTATAGTGCATGGGCAAGCGCATCCAGTGTTGCAGTTGCCAGCGAAGGCCAACTTGCCCGCCTATTCCTAGCCCACTCAGCAGCAACACCCACTCCCACGGGGGTAGTTCGCGGATAGCCATCCCCATCCCCACAACCAAACCTAGCCAGGGCAGGGATCCCACCCAGATCAGTCCGAGGGCGCTTAAGAGGGCGAGAAACCAGCTTTCCCCTAGCCCCAGAAACCAGTTTTTGCTCCATCCCTCCCAGAGACTTTGAGCATCCTGATACATGCGGGTTGTCACCAATCCCCCACTCATGCAGAGAATCAGTCGGGATCCCGATTGGCGAATCCGGCGAGCCAGTTGCACATCCTCGACAATCTGATCGGCAATGGCAGCATGTCCACCGATGGACTGATAAGCAGGCCGGCGAAATAGCATAAAGGGGCCAAAGGCAAAAGCGGCTGAACCGTCGGCATGGTTAACAGTCGCAAAGTCATAGCCCACCGCCAGCAGCACTACCATAATCGGCTGCACCACCCATTCCGCCAGACAACCACAGACAATATCGGGGCCAACCGTCAACAGATCCGCTTGAGTGCGCTTTGCTGTTTCAAGAGCAGCTTCTAAAGCTCCTGGCCGCAGTCGAACATCACAATCTATGAACAGCACATACTCACGGGTGAACTGGCTGGCCACCTGAGCACAAGCCCAATTTTTGCCCGCCCAGATTTGATCGATGGGGCGAGGTTGGCCTTTCCATAAGCGCAGTCGGGGATCCCCTCGCTCCGCCGCCAAAGCTTCTGCCAACTCCCATGTGGTATCGGTAGAAACATCATCCACCAGCCAGACCTGGATCGGAGCAGGAGTGCTATCCAAAATGCTGCTCAAACAAGCCACGACGTTAGCAGCTTCGTTATAGGCCGGAACAATCACTGTCAATTCAGACAACCGATCGGGATCCGTCTCCGCTTGGGGTGGGGTCAGTTGAACAAGGGATCCCAGGGAATGGTGCAGCCGTGCGTTAATAGTGGCCAACAAAGCCACAGCCACCGTCAAACTGGCGATCCACCCGACCGATATCAGCAGGCTCATAGCGGGAGGGAAGGACGCTGTTGATGCCACGAGGTCGCTTGCTCATAGGCATAGGCTGCCTGCAAGACTTGGCGTTCGCTCAAGACATTGCCAACAATCTGTAACCCAACGGGCAGATCATTGACAAATCCACAGGGCAGGCTCAACCCTGGCAGTCCGGCTAAGTTAACGGGAATCGTCATCAGATCGCAGAGGTACATACTGAGGGGATCCCCTTTTTCTCCGGCAAGGAAGGCCGTGGTGGGGGTGGTCGGGCTGATCAAAACATCGGCTTTGGCAAAAGCCGCCTGAAAGTCTTGTTTGATCAGAGTGCGGACTTTTTGAGCTTTCAAATAATAGGCATCGTAGTAGCCCGCCGAGAGGGCGTAGGTGCCGATCATGATGCGCCGTTTCACCTCAGCCCCAAATCCGTGATCGCGGGTCTTGGCATACATGGGCAGGAGAGAGTCGGCTGGTTCCCGCAGACCATACTTCACGCCATCGTAGCGAGCCAGGTTAGCGGACGCCTCGGAGGGGGCAATGATGTAGTAGGTAGCTAATCCATAGCGAAAACTGGGGCAGGCCACTTCCACAATCTCTGCCCCTAATGATTCGTATTGCTGGATAGCCGTCTCAACGGTCATTTTCACCTCGTTGCCGCAACCTTCCCCCAGTAGATCTTTAATTACACCCACCCGTAAGCCTTTGATATCCCCATTTAAGGCCGCCGCATAATCGGGAATATCCACAGACAAGCTGGTGGAATCTTTCGGATCATGGCCGGCAATGGCTTGCAGCAATAACGCCACATCCTCAACCGTGCGGGCAAATGGGCCGATCTGGTCGAGGGAGGAGGCAAAAGCCACCAAGCCATAGCGGGAGACCAGCCCATAGGTGGGCTTCATCCCCACCACCCCACAAAAAGCAGCAGGCTGACGAATCGACCCCCCCGTATCGGATCCCAGCGCCACCACGGCTTGATCGGCAGCCACCGCCGCCGCCGATCCCCCGGAGGATCCCCCCGGCACAGTCGCCAAATTCCAGGGGTTAGCCGTCACCTGAAAGGCTGAGTTCTCGGTGGAACTGCCCATGGCAAATTCATCTAAGTTGGTCTTGCCCACCGTGATCATGCCAGCCGCCGCCAGTTTTGCTGTCACCGTAGACTCGTAGGGGGGCTTAAACCCTTGCAAAATTTTGGAGGCACAGGTGGTCGGGATCCCTTGGGTACAGAGGTTATCCTTCAGGGCAATCGGGATGCCTGCCAACGGCCCAATCGGTTCTCCTGCGGCAATTTTGGCATCCACGGCGACAGCTTGTTGGAGGGCTATTTCAGGCGTGACCGTAATAAAGCTGTGCAGGCGGGGTTCTAGCTGCTGAATGCGATCCAGATAGTCTTGGGTGATTTCAACCGCAGAGCGTTCTTTGCTAATCAGTTGACGGTGGAGGGCACGAATCACAGACATAGGGATCCCTGGCAACGCAGCATGGCTTTCAATCCTAACCCAGGATGGGGTGACCCTACATAAGGGACGGCGCGAGAACTCCCAAGAGCTTTCAACAGTCCGCTCCAGCCAGGTTGTTATGCCGCTCAACCCACTTCTCTTTAATCTTATTCAATGCACTCAATACTCTCGAAAGTTTTTACTTTGCCTGCAAGCACAGTCTTTTGCAAAACCCTCCCGTAGAAAGGGTGAAAGGATTCTGATCTGACAAAAAAGTAGATCTCATCATATGAATTTAACTTGTTATTGAAGTCTTCAATGACGAGTTCTTCCTCCTGTGGGGTGACAGTATCAGGATGTTTTTCGTACCAGACGTGACACTCATTTGAGAAATAAACCCCATACTGATCCGATAGAACCGCCCAACTTACATTCTTTTCTTGACACCGCTCCATAAATTGCCGAATGCCAGAATTTGTGTACAGTTTATCCGGGGTGACGGCAATATCAGTTCCTTTAAGATTAGGTTCCTTTTCTTTGGAGCAATGGGTTAGATATACGCGCATAGCTCTCAATCAATTTCAATGTTTGCTGAGACTTAACTCGATTTTCTTACCAACAATCTTAAAACCATTCATCTTGAAAGTCAGAAAGCCATCTCCAGATTGCTCCCATTTATCGGTTTCAAAGAACTAAGCTTAAAATTCAGACACACTAGCTCTATACATCACCTCATCGACCAACCAACGGATCAAAAGCCTTCCCACCTAGGCCACGCAAGAGTGTGTGTCATAAAAAATGTAGCGCCCTCGAAAGGATTCGAACCTCCGACACCTTGGACCGGAACCAAGTGCTCTAGTCCACTGAGCTACGAGGGCTGATTCAGGCGAGCCTGAGTTTGGACTCTAAAATAGAGGTTTCATGTAGAAACCAGAACTTAGTCTATCAAGCCAACCCCAGATCTGCCAAGGGAACAAAACGACGGCGATGATGGCGAGTCAGACCCAATTCTTGTAAGGCACGGCGGTGTTCGGCTGTGCCATAGCCAACATTGGTGCTCCACCCATAACCGGGATAGCGCCGATCCAAACAGCGCATCCAAGCATCCCGGTTGACTTTCGCCACAACAGAAGCAGCCGCTATCGATAAGCATTGGGCATCTCCCTTCACCACTGCCGTCTGGGGAATGGTCAATTCCGGCATGGGCAGGCCGTCCAGTAATACATGGTCAACCTCCCCCAGTTGGCGCAAGGCACGCTGCATAGCTAACGCTGTCGCCCGCCGAATATTCAGGCGATCAATTTCTTGGGGGGTGGCTGTGCCGAGGGCGAATCTCACCACACAGGCTTGAATTGCTGGAAGGAGTTGCTCCCTTTGCCGTCGGGTGAGTTGCTTGGAGTCATGCACTCCCCGCAACTGTTCCGGATCGAGATCGGGGGCAAAAAGTAGAGCTGCCACCGCTACACAGCCCGCCCAAGCCCCCCGTCCCACTTCATCCAGAGCGGCGAGGCGCTGGATCCCCTGTGACCAGAGGACATGTTCTCTGTCTAAAGTGGGAAATGGCGAGGATTTAGCCATCTCGTAATACCCTCAGCCACCTAGCCTTTGCTACGGGAACGCCGTCGCCGCGAGGCAGCCGGAGACTGCTGTTCTGGGGGAAGGATCCCCTCGGGGGGAGCCGGAGGAGCCACCACCTCACCGGGCAGAGGATCCCCGACAGATTCCTCAGCTAGGCTCACCTCAGGGATCCGCATCGGTGGAACATCTTCAAAATCATCCCTATCTTCGGGGGGAGACAGAGGCAGTTCGGGGGGGAGACGGTCTAGTTCTATCGCCGGGGAGAGAGAGGCAGGGGTGTCTTCTCCATTGGGCAAAACTACCTGAACCACCAGATCACGGCTAGGAGCCACGCTAGGCTTGACCAAAAGAAGGGGAGATAGCCCCATTTCGGCATAAACCTTTTGCTGTAAGGGGGTCATCGGTATCGTCAAGAGGCGGCGCTGGGATTCACGGGGGCGGAGTTCTAAACCGGCACTAGCCTCCGCCAGAACGGGATCCCCCACTCCCTCACGCCCTCGCCCACGGTTGATCCCCCCCCCTAGGCGTCCCCGCTCACTGGGGGTCGGGCGACCTCGTCCCTCCTCCCGATTTCGCACAATCAATTTGTCACGGGATCCCTCGGAGGGGGGGGCTTCGGCAGCTAAGGGATCCCAGATGGGTTCCGGGGTATCTTCCAGCAGATCGGCGGGGTCAATACCAGAGGGAAGAAAGGGTAGACTATCCCCAAAAGCAGCGGGAGGAACTTCTCCCCGCCGAGGCAGGCTGCGCCCCCGCCGTCCTATCTCGGAACTGGGGCGGAGTCCTTTGCCACGGGGTTGACTGCGACTGCCACCATTGCGCTCCCGTGGAAAGGATCCTGTCTCGCTGTCTGCCAAGGGATCGGTCTCCCCACTCAAAACAGCCGTTCGACCGGACTCCAGGGCGATACCCACAGCATCCGGATGGGATCCCGGTAAGTGAGCCAGCAAGCCTAAACCCTCACAAGTGGGGCAGGGTCGCCCAAAAATTTCGTAGAGGCTTTGTCCCTGCCGCTTACGGGTCAGTTCCACCAACCCTAGTTCCGACAGTTGCGCCACCTGCGGACGGGCTTTGTCATTATGGAGAGCTTTGTTGAAATGCTCCAAAGCCTGGAGCTGATCGCGGCGAGAATCCATATCAATAAAATCCACCACGATGACACCAGCGATATTCCGCAAACGCAGTTGACGGGCAATTTCGGTGGCTGCTTCACAATTCGT
Organism: Cyanobacteriota bacterium; assembly: GCA_033764955.1. Classification (GTDB taxonomy): domain Bacteria; phylum Cyanobacteriota; class Cyanobacteriia; order Thermostichales; family Thermostichaceae; genus JANRIL01. The sequence continues at coordinate 12,674 of JANRIL010000008.1, read as the reverse complement.
CCACAGCACCGTTTCGCGGGAGGTTGCCGACTGGGTAAAGGAGCCGGAGTTCACATCAATAACGGTCAATGCCTCTGTGGGTTCAATAATGATATAGCCACCGGAGGGTAAGTCTACCCGTGGGCGTAACGCCTGACGAATCACGGCATTGATGCGGAAATACTCCAAAATGGGGGTGGGTTCGCGGTGGGCATCCACAAACACTCCCGCCGGCATCTGACCCTTATTCCAGCTCTGCAAATACTGGCGCACCCGTTTTAAGCCAAGAGGAGAATCCGTGACAATCCGGTTCACATCTGCGGAATAGACATCCCGTAAGACTCTTTGAACAAAATCCTCATCTCGATTGAGTAAACCAGGACCACGGGCATTACTTTGTTGCTGCAAAATATATTCCCATTGTTTTTTGAGCTGTTCCAGATCCTCAATCATCGCCTCTTCCGGCACATCTTCTGCTTCGGTTCGAACTAACAACCCCATTTGAGCAGGCTTGATCAAAATCGCCAGTGACTTGAGGCGATTGCGTTCTTCGCGGTCTTCGATCCGCCGTGACAGATGCACCCCTTTACCATAGGGCATCAGCACCAGATAACGACCCGGAAAGGAAAGGTTGCCCGTCAGGCGGGGGCCTTTGTTGCCGGTTGGCTCCTTCATCACCTGCACCAACACTTTTTGCTGGGGGGTAACCAACTCCGTAATGGAAGCGCTACTCCGCCTCAGACGCAGAGGGCCCAAATCCGTAACATGAATAAAACCGTTGCGCTCGGTATTGCCAATATTGACAAAAGCCGCATCAATACTGGGCAAAACATTTTCGACCACCCCCAAATAGACATCCCCCACCTGGTGATTGCCGCTCGCCACAATCAGTTCTTGAATCTGATCTTCTGCAAAAACAGCGGCGATGCGGTGCTGTTCCGCAATAATAATTTGCCTGGACATCCTTATTCCTCTCTGGTGGGGCTATGGTAGGAGATCACACGGGAGTTCAAACTCTGGGCTAACAATCGGGATGGTGTCATGAAGTGTCACCCTCGCTGAGGGTAAATCAGGGTACGGAGGAAAAAAGCCGAACGCTCGCCAACCCAAGCTACCTCCTTGGGAGGATGGGGGGAAGTTGTGGGGGTTCACAGCCTCTTGACGAGAACCGATCACAAACCCACCCCGGCTGTTTTCAGCGATAAGGAGATAGGGAAGGATAGTCTTGGCATTTCCTAAAGAAAGAGGGAGGTCAGACCTCAGAGGGTGAGGACTAGGAGGGAACTGGATGCTGCTGATATGATTCTGTGGCAATGGAAGCTAGCCATCTACAGCTAGCCCGAGCCACCCCTAGAAGGTGGATGAGGCAATTAGGTAGGTTCAGGAGAACCGAGAGGCAGCCATTTCATCTTTTCGGAAAGGTCTGCTTAGGCCATGATCCCGATATCTACAGAGTCATGCTGAGGGATCCGGTGGGATGCTCTTGATGACTGATGCCTCAACGTTACCCAGACTGGGGAGGAGTCAAACAACCTCTCCTAACACCACAGACAAGAAGCTGTGAAATAGATGCGATAGCAATAGCAGGAAAGGTTGGTGCTTGAGATCGTGGTTCAAGGCTTTCTAAAAAAATACTTAAAAATTTCTAGAAAGAGTTTATTGATCCAACATCCAAGTGATGCAGAAATTATATCCCTGGCTAGTCACTTTTGTACAAGATTTTGCTCAGCCACTTTTCTCTCGCTACTCCTCCTGTTCGGGATCCGGCTGCAAAATCAAGCGCAAGCGTTCGATATGGAGCAGGTGTAACTGACTGCCCATTGGCAGATCCTGTGCTAGTAGACTGACCACTTGCTTGGGTTGTAAGAAATAGCCATCATTCCGACAACTGCCCACATAAATCACGTCCACCTGATCATCTGTCCAGGATGCCAAGCGCAGTTGATAGAGGAGCCTACGCACGTCTAGGGGGTAGGAGTGACCGGACTTAGACACTTTTTGAATCCAGAGGTGGTCGGCGGCCAGTATCCGATCAATGCAGGTTTGCCACTGGCGGGGGAGATGGGGGGACGTATCAGCCTGCCCTAAGGGCGGGGTCAATTGCAGACTCAAACGGTATTCGGCAGCCAGCAGCAGTTGAGCGGCGGCGGGGGCAGTCAGGGGGATCCCTTGGGCGCTGACGATCTCTAACCCGATCGGCAGTTGTGGGCGCAGTTGCTCAATCAACATCTCAGGCGATATGGGACTGGCCGGACTCAACAGTTCGATATCCACAATTTCGGCTTGACTGGTTTGCCCAATCGGTAGGGCGTGGGCAATGACAATCCGTGGGGTGGGGCGAAATCCGCCCGTAAAAGCAAGGGGTAGTTGGGCGCGGCGGCAGATGCGTTCCCAGAGGCGCATCAGATCCAGATGGCCAATCCAGCGCAGATCGCCAATTTTGCGGAAGATCAGGCGGAACCGTTGTAGGGGGGAGGAAGGAGCTACGGGAGACAGAGGCACACGACCCAGGGCGGGGGGGGTGGGGAGGACAAGGTTATGGCCAAAATCAGGCCCGCAGATGCCACAGGCTGAACAGCCATGAAAGGAGCAATCCGGCACGGTCATGGCTTCCAGCGCGCGCTGATAGTCTTTTTGTAACCAGGCTTTGTCGATGCCGGTATCGATGTGATCCCAGGGCAGCGGATCGGTGAGGGCAAAGGTGTGGATGGGCAGATGGGGATCCCCCATCGCTGAGGGGATGGTTGCCTGGTAGGCGGTTAGCCAGGCTTTGTAGGCAGCATCGATATTTTCAAACCAGCCATCCATACCGGCTCCGGCTTGCCAAGCCCGTTGGATCATGGAGCTGAGGGAGCGATCGCCTTTGCCGATCAGATCCTCCAAAATGGAGAAGCGGATGTCGGTGTAGTTGGCTTTCACCCCCCGCACAGAGCGGAGGGCTTTTTTGAGCAGCGCCTGTTTGCGTTGAATATCGAGATAGTCCACCCGATGCCATTGGAAGGGGGTGTGGGGTTTTGGGGTGAAATTGGAGATGGTCAAGGTAAAGGCAATGCGCCGATAGCCCCGCCCGATGCAAGCCTGTTGCAAACGCTGCATAGTTTCGGCAATCCCCACCACATCGGCATCGGTTTCTCCGGGCAGGCCGATCATAAAGTAGAGCTTGATTTTGTCCCAGCCCTGCTGCACCGCTGTCGTGATGCCCCGCAGCATTTCGGCATCTGTTAAGCCCTTGTTGATAATATCTCGCAGCCGCTGCGTGCCTGCTTCGGGGGCAAAGGTGAGGCTGGGGCGACGGGATCCCCCCATGATCTGGGCAATTTGCTCATCAAAGCGATCCACCCGTTGGCTGGGCAGGGAGAGGGCGGTATGGGATCCCTGGAGATGTTCCTGCAAAGCCGCTCCCACCGTGGGCAGAGCCAGATAGTCGGAGCAACTGAGGGAGGACAAGGAAAACTCGTCATAGCCCGTCTGTTGCAGGCCGGAGAGGACTGTCCCCACTAGGTGTTCGGGATCCACATCCCGTGCCGGACGGGTCAACATGCCCGGTTGACAAAAGCGACAGCCACGGGTGCAGCCCCGCCGCACCTCCATAACCAGCCGATCATGCACCGTCTGCACATAGGGAACCAAGCCCACGGCATATTCCGGCTGCGGTTGCGCCACCCGCCGTAGGATCCGCTCTGGGATCCCCTCGATTTGGGGGCGCGGCGGGATCCCCTGATAAAACTGCGGGACATAGACCCCTGGCACTTGCGCCAGTTTTTGCAGGAGGGTGACCCTGGATGGGGGCTGATCGTCCGTTTTGGCATCAGCGATCACTTGCCCTATTTCCGGTAATGCCTCTTCGCCATCCCCCAAGGCAAAAAAATCAAAAAAGTCGGCAAAGGGTTCAGGATTGGAGGTGGCGGTTGGCCCTCCGGCAAAGATCAACGGACATTCCGCCAGGGGAAGATGCTGCCGTTCAGCCCAGGTGAGGGGGATCCCGGCCAAATCCAGCATTTCCAGAACGTTTGTGCCCGCCAATTCGTAGGCCAGACTAAACCCCACTACATCAAACTCCCGCAGCGGACGGCGGGATTCCACGGCAAAGAGAGGGATCCCCTGTTGGCGCAGCAGAGCCGCCAGATCGGATCCCGGCAGATAGACGCGATCGCACAACTGGTGCAGATGCCCATTCAAGATGTTGTAGAGAATGATGTGCCCTAGGTTGGAGGCTCCCACCTCGTACAGTTCGGGATAGCTGAGCACCCAGCGCACCCGTGCCGACGACCAAGGACGACGAGCTGCCCCAAACTCGTTGCCCAAGTAGCGGGCAGGCTTTTGGATATCGCTGCTGAGGATCGGATCCAGGTTGATAGGCGGCATAGAACACTCAAGAAACATCGGGGGGATGCCCCACCCTGAGGAGAACGGATTCCCTCGCCCCAAAAGGGTTAACAGATGAACGATTGCAATTCCCCCTTTAACTGTAACCTCCCTCTCAAGGGGGATCCTGCAAAGATTAGCCAGACTCGGGTCAGGTATGCCATGCTGGGATCCCCATGGCTAGTTGAATTTTGCCTGTTTTTGGGGATCATCACCGAGTCATTTTATGGATTTTTCCGTAGCTACGCCATCTTGCCTATCCCTCTCCTCTGGAGGACAACTGCCGTTGCAGGTGGTAGGGGGAGGACTGGCGGGAACCGAGGCAGCATGGCAAATCGCTCAGGCAGGGTTGCCCGTTATCCTTTGGGAAATGCGTCCACAACGCCAAAGTCCGGCGCACCACACCCAGTATCTGGCGGAATTAGTCTGTAGCAATTCTTTTGGGGCACAGGCGAGTGATCGGGCGGCGGGTTTGCTCAAGGAGGAGCTACGCCGGCTGGGATCCGTGGTCATTCAGATGGCGGATCAACAGGCGGTGCCGGCGGGGGGAGCACTGGCGGTGGATCGGAGTCAGTTTAGCCTTGCCCTCACCCAGTTGCTAGAGGCTCACCCCTTGATTAATCTGCGGCGGCAGGAGGTGGAACGGATCCCGGAAGGGGTAGCGGTGTTATGTACGGGACCATTGACCAGTCCTGCCTTGGCTGCCGATCTGCAAACCTGGACAGGCATGGACTATCTCAGCTTTTTTGACGCGGCTAGCCCAATTGTGGCGGGAGATTCTCTGGATGAAAGCCAAGTCTTTCGTGCCTCCCGCTATGATCGAGGGGAAGCCGCCTACCTCAACTGTCCGATGACAGAGGCAGAATATGAGATCTTTTGGCAAGCCCTGATCCGTGCTGAGCAAGCTCCCCTCAAGGATTTTGAACAGGAGGAGCGAAAATTTTTTGAGGGTTGTTTGCCGATTGAAGAGATGGCACGGCGGGGCAAAGACACCCTCTGCTTTGGCCCCCTCAAGCCGGTTGGTCTTACCGATCCGCGCACGGGATCCCGTCCCCACGCGGTGGTGCAACTGCGGCAGGAGGACAAAGCCGGTCAGCTTTGGAATTTGGTGGGCTTTCAGACCAATCTGAAATGGGGGGAGCAACAACGGGTGTTTCGGTTAATTCCTGGGCTGGAACAGGCGGAGTTTGTGCGGATGGGGGTGATGCATCGCAATACGTTTCTCAAAGCCCCGCAACTGCTAGATGCCACCCTGCAATTTCGCCAGCGACCCAGTTTGTTTGCTGCCGGACAACTGATTGGCACGGAAGGTTATGCCTGTGCTGTCGCCGGAGGCTGGCTAGCGGGAACCAATGCCGCCCGCTTTGCCCAAGGGATCCCCCTGCTGCAACTGCCCACCACCACCATGATGGGATCCCTCTTTCACTTCATCAGTAGCGCGGATGCCCAGCACTTTCAGCCGATGCCCGCCAACTTTGGCCTGATGCCTCCCCTTGTCGGACAAAAAATTCGCAGCAAACCCCAACGCTATGGACTTTATCGGGATCGCGCCCTTCGAGATCTCCAATCTGCCGGAGTCTTGGCTGCTCCCCTCACCATGGAGAGAGCCTGACCGCTTTTAGAGTAGGGGGTACCGCCCATCGCTTTAGTCATCGGATAGCTTGAGGTTCGTAACGAAAATATAGTCACAAAACTCCCGCACCAAATTGGGATCCCGCCAGCCTTTGCGGGTTTCTTCACGCAGAATTGCCACCGCTTCTTCCACCGTAAATGCCTTTTTGTAGGGACGCTGGGAGGTAAGGGCATCATAGATATCAATCACCTGGAAAATTCGAGCCAACAGAGGGATCTCATCCTCCTGTAGGCGATCGGGGTAACCACTGCCATCCCAGCGCTCGTGATGGTGGCGGATGATCGGTAAAACATCCTGCATGGTTCGCAAGCTCTGGCAAATGTTTTCACCAATGATCACATGGGACTTCATGATTTCCCACTCTTCGGGAGTATGCTTGCCCGTCTTCCCCAAAACAGCATCCGGGATCCCGATCTTGCCAATATCGTGTAAATATCCCCCCCAGCGCAAGGCTTTAATTTGATGCCGCGACAGGCTGAGGTAGCGGCCAAAATCTTCCCCCATCTTGACCAACCGCTCACAATGATCCCCCGTGGTGGGATCGCGGCTCTCGACGGTGCGGGCGATAGCAAACAAAACATTGGCAGTATGGTCTAAATCCTCGTTGAGGCGCTTTTGATGCACCGAAGAGCGGACTCGCGCCAACAATTCCATCGGCTCGAATCTTTTATTGAGCAAATCATCCGCTCCGGCCTCAAGCCCCCTCACCAAGCTGGGGCTATCTGTAAGGCCAGTCACCAATACCACTGGAATCAGGCGGGTCAGCTCGTTACTTTTCAGGTGTTCACAAACCGTAAACCCATCCACATCCGGCATCATCACATCCAAAAGAATCAGATCCGGTTGCAGTTCCATGACCGCTTGCAGAGCTTCCGCTCCCCCCGCTGCCTCAGTCACCCGATAGCCTGCGGCTCGCAGCAATTCGGCAATATACAAACGATTACTGCGCTCATCGTCCACCACCAACACATGGTCAGATTCCAGCAGTTTCCAATCCTTAGGACGAGGAAAGGGAGAATGGGTAGAACGTTTGATGTCCTCCGCCTTGACGGTTTGCTGCTCTCCCATATCGAATACGCTCAGTTATTCTTGGTAAGGGTTGGTCTGACTGTGGCAGGCTACGTAGTGAATGGGCACCATTAGTTGGCACCTCAAGCATCTTCCCTGATCAGAAAGCTGGCTGACGATAAACGAGATAACATTGAGTTGGTTACACTAGTCACTGTTCTCATAGCCTCTTCAGGTTAGAACATTCCTCGACCTAGCTTCAAGTCTTTTGGGTAATCTCTCCCTCAAGATACATCGGGATCCCGACCGTTAAATACGGCGCACAATCGATAATCCGTGGGAGTCCGTTCCACAAGTTTTGTAAAGGTCATGATGGGTTGCCATGGCTTCCGCTAACTGAGTTTGAGCCAGAGTAGGGATCCAGGGATCCGAATTTTTGTACCCATAATAAACTTCTAGTCCATCAATACCTGCCGCCACCGCCGCTTCTACTAAATCACTTCCCGTCATCGTATAGCGAAAGGGATGAGCTAAAACGGCAAGCCCTCCGGCGGCTTGTAGATCGGCAATCACCTGCTGGGCGGGTAGATCGGGCAAGGATATCCCTTGCAGATAAGGCTGGAGAACCTTGGCGTCGGCAGCAAAGTCATATCCCAAAATGTGGACTTCACAGCCCAGCAACAGAGCGGTAATTTCCACCCCCGTCCAGAGATAGGGATCCCCATTCTCCAGCTTCTCGTGGGCGGCTCGATAGCCATTCAGGGTGTGGTGGTCAGTAATTGCCAATCCTTGCAAACCCACTTGGCGAGCCTGTTCCAATATTTGAGTTGGACTCATTTGCCCGTCGGAGTGATGGGTATGGAGGTGAAAGTTGTAGTGGAGAGGGCAACTTTGTCTGTTGATGTTTCGTAGCACAACCCGCAAATCAGCGGGCGTGGTGGTAGAAAAGGGCTGGCAATCCAGTTGAACAACCATGAATGGCAGGGGTAAAGAATAAGCGGCAAACAGCCTGCTATACCCAAAGGGATCCCTGTTGGGGAGGCCATGCTCTCAACGACACCCTTAGCAAACCCTAACGAAGTTTTGTTAAGGATACCTCTCCATGATAGAGAGCCTATTCCTAAAGTGCCATCGCAAAACCCCTGAGATTTTGCTTGTGTTGGGTCATTGGCGTGGGTTGATGAGTTACCTGGCCAAGGCATCGCTGGTGGCCTTCACCCCTGCTCCAGCCACAAAATCGGTATAGCCAACGGTGTGTAAAGCTGACTCTAGGGTTGCCATCGTCATCAAGATGTCACGGTCGTGAATAAAGCCCAAGTGACCGATCCGGAAAATTTTGCCTTTAAGGTGGTCTTGTCCAGCGGCGGTCGCAATATCAAATTGCTTTTTGATCACCCCCCGCAAAACATCGGCATCGATGCCGGCTGGCGCTAAGACGGCTGTCACCGCTGGACTCGCCGCCGTCTCGGGATCCACCAACAACCTTAAGCCCAGTGCCTTCACGCCAGCGCGGGTAGCTGCCGCCAACCGCTGGTGCCGCCGGAAAATTGCTTCCAGACCTTCCGCCTGCATCATCTGCAAGGTGGTTTGCAGGGCATAGATCAAATTGACCGATGGGGTAAAGGGGGTGGTGCCTTTGGCCAAATCTTTGTTAGCCATGGCAAAACTCCAGTAATACTTGGGCAGGCGGGAATGCTCCACCGCCGCCATCGCCCGCGGGCTGACCGCCACAAACCCCAGACCAGGGGGGATCATGTAGCCTTTTTGGGATCCGGAAGCAACAATGTCGAGACCCCACTCATCCATAGGCACAGGCATAGCTCCCACACTGGTGACGCCATCGACGATCACGAGGGCTTCCCCGTGGGTCTTGGCTAGTGCGGCAATGGCCTGCACATCATTCGCCACACCACTGGAGGTTTCACTGTGGGTGAGAATCACCGCCTTGATCGATTTTTCGTGATCCGCCTCTAATTTTTCCCGAAACGCCTCGATCGAGTAGGGCACCCCCCAAGTCGATTCGATCCGCTCACAGCGCAGACCAAAGGCATCCGCCATATCCGCCCAACGTTCTCCAAATTTGCCATTCACCCCCACCAAAACCCGATCCCCTGGGCTGAGGGTGTTGACCAAACCCGCCTCCATCGCCCCCGTGCCACTGGCGGAAAAAATAAACACGTTGTTTTGGGTTTGGTGAAGCCAGCGCAATCCTGCCGAGACCTCTTCCAAAATTGCCGTAAAGGCTTTGCTGCGATGCTCCATTGGCCCTTTTGCCATTGAGAGCAAGGCCCGTTCTGGCACCGGAGTAGGCCCCGGAATCATCAACAACAGCTTGTCGTCCATAGTGACCTAAACAAAATCTTCAAATGATAAAGGTGGCGGCCAGATTTGAACTGGCGAATGGAAGCTTTGCAGGCTTCTGCCTTACCGCTTGGCTACGCCACCGTAACTGACGCCGAATAGACTTTAGTAAGTCTAGCAGAAACAGGAACGATTGTATCTGGTCGCTTCTAGGAATCCCCATTGGGTGGGGATCCCGTTTGACGGACTGTCTTTTGACAGTCTTTGCCCAGGCGAGGCATCGTGGTTAGCATTATGGATTCCAACAAGGGGCAAGCAGTAGGATCGTGGCAGATCGCAACATGATTGCCCCTTATTTCTTGAGACAGGCTTAAATTAAGCGGGATCCCTACATTTTCAAACTTTTTGTTCAAGACGCGAAGGTTACGCCTCATAATAGAGCTAGTGTTTCCTGCCCGGCCTGCTTCGTCTTAGGCGCTTCTATGTCCTATTCTGATTCAGCCAATCCACCTGCCATGAGCAGCATTGCCACTCAACTGGCTCAACGTTTTGCAGCGAACGATAAAAATTTCAGTGGATTGGATCTGAGCGGTGTGGACTTGATGGGGATCAAGCTGCCGGGGGTGAGTTTAGTCCGCTCCAAACTGGGGGGAGCCAACCTGCGGGGAACTGATTTTAGTGAGGCGGATCTGCGGGAAGCAGATTTGTTGGCAGCCTACCTGAGCGGAGCCAAGTTGAGTGGAGCCAACCTGCGCCGTTGCAATCTCTTTGCCAGTAATTTGAGCAAAGCCGACCTGCGGGGAACCGATCTGCGCGAGGCCAGTCTCCGTAGCGCTGATTTAAGCGGAGCCAACCTCGCCGGAGCCAATCTTGAGGAGGCCAACCTTGCCGAAGTCAACCTGAGTGGGGCGATTTTAGAAGGAGCCAACCTCACCACCACTAACCTTAGTCAGGCCAAAATGCGGGGAGCCGATCTGCAAGATGCCAAACTCACTCGTGCCAACCTCTGGGAGGCTAACTTATGGGAGGCCAAGTTGAGTCGGGCTTTGCTTTCGGAGGCGAATTTGGGGGGAGCGCGTTTAAGTGGATCCCTGTTGGAGCAGGCTCATCTGGAGGGGGCTAACCTGCGGGATGCCAAATTGTGGGGTGCGAAATTGCGGGGAGTCTTTTTGATGGAGGCTAACCTGCGGGGGGCTTACCTAAGTGGAGCCAACTTGTGGAGCGCCAATTTGCAGGATGCGGACTTAAGCTTTGCGGATCTGCGGGAAGTGGATTTGCTGGGATCCAACCTCTGTGGGGCGCTTTTGTGCGGAGCCAACCTGCGGGGTACGGATCTGAGTGGAGCCGATCTGACTCGGGCGGATTTGAGTGGGGCAAATTTGACGGGAGTTAGCCTGAATGGATCCCAACTGGAGGGAGCGCTCTACAGTACCAATACCCGCTTCCCGACGGGCTTTAACCCTGAGATTGAAGGAATGGAACTCACCGATAATCCGTGAGCTGCTTTCGCCGTTCCTAAAAAACCTAGGTGTACGGTGAACCCGTCTTGATTAGAATGGGAGGAATTTTAAGAAATTTATCCTCCGCCAGGGATCCCTGTTATGACTGTTGCCCCCAACCGCCAACCCCTTACTCTTGATCAGCTGCTTCCTTTGTTCGGGGGCATGGAGACAATTACAGATCCGCCCCAAATCGCCAAGCTGTCCCAGGACTACTACACCTTTAGTCCGGTTCTGCAACGGCAACTGCACGGCAAACTAGCCGATTTGGTGGTGCGTCCGGCGGATGAAACAGAGGTAAAACAGGCGGCAGCCATCTGTGCCCAATCCGGGATCCCGTTGACAGTGAGGGGGGCGGGCACAGGCAACTATGGCCAGTGCGTTCCTTTGCGGGGAGGCGTAGTTTTGGATATGAGCCGCCTCAACCGCGTCCTGTGGGTCAAACCAGGTGTCGTGCGGGTAGAAGCAGGGGCAAAACTGGCCGCCATTGATAAACAAACCCGCGAATCGGGCTGGGAAATTCGCATGGCTCCTTCCACTTACCGCACCGCCAGCATTGGTGGATTTATCGCCGGAGGCAGTGGGGGCATCGGCTCGGTAACCTATGGGCAACTGCGGGATCGGGGAAATATCTTGGCCTTGCGGGTGGTGACCGTCGAACCCGAACCGCGTGTTATCGAATTGCGGGGGGAAGCCGTTCACAAAGTTAGCCATGCTTGGGGGTTAAATGGCATCATCACAGAGGTAGAAATGCCTTTGGCTCCCGCCTACCCGTGGGCTGAGTTGGTGGTCTGTTTCCCCGAATTTATGCCCGCCGCCCATTTTGGGCAAGCGTTGGCAGAGGCGGATGGGATCACCAAAAAGATGATCAGCATTCATGCCTGGCCTATCCCCAGCTATTTTGCCGCCCTCAAAAGCTATTTACCAGAGGGATCCCATAGTGCCCTCCTGATGATTGCCGAACCCTCCCTAGAAGCGGTCAGCGAGCTGGTCAAGGAACATGGGGGAACGATTGTCTATCAAAAGTCTGCCCTAGAAGCCAGTCGGGGTCTGGCCTTAGGAGAATATACCTGGAATCACACAACTCTTCATGCCCGCAGTGTGGATCCCTCCCTCACCTACCTGCAAACCCTTTTCCCTCCGGATCGCCATCTGAAGTTGGTGGAACAGATGTTTGATCATTTTGGCGATGAAGTGCTGATGCACCTAGAATTTGTCCGCGTTCAAGGATGTGTGCAGGTGGCGGCTTTGCAAATTGTCCGCTTTCGCAGCGAAGCACGTCTGCATGAGATTATCCGCTATCACGAAGAGCAGGGAGCTTTTATCGCCAATCCCCATACCTACATCATTGAGGATGGTGGCAGAAAAGAAATGGATCCCCAGCAGTTGATCTTCAAAAAACAAGTGGATCCCTATGGGTTGCTCAATCCTGGCAAAATGAAGACCCCCCTACTTGTTGAGTGACATACTCCCGAGGCTCACCCTAGCGGGTAGAGGGCGGGCTTCCCTTCCTTGCGGTTGGGTTTTCCTGCTTCATAGGGGTTGCCAGGCAACCATCCTCCACAGGCAGTATCACCGACTGTCCATCGGCTACAAAGACAAGACCCCGTTGCATCACCACTTGAGCAGCAGCAACATCTCGGTCAGTCGTATATCCACATTCATTGCAATGATGTATCCGCTCAGTGAGTTCCTTCTTTCCAGTATGCGCTCCACACTGAGGACAGGTTTGGCTTGTCCCATTGGGATCAACCTTGGCGAAGTAAACTCCTCTCTTCCAAGCAACCCACTTGAGGATTTCCAGGAAACTTCCCCAAGCAGCATCCAGACAATGCTTTGCTAACATGCCACGACTGGTCGCTTTGAGGTTCAAGTCCTCAGCAAAAATC
>JANRIL010000021.1:0-14364 GCA_033764955.1 Cyanobacteriota bacterium | reverse complement strand
GTTGCGATCGTCCTTCGGGGCGATCGAGGATTGGAACTGGTATCACCCAAGCTGAGCTACCGACTTGGGTATTGTTGCGATCGTCCTTCGGGGCGATCGAGGATTGGAACGAAATCGTAAATTGGCCCAAGACTATTCCAGATGAGTTGCGATCGTCCTTCGGGGCGATCGAGGATTGGAACCAATCAGATCGGGGATCCTGCACCGCGAAAGCAATGTTGCGATCGTCCTTCGGGGCGATCGAGGATTGGAACCCCTCCTAGGATCTGGTAGCCCGTGTAGGTATCCGTTGCGATCGTCCTTCGGGGCGATCGAGGATTGGAACCCCAATAGCGCGTGCTGAGATTGTCCAGGAGTGGCAGGCGTTGCGATCGTCCTTCGGGGCGATCGAGGATTGGAACGGATATACAATTCTCACAATGCCTGACTGTACACAGTTGCGATCGTCCTTCGGGGCGATCGAGGATTGGAACTTGTTAGTTCTCATTTGTTTGTGCCTGAACTCGATGTTGCGATCGTCCTTCGGGGCGATCGAGGATTGGAACCTTGGCAAGCAGAAGGCTAACCTATCCCAGAACCCAGAGCACTTCAGACTACCTTATTATTCCTATCTAACGAGCACTGTAGCGATTACCGCAACGTCATAGAAAACTTAAATCGAGCCACTCATTTGTAGAAACAGAATCAGAACCTACAAAATTTTGGGTTCAATCATCGGTTCGATATCTGGGAAAGAAGCGTGTTCACTGCGTCCAAACATAATCTTCCAGGCTAGGGATTGAAAAGGGGGAAGGCGTAGAACGGCACAGGCGGTTTCTAGGAACATAGGATGACGCAAACTAGCCAGCAATCGGCGTAACCACAACCGTGTTGTAAAGCGATCCCGAAATTGTTGTCCGGCATAAGACTGTAAAATGGCCGCATCTCCGGTACTGAGATAGTGATGGGTAATCTCAGCCGCCAAGGTTGTCAGACGCAGACAGGGATCCAATCCTCCCGCCGTCAAGGGGGAGGCGGCACCGGCAGCATCCCCCAGCAATAACCCGCGTCGATTGACAATATGGGGCAAGACTCCCCCCACCGGAATGGATCCTCCCCGCCGTTGGCGAAGTCGTGCCTGACTGAGATCAATGATCCCCCGCAAACTGGCTCGAAACTTCTCTAACGCCTGCAAAGGCTTGAATTGGTGGGCATATCCCCCCACCCCCAAATGAACCTCTTCGCCATCATGGGCTACCCAAGCCAGATAACCGGGGGAAAGCTGCGGATCCAAGAAACAATGAAAACAGGGATCCCCCTGCAAGGGCACCCCCTCTAACACATCCTCTACCCCCACAATCCACTCGCGGTTGATATCCAGACCGAGATCCCGTGCTACCCGTGAAAGGGTGCCATCCGCCCCTACAATCCAACGGGTCTCCACCTGCCACGCTTCCCCGTGGGTGGATAGAAACAATCGGGATCCCTGGTCGGTGGCCTGGGAGGAATGATAGTAGGTTCCCCCCGCCCAAATCACCCCCAACTCCTGACATTCCTGCAAAAGGTGTTGATAGAGGGATCCCATCTTGCCCGCCCGAAACTCGTCGTGGGGGCTTTGCAACCGCAGGGGGCGGCGCGCTGGCGAATAGATCATCACCTGCCGCACGGCTGGCCCCAAACACTCCGTTGGTAGCTGAAAATCCTCCAACGTTTTGCGGACAAAAATGCCAGTGGTGTGAATATTTTTTTCCAGACTGGACTTGCGATCGAGCAGTAAAACCCGATGCCCCTGTTGAGCCAGCAGTTTAGCTCCATACAAACCCGCTAAGCCAGCTCCCACTACTGCCACATCAACAGGTTGCATGGCTATCTATGGTTTCTTGAATTCGCAAAGGGATCCCCCACAGGTGAACCATAAGTGTGAATCCTGACCTCTCGGAGAGGGAGAAGCGGGAGATCCACAAAAAGGGGATCCCTCTCGCTAACTCCCCCATTGGGATCCCTCAGGCCATGGCATTAATCATGTAATCAAAATAGGGTGCTGCTTCTGCCGCTGCTTCTGCATCCAACAAACTGAGGGCAGCTTCCTTCAAAAAGCGGATGGCATCAATCATGCCCGGAATCGGCACATTTAGAGAGTTATACATCTCCCGCACTCCCACCAATCCGGTGGCTTCAATGGGCTGCTTGGATCCGGCAATGATGCCATAGGTGGCTAGCCGCAGATACCAGTCATAATCCCGTAGGCATTGGTTATATTTTTTATCCCCATAGGCGTTGCCCCCAACTTGCAGGTAATCAGGCCGTTTGTTAAACAGTTGCTTTTGGGCTTGATCGATGATGCGTTTTTTGTTTTCGGTCAAGGTGTTGGCAATTTGTAGGCGCATCGCGCCGGAAGCCATATAGTCCCGCACCGCCTGCAATTCACTGACTGAGGGATAACGCAGTTGGTCATCTGCCACCTCAATGACCTGATTAATGACACTCACAGCCAATCATCTCCTATTTACTAAAAAGGGATCCTAATTACTACCATCAGATCACAAAAACTGACCTGAACCATCCTCAAGATATAAAACGCAACGGGACTCCCGCATCTGGATATTCTCGCTAAGCCACTCTTGGCAGGGATCCAGCCAAGGGATAAACCATCGCCCTTTCAGTGTAAGGCAGCCGTTGACTCTCCTCAACTGCCATCCCCGTTCATAGAGTTTCCTCTGGTTTCCCCCCAGCCTAAATCCGTCCCCGCAACCATTGCGCCATCTCGTTTTGGCGGGGAGCCGCATCCAAACAGACTTCCTCGGTGATCCGCCCTTCTTGATAGAGATTAAAGAGAGATTGGTTCATGGTCTGCATCCCCTCGAAACTATCCGCCATGATCAACTCTTCGATCTCGTCCACCGCCCCCCGCTTGATGTAGTCACGAATGGCATCGGTGTTCCGCATAATTTCGTGGGCGGCGCAGCGTTTGCCATCGGTGGTGCGGACTAGGGTTTGGGCAATGATCCCCACCAGGGTCTCCGCCAACTGCATCCGCATTGGCTCCTGTTCTTCGGGGCGATAGATACCCAGCAGACGTTCAATGGTTTTGACAGCACTGTTGGTGTGGAGGGTGCCGAAGACTAAGTGTCCGGTTTGAGCCGCTTTGATGGCTGTATCTACCGTTTCTCGATCCCGCATCTCCCCAATCAGAATCACATCGGGATCCTCCCGCAGCGAGGCTTTTAGGGCGTTGGCAAACTCTAGCGTGTGGATGCCTACTTCCCGTTGCCGGATCATGGATTTCTTACTTTGGTGGACAAATTCTACGGGGTCTTCGATGGAGATGATGTGCTTGGGATCGTTGGTGTTGATAAAGTCCACCATCGCCGCCATGGTGGTGGATTTACCCGATCCGGTTGGCCCTGTCACCAAGACCAACCCCTTATGCTCTCGAGAGATCACCTTAAAGATTTCTGGACAACGCAACTGCTCCAAGCTGAGGATTTTGATGGGGATGAGTCGCATCACCATGGCTGGCCCTAGCAACGAAACAAAGCAGTTGACCCGGCAGCGCACCAATCCTTCATATTGCACTGCCGTATCCAGTTCCATCGTTTCTTCAAACTGGCGGATTTGACTTTCCGGTAAGCTTTCCCGTAACCAGTCATAGTAGATCTCCATCGTGGTCACGGGGTAGGAAGTGAGGAGCATTTGACCGCGATCCCGAAAGCGCGGGACTTCCCCTACACCCAGGTGAATGTCGGAGTAACCGTTATCAAAAGCTTCCTGTACCAGTTGCCGCAGAGTAATGTGGTTGGCACGAGGTTGAGCCGCAACTCGTCCTTGGGAGGCCGCCGGAGCGGATGCTCGACCTGGAGGAGCAAAGGGGATCCCACCCGGCGGGATGGGAGCCTGAGGGGGGGCGGGGGCGAGTCCGGCGATGGGGGGGCGGGCGGGGGTGCCAATGCCGGTAATCGGGCCAATGCCTGTGATGGACTGCCCACTCCGGGACATGGGATCCGCCATCGTCCGATCCATCATGGGGGAGGGAGGGTAGCCACCTAACGTGGGATCTACCTGCGTAGGAGGTTCGGCAGGCGCCATCGGGCGAGGCCGTTGCATGGTTGGGGGAGCAGGGGGTACCCACTCGGAATCAGAAAAGGGTGAGTTGGTGTTGCTCATGTCATGCCTCGAAAAAGTCAGCCGCGGATCGGGCAGAATTTCAGGAAAACTCTTCCCCTTGATTCCATTGGCAAGGGCTGCGTTCATACTAAACTACTATTCCCCAGTCAGCATCGGTTTAGACACTTTATCTACCTTTTTTCAAGACGTTTTTTTCCCCAGATGGCAGCGGTTCCTTGTGCCCCCCATCAGGCGAGGCTGGCGAGTCTCCAGTAGAGCGTTTCCCTGCTGAGAAGAGTGCCCCCAACAGCTTGTCCAAGAAATTGCTGTGAGGATTCTGATCAACATCTGATCAACATGAGAAATACTGATAAAGAGAAACTTTATTTTTTGATCCAGTTTGGCAATGCCGCACTTTCTCCTTGATACCAGTTGGTGGATCCCTTGTTACGGACTAATTGGAGCCTTTCTAACCTTACCTTGGGCGATTGGCCTGATCCGCCAAACAGGGCCACGTCCGGCTGCTTACCTCAATATCCTGGCAACCCTGCTGGCTCTCGGACATAGTCTAGTTTTGCTTATCCAAATCTGGCCTGAACCCCCTAGCTCGGTGGTGATTCCCTGGCTCCATATCGTGGATCTCCGTCTGGATTGGGTGCTGGAGGTTTCTCCCGTCAGTGTGGGAGCCTCCGTTTTGATCACTAGCCTCAGTCTATTGGCTCAAATTTATGCGCTGGGTTATCTGGAAAAAGACTGGGGGTTGGCTCGCTTTTATGCGTTGATGGGCTTTTTTGAAGGGGCGATGAGTGGGATTGCCATCAGTGATTCCCTCTTTCTCAGCTATGCCCTGCTGGAGATGCTTACCCTCTCCACCTATTTGCTGGTGGGGTTTTGGTATGCCCAGCCGCTGGTGGTGAAAGCGGCACGGGATGCTTTTTTAACGAAGCGGGTGGGAGATCTGCTGCTGCTGATGGGGGTTGTCGGATTAGCCACTTTGGCGGGCAGCCTGAATTTCTC
Source organism: Cyanobacteriota bacterium (assembly GCA_033764955.1). Lineage (GTDB taxonomy): Bacteria > Cyanobacteriota > Cyanobacteriia > Thermostichales > Thermostichaceae > JANRIL01. Next base: position 9,264 of record JANRIL010000021.1, on the reverse strand, counting down.
GGATCTCGCCGCCTGGGCTGCTACCGCCGATCTTGCCCCCTGGCTGGCTACCCTGTTGGGTTTGGCGCTGATCGCGGGGCCAACCGGCAAGTGCGCTCAGTTTCCCTTGCACCTTTGGTTGGATGAAGCGATGGAAGGTCCCAACCCTGCCTCCATTCTGCGAAACTCAGTGGTGGTGGCCTGCGGAGCCTATGTCTTAATTAAGCTACAGCCTGTGCTGGTGCTATCGCCTACGGTTTCGGTGGTATTGATGGCTTTGGGATCCCTGACGGCAGTGGGATCCTCTCTGGTCTCCATCGCCCAAATCGATATTAAACGGACGCTCTCCCATTCCACCAGCGCCTATTTGGGGTTGGTCTTTGTGGCGGTAGGGTTGCAACAACCGCAGATTGCCCTGGTTTTTTTGTTTGCCCATGCCTTGGCAAAAGCCCTCCTATTTATGGGGGTAGGCTCGATTATCTCGACCATCATCACCCAAGATCTTACCGAAATGGGGGGGCTGCGCTCGCGGATGCCCGCCACCACCACCGCCTTTGCGGTCGGATCGGCGGCCATGATCAGCTTTTTGCCGCTGGGGGGGTTTTGGGGGATGGTGCATTTGGCGCAGGTATTTATGGGTGCTCAGCCTTGGCTGATGGGGGTGTTGCTGGGGGTAAATGGCCTGACCGCCTTTAACCTGACTCGTATTTTTGGCCTGATCTTTCAGGGTAAGCCCCAACCCAAAACCCGCCGCGCCCCAGAAGTTCCCTGGCCGATGGCGGTGCCGATGGTGTTTATGGCGGTCATGAACCTATTGATGCCGCTTTTGCTGGCGACCTGGCATCTTTTGCCCATTTGGACTCCCTCCACCCAGCAATCTGCCCTGCTGTTGGTTGCTTCTAGCGGGTTGGGGATGATGGTAGGGATCCGTCTGTATTGGGCAACCGAGCGGCCTCAACCGGTCAAACTAGCTTGGAGACAACTGCAAAACCTGTTTGCCTATGATTTTTATGTCGAGCGATTTTATCAGCAGATTGTCGTGGTTCCGTTTGCGTTGGGATCCAAACTTTCTACCTGGTTTGACCGCTATTGGGTGGATGGGGTGGTGAATGGCGTGAGCTTAGCCTTCTTAGCGGGGGGAGAAAGCCTCAAGTACACAGTCTCCGGTCGGATGCAGCTTTATCTGTTAACGATTGTGATGGCGGTGGTGGTGGCAGGAGCTTGGTTGATCCTCCGCCCTCTCTCCTAACGGCTTATCCTGAATTTCTGTGTTTGGCTGCCCTTGATTTACCCACGTCTCCTCCTCCCTGCTGGCTATGCTATCCATCCTCATTTTGGTTCCTATCGTAGGGGCAATCCTGATTAGTCTCCTGCCTACCCGTTCCTCTCCCCAACTCATCCGCTCCATCGCCCTCGTAGTGGCGCTCTTGGATTTAGCCTGGACAGGGGTGGTGATCGGGCATTTTCAGATGGGGATCCCTGGCATCCAACTGGGGGAATATCAGGCGTGGATCCCGCCGCTGGGCTTGGTCTATGAGTTGGGAGTGGATGGCTTATCCCTGCCCTTGCTAGTTTTGAACAACCTGTTGGTGATGGTAGCGGTCTGGAGTAGCGTTCGTACCTTGCAACGGCCTCGCTTTTATTACAGCCTGATCCTGCTCTTGCAGGCGGGGGTGGTGGGGGCTTTTTTGGCGCAGAATTTGTTGCTGTTTTTTCTGTTTTACGAAGTGGAATTGATCCCCCTCTATCTGCTGATCGCCATCTGGGGGGGATCCCGGCGGGGGTATGCTTCGGCTAAATTCTTAATCTACACCGCGTTTTCCGGCATTCTGCTGTTGGCGGCCTTTTTTGGCATCACCTGGCTGAGTGGAACCGGCAGCTTTAGTTTGGCGGTGCTGCGGCAGCACTCCATTCCTCTCCCTCAACAACTGTTGCTGCTGCTCCCGCTGCTACTGGGTCTGGGCATTAAAATCCCCTTGGTTCCTCTCCATACCTGGCTGCCGGATGCCCACGTCGAAGCCTCTACTCCCGTATCCGTGCTATTGGCAGGGATCCTCCTGAAACTGGGAACCTATGGCCTGATTCGCTTTGGTTTGGATTTGTTGCCGGAAGGATGGCAGGTCTTGGCTCCCTGGTTAGCCGCCTTAGCTGTCGTCAACGTGATCTATGGATCCCTAAATGCGCTGGCTCAGCAGGACATGAAAAAACTCGTGGCCTATGGCTCGGTGGCACACATGGGGTATGTGTTGTTGGCGGTGGCAGCGGCCACTCCCCTCAGCTTGCTGGGATCCGTTTTTCAGATGGTCAGTCATGGGTTGATTTCCGCGTTACTGTTTTTGTTGGTGGGGGCGGTCTATACCAACACAGGCACACGGGATCTGCGGCGATTGCAGGGGCTACTCAATCCGGAACGGGGCCTACCCCTAGTGGGATCCCTGATGATTTTGGGGGTGATGGCTAGTGCGGGAACACCGGGGATGGTGGGATTCATTGCAGAATTTATTGTTTTTCGCAGCAGCTTTGAGGTATTCCCCGTCCAAACCCTGCTGTGTATGCTGGGCACTGGATTGACGGCAGCTTACTTTTTGCTGCTGGTTAACCGCGCCTTTTTTGGCAGACTTTCCGATCAAGCGATTCGGATGCCCCGCCGTCAACTGTATGAACGGCTTCCGGCGGCTGTTTTGGCGGTGGTGGTGGTTCTCTTGGGGCTACAGCCCAACTGGATCCTGGACTGGGTAGAAACGACTACCTCGGCTATCGCGCTGGCTCACAGCCATACACCCCTTCCCCTAGCTGGAGAGCTATCCGGATCCCTGGGAGCAATCTCCACCTTGCTCAAGAGTTTTTCGGCTACTTTTTCCTTGGATAGCCTAGGATAATCACCATGATATCCACCTCTTCTCCCTCCCCTCCGGTTATGGTTTCTTCCCGTTTGTTACAACCGATTGCTCAGCGATTATCCACTGGGGGCGCATTAATTCCTGACACCCCCCAAAACCTGCTGGAAGTGGTGGGTATTCTGAAAAGTTATGGGGTCGTGTTGTCTGCTTATTCGCGCAATCTTTTGTATATTGCCGATCATCAGTTTTTAGAGCTATTTCCCTTCTTCAAATACTTTGATGGTGAGTTTAGTTGGTCTAAGTTATTTCGCCATTGGTGGCATGATCGGATCAACTATGAGTTTGCCGAATATTGTATGAAAGCCATGCTCTGGCACGGTGGCGGAGGCTTGGATCACCATCTTGACTCACCGGAATTTAAGGAGCGTTGTCAGCAAGCGATTGCTCTCAAGTTGCGCCACAATCCGATCATCAAAGGCTTGCACCTGCTCTTCCCTGATTTTTTGCCTGAACAAATTCGTCAGTTGGCTTATACCAGTGGTCTAGGTCAGTTTTGGCGAGTGATGAGTGCGATGTTCCTTCATCTTTCGGATCGCTATGATCAGGGAGAAATTACCACTATTCCCCAGGTGGTTGATCACGTTTTACAGGCTTTGGTGGAGGCCGCCAATAAACCCATTACCTATGCTCCAGAAATTAATGGGCAACGCTTTGACTTGATTCCGGCAACCGTCGGCCTAACCTTTTTAGCCGATACAGCCGTGCCCTACGTGGAAGCTGTCTTTTTCCGGTCATTCCCCTTTATGGGCACAATTTCTTACAATGCCCAAGCCCACCAAATTCCCGTGGAGTTGGAAAACTTTACCTATGGGGCACTCTATGCGGATCCCTTGCCTGTAGGCAGTGCTGGCATTCCTCCCACTCTCCTCATGCAGGATATGCGTCACCATCTGCCGGACTATCTCCTTGATATTTATCGACGCAGTCTGCGAGGAGAAGATGACTTGCGGGTGCAGATTTGCCAAAGTTTTCAAAAGTCTATGTTTTGTGTGACCTCGGCGGTCATTCGTGGATTGGCTCCCTATCCCCTCAATACCCAAGATCCAGAGCAGCAAAAAAGCAATCAACCCTACTTAGAAGGGTGGCTGAACCGCCTGAGTAGCTCTGTCCTGCTCAGCTTGCAGGATGAGTTTTAGTGGCTGCCTTAGGAAATGAGCTAGCCTGACGAAAATTCTGCCAAGCTTGTTGAACAAATTGCTCCGTCTCAACCACAAAACGTTTGTGGGAGAAAGACTCAGCCTGTCGGCGAATTACCTGGGGATCCCAAGCTTGCTGATCAAAGGCCAGAATAGCCTGTGCTAATCCTTCTGGAGTAGGTTGGTTAAACAAAATGCCTGTTTGACCGGGCACAATCGTCTCCTTGGCTCCCCCTTGATTGAGGGCAATCACAGGCCGACCACAGGCTTGTACCTCTACGGGGGTGATGCCAAAATCTTCTGCCCAGGGAAAAACAAAAGCGCGGCAATGGGCAAATAATCCCCTTAGAGCGGAACGGGATTGGTGGGGGAGAAATTCAATGGTGGAGCCAGCCATCTCTTGGAGGCGGGGCAATTCGGGGCCTTCCCCCACAACAACCAAGCGGCGTTGCAAATGGTTGTAGGCTTGGATGGCGATATCCACTCGCTTATAAGGCACTAGGCGGCAGGCCACCAGATCATAATCTTGGCTGGGGTGATCGACAGGCTGAAAAAACTCCACATCCACGGGGGGGTAAATCACCGTGGCAGAACGACGATAAAACTTTTCAATCTGCCGCCGAATGTAGTGAGAATTGGCAATTAAATAATCTGGGCGTTGGGCAGCTAACAGATCCCATTGCCGGAGGCGGTGGAGGAGCCACTGACTGAGGGGCTGTTGCCAGCGTTGCCGTAATCCCTGTTGGCTATAGGTTTCGCTCGCCTGCCAGAGGTAGCGGGTAGGGCTGTGTAGGTAGCTGATATGGAGGGTTTCGCATCCCGTGAGGATCCCTTTGGCATAGGCATGACAACTGCTAATCACACAGTCATAACCTGTGAAATTAAAGCTTTCATAGGCAAGCGGCATAAAGGGCAACAAAAACTTGAGCCGCGACTGATAATCTACTCGGAAAATCCCGCCGCGTTCAGCCCATGCCTGGAGGAAGGAGGTGTGAATGGATAGAGCCTGCCATTCTGGGGGCATCAGCTCACGGGCATAGAGGCTGCTGTAGAGGGGCGCTTCTGGGAAGAGGGCGTGCAGGGCTTGCACCACATTTTCGGATCCCCCCTGTTTGATCAAATAGTCATGGACAAGGGCAACCCGTGGGACACAACTCTCATGATCGGTTGTCACTAGGATCAGGATCCGCCTCCTGTGATCAGTTCAATTAGAGTTTTGTGGGTGACCAGCTCCAGAGCCAAGAGAGTTAAAAATCCGATCATGGCGAGCCGCCCATTCAAGGTTTCGGCATAGTCGGTAAATCCAACCCGCGGGTTAGCATCCACCTCCTCTAAGGGCTCCTTAGCCTCGATCTCTCCTGGATCGGAGGGATCCAATGGGACTGGACGGGTTTTGGCCGGACGAGTCACCGTCTTTTGACCGATAGCACCACTCACCTGTTGGGCTTTTTCATCAATGCGCTGATTAATGTAGTCATAAATTTCACGGAAACGGGGCAGGGATCGTAACTCTAGGCGACTGCCATCTTTGAGGGTAAGCACCATATCTCCCCATCCCCCTAGGCGAGGAACAATTACCACCTTGGCAATCTCGCTATAAATAACGTCTGAGCGATCTTTGCCTCCCCAGCCTCCAATCACCGTGATGCGGCGGCTGGTGATACGGTACTTCACCCACACCTTACGCACTAGGGATCCCACAAACAGAGGCAGGCCGATGATCGTAGCACCCACCAAGCTGTTGACAACTAAATCGCCGGTGTGGGGACCACCCTCAAAAAATGTTTCTTCTTTTAATGCCATGCGGTTCCCTTACCCCTAGGATGAATTATTTACTGATCTTAATATCTTTCTCAGTTTTACAAAACCCAGCCTGCGGATTCGCTCCAAATCGCTTACTTGCCCCTTCCGGATGGGGGGGCAGGGGAATTTTCTGGAGAAGTTCCTGAAGCTGTCGGAGGATAGTTGACCAATCACTCGTAAGGACAGGGGTGCGGGCGGTCAAGACCAGCCAGTAACCCGTAGGCACCTGGGGTAGAAGGTGACGGATAGCCGCCCGCAACCTTCGTTTGACTCGGTTACGTCCTACGGCGTGACGGCAGACTTTTTTGCTGACCACGACAGCAATTTGAGGGGGTGAGGCGGCTGAGGATCCCGTCATTGGTATCCAGGACAGGGAAAAAAGAGGACAGGATTGCCGTTTGCCTTGTTTGTAGATTTGGTCAAAAGTGGAACGACGCCTCAGGCGGTAACGAGCCGATAGCATGGCCGCAATGTCGGTTAGGGATCCCGGTGAGTAGTCATCACCGCTACTGTACCGCTAGACGCGCTCGCCCACGGCTACGGCGGCGCTGAATAACTCGCCGTCCTCCTGGGGTAGCCATCCGTGCCCGAAAGCCCGAAACCCGTAGCCTTTTGCGGGCAGTTCCACGCAGAGTTCGCTTGGTCATAATCCGGTCGTCCCTTCGCTGGGGTGAAGATAAAATTTGGCATGGACATCAGATCATAGCGAACTTTCTGGTTTTACACCAGATTGGCTGAAACAGGATCACCAGCTAAAGTGATAAATCTCAGAGGCTAGCCGATAGGGTTTCCCACCTAGAGGGGTGGTGGGGCATAACCTTCTCAGGCCACTTGCATGTTTAATATCAGCTAGGCTGCCATTCCTGAGTACCCTCCATTGTTTCCTGGGTGACTTGCTGTGAATCCAACACCTGTAGAAACCTCGCTCGAAAAATTTTGGGAACAGGTGCTAGGGCACCTGCAAGTTCAACTCAGCCGCCCCACATTTGAGGTGTGGATCAAAACGGCCAAAGCCCAATCCCTCACCGATAACTGCCTGCGGATTTCCACCCCCAGCGATTTTGCCCGCAGTTGGTTACAAAAATATTACGCTTCCACCATTACCGAAATTGTCCAGGCAGTGGCCGGGATCCCTCTGAGCGTAGAGTTTTTGGTGGATCCCCAGGCGGAAGAGGACATGGGGCGGGTCAATCTACCGGAAGCCAGTCTGCTGCCCGCGCCGGAACCCACAAATGGAGTTCCCCTGCGCTCCCCGAACCTCAACCCCAAATACACTTTCTCCCGCTTCGTGGTGGGGCCAAATAACCGGATGGCTCATGCGGCAGCTTTGGCGGTGGCGGATATGCCGGGACGAGCCTATAATCCCCTCTTTTTGTGTGGCGGCGTGGGGCTGGGTAAAACCCACTTGATGCAGGCAATTGGGCACTATCGGCTGGAGGCTAACCAGCGCTCCAAAATCTTTTATGTCTCCACCGAACGCTTCACCAATGATCTGATCGACGCCATCCAACGGGGAAGTATGCAAGCCTTTCGGGAGCACTATCGAGATGTAGATATTTTACTAGTGGATGACATTCAATTTATCGAGGGAAAAGAATATACTCAGGAGGAATTTTTTCACACCTTTAATACCCTCCATGAATCGGGAAAACAGATTATCTTAGCAGCGGATCGATCCCCCCATTTAATTCCCCGTTTGCAAGAACGGCTGTGTTCTCGGTTTTCGATGGGATTAATTGCAGAGATTCAATCCCCCGATATTGAAACCCGTATGGCAATTTTGCAGAAAAAAGCAGAATACGAAGGGATGCATCTGCCCCCCGACGTCATTCAATATATTGCCTCCACCTACACCAATAACATCCGTGAATTGGAAGGAGCGCTGATTCGAGCTGTGGCCTTCGTTTCCATTTCTGGGTTGGCCATGACGGTGGAAAATATTGAACCCATCTTGAATCCCCCCCTCGAGCCGAAAGAAATCACCAGCGATACAGTGTTAAATGTGATCTGCGAGGAATTTCATGTGAGTCGAGAGGATCTGCTTAGCAACACCCGCAAACGAGAAATTAGTCAGGCTCGACAAATAGGCATGTATTTAATGAGGCATTATACGGAACTGAGCTTGCCCAAAATTGGCGAGGCGTTGGGGGGAAAAGATCACACCACCGTTCTTTATAGCATTGAAAAAGTCACCCAAATGAGTAAGGAAAATCTGCAATTTACCCGTCAACTCCAACAGCTAGCTGAGCGGCTACGCATCACGGCCAATCAAAGCTAAAGTTTCCTGTAGGAGTTTGCCATCGCTGGGTAAAAAAGCGGCAGGATCCAAGCCGATTAGCAAGGAGAGCGAGTTGATGCTGCCATCTAGACTGTCGATCATAATCTCATCTCTGCTAGGATCCCAGGGGGCGAGAGGTTGCTGGATGATCGGGCTACTGCTGCTCGGTTGGGGATCCCAGACCACGTGGGGATCCCAATCGGCATTGCCACCCACCTGTCAACAGCAGGATCCTCTTCTGGTCAAGCAGGCTCTTGCTGCCATGGGTCGGCCTGACTTGGCGATGGAAACCGTGACGGGTTGGGATACCGAGCAATGTGTGATCGGATTGGTGTTAGATCGGCAAAACTTGACGGGGAGGATCCCACCTACCCTAGGTCAACTCAGTCGTCTGCAAGGACTCTCCCTCAGCCATAATCAACTCAGCGGAACTATTCCCCCTGAACTGGGGCAATTGAGCAAACTAGAAAACCTCTTTCTGGACTACAACCAATTGCAGGGATCCATTCCAGCGGAACTGGGCAACCTAAAGGGGTTGCGGGGGCTATTTTTGGATCACAACCAGTTAAGCGGAGAGATTCCGGCAACATTGGGGCAGATGCCCCTCCTCCAAAATCTAGTCTTACAAAATAATCAACTGACCGGAACCATTCCCCCCCCTCTGTCTCAGTTAATGGCGTTGGAAGGCTTATTTTTGAACAACAACCAGCTAAGCGGAACCATTCCTCCCCAACTGGGATCTCTCCCCTCTCTTAAGGCACTTTACCTCAGCCATAATCAGTTGGAGGGATCCCTTCCCAATAGCCTGATTCATCTCAGTCAATTGCGGGATCTACGGCTGGATCACAACCAGTTGAGCGGACGGATCCCGGAGGAGTTTCGGCAACTCAGCCGCCTAACCATTTTCCAGGCTCACAAGAATGCAGGACTATGTGTCAGTCCATCTCTGCAACCATTACCGTGGTTCTCAACCGATCTAGTCTGTTCTGAGTAACTTCTCCTTGTCATAAATGAGTCACTATAACCCTCAAAGAGGTGGAGAGTATTGTTTAGGGATAAGAGGAGCAAAATCCCCTCGGTAAGGATACTGAGGGGATTTTGGGGATAATGACCTGGCATCGAGCAAGATTTCCGGAGGGCGACCCCTCAAGTAAGATAGCCGCAGTAG